>NZ_CP029346.1:360000-960000 GCF_003143535.1 Aquirufa nivalisilvae
CAGCTATGCTAATCAACTGAGGGTTAGTCGGGGGCTAAGGGTCTAGCGAGAGCGACAACCTAATGCACAACAGGTTAATATTCCTGTACTTACTTATTGGGCAAATAGATGACGGAGAGAATGGGTTACCAGATACTGACGGAATAGTGTCTTTGAGAGGCGGCAGCAATGCCAAAACGAGTGTAGCGAGTGATCTTCCAAGAAAAGTCTAGGCGTGTATAACTAATAAGTAACCCGTACCGTAAACCGACACAGGTGGTCGAGAAGAATATTCTAAGGCGCTCGAGTGAATCACGGCTAAGGAACTCGGCAAATTAACCCTGTAACTTCGGGATAAAGGGAGCCTCGAGTAATCGAGGCCGCAGAGAAATGGCCCAGGCGACTGTTTAACAAAAACACATGGCTTTGCAAAATCGAAAGATGACGTATAAGGCCTGACACCTGCCCGGTGCTGGAAGGTTAAGGGGGGATGTTAGCTGCAAGGCGAAGCATTGAACTGAAGCCCCAGTAAACGGCGGCCGTAACTATAACGGTCCTAAGGTAGCGAAATTCCTTGTCGGGTAAGTTCCGACCTGCACGAATGGTGTAACGATCTGGGCACTGTCTCAGCCGTGAGCTCGGTGAAATTGTAGTAACGGTGAAGATGCCGTTTACCCGCAACGGGACGGAAAGACCCCATGAACCTTTACTATAGCTTAGCATTGAGTTTTGGTACTGGATGTGTAGGATAGGTGGGAGGCTGTGAGCCGGTGTCGCTAGGCATCGGGGAGCCAACGTTGAAATACCACCCTTCTTGTACTGGAATTCTAATCCCTAAATGGGAGACATTGCTTGGTGGGTAGTTTGACTGGGGTGGTCGCCTCCAAAAGAGTAACGGAGGCTTTCAAAGGTTCCCTCAGCACGCTTGGTAACCGTGCGTAGAGTGCAATAGCAAAAGGGAGCTTGACTGTGAGACCGACAAGTCGATCAGGTACGAAAGTAGGATATAGTGATCCGGTGGTTTAGTATGGAACAGCCATCGCTCAAAGGATAAAAGGTACTCTGGGGATAACAGGCTGATCTCCCCCAAGAGCTCACATCGACGGGGAGGTTTGGCACCTCGATGTCGGCTCGTCACATCCTGGGGCTGGAGAAGGTCCCAAGGGTTCGGCTGTTCGCCGATTAAAGTGGCACGCGAGCTGGGTTCAGAACGTCGTGAGACAGTTCGGTCCCTATCTGTTGTGGGCGTAGGAATATTGACAGGTTCTGACTTTAGTACGAGAGGACCGAGTTGGACTGACCGCTGGTATATCAGTTGTTCTGCCAAGGGCATAGCTGAGTAGCCACGTCGGGACCAGATAAGCGCTGAAAGCATCTAAGTGCGAAACTGACCTGAAGATGAGTATTCCATGAAGGGTCCGTGTAGACGACACGGTCGATAGGCTACAGATGTAAAGGCAGTAATGTCAAAGTCGAGTAGTACTAATTACCCGAAAGCTTACTTTTATAAAAAAAATGCAACGACTGTTTATTTTATCTCACAATATGGAAAAAGGCTAAGACCTTGCAAGATTTATGGAGCCGATAGGACGGGTGTTCACCTCTTCCCATCTCGAACAGAGAAGTTAAGCCCCGCACCGCTGATGATACTGGGATCAAACCCGGGAAAGTAAGTAAGCTCCAAGTTATTATTATCAAGCCCGCTAGTCTCTAGTGGGCTTTTTTTTGTTATTAGGGATTAGGGTTAGTTATTAGGGATTAGGTATTAGGTATTAGGGATTAGAACGTAGACCGAACCATTTACAATTCACCATTTACCATTGCTTTCCTGTCGCTTTGCTGATACAACGTTCTCATCTTTCGTAGGATTAACCCTTTTAGCTAGTTATTAGAGATTAGAATGTAGGCCGAATCCATTTATAATTCATCATTCACCATTTACCATTCCTTTCCTGTCGCTTTGCTCATGCTGCTTTCGTAGGATTAACCCATTTAGCTAGTTATTAGTGTTTAGTTTTAGGGATTAGATTGTAAACCGAACCATTTACAATTCACCATTTATAATTTATTATTGCAACAGTGTTGCAATAATAAATTCTCTTTGTATATTTGCAACAGTATTGCAAAAGATAATCTCATGAAAAGCAAATTCTTACTAGCGTTGTTTATTGGCCTAGCCCTTTTTTCTTGTAAAAAAGACCCCGTAGTAGAACCCACTGATGATAATGAATTAATTACTACCGTAGAATTACAATTCACTGATAGCAAAAACGTAACTAAAACATTTGCCTTTCAGGATCTTGATGCCAATTCTATTACGCCTCCTGATAAATTTGAATCCATCGTTTTAGATGCAAATGAAAATTATGAAATGGAAGTGAAAGTATATGATGAATCAAGAAAACCACGCGTCGATGTGACAAAGAAAATTGAAGAAGATGCAGAAGCTCATTTATTTGTCTTTAAAGTTACACCCGCCTCTCTATTTTCATTAAAAGCGAAAGATAAAGATAAAAATAACCTACCTGTTGGACTCAAGAATACAGGTAAAACCCAAGGTAAAGGTATAGGTAAACTGCATGTTATACTCAAACACCAACCTCCAGCCAATGGGAAAAGAGTAAAAAATGGCGATGAAGAAATTGGTTCAACCGATATTGATTTGGATTTCAAATTAGAAATTAAGTAATTATTTAACTATCTAAATAATGAAAAGATACAAACATTTATTAGTCATGGAAAAAATGGGCTTGTTTTTTTCTATCGCATGTGCTATCCATTGCATGACATTGCCTATCTTTTTGTTTTTCGCTCCCTACATAGCAAGTAGTTTTGCTTTTACTTCTACTTTCGAATGGTTTTTAGTTTCAACTAGCTTTTTGCTTGCTTTTATTCTTCTTTTCCAAGATTTTAAAAGACACCGTAAACCTTTACCTATGGTTTACCTCGGACTGGCTGTATTGGTTAAGTTAATAGAAGTAGTTTTGGGTAATAATAGCTTCGATTGGGCTTTTGGTTTATTACTTGGAATATTTATTTCCGTAGGATATTGGGTGAATTATAAGCATAAAGTAGCCTGCACTTGTAAAATCAAGCGCCAAGCCTAGCTTTCCTATCCTTTTTTGTATCTTTACAGACTATTGATGATCTAATTATTTCAAATCTGTGAGTACATTTCAATCTACTATTTATCAACCAGTTATCGGACTTGAAATCCATGCACAATTGCAAACGGATTCCAAGATATTTGCGAGTGATGCAGTCCGTTTTGGTAGAGAAGCTAATACATTAATTTCCCCCATTAGTTTAGGTCATCCAGGTACTCTACCTTTTTTGAATAAGAAAGTAGTGGAGTATGCCATTAAAATGGGAATTGCTATTGGTTCTGAAATTAATGAATGGCAGTATTTTGACCGTAAAAATTATTTTTATCCGGATCTTCCTAAAGGGTATCAAATTACTCAAGATAAAACGCCCATTTGTATTGGAGGAAAGATAAAAGTTAAATTAAAAGCAGAAGAAAAATACATTTCCTTTCATCATATTCATTTGGAGGAAGATGCAGGGAAATCCTTGCATGAAGGCGATAACCCGTTTAGTTTTATTGATTACAATCGAGCTGGAACACCATTGATTGAAATGGTTACAGATCCCACCTTACATTCATCTGAAGAAGCATTTGCATTAGTTTCCGAAGTTCGAAAATTAGTTCGCTACTTAGGAATATGTGATGGTAATATGGAAGAAGGATCTTTACGTGCTGATGTTAACATTTCGTTAAGACCTATTGGTTCAACTAAACTAGGCACCAAAGTGGAAATCAAAAATATGAATTCCATTCGCAATATTCAGCGTGCCATAGAATTTGAATGTACAAGACAAGCGGCTATGCTAGATGCAGGAGAAACCATCATTCAAGAAACACGTACTTTTGATGCACATTCTGGAAGAACTTCGAGTATGCGTGTCAAGGAAACCATGAATGATTATCGCTATTTTCCAGAACCCGATTTAGCCCCTTTACATATAAGTCAAGAATGGATAAATGAGGTTAAGTCTACCATGCCTTTATTACCTTGGGAGCAAGAGCAAGAATTAATGGATCAGTTTGGGCTACCCGTTTATGATGCTCATTTTTTAGCTGATACCAAGGAAATGGCTTTGTATTTCAAAGAAGCAGCAGCTCATTCTAAATCATATAAGGCCATATCTAATTGGCTAATGGGACCCGTAAAATCCCACATGAATGAAAGCTTATTGCACATTCAAGATTTAGAAATTAGCCCTAAAAATTTAGCTGAAATTGTCGATTTAGTTGAACAAGGGGTGGTTACACATAATTTAGCAGCACATCAATTATTTCCACTTTGCTTACAGGAAACAACAAAGAGCCCCAAACAATTGGTCGAGGAAAATGGCTGGGGTTTGGCAGATAACAATGATGAGCTCATTAATTTCGTTCAAGAAGTAATACAGGCCTTTCCTGATAAAGTTAAAGAATACCATAAAGGTAAAAAAGGCTTAATTGCCCTGTTTATCGGAGAAGTAATGAAAAAATCGAAAGGTAAAGCAGATCCCAAACTCGTAAATCAGTTAGTCCAAGAAGCTTTGGCACAATAATCCATAACTATGAATCGAATTTGCGCACTCGCTTTCATCTTACTTTCATTTGCCTTGAAGGCTCAAGAATTTACCATTCAAGTCAAGGTGAAGCAATTGGTTCCTCAAAGGAAGATTTATTTAGAATTCCTGAATGCTCGTGGTCAAGCCATCAAGATTGATTCTTTAAGTCCTGATCAAAATAATAGTGGTGTTTTTCGCGGCAAGGTATTGGATAATGGAGGCTTTTATCTGATTAATTTTTATGATATAGCCAATCCTCAGAAGGTCATGGTCATCCTAGAGGGGAGTGAAAAGGTAATAGTAGAAGCAGATGGAGTTAATTTGCCAGATAAACCAGGTTCTTACAGTGTTACGGGGGAGTCAATTAATATTAAAATGATGAACCAAGTCATGGCCATATCCAAAGGTCTTGAAAAAAAAGTCATAGCTTGGAATGCCGAAATTCAAAAAACTCCAGCCTCTCAAACACGGATACAGAAGGAATTTGAAGCAGCTCAAAATCTAGCTTTAAGTCAAATAAAAGCACTTATTCCTCAAATGGGGTCTAATTTAGTAGCACTTTGGACGACCAATTTCTTACCAGTAGAAACGGAAATGGCGACTTTGGAAATGATTGCTGAAAAATTTAAGGCAGAAAGACCCAATCATGTTCAGATAAAACCATTTTTGGAAAATTTGAAACGATTGAAGGGTGTTAGCGTAGGCTCTGAAGCTCCAGAAATCAGCTTACCTTCTCCTTCTGGAGAAAAAGTTGCTCTCTCTTCATTGAGAGGGAAATATGTATTGATTGATTTTTGGGCTAGTTGGTGTGGTCCATGCCGACGAGAAAACCCCAATGTCATTAAAACATATGCCCGTTTTAAAGATAAAGGTTTTGAGATTTTTGGAGTAAGTTTAGATCAAGACAAAAGTGCATGGTTGAAGGCCATTGAAACAGATCAGTTAACATGGAAGCATGTGTCAGACTTACAATACTGGAATTCTGTTGCGGCTCAAGCCTATCAAGTTTCGGCCATACCTATGACCTTCATGTTGGATAAAGAAGGGAAAGTTATGGCAAAAGGCCTCAGAGGGGCTAGTTTAGATCAATTTTTGGAAAATCTATTTAAAGGTAAATAACATATGAAAATTGCAATCATAGGTTGTGGAAATATGGGAATGGCTTTCGCCAATTCATTTATTCAGTATAATTTGGTCAAGAAAGAAGACTTGTTATTGATTGAAAAAAATAAGGAAAGAGGGGATATTCTTCAAGAGCAGAAAGCAGGGGTGGTTGTCGATACTATTTCAGAAAAAATATCCTCTGTTAATTTAGTTATCCTATCCGTAAAGCCTCAGGACTATCCTTCGGTTTCGGATGAGTTAAAACAATATTTACGTCCTGGGCAATTGGTGCTTTCCATTATGGCGGGCATTCCAATTAAAAAGATCCAGGAAAGTCTGTCTTATCCATTAATTATTCGTGCTATGCCCAATACACCAGCCTTATTGGGTATGGGTATGACGGCATTTGCATCTGCGCCAGAAGTAGGTTTATCCGACATTCGTTTAGCAGAGAATTTAATCAACTCGACGGGTCGTGCAGTATTCCTGGAAGAGGAAAGTCTACTTGATGCCGTTACAGGATTGAGTGGTAGTGGACCAGCTTATTTCTTTTATTTGATTAAAAACATGATTGATGCAGGTATAGCTATGGGGTTTGACCCATCCATGTCTGCATTATTAGTTAAACAAACCATGCTAGGTTCTTACCACCTCATGCAGACCAGTGATAAATCCTTGGACGAATTAATTCAAGCGGTTGCTTCTAAAGGAGGAACCACTGAAGCCGCTTTAAAGACCTTTGGTGAAAAAGAAGTTGGACAAGGATTACAAAAAGGTATTTTTGCAGCGAGAGATCGTGCTGTGGAATTGGCTAAATAAATACTATTTAACGGTTATTTCAAGAATTTATTCAAGTGATATTATTCTAAAGGATGATTAATTTAAAAAATTAAGCTTTCTTTATTGCTTAATTTTAAAATTGAAGGGTACTTTTTTATTTCAATAAGTTCTATGAGGGTTGTAAAGTACCACATAAAAAAACAAGATATTGATATTCAATCAGACTTGTTTTCGGGCATTTATACTATTTTAACACATACCATTGGGCCCAATCTCACATTAGATGAAGCATTAGGTGGATCGTTTTGTTATCCAGTTCCTGATGAAGTTTTTATCTGGAGTTTTATGGTTAAAGATAAAATGGTTGGATTCTGCTATTTTACCATTTTAACGCATGAAGATTTAGTTATTATCCGACTCACCTTATCGGTAGAGAGAAATTATCGACATATCGTTAAAATGCCATATCATGATTTCCTTTGGGAAATGATATTCATTAAATTGAAGAACTTGTCGAATAAGGTTGTCTTCTATTCCAATCCTATCAATCCGATTATTTATTCTGTTATCAGGGAGTATACTAAAAACTTCTTGCGTTATGAGAATAATGTACCTGGCCAGACAGCAACCATAAACAAGATTTATGATCTATTTGAAATTGAAAGGTATAGCCGTGTCAGAAAGACTCCATTTAAGATGGAAGAGACAAGTTTGAATTTTGAGACATTACGACATAAAAATAAGTATGTCAATGATTTTTTAAACCAAAATCCAGACTTTAAACAAGGGACTGGTTTGATTACTATGGTGCCTGCTACGGTAGCCAATATGATTTATGCTGTGGTAAAAATGGCAAAGAAGCAATTCAATCCATCGAAATCAAAATACAAAAAATAGTATTTTAGTTAAGTAAATCGATAATTTCTTGTGCATGTAAAGCACGACTAATTTGTTCTCCATTGGGAGAAGAATTAGGATTGCTGCTGGCAAATAATTGTTCGACCAAGGCATTCATTTCCTCAGAAGTCAATTTTTTCTGTTGGTAACGTATAGCTGATCGATTAGCCATGGCCTGTGCTATTTTTTCATTCCTATGTTTACTTAAATCACTAGCTTCATGTTTTACTTGTTCCAATATCCCTTCCAATAGTGATTGACCATCTTCCTCTCCTAAGCCTGCAGGTATTCCCTTGACCCAATATTTGGCTCCATCTTCTAAAGCTAGCTGGAAACCTAAGTACAAAAGGTCCTCTTTGATTTCTTCTAATATTAATTGGTCTGCAGGACTGATGTGCAATAATTTAGGGAAAAGTAATTGCTGAGATGCTCCATTTTTGCGCTGCAAATGATCCATAAACTGATCATATAAAATACGTTGATAGGCTCTTTTTTGGTCGATCAAAATAAGACCATTTGACCAGCTTAGTGCCAGGTATTTTTGTAAGATTTGAATGACTTGGAAATTCGAGGAATTGAACTCCGTATTTTCTCTTTGGTTGGCACGACTCTGAATGATGGTTTCTGAACTAGTTGTTTGTTGGTCAAATAGAGCTGGTTTTACAGTAATTGGGGCTTGTTGTTCAAATGCTTGGATATTATCTTGTAATCCTTCGTATAGTTTTTTCCATGCATCTTGTACATTTCTGTTGGAAGAGTTATTGGTGTTGGGAGAAAAATGACTCGATCTACTTTGAGAGGATTCTCCTGAAGGATGATGAGGAATATTAAAATTGACATTGGTATCAAAATCCAAGGAAGGGATTAAATTATGAATACTCAGTGTCTTTCTAACGGCAGCTTGAACAATGGCGTAAATAGACCTTTCGTCGTCGAATTTGATCTCCGTTTTGGTTGGATGAACATTGATGTCGATATGGCTAGGATCGATGCTTAGAAACAAAACATAGAACGGAAAGGAGCCTTCCGGTAATAAGCGTTCATATGCGCTCATTACGGCATGGTTTAAATAAGCATTTTTAATGAAGCGGTCATTTACGAAGAAAAACTGTTCTCCTCGAGTTTTTTTGGCATGTTCTGGTTTACCTACATAGCCTTTAATGCTGACATAGGAGGTATCTTCTTCACAAGAAGCCAATTGTTCACGGTAGCCTTTCCCAAATAGATCGACAATCCGTTTACCCAATTTTTCAGCAGGTAGTTGATATGTCTCTTGTTCATTCTGAACAAAGGAAAATCGGATATGAGGATGGGCTAGGGCCATGTGTTGAAACTCATCAAGGATATGTCGGATTTCAACGGGGTTCGACTTGAGGAAATTTCTACGAGCAGGGATATTATAGAATAGGTTTTTAACGGTAATCGATGTTCCAATGGGATGATGTATGCTTTCTTGAGCTTTTAGTACAGAGGCTTCAATTCTAACTAAAGTGCCTAACTCATCCTGTTCTCTTCGGGTTTTTAATTCTACTTGGGCTACAGAAGCAATGGAGGCCATCGCCTCTCCACGAAAGCCCATCGTTTTGATACTGAATAAATCTTCTGCTTTTCTGATTTTGGAGGTAGCATGTCTTTCAAAACACATTCTTGCATCTGTTTCAGACATTCCTGTTCCATTATCAATGACTTGAATAATTCCTTTGCCGGCATCTTTAATGATGAGTTGGACATAGGTAGCTTTGGCATCGATAGCATTTTCCATTAGCTCTTTTACCACAGAAGCGGGTCTTTGTACTACTTCTCCAGCAGCAATTTGGTTTGCTATAGCATCGGGAAGTAATTGGATCAAATCACGCATGTGTCTTGTTTTAGGTAAAAGGCAATTAGAATTCAAATAAAGCAAAAAAAAGGGAATGTTGCCATCCCCTTTTTTTTAAAAAATCAGTGTGTGAATTATTTCAATTCAACTTCAGCACCAGCTTCTTCTAAAGATTTTTTCAAACCTTCAGCTTCGTCTTTAGATACACCTTCTTTAACAGCTTTCGGTGCAGCATCAACTACATCTTTCGCTTCTTTCAAACCTAAACCAGTTAAGTCTTTTACTAATTTAACGATTGCTAATTTGTTAGGACCAGCAGCTTTCAAGACAACATCGAAAGATGTTTTCTCTGCAGGAGCATCAGCACCGTCACCAGCACCAGCAGCAGGACCTGCAACTACAACAGCACCAGCAGCAGCTGGCTCAATACCGTACTCATCCTTAAGGATAGCAGCTAATTCATTTACTTCTTTTACAGTTAAGTTCACTAATTGTTCAGCGAACGCTTTTAAATCTGCCATTTTTTGAAAATTTAATTGTTAAGAATTAATTATTTTGTGGGGTTATACCCCGGTAATATCAGGTAATTATTCAGGACGCTCTCCTAAAGTCTTAACGATACCAGCTAATTTCTTCTCACCGCTTGAAAGAGCAGAGATAACGTTTTTAGCAGGCGATTGCAATAGGCCAATAACCTCTCCAATCATCTCGTTTTTCGACTTGATATTCTCAAGTGCTGTTAATTGGTCTTCACCAATGTATAAACCACCTTCAATAGAAGCGCCTTTGAATGCAATTTTATCCTTTCCTGCTTCTTTACGGAAGTCTTTGATCAATTTAGCTGGAACTTTAGCATTTTCTGGGGAGAAAATGATTCCAGACATACCTTTCAATACACCTTCGTTGAATGCAGAATAGTCATTTCCCGTTTTTTCTAATGCTTTTGCAATCAAGGTATTTTTGAATACTTTGTATTCTAAACCTCTTGAAAAACACATTCTACGGAATTCTGTAGCTTGAGCTACTGTTAAACCGGCTGTACTTGCAATGTAGAAGTACGGAGTTACCGCGAACTTTTCGCTCAACTCATCAATAATCTGATTTTTTTCTTCTCTTGTCATGATTACAATCCAGTTACTGTCGCCTTATCAATAACAATGCCCGGAGACATAGTAGAAGATATATTGATCGATTTAACATATGTACCTTTTGCAGAAGATGGCTTTAGTTTCATCAACGTGTTGATTACTTCTTGTGCATTTTCAGCAATTTTGCTAGCGTCAAATGAAACCTTACCGATAGAGGTATGGATAATACCTGTTTTATCAACTTTAAAGTCAATTTTACCGGCTTTCACTTCATTTACTGCTTTTCCTACTTCCAAAGTAACTGTACCAGACTTTGGATTAGGCATAAGTCCACGTGGACCTAACACACGACCCAAGCGACCTAATTTGGCCATAACAGTAGGCATTGTGATGATTACATCGATATCGGTCCAACCTCCTTCGATTTTTGAAATATAATCATCTAATCCTACATGGTCAGCACCGGCTGCTTTTGCTTCCTCTACTTTATCAGGAGTACACAATACGAGAACTCGTACGTCTTTTCCTGTTCCATGAGGTAGGGCAACCACGCCACGAACCATTTGGTCGGCTTTGCGGGGATCTACTCCTAAGCGAACATCAATGTCCACAGAGGCGTCGAATTTTGTATAGGAAATTTCCTTCAAAATTTCAGCTGCTTTGTTTAGAGAATACTCTAACGTCGCATCATATTTAGAAAGGGCTTCCTTTTTTTTCTTCGTAAGTTTTGCCATTACCTTTTTATTAAAATGTTAAATTCTGATTATTACAATCAGAACGGTTTCTCTCCAGAAACAGTAATACCCATTGATCGTGCCGTTCCAGCAATCATACTCATTGCTGCTTCAATTGTAAAACAGTTTAAATCTGGCATCTTAGTCTCAGCGATAACTCGCACTTGATCCCAAGAAACAGATCCTACTTTTTTCAAGTTTGGTTGAGCCGAACCTGATTTTACCTTGGCTGCTTCCAATAACAAAATTGGTGCAGGAGGTGTTTTTACAACGAAATCAAACGATTTGTCTGCGTAATAAGTAATTAGGACCGGCAATACTACGCCGTTTTTATCTTGAGTTCTAGCATTGAACTGCTTACAGAACTCCATGATATTTAATCCTTTCGAACCTAATGCAGGACCGATGGGCGGTGAAGGATTGGCTTGGCCACCTTTGCATTGAAGCTTAACGTAACCAGCTATTTCTTTTGCCATATTAAAACATCGTTTTTAAGTGAATTATTGAGCTTTATCTGCCAATAAGGGTGGAAGCTTCCTTATCTGATGCAACTCGTTTTGATCTTCCAGCGTAACAAACCTTCCAATCCATTCATCCGTTTGATAATCAATCGAATAGAATGCCGCTTTTTAAACGGACTGCAAAATTAGGAGATTTATTTGATAAAGCAAAGCTAATTGACAATAATTCAAATTAATATTCCCAAGCGTGTCTAAGTTCTAGGTAGCCATTGCTTAAACGCTGCCATGGATGTCTTAAAATCAATATTCGGATTTGGTTGTAGGTTAAAATGGGTGTAGCAACGATAAGGGCTCCCCCAATTGTACTAGGTAGATCCCTTTGGAATACAAGCGCTGCGATGAACCCAATCGCGAGCTTTAGAATTATTACTAATTGGGCAATAAGGTAGTGGGCAATTTCTTTTTCTTTAAGGTCAAAGTATAGATGCCTGCCTTCAGGTACATCTAGGGAAAATCGGGAGGAAGGATATAGGAAGATATTGAATCGATACCTTATTTCAATGATATGATTGCCAGGCGGCAAATGAAAAGTATCTTGTTTTTCCAGGTTATTGCAAATGATTTCCTGAGTTCGCGCATTTTTAATGGAAAGATGCTGAAAACGAAGCAGTGCACCTTCGTAGGTAAATGTGATATCTGGCATGTGTTTAGTGGTTAGCAGATAATGTTATCTGTTTTTTTACCACAAATAAATCAAATGGGAGTGAAATAAAAAACCCTAACCTTCTTTGGTTAGGGTTTTTCAATCCAAAATGGACGAGTGTTTATTTTTCTACTTGAGAATAATTTAATTCCAAAGGAGTATTTCTTCCAAAGATTTTTACCATCACAGATAATTTCTTGCTGTTTTCGTGAATCTCTTCCACCGTTCCTTCAAAGGTTGCAAATGGTCCATCAATAACACGTACCGTTTCACCTTTGATGAAGGATACCGAAGCAAAGTCTTCTACCGCAGCTGATTCATCTACTTTACCTAAAATACGATTTACCTCAGATTGACTTAATGGCATTGGTTTTTTTACAACCACTTTTACCTTTTTCGTCTTTCCGCCTTCAATTTTAGTTTCTTCTACTTCTTCATTCATGGTTTGAAGAAAACCAATGACACCCGGTGTAGAAGTTAAAATGTGACTCACTTCACCTGCCAAATCCGCCTCAATCATGATATAGCCAGGAAATAGATTCTTCTCGCGAATGACCTTTTTCCCTTTTCTAATTTCATAAATCTTTTCGGTAGGAATCAATATTTGGGGAACGGCATCAGCCACGCCTTGGCGTGCGATTTCATTCTCCATATACGTTTTCACTTTTTTTTCTTGTCCAGAGATTGCTCTCAAAACATACCATTTAGTCTCTGCCATGGCTATTTTTCGTGTTAAGGATCGGGTTAAGCCCTATTAAAATGAACTATAAAATAAATCCAATCCAGATTTGAATGCCAAGTCAACTAATCCTACCAAGATGGCAAAAATTAGAGAGGCCACTAAAACCAATATAGAACTTGCTTGAAGTTCGGAAAATTTAGGCCAAGTAACATGTTCTGTTACTTCTACCCAAGATTCCTTAATTAATGATGTAAAGTTGCTCATATTTTCACCGATTATTCGGCTTTAAAAATTATTACATGGCACGGGCACAAGGATTCGAACCCTGACCAAAGGTTTTGGAGACCTGCATACTACCATTATACTATGCCCGTAGAAGGACTGCAAATTTAGGCAAATTTTCCTAATTCGCAAACCTCCGATTAATTAAAAGCAATTACCATTGAGAATATGCTGTTGGTTCCAAGAATCGGCGGACCGTTCTGGAGTGACTATTGGCATATTTAGGGTCATTGGAAATGCGTTTCCATTCTGGATCTGCTGAAAATTTTGCCCAATTTTTATCACGCTCAGCCATATTTTCAAAGCTAACCATGTAAGTTAAGCAGGGCGTATTCTCACCTGCTAAGACCTCCCCAAAGAAAACACGATGTAATCCCACGTTTTCAAATACTTGAAGTTCTGAATCATCAAACATGGCAATTTTTCTACGTAAAGCATCTTCGTTATACGACTCATAAGTCCTCCATTCGTAAATACGACCTTCATTTTTGGTAGGCAAGGTTAGAGCTGGATGTCCTTTAAAGCCTTTAGCTAAATAAGTAGATATTTTTTCGAATAGAGGTTTGTCCAAGCCAACCATATCAAAGTAGGCCTTGCTAGCTTGTAAATAAGCTTCATCTTTTTCTAATGCAGCTTTGTATCCAGCATAAGACTCAAGTGATGAAAAGGGGATAGTAACTACTAAAATTGCGGGTTCCGGCTTTCCTAAATCTTTGAAAACGCCCACTTTAGAGACTCCATATTTATTTAATGCAGGGATTAAAGCATTGGAAATGTATTTTTCAACTACTCCCAAATTACCTCTGAATTTCATTTGGTAGGTTCTTACTTCATAATATTCTTGGCTGATGGCCAAGTGGCTTAATAAGATAAGTGATAATAACGCAAGGATCTTTTTCATAGGATAATTTATTTCAAGGTTCATTCGTTTCTATTTTGTTCTAATAGATTTCTTATAGATTTGACAACTTTTTGAAAGTTGTCAAATCTTAAAATTTTGAGCAAAAAAAAAGAGCGGGATAAGCCGCTCTTTTTCTATATCAACTAATAAATTAGTCTAAGATTTCAGTTACCTGACCAGCACCTACAGTACGACCTCCTTCACGAATCGCGAAACGAAGACCTTTATCCATAGCTACAGGGTTCAATAATGTAACTTCAATTGTCAAGTTATCACCTGGCATACACATCTCCACACCAGCTGGCAACATGATTTCTCCTGTTACGTCTGTTGTACGGAAATAGAACTGTGGACGGTATTTGTTAAAGAATGGAGTGTGACGACCACCTTCCTCTTTAGACAAGATATAAACCTCAGCTTTGAATTTAGTGTGAGGCTTAACAGAACCTGGCTTACAGATAACCATACCACGACGGATATCAGTTTTCTCAATACCACGTAACAATAAACCTACGTTATCACCAGCTTCACCACGATCCAAAATCTTACGGAACATCTCAACACCAGTTACTACTGATTTTAAGTTTTCAGCTCCCATACCTAAGATATCTACACCTTCACCTGAGTTGATAACACCTGTCTCAATACGACCTGTTGCTACTGTACCACGACCTGTGATCGAGAATACGTCTTCAACTGGCATCAAGAATGGCTTATCTACATCACGCTTAGGAAGTGGAATCCAGCTATCTACAGCATCCATTAATGCATCGATAGTAGCTACCCACTTAGCATCTCCATTCAAACCTCCCAAAGCAGAACCTTGGATTACTGGAATGTTATCGCCATCAAATTCGTAGAATGAAAGAAGCTCGCGAATCTCCATTTCTACTAATTCTAATAATTCTGGATCATCTACCATGTCCACTTTGTTCATGAAAACAACCAATTGAGGTACTCCAACTTGGCGTGCCAATAGGATGTGCTCACGAGTTTGTGGCATTGGTCCGTCAGTAGCAGCAACTACTAAGATAGCACCGTCCATTTGGGCAGCACCTGTAACCATGTTTTTCACGTAGTCAGCGTGACCTGGACAGTCAACGTGAGCATAGTGACGGTTAGCTGTTGAATACTCAACGTGAGCAGTGTTGATTGTGATACCACGCTCTTTCTCTTCTGGAGCAGAGTCAATGGAAGAGAAATCTTTCTTCTCAGCTAGACCTTTTTCAGAAAGAACTTTTGTGATAGCAGCAGTCAAGGTAGTTTTACCGTGGTCAACGTGGCCAATAGTACCAATGTTTACGTGGGGTTTACTTCGGTCAAAATTCTCTTTTGCCATGATTATTTAGTTCTTAATTTAGTTATAAAAAGTTTCAAAATGTGCTAATCGAAGCTACTCTTACGAGTAATTTTGGTATTTTAGAGCCTTTGAGCAGGATTGAACTGCCGACCTCTTCCTTACCAAGGAAGTGCTCTACCACTGAGCTACAAAGGCCTTTATCCAAGGGCCAGTAGTAGGTCTTCTGGGCCCTACCAAATATAAAAGTCGTCTATGAGCTTCCTCATAGAACGACAATTACTGAGCGGGAGACGGGGCTCGAACCCGCCACCTATAGCTTGGAAGGCTATCGCTCTACCAAATGAGCTACTCCCGCTGGTACTTTCAACACAAAAACTTGGTCATTTCCGTGTGCGAATGGTGGGGACAGATGGATTCGAACCACCGTAGGCATTCGCCAGCAGATTTACAGTCTGCCCCATTTGGCCGCTCTGGTATATCCCCCTCTTTCTTATTTCAGTCAAACGTTTTACTGAAATAGTTCGCAAAAGTAGCTCAAATTTTGGTATCCACAAACACCTTGGTGAAAAAATTATAAATTAATTTTATAATAGTCGTATTCCGAAGCTAAATGCCTGTACCTCGGGTCCCTTTCCTTTCTCAAATAATGGACTTAAATCATATGAGAAAAATAAATCTGGGAAATGTTTCAAGGCAAACTCAGCTCGGACACCATAGCGAACTTGATTTACAAAAAGGTTAGAGGTCGTTTTATGTAAATTATCTGTCTTGTCTTCAATCGCTTTCGTATAACTATCCAATCGATAAGAAACATAGCCACCTAGCCCTATCATCTGCACTGCCGATTCTTTGGAATAAGTCCAATGAGGCATAATTGGTAAAGTTATATAACTAACAGTCATTTTGTTTTTAGAAAGTACAGTCTCGCCTCCATTAGCATCTAGGATTGGTTGGAAAATAACAGCATCCGTTCCTTTTTGAATGATTCGATTGTGGTCAAACATGAAATTGTACCAATCAAACTGTATCCCATAACCTAAATTGAACCTAGATTTATCTCCAGAACTAAGTCGGATAGATCTAGATATTTCTAGTCCAACATATCTTGATCCCAAAGGTTTTAAGGCAAAATCCGTGGACAATAGCGGGGCAGGAAATTGCGCTATACTCATGGCTGGTAAATTACCAGATGTCCCATTCAAGCCTAAATACAGATTCAAGCCTCTTCTTTGATAGAAATTTCGATCTTTAGCTTGGATTTTAGTGGAATCTTTACCCCAGATAACCCGAGTGACTTCATTTCCTTCTTTGACCTGTACCCCATTCCAGCCCACATGGACTTCTTCATTTCCTTCCTTAACATGAATTCCCTTCAGTCCGACTTCCACTTGCTTGTCGTTAGAACCAGACGATCCAGCTGAAATTGTTTTAGTAGAGGAAAAGCTTTTTGTCCCATTAAATCCACTTTGATGTAATTTAATATTGACATTTTTCCCACCTACGCTAACTACAATTGAGGTGTCTTTTTCGTTATCTGCTTGTACAGCCTTACGGATACTTTGCCACAAGCTGTCTTCCATCACTATGCCATTTTTTGCAAAAATAGCTTGTAATTCTTCTTTCAATGATTTTTTCGAATTACTCGGATTGCCAATGATTTCCTGATTACGCTTATCAATTTTTAATAATAAGGAATCTTGATTTGGTCTAGCCAATAGACTAGTGCTAATTAGGATGAATCCTAAGATGAATAAATTTTTCATATACTTAAAATTGAAATGTTCTTTGTACTACTTGTTCGGTTTTGATATATGTATTCGCCACTTGGTGAATACTGTTTTCAAGTTTGGGGTCTCCCTGCTTTAAAGTTTGCCAATCTACAGGTTCACCATCGATGGCCTGTCTTAATTGTTTCACTACACGCGCAAACAAGGAATGTCTTTTTTTGCTAGGCTCCGGAACATAGCTATTTTCTTTTTCTTGATTGTTCGCTTGGCTTGGTTGAATGTCAATTAACAATTCGACACTTTCTTCTTTTGCCAATAAAGCGGGTTTTTCTTTTTCCAATGACCGATTATCTGCTAAAATAATTGGGTTGCTATTGGTGTTACTTTCATCTATTGTGGAAATAGATACTGGAGTATTTCTTGTTTCTTGTATGGAAGCCGAATGGGAAGTATGGCTCACTACTTGCACTAAATGATTTGCCCTATTTGGATTCGTCGAACTGATTTTTTCTACTATTTCAGGTGTATTGGTATCAGGTAAATTTTGAACAGGGGCATTGGTCTCTGTTTGAATGTGCTGGGCTATTTTTGAATCGTCCACTAAAGCATCTGGATTGGATAATTGCCACCAGCCTAAACCAAAGGAAATCAATAATATAGCAGCCCAAGACCATTGTCTACGATGAATGATGAATGGAACAGCCTTTCCTTTTTTCTCTTCAAGCTTTTTCTCAATTTGATTCCAAATAGCAGCTGGAACTTCCTCTTCCTGAGAGTCTAGTTTTTCCCGCCAGTTTTTTTCAAGGGAATCCCAATTGTCAACCGATGATTTTTTCATGCTTGTAATTCCTTTAGTTTACTCTGTAATATTTGTCGTGCTCGTGAAAGCTGCGACTTTGATGTACCTTCTGATATTTGTAACATATCGCCAATTTCAACATGCGAATAGCCTTCTATGGCATATAGATTAAATATCGTTCGGTAGCCAGGAGGTAATTCCAAAATTAAGTTTTGAATTTCCTCAACACCCAAATGCATTAAGGCATCCTCGGGATGAGCTACATCATATGTTTCGTCAATGTCTTGGTCATATCGATTGGCCGTTTTACGAATTTTCATTAATGATTCATTCACCATGATTTTTCGAATCCAACCTTCAAAACTTCCTTGGCCTTGGAAGTTGTCTATTTTACTAAAGACTTTCATGAAACCTTCCATCAATGCATCTTCCGCATCGGGACCTATTCCTAAATAGCGCTTACATACTGCCATCATCTTACCAGCGTTTACCTGGTAGACAATTTGTTGAGCTCTTCGGTCTTGTTTTTGGCAAGCCTGAATTAACTCTTGTTCGCTCTTGAAGGGTAGTAAAGTTTTACTCAATGATTATAGAACTTATTTGAATGTAAAGATGTGCATTAAACATAAATGGTTGCATGGGTTTGAAAAGATTTTCAAAATTCCTTTCTTTACGCAGATTTAATATATATGCCAAACGCTGCACCCATTGGGATTTTTGATAGTGGAATAGGAGGATTAACCCTAGCCCACGCTATTACAGAACTGATTCCACAAGAACCTATTATTTATTTTGGGGATACTGCTCACTTACCATATGGGGATAAATCAGCTACGGCAATTCAAGCCTATTCTGTAAAAATTTGTAATTTATTATTGGAGAAAAATTGCAAGTTGATTTTAATTGCTTGTAATTCAGCTTCAGCGGCGGCCTACGATTTAGTGAAAACATATGTTGGAACAAAGGCTGTGGTAGTAAATGTCATCGATCCTGTCATTCAATATTTGGATCAACATTGGGCCGGCAAAACCTTAGGTTTGATTGGAACGAAACAAACAGTTAATTCTGGAATTTATGCTCGTAAGGCAGAGGCCTTAGGGAAAGATATTCATATTCAATCTCTGGCTACGCCTTTACTTGCCCCCATGATTGAGGAAGGTTTTTTTAATAATACCATTTCAGAACAAATTATTCGAGAATATTTGGAACAGGATGTATTAAAAAATATTGAAGGTTTAATTTTAGCCTGTACACACTATCCTTTGATTAAATCTCAAATTGAGCAATTTTATCAAGGTCAAATTCCTGTTATTGATACATCGCAAATTGTGGCTCAGGAAATTAAGCGCATATTAGAGCAATATGATTTGTCTATACAAGAAGAGGCAACAGGATCTCGACAATTTTTTGTCTCGGATTATACCGACTCCTTTGAAAAGTCTACTCAACTATTTTTTGGCGAGACTATCAAATTAACCCAATATCCTATTTGGGATTAGTTTATTGGCCTAATATTTGACTAACTTTTTGTCTGATTCTTAATTTAGCAATACGATCTTGTTGCTCTTTTTTACTTTGACGGAACCATAAAAATGCAATAGCACCCACTAATAAATACGGGGCCGTGAGTAAATATAAAATTCCGGTATTTAAACCTGTTGCAATATTGGAACGACCATTGGAAATGGTACTTTCCACCGTTGTACGACACATTGCGCATTGAGCTGAGCTATCAAACTGCACAAGTAAGAAAAACAAAAAGATGAAAAATAGTAATTTCTTAAACATAATATGGGGCAATTAATAAATAAACCAATACACCCGTAATACTGACATATAGCCATATGGGGAACGCCCATTTAACTAATTTTTTATGAGACTCAATTTGATCTGTTAAGGCAAAATAGATTGCCTTTAAAACCAAGCGAACTACTCCTATGGAAAGTAGTATATGCGAAAACAATAATATGTAATAAGTAGGTCTTAGCCATCCTGTTCCTCCAAACCTTGTAGGTTCATTCGAAATGTGATAACAAACATAAGATACTAAGAAAAGACTTCCTAAAACGAATGCAACACCCATTAATTTACGGTGTAAATCGATGTTCTTATTTTTAATGGCGATAAATCCTAGAACCAAAATGATGGAACAGGTGGCATTTAAAACACCGTTTATATGAGGAAGAATTTTAGTCCATGCACCTAAAGGAAACTTAGTTTGTATCGCATTCAACATAGCAACTGCTATGGGAATCGCTAGCGATAAAACATTGATAATTTGATTATTCTTAGGGGTATTTTCAATTTTATATGCAGCCATCTTATTTTTCGCTATCATAAATGCGTTTTAATACTTTTATCTCCATCATAAGTCGATCTACTTCTTTTTTATCAGTACCATTGTAGAAGCCTCTGATGTGTTTTTCTTTATCTATCAGTATTAACCTTTCAGAGTGTATAAATGTTTCATCCGGATTTTTTATTGCCTGATCATATTCAGACGCATCGGCTAAAGGAACATGAAAACCTTTTAAGGCTAAGGGATATATGGTTTTTTTATCACCTGTTAAAAAATACCATTTTCCTGGTTTCGCGTCAAATCGATGGGCATATTGAGCGAGTTTTTCAGGTGTATCAAATTTAGGATCTACTGAAATAGAGATTAGTTTGATATCATCCTCTCGGCTGAATACATCTTGGAGACGACTAACTTGTGAGGTAATTTTGGGGCAAATGGTTGTACAGCGAGTAAAGAAAAAGCTCGCTACATAAATCTGATTATCTAATATTTGGGAAGAAAATGGAGCCCCTTTCTGATCTATTAATTGAAAAGGGGGGATTCGAAAGAATACGGTGTCCATATCAGATTCATTCCAACGAGGATTGATTCTTTTTTCCATCTTGACTTCACCTGTAGTGGAATCAATTTCTGGAATGTATCGAGGTAGCTGAAAATGATTATTACCAAATTCGTGCAAGCCTAAATATAAAAAGACAGGCACTATTAAAATGGTTAATAAAATGCCTGTCTTTTTAGTCATGCGCCAATAAGAGATTAAGATCTACTAATACAAATGTCCACCTTCGTAGATCAAAGCTACAAGTAACCAAACAACGAATACGGTAGGGATTAAAACGGCCCAAATAAGGGTTTTTACTTCATGCTTTAAGTGCATGAATTCACCTACGATATAAAATGCTTTAACGATTGTCATTCCTGAAAAGATAGCAACACGTAAAGTGTTAGCTGGCAATGTAAAGGCAATAACGAATTCGATTGCTGTAAGAATTAAAAGAATCCAAAAAGTTTTCCAAATAGCACCTGTTTGTGGAGCTGGAATTTCTTTTTCTGAGGTTTCGTGTGCAGTAACGTGCGAAGCCATATGTTAAGGGAATTAAATATTAAACAAGATAAAAGAAGGTAAATACGAATACCCAAACAAGGTCTACAAAGTGCCAGTATAAACCAACTTTCTCAACCATTTCATAATGACCTCTGCGCTCATATACTCCAGTAGCTGCATTGAAGAAAATCAAAATGTTAAGGATAACTCCTGAAAATACGTGGGTTCCGTGGAAACCTGTAATAAAGAAGAACAAGTCTGCAAAGGCCGGAGGGCCATATGGGTTACGTACTAAATTAGCTCCTTCAATAGGGGTCATGACACCATCTACTAATTGTTTAGCTGCTAATGACAAATCTTCAGGTCCGTGGATAAAGTGACCCCATTCCCAAGCTTGAGAGCCCAAGAAAGTGAATCCACCTACGATGGTCCAAAGCATCCATTTTTCAACATCCTTGCGATCGCCACGGTGCCCAGCTTCAACAGCTAATACCATGGTTACTGAAGATGCAATTAAAATGAACGTCATGATACCTACGAATACCAAGGGTAATGAAACTCCGTGTAAGAATGGAACTGCCTCAAACACTTTTTCTGGGATAGGCCAGTGTTGTGTTGAAAAATAGAAATCACTAGGACTTCCTTTCCAAGCTGGTTGACTGAAACGAATCATTCCATAAGTCACTAAAAGTGCCGAGAATGTAAAGGTGTCAGAAAGTAGGAAAAACCACATCATTAGTTTTCCATAACTAGCTTTAAGAGGTTCAGAACCACCTGTCCAGGTTAAGTTTTCAGGAACAGAAGGGGCAGCGTGTGCAACTGACATGAGGTAATAGCTTAATTGTTAAACACTAAAAATAAAAATAAATAAATCCACAAAGCATCTAAAAAATGCCAATAGGTGGAGCAAATTTTAATTTGAGTTAGGGCTTTGGCATTGATTTTCATACGGAATGCAGCTATTAAGGCTACAATCAAAACAATTAATCCAGAGATTAAATGTAGACCGTGAAGACCAGATAAAACATAGACAAATGACCCTGATGGATTACCAACGAAATAAACGTTCATTTCGACTAATTGTACCCATCCGAAATATTGTAATACTAAAAACAATAATCCGAGCACAAAAGTAATAGAAATACTTATTCTTAACGCATTAAATTGGTCTTTTTTTGCTGCTAATAATGCAAAATGCATGGAGGCACTGCTGAGTAATAAAACTACTGTGCTAATCCAAAATAGATTCGGCAACTGAAACTCTACCCAGTTCCCTTCTGCTTTACGTACCAGGTAGGCACTGGTAAAGGCAGCAAAGAGCATAATAATAGATACAATGAACAACCACATGGTGAATATTTTAGGATTCACTGAACGAGTTGCTTTGGCTTCTATAGAATTGGTTTCTGCGTTCATGTTATGAAATTTTATCAAATAAAAAGGCAATTTGTACTACAAGTAAATAGAAAAAAGATCCAAACATCATCCACCGAGCGGCCTTATCTGTCGGGCGCATCATCAGGTAAAAAGTTTGGCAAAGGAATAAAGTACCTGCTATTACAGCGATAATAGCGGATTGAATTCCTGTCATATGCAATAAGTAGGGAACAAGCCCCAAGGGTACCAAAAAGATGGTATAAATCATGATGGTGAAAGCCGTTTTCATGTCTTTCTTTCCATCATTAGGAAGCATTTTAAATCCTGCTTTTTTGTAATCTGCATCAGCAACCCAGGCAATCGCCCAAAAGTGTGGGAATTGCCAGAAGAACTGAATAGCAAATAATATACCGGGTTCCCAGCCAAATTCATTGGTGGCCGCTAGCCATCCAATCATGGGAGGAAAGGCTCCAGGAATAGCACCAACAAATACCGAGATTGGGCCAACACGTTTTAATGGGGTATAAACAAAGCCGTACAATAGATAGGAAATGAATCCTATGATGGCAGCTTTCCAAGATAGATAACTCAGTAAGCCCAATGATACCATCAAAATGATTATTCCATAGATTTTAGCTTGCTGAGGCTGTATAACTTGTGTTGGTAATGGTCTTTTTGCTGTTCGTTTCATCAACTTATCAAAATCAATTTCTTTCAATTGATTGACAATGTTAGCTGCGCCTGTAAGCAAGTATCCTGCTAAAGAAATAATTATAATATGCAGTGTCGTATGTTCAATAGGGGCCAATAAATAGCCAAATGTTCCAGAGAAGGCTACCGTAATGGATAGTCTGGATTTTAGTAATGCTATATATGGCTTAATGGATGACATCTTATGTGTTTGTGCTTGTTTTAATCCATGTGTTCATGTGTAATCCAAGGATGACGAGCGATATGGTTAAATGAATGGCTTGACTACCCAAAGGTAAGTCGACATACGCCATTAATATTCCTGTTAGTAAGGATATACTTAGAAAAACTAATAAGTAGGTACTATAGTTTTTTAATGAACTGAAATTTGATTTTTTTATTTTATTCCAGAGAATTAAGTGGCTAATGACAAGTACCCATGAAAATGTTCGATGAATGATGTAGATCATTCCTAAATGGCTAACCCATTCAGATTTTGCGTTTTCTCCATATTGAACAATGACGTGATCCATTTCTTCTCTTACCTGAGTACCTAAGATAATTTGAATCACACAGATTAGTAGATTCAATAGTATCCACGATCGTATGTTAGAGCTAGTTTCAATGGAGCTTTGCTTGACTTGTAAAGCCTTGAATAGTAGAAACAATACTCCTATGCTCAATAGCATGTGAATGGTGACAACACCCGGCAAAAGAAATGAATCTACTACATACTTACCTAAAACTGCATTACCTAATACAAGTAATAAGGCAAGAAAGGAAAGTATAAATTCTTTTTTTCCTGTTTTATAGGCTAATAGGGTCGTTATTAAAACAAATAACCCTGTTAATGCTCCAATTAGACGATTGATGTATTCAATCCACGTTTTAGTTGGGTTGAAAATTACTTCACCATGTAATTTCTCTTTGTAGGTAATTTCATAATGAAGGGGTAATTCGGATTCTTTGGTTGGAGGAATAAATCTACCAAAACATTTAGGCCAATCTGGACATCCCATTCCCGATCCCGTACTTCGAACAATTCCTCCAGCTAAAATGAGAAGGTAAATACAGAGTAAAGTAACAAAGCCAAATTTTTGGAATGTCATGGTTGTAGGGAGAAAAAAAAAGATGCATCCAAATGAGAATCATTTCGATGCATCTTTTAGGTTATTGGTTTTTATCGGTTGTAACTCTCGTTCTGAGCCGCTAATAAACTTTCAATTTCCTTTTCTTTTGCAATCTCATCATTCTCTTCAGGAAGATTTGATTCAGGAGTTGCAGAATGAGGTACAGTTTGAGGAATAAAATCTGCCTCAGAACCTGGCTTGCTATAATCATATGGCCAACGGTATACGGCAGGAATTTCTCCTTCCCAGTTTCCGTGCCCAGGTACGATAGGAGCTGTCCATTCTAACGTATTCGATTTCCAAGGGTTCTGTGTAGAACGCTTTCCTTTGAAGATTGAATAGAAGAAGTTAAAGAAGAAAATAGCTTGAGCAGAAAAGGTTATAATTGCTGCAATCGAAATGAAAGCGTTCAAATCCGTGAAAGCTGATTCACCATCATTTCCTAAAGCTGTAAATGAATAGTAACGTCTAGGGAAACCAGCAATACCTGTATAGTGCATTGGGAAGAATACTAAGTAAACACCCACAAATGTTAACCAGAAGTGGATATATCCAGCTGTCTTATTCATCATACGACCAAACATCTTAGGGAACCAGTGGTAAACACCAGCCATCAAGCCAAAGAATGAAGCTGCACCCATTACTAAGTGGAAGTGAGCAACTACGAAATAGGTATCGTGTAAGTTAATGTCCAATGCCGAGTTACCTAAAATGATACCTGTAACACCACCTGAAATAAATAGGGATACAAGACCAATGGAGAATAACATAGCTGGAGTAAATACGATATTACCTTTCCAAAGTGTAGTAATGTAGTTAAACCCTTTTACCGCTGATGGAACAGCAATGATTAAGGTTAAGAACATAAATACTGAACCTAGGAATGGATTCATACCAGTAACGAACATGTGGTGAGCCCAAACGATAAAGGCAAGTACGGTGATACCCATCATTGAACCAATCATAGCACGGTATCCAAAAATAGGCTTACGTGAATTCGTTGCAATAACCTCAGAAGTCATACCTAAAGCAGGTAATAATACGATGTATACCTCTGGGTGACCTAAGAACCAGAATAAGTGTTGGTACAAGATTGGGCTACCTCCCATGTTTGGAAGCGCTTGTCCTTGAATATAAATCTCCGATAAATAGAAAGAAGTACCAAAGCTGCGGTCAAAAATCAACAATAAAGCCGCTGATAATAATACTGGGAAAGATAATAAACCTAATACCGCTGTAAAGAAGAATGACCAGATAGTTAGTGGCATTTTTGTAAATGTCATACCACGGGTTCTCAAGTTGATGATCGTACAGATGTAATTGATACCACCCATTAATTGAGAAACAATAAACAAGGCCATACTGGTTAACCATAAGGTCATACCTAATCCAGAACCTGGCATAGCTTGAGGCAATGCACTTAAAGGAGGGTATATAACCCAACCACCTGAAGCTGGACCTGTTTCAATGAACAATGAAGAGAACATGATCACAGATGACAAGGCAAAGAACCAATAGGATAACATGTTAATGAATCCAGAAGCCATATCTCGGGCTCCAATTTGCAATGGAATCAAGAAGTTTGAGAAAGTACCCGATAGACCAGCTGTTAATACAAAGAATACCATGATGGTTCCGTGCATCGTTACCAAGGCTAAGTAGAATTCTTTATCTAATTTACCTGACTCATCAATCCACTCACCTAAAATAGGTCTTAACCATTCTAAGCTCATATCAGGGAAACCTAATTGCAAACGGAAGATGATCGATAATGATCCACCGATAAATGCCCAAAGGATACCTGAGATTAAATATTGTTTTGCAATCGTCTTATGATCTTCTGAAAAGATGTACTTACGGATAAAACCAAGTTCATGATGTTCATGCTCGTGATCATGACCATGATCGTGTCCATGAGCGTGTACTTCTTCAGTAGTTGATACGGCTGTTGACATAGGTATTATTTTTTCTAAATTCTTTCTAATTATTTGACACTAACAGCTTCTGTAGCAGTACTATCTGCTGCGATAGGCTCAGCTGGAATATATTTACTTGCTTTCGCTTTTAAATTCTCTGGCACTTTAGACAAGTACGCAGGATTCATGGTTAAGAATGGTTTTTGTTCCGATACCCATTTTTTGTAATCAGCCGGTTCATCCACGAAAACAGTAATGGCCATACCAAAGTGACCACGGCCACAAATCTCAGTACAGTTTAACTTAAAGTTAAAATCCTTCTTACCAAGCTTAGCACGCATTTCGTCCGTTGAAATGGTAGGAGTAAACCAGAATTTAGTTGGCATACCTGGTACAGCATCCATTTTAACACGTTGGAATGGAAGATAAACAGAGTGTAAAACGTCTTGAGCTCTGATTTTCAACAAGACAGGCACACCTTTAGGAAGGTGCAATTCATTAGCAGTAAAATC
The DNA here is from genome assembly GCF_003143535.1 of Aquirufa nivalisilvae. Classification (GTDB taxonomy): domain Bacteria; phylum Bacteroidota; class Bacteroidia; order Cytophagales; family Spirosomataceae; genus Aquirufa; species Aquirufa nivalisilvae. The sequence goes on from NZ_CP029346.1 coordinate 386,849, forward strand.
ATCAAATGAATTTTTATCTGTAAAGTCTAGACCAAGGCTATTCGTTTCATCAATCAATTTATAATTAATGTTACCTAATTGGCTATCATCATTACCTGCATAACGTACATACCAACCAAATTGGTGACCAGTTACTTCAATTACTACCGCATTACTAGGTGCTTGAGAAGTAATATCTCTCCAAGTTCTCCAACCTGTGAAAACTAAGATCGCCATTACAATGGCTGGAATAATTGTCCAGATAATTTCAAGCTTATGGTTGACAGGGTAGAAAGTCGCCTTTCTGTTTTTATCATTGCGATATTGGAATGCAAAAAAGAACAATAAGGAGTTCGTAATGAAAAAAGCAAATGTTACGACAGCCATGGAAATCCAAAACATAGAATCTGTCTTTACTCCGTGTTCTGATGCAGCTACAGGAAGAAAATCAGGCTTAGAATGTAAGAATGACCATACTCCTGCAATTGTTCCAAATAGCCAGAATAGTAAGAATCCAAAAGCATTGGTATTATTATGTGAATCTAGAGCAGAATCTGACTCATTTTCACCACTAAGGTTTTTGTTAAGCTTCAAGCTTTTGCTGATTACAGTAATCGCTAAGATGAAGAATACAACGGATAAAAGACCAACTAGGTAATTCATATGTTTTATTTGTTAGAATCGTAATTTAAATACTAAATATCGTGATGAACCGCTTCTGGTAAGAATGGGTGGTTTTTCGCTATTAAAGAAGCTTTTGTTAATTCATCACTAATAATGTAAATAAAAGCAGAAGCAAAAACAGTAACCATTCCAAACTCAACTAAACCGTAACCTGCATGACCTCCTAAAACGCCAGGCATAATCATTTGGTAAAAATCAATGTAGTGTCCAACGATGATAAAGAATGCCGCAATTTTTAAGAAAATACGCGTTCTTTTTGCATCACGTGTCATAAGAACTAGGAAAGGGAAGAAGAAGTTTAAGAAAACCATCAAAATCTCTGAAGTTTTATAAATCTTGTTGTGTCCTTCCCAACGCTCTAAGAAATAAATAATTTCCTCAGGCATGTTGGCATAATAAATCAATAAGAATTGCTCAAACCAAACGTATGTCCAGAAGATAGAGAATGCAAACATCAACTTTCCTAAATCATGTAGGTGGTTTTCGTTCACATAAGCCATATAACCTTTGTCTTTCAACAATAAGATGGTCAATGTAATAACGGCTAAACCTGTAACGTGCCAAGATGAGAACATGTACCAGCCAAACATGGTTGAGAACCAGTGAGTATCAATGGACATAACCCAATCCCAAGCAAACATAGAACTTGATGCTCCAAAAATGACAATAAATGCAGTAGAGATACGAACTAATTGAGTGAATAAATCTGTTCCTCCAATTAAATCTTCTTCAAGTGATTTTTTACGTAATACTAACCATAAACCAATCCATAGAGCAAAGAATCCAACTAGTCGAACCAAGAAGAATGTCTTGTTCAAATAGCCTGATTTACCAGCTATGATTTTATCATAGTTTTCATTTCCTACTTCAGTTACACCATGGTGCATCCAGTGGAAGATCGCATCTCCTTTAAAGAAGAATACTAATAGTAAAATAGGTAGGGTAATGTATAAGAATTTAGGGAATGCCTCTGGTACACGCTTCATAACAGATGACCAACCTGATTTAGTTAGGTATTGTAATGAAACGAAGAACATACCAATAATGGCAATACCAGTAAAGAATACGGCATTTAACCATACGTTGGCCCAAATACGATTGGTCCAATCATAATGTTCTTCAGCTGCAGGTTGGTGGGATACCGCTCCGCCTGAAAGGTGTTCTGAGGCAGCTTCATGACCTGCTTTTACAGCTTCATGTCCTGCGTTGGCAACTTCGTGGCCACCAGCCTCACCTTTGGATAAAAGATATATTCCAAGCACTAAAGCTACTACTCCGGCAATGAAAGCATAAATAACTCTTTTTTTGCCTTCAGAAGTGAATTCAAAATGCTCTTCAACGTTTGCTGGGGAAAAATGTGAGTGTCCCGCCATTTTATCTGGTATTTTAATTTTTAATTAATTGAACTATTGTTTTTGCAATTCATGTACATAAAGTACAATTTTCCAACGATTGGCTGAAGTGATTTGTGAGCCATGAGGCCACATTCTTCCTTTACCATGTGTAATCACGTGATAAATATGACCATCGTTCAAGGCTTTTAATGCGTCACTAGAATATACAGGAACCCCTTTATACATTTTAGCAACCAAACCATCTCCTTTACCTGTTTCACCGTGGCAGTGCTGGCAATATCTTTCATATTGTAATTTTCCTGCTTCGATATTTTCAGGTGTTGCAGCTAATGGGTTTTTCAAAGCTGCCGCTGAATAGGTAATGCTATCGTTTGGAATAGTTCTTGAAATCAAATCTTGATGTAAGAATTCTTTTTGTAAGGAATCACTTCCTGCATATTTGCTTCTTGCTACTGTTCCTGCTACTGGCTGACGCATGTTCATTCCGAGAGGATTGATGGTATTGGTATCGCCATCGGTTTGAGTCATTGGCTCATAAGCAACGGAATGGTACATGTTTGGAGCAAATTCTGTTCCTGTATCATTGTGGTCGTCACTACAAGAGGACAATAAGCCTAAGGCTAAACCAGCAAATAAAACGAATTGGTATCTTGGATTCAACATTTTGTTATGCTTCTTCGTGAACAATTGTTCTTGGTTAATTATCTAACATTTACTTCAATCGCACCTGAATCTTTCAAGGCTTTCTTGATATCATCGGCACTTACTTTTTTGTTTTTGTCAACATTGATTGCCATAACAAATTTATCGTCCGTGATTCTAAGATCTAATAGGTCTGGTTGGTTACCTGGATATAGGTTATTGGAAATACAAAATGTGATGACCAATCCAAATGCTGTAAACAATACCGTTCCTTCAAAGCTTACAGGGATCCAGTTAGGTAATGCAAAGAAATCTTTACCTCCAATAATCATAGGCCAATCAAAAACCATGGTATAGCTGATTAATGATAAAGCACAGGTTAATCCCAATACACCAAACATGAAGGCTGCAATAGGTAAGCGGGTACGCTCATGCCCTACAGCGCGATCCAATCCGTGAATCGGAAATGGAGTGAATACGTCTTCAATTTTGATGCCTTTAGATTTTACCTCGCTAACTGCGTGTAACACCTCATCCTCATCATCGTATACACCTAAAATGTAGTTAGTTGTCGAACTCATATTGTTTTAATTTCGAATTGCTAATAAATTATTCTTCGGTTTTTTTAGTTGCTTTTTTCTTTTCAGGGAAATTGCTTGATACACCTTTCATGACTGATTTCACCTCGGCCATATTAACTACTGGTAAATATTTAGCGAACAAGAAGAATAGTGTAAAGAATAAACCAAAAGAGAAAATGTAATCACCAATATCATACATCGTTGGAGAGAACATAGCCCATGAAGATGGTAAGTAATCTCTATGTAATGATGTTACGATAATCACAAAACGCTCAAACCACATACCTACGTTTACTACGATAGATAAGAAGAAGCTCACCATTAAATTAGTACGGATTGCTTTAGACCAGAATAATTGTGGAGAGATTACGTTACATGTCATCATCATCCAATATGCCCACCAATATGGTCCCGTTGCACGGTTAATGAAAGCATAGCTTTCATATTCCACTCCTGAGTACCAAGCGATGAAGAATTCAGTTAAATAAGCAATACCTACAACTGAACCTGTTACCGTGATAACGATGTTCATCATTTCAATATGCTCAATCGTAATGTAATCTTCTAATTTGAAAACGACACGTGTGATCAACAATAATGTTTGCACCATCGCAAAACCGGAGAAAATCGCACCCGCCACGAAATATGGAGGGAAGATAGTTGTATGCCATCCTGGAATAACTGAAGTGGCAAAGTCCATGGATACAATCGTGTGTACCGAAAGTACTAGGGGAGTAGAGATACCAGCTAAGATTAATGACATGTACTCATAACGTGCCCAAGTCTTGGATGATCCTGTCCAACCTAAGCTGAACAAACCATACCAAAATTTACGTCCTTTCGTAGTAGCACGGTCACGGATAGAAGCCAAATCAGGCACTAAACCCATGTACCAGAATAATAAAGAAACGGATAAATATGTCGAGATAGCAAATACGTCCCAAACTAATGGCGAGTTAAAGTTAACCCATAAAGAACCGAAAGCATTTGGAAGTGGTAAAGCCCAATGAGCTAACCAAGGACGGCCCATGTGAGCCAAGATGAAGGATGCTGCACAAAGTACGGCAAAAATTGTCATCGCTTCTGCTGAACGGTTGATAGAGGTTCTCCATTTTTGACGGAATAATAACAATACGGCAGAAATCAATGTACCAGCGTGACCAATACCAACCCACCATACGAAGTTGGTAATATCCCATGCCCAACCTACTGTTTTATTTAAACCCCAAACACCAATACCTTGCCACCAGGTATAGAATAGGCAGTAAGCTCCATAGATAAATACAATAGAGGATATACCGAAGGCCCATTTCCATTCTTTGGTGGGTTCCCCTTCTACCTGCTTGCAAATATCGTGGGTAACATCGGAATAAGATTTGCCACCAGTAACTAGTTTCTCTCTTATGGGTGATACAACGTGCGACATATTTTTATTTACTGTTTAATACGATTGAATAATTATGCTTCTTTTTTAACGTCCTTGTTACGAACCTTCATTAAGTAAGAGATGTTTGGCTTCACGTTAATCTCTTCGATCACTCCGTAAGCTCTACCTTCTTTCTCAACAGCTAATAATTTAGAAATTTCAGAAGCAGGATCGTTCATGTCACCAAATGTGATGGCATTGGTAGGACAAGATTGAGCACAAGCTACTTGTATCTCTCCATCGACTGGTCTTCTTTTTTCTTTCTTCGCAGTCAACTTGCCTTCTTGAATACGTTGAACGCACATCGAACATTTTTCCATAACCCCACGTGAACGAACCGTTACGTCTGGGTTAATCACCATACGACCTAAGTCATTGTTGAAGTGGAAATCATATTCATCAGTTTGGTAGTAACGGAACCAGTTGAAACGACGAACTTTATATGGACAGTTGTTAGCACAGTAACGAGTACCAATACAACGGTTATATGTCATTTGATTTAGACCCTCTGTCGAGTGAGTCGTAGCTAATACCGGACAAACAGTCTCGCAAGGAGCATTGTTACAGTGTTGGCAAAGCATGGGTTGGAATACAACCTCAGGATTGTCTGATGCAACTTCTAATCCTTTCAAATCTTCTACCTCAGCATCAGAAGAATAATAACGGTCAATACGCATCCAGTGCATTTCACGACGGTTAATGACCTCTTGGCGACCAACCACAGGAACGTTGTTTTCAGCTGAACATGAAACCACGCAAGCAGAACATCCTGTACAAGTGTTTAAGTCAATCACCATACCCCAAGCGTGGTTGTTGTATTGGTGACCATTCCAAAGTGTTAAATCAGTTGCGTCTTTCTTACCTTCTGATGTAGCAACCGTTGGATTGAAACGTCCTGATTGTGGATTTTTAACAAATTCACCAAGAACAGTTTCTTGAACAACTGCCTGACGAGCCATCACCGTGTGGTGAGTTTGTGTCTGAGCAATGTCTTTTGTATCTCCAGTAGGGCTTACCGATACTCCTTGAGTACAAGTACCTACACAAGCACCATTGATTTCTGAAATAAATGGATAAGCATTAACACCTACTCCATCCGCTGATTTTCCAGCCTTTGTTCTTCCGTATCCAATCGCGATAGCTACTGTATCTTGTGCTTGACCAGGTTGAACTAAGACAGGTAATGTAACTTCATATCCCTTAGCGGATACTTTCACTAAATCACCTTGTTTCAAGTTTAACTTAGTTGCAGTAGGCTGCGAAATAGATGCATAATTGTCCCAACATGCTTTTGATACTGGCTCAGGGAATTCCTGCAACCATGGGTTGTTTGCCTGAGAGCCTGTTCCTAAACCTACTTTTTCGTATACTGAAATTTCTAATCCAGTTGAATTAGCTGTATATGCTTTTGAAATTGCAGCAGCAGCGGCATTAGCATCTACGGATGGTACAGCAGTAGAAATACTTACTACATTTGGTTGGAATACACCATCATGCAATGCATTTTTCCATTGTACTGCACCTGCTTTCAAGATATTGGATTCCCAATTACGCTCTAAGTAAGCTGCATAATCGCCATTCAAACCTGCCCAAGTTAATAAACTGGATTGAGCTTGACGAGTTTTGAAAATTGTCGAGATTGTAGGCTGAGTTAATGAGTAGAAACCTGTTTTTGGTTCTGCGTCATTCCACGATTCTAAGTAATGAGAATCTGGAGCTATGAACTGGCACAATGAAGCTGTTTCATCAGCACGTTCGTTGGTAGCTAAACTAACTTCCACTTTTGGTAATGCAGCCGCTAAAGCTGCTCCCATTGGGTGATTATATACAGGGTTGGCATTGTAGAAAATAACTGCAGCAATTTTTCCAGCTCCAGCTTCTTTAATGAAATTAGCCATAGCCATATCATTACCTTGACGGTAATTAACGGCTACTCCTGTGTTAATAGTTGAACCATAAGCACCAACTAAGGCATTGATAGCAACTACTACTTTTTGTACTTCTGGGTCATTCGAACCAGCTACGACAATCGATGCTCCTTTAGAAGCAACCAAATCTTTCGCAGCTTTGTCTAAGTGATCTAATTTAACAGCTGCTCCAGCTAATGCTGCTGCGCCAGTTAATTTGGCAACAGCGTTGTATAAGCTTACTACAACTAAACCTTCTTGAGAGGGTTTGTAAGCAGAACGGTAATCTGCATTAGCTCCCGTATTGGATAAGATAGTCTCAAACTGATAATGACGAGACATGTCTTTTTTACCATCTTTAGCTGATCCTACACGACGAGTTTCAGCCCATTGTGCTGCAAACTCAGTAGGAGCAACCCAAGTACCTAAGAAATCGGCACCTACAGAAACAATTGTTTTTGCTTTGCTGAAATCGATACTAGGTAGGATGCCACCGTGCGCTTGAGTTAAACCATAAGCTGGGTTGGCATCATATACCACATGTTGCGTGGTTGGATATTTTGCTGTGAATTCAGCGATTACTTTTTTCGTGCTTGGAGAAAGAATGGTATTAGATACAATTCTGATTTGTCCTCCTTTAGCTGCAGCCGCAGCTAATTTAGCTGTGAATTCTTTATCTAATTGAGCCCAATCAGCAGCTTTCGCGCCAATTTGTGGACCTTTTAATTTCTCGTTGTCATAAAGACTTAATACGGAAGCATGTGCTCTACCAGAAAGAACTCCTTTAGAAACTGCAGAAAGTTTATTTCCTTCAATTTTGATTGGACGACCTTCTCTTGTTTTAACTAAGATAGAAGCGTATTCACCTCCATCTGTATACGTTGAAGCATACCAGTTAGCAATGGTAGGTTCTACATCTACTGGTTTGTTCAAGTAAGGAATGGTTTTCTTTACTGGAGCCTCGCAAGCAGCTAATGATACTGCTGCTACACCGAATCCCAACATTTTAAGAAAATCACGACGATGAGTTCCTGAACCATCCACAAGGGCTTCCCCTTTAGAATCGCTCTCCGATGGCATATTGCCAAATTCGTTGTGGATATTTTTTACAAACGATGGTTCATTGGTTAACTCCTCAATCCCTTTCCAATACCTCTTGTTCGAATTTTCCATATAATCTTTCTTATTCAGACTAAAATTGAATCTTTTATAACGCGTATACTATTAATAGTGGCACTTAGAACACTCTAAACCGCCAATGTTTTGTACTTTAAGGGGAGTCTTGCTATCCTTATTGTGAACTTCAACCAATTTATCATAATAGGCATTGCCTTTTGCATTGACGTCTGTATTACGGTGACAATCAATACACCATCCCATGGTTAAAGAAGAACGTTGTTCTACTACTTCCATTTTCTCGATATCTCCGTGGCAGTTCTTACATTCCAAATTACCCACATTGGTATGTTGTGAGTGATTGAAATAAGCTAAGTCTGGAAGGTTGTGTACACGAACCCATTGAATTGGTTCGTCTTTTTCTAATGCTTGGTAAATTTTTTGAATTTCTGGAGACTCTCTTTTGATAGCATTATGACAGTTCATACAAATGTTAGCAGAAGGGACATTAGCGCCTTTTCCTTCGTATACACCTGTATGACAATAGTTACAGTTGATCTGATATTGACCTGCGTGCAATTTGTGAGAGAATTTAATCGGCTGCTCTGGAGCATATCCTTGGTGAATACCTACACCATATGCTGCATCAATCGTTGCTTTACCACCTAACAATAAGGCGAAGATGATGATACCTGTTTTTACAGCGGAATTAGCAGCTAATTTTTTAGCATTTTCAGCAATTCTTTTCATCAATGGAGCTTCTGAATCAGCTTCTCCAGCACTTAATTTACTTAAAGTACTTACGATAGATAACAAAGCGATCAATACAAAAACCATGATCACTAATAGTCCAACTAATAATACTTCCATCATTCCACCTGAGCTAGCAGCGGCAGCTGGCGCGGCAGCACCTGCTGGAGCTGCACCAGCTGCAGGAGCGGCAGGAGCAGCATTAGAAGCGTCAATATAAGCGATAATGCTTTTAATTTGACCTTCTGAGAAGTTTGGATATGGAGTCATGGCAGCCTTATTGAACTTATTATAAAGTTCGTTGGCATATTTGTCGCCAGATGCAATAACTGCCTGTGGGTTATGTACCCATTTAACGATCCATTCGATGGGTCTACGTTCTCCAACACCTTTTAAACCAGGTCCTACGAGTACTTCATCCGTACTACTATGACAAGCAGCACAGTTGTTTTTAAACAATGTTTCCCCCTCCGCAGCGTCTTGCGCTAAAGTTGCATATGTTGATGCAAACAAAAACAGAAATGAGAAAAGGAATTTAACGAGCGTAAAATTTTTGCGATTCATGTTTGAAAATCTCCTATTTATTCAGTCCGCAAAACTACAATTCGAATTTTTAGGAAACAATTTATTTGCCATTCAATTTCAGGAATTTTTAAGCTTTACCCTTCTATTTAGAATTTTTCAAAATAAGCCAAACCTTAAATTTCAATATTTTGATAATAAATTGCACCTAAATTATTTTGCATAAAAAAAACCTCCCAGATTGGGAGGTTTTTGGGAGGTTTCGAGCGGATTCGAACCGCTGTAGAAGGTTTTGCAGACCTCTGCCTAGCCACTCGGCCACGAAACCATCGTTTTGGGGACACAAAATTAGGTCATTTTTGTTAAAATGCCAAGTGTTTTTTAATTGTTAAAGATAGAGATTGGAATAAAAAACAGTTTTACTACCCCAATAATCGTTCCAACCTAAGTTTTTAGGTCATTCAATTAATAACACTTCGATCATTTACCGCACTTTGATTTCATTCCATTTAGGATGAAATCATTTTCTTATCCTCTAGTTAAAGTAAATACAGAAATTTCAGGAGGCATTCCTACTCGGCCAGGATAACCAATGTATCCAAAACCACGATTTACATACAATTGTTGTTTTCCTTCTTGGTACAAACCTGCCCATTGTTTGTAAACGTACTGCGCAGGTGACCATTTGAAATCGCCAATTTTTACGCCAAACTGTGTCCCATGGGTATGGCCAGCAAAAGCCACATCAATATCTTGATATTTTTGAGTTACCTCTGCATTCCAGTGTGTTGGATCATGAGATAATAACAATTTGGTACTAGCTTCCTCTGTTCCTTGATAAGCCTTGGCTAAATTACCATACCAAGGAAAACGGCCTACGCCAATGTTCTGAACCCCAATTAAAGCCAATTTTTCTCCTGATTCTTCGATGATTTTATTTTCATCCATCATGAGATTCCAGCCCATTAATTCATGCGCCTTCATTAAATCTTGTAGATTTTGTTTTTTAGCCTGTGGCGATTTCCACTTTACATAATCTCCATAATCATGATTCCCTAAAGTGCTGTAGACCCCCATTGGGGCATGTAACTTGGAAAACATTTGGAAATAATCTTCTACTTCTGTTGCCTCATTGTTCACTAAATCACCCGTGAAAAATAGCAAGTCAGCCTTTTCTTTCATCACCATATCCACTCCACCTTGTACCGCTCTTTTATTGTAAAAACTGCCTGAATGTATATCAGAAAGCTGTGCAATGCGTAGACCATCAAATGCCTTAGGTAGGTTGGGTATTTTTAAACTAATCTTTTCCACGCGGTAATCATGTGCTCCAGAAAGTATCCCAAAAGTAAAAGTAGCCGCAGGGACTGCTCCTACAACCAAGGCTGTTTTGGATAAAAACTCACTTCTACTGATCTGTCCTGGCGCAGGCTCTCCCGGAATGATGTCTAAGTTTTTGTTGGTAAATGCCCAACGAATGATGCGTGTGATATCTTCAATGAACAAAAATATAACTACAAATAGTTTGGAAATAACCGTAATCATAACACTTGCCATAAAGAAGGTTCGAATCGTTTTGTTCCAATAAGTCAATGGAAGAAAGTTGTATCCAATAATTCCGAATATGATACTCGCAGATATTGCCCAATATACCCATCGAATGATTTGTTGGGTCAACTGACTTTGCTGTTGAAAGCCTGTTTTGAATGCTTGCCATACATAATAGTCAATGGCAAGAATTAGCAAACTCATGATTGGTATAAATAATAATTTATTCATGGCTTAAATTAGAGTGGCAAATAGGGGCAATCCAGGGAAATATCAAAAATAATCTGGATAAACGGTGTTTATCCCAGGATAATCCTAGTTAAATTGCTGACTTAACGGCTAATGGGGATATTTTGTTCCCTCTTTTACATTTATGTTTGATATTTCTATTTTAGGTGGAGGTTGGATAGGTGTTCCTTTGGCGGAAAAATTATCACAAAAGGGTTATTCCGTACAAATAAGTCAGTCATCTCAAACTAAAACAATCCAAAACCCTACTATTAAATTAGTCCAGTGGAGGGCGGAAGTCAATTCGCCCAACGAAGCTTGGGAATCAATTTTGGATGCCAAAACGATTATTTGGACTATTCCTCCTCGTCGAAAAGAAAATGGAGATCATTTTTACCTGGATGTGTTACAAGATTTTGTTCGCTTATTGAACCAAAAAACGTACCAACAAGTAATTTTCCTTTCTTCTACTTCAATATACCCAGCTGAAAATAGTTTGGTCAATGAAGAATCTGCTCTGGAAAACAATTTAATGTGTCAGGCTGAGGAAATTTTACATGGGGTTCAATGCCCTCTACTCTTGTTAAGGTTGGGCGGATTAATGGGAGGAGAACGTTATGTAGCCAAATATTATTCAGGGAAGAAAGTGCCGGCAGCTAACCATCCTGTCAATTATGTGCATCGGGCAGATGTCCTTGAAATAATTGCTCAAAGTATTAAAAGTCAGCTTAATGGTACCTTTAATGTGGTAGCCCCTCAGCATCCTATTAAATCTGAACTGGTTAAATTGGAGTGCGAACGACGAGGATTGGTTTTACCAATTGAATACCTCGAAGACAAGGAAGCGACTAAAGTGATTAGTTCAGACAAATTAATCCAGGTATTAAATTATTCGTTTCAATACCCAGATCCATTATTATTTCCAATCGAAAATTAAGCGATGCTTAGCTCTTGAATGGCCAACCAAGCCATAAGTCCAGGCCCCACATTCAGCGCTTTCTCGTCAATATTGAAATTGGGAGTATGCACGCCATTGATAATTCCTTTGTCATCGTTTCTTGTTCCCAAACGATAAAAACAAGCGTCTACATGGTGGGTATAAAAGGCGAAATCTTCTGCTGCCATCCAAATGTCTAGGTCGATCACGTTGTCAGCACCCATATATGCTATGGCTGCTTCTTTCATGCGACGAGTTAACTCGGGATTGTTTTTTAGGAAAGGATAGCCTTTCAAAACAAAGAAATCACAAGAGCCACCCATGGATTCAGCCATTCCTTCAGCCAATTTTTTCATTTTAGCTAAACCATCCGCTCTCCATTCTTCATCCATGGCTCGGAAAGTCCCTTCAATCTTCACTTCATTGGGAATAACATTGGTGGCTCCTTCTGCAATGAATTTGCCAAAACTAAGTACCGAAGGAAGTCTTGGGTTTTTATTTCTAGAAATGATTTGTTGCATCGCAATAATAATATGAGAGGCAATCACAATGGGGTCGATGCATTGATCAGGCATGGCGCCATGCCCACCTTTACCTTTAACGGTTAAATACAATTCATCGGCACTGGCCATGTACATGCCCTCTCTAAATCCTACTTTCCCAACCGGGATGTTGGTGGCCACATGTTGGCCAAGTATGCCAGCGGGATTAGGGTTTTGCAATGCCCCTTCTTGAATCATAATACTAGCTCCACCTGGAGCTTTTTCTTCTGCAGGTTGAAATAGTAATTTGACGGTACCTTCGAATTCATCTTTAACAGATTGTAAGATACGGGCTGTTCCTAATAAAGAGGAAGTATGCACATCATGCCCACAAGCATGCATTACACCTGGATTTTGGGATTTATACGGAACATCATTGGTTTCTTGGATGGGTAAGGCATCCATGTCGGCCCGCAAAGCCACTACTTTTTTACTAGGGTTTTTACCTTCAATGATGGCGATCACTCCGGTATTGGCGATACGCTGAGTTGGAATGCCTAGATCATGCAATTGCTTTTCAACAAAAGCCTGCGTCTCGAATTCATGAAAGGAGAGTTCGGGGTGAGCGTGTAAATGACGGCGTGTGTCAATATTCGCACTGGCCTGTTGCTCAGCTAGTTCCTGTATCTTTTTAAGAAGACTCGACATAATAAAATTTAATTTTTTACAAATCTACAAAATATTGCTTCAAAGAGTTTTTTTCTTAACTTTAAAGACAAGGGATGTGTAGGAGAGTATTCACCTTTAATCTTTTGTCCTATGAGTCGGAAAGTTTTAGTTTTAAACCAAGATTATAGTGCATTAACCATCTGTTCCATGCCGAAGGCCTTTCTGTTGGTCTACCTTAATAAGGCGGAATTGGTGGCCGAGTCGACCACTGAAAAACTTCATTCAATTACACAAACATTTCCTTTTCCTTCCGTGATTCGATTGAATCGATATGTGTATTTTCCTTATAAAGGGGTGGTGTTAAGTCGGCAAAATATTTTTAAGCGGGATGATAATATGTGTCAATATTGTGGCTCTAAAGATCATTTAACCTTAGATCATGTGATGCCAAAATCAAGACAGGGGAGAACTTCTTGGGATAATTTAACCACTGCTTGCAAATATTGTAATTCGAAAAAGGGAGATCATACTCCTGAAGAAGTGGGAATGTCTTTAAAGAGACGGCCATTTAAACCTTCCTTTGTTATGTTTTTGCGGAATTTTTCAGGAATTTTGGATCAACAATGGATTCCATTTGTAGGATCTAAAATGGAACAAATCGTTTAAACATGAATATTTCTTTTATTGGTTCTGGTCATGTGGCCTGGCATTTATCGCAGGCTTTAGAAAATGCAGGACATAGTGTTCAAGAAGTTTTTAGTCGAGATCCCGCCAAAGCGAAAGATTTAGTTAGTTATTTATATAATGCTAAAGTGCAGGAGCATTTGGATTTTTCAGAGTCTAAATCTACTGTATTCTTCTTTTGTGTTCCAGACATTGCTTATTCAACTGTTTTAAAAGAATTAATTCTTCCTAAATACGCCACTTTATTATTGGTTTCTGGAACGGTACTCTTGTCGGAGGCTTCTATTTGGTATGATCCTGCCAGAGAAAGTACCAATCAAATAGCTATATTTTTCCCAGTGCAACATTTGCAAAGTGGGAGAAAAATCAATTTGGGTCATATGCCTATTTGCTTAGAAGTGATGGTGGAAGAGACTGAACAAGTGCTAGTTCAATTGGCCCGTGATATTACCGATGCCATGTATTTGGTCAATGGAGAAGAAAGAAAGAAGATTTATCTATCCATGCTTTTAGCAGGAATATTTACTCAGCAACTTTGGGCAGAGGCAAGTCGATTATTGCATTCCATTGAATTGGATACTTCTCTGCTTCAAGGCTTGATTCAAAACTATGTTCAGTCGTATTTCAAAAACTTACCTGTTTCCAATCAAATTGAGGCTAATGCTTTTCAAGATGGACGCTTGATGTTTGAACAACAAGGTTTTTTGTCGACGGTGGAACTGCAAGAGGTATACCGAAACATGGTTCAGCAGATTTTAAAGACTACTTAATTAAAGGTTTATCAATGTTCATGACTATTTGAGATTTGCTGAATCCCAATAAAATCACGTCTTGCTTTTTGTTGATAAAGATATAATAAAGACTATCCCCAGCCGTATTTTTTTGGATACTAGGAGGTACTTCTTGTTTTATGGATTGACTATAATCTAAGGCAGCCAACACTTCTTGTATTTTTTGATCCTTGTTTCGTTGTTTTAAGGAAATCGCTTTGCCAGATTGTATGCTGATTTGAAATTGCTTAGAGATACTATCTAAACTCAATTTATTTGTAGGGTTTTCTATGATAGCTTGGATTTCCTGTCCCCATGTATCGGCTTTATTGGTAATGTCCTGGGGAAGAATTCGCTTCACTTGTCGGTTTTTCATTTCCTTCACGGCAGCAGTAGTATCTATGCGCTTTGAGAAATCACATGAATGAAGCGAAAGGATGCTTGAAGCAAGGCAAGTAAAAAGAAGTGATTTTTTCATGAGATGAATTTGTTCTACAAAGGTATTCCTTCCAAGCAGAAAGGGCAATGAATTTAATTGTTATCTTTGCGGGGAATTTTAAAAATATTATACGAGTATGTTGGAGCAGCTGGAGGCTATTAGGGAAAGATTTTTAGAGGTAGAGCAACAAATTGCCATGCCTGAAATCGTTTCTGATTTAAAGAAATTCAAAACTTTAAGTAAAGAATACAAGGATTTACAGAAGATTGTAGATCAATATATGGCCTATCAAAATTTATTAAAATCCATTGAAGAGGCAAAAGACGTTATTGCCACGGAAAAGGATGAGGATTTTAGAGATATGGCCAAAGCGGAATTAGAGACTTTGGTTCCTCAAGAAAAAGAAATGCAAGAGGAGTTGAAGGAAATGTTAATTCCGAAGGATCCGAATGATTCGAAGGACTGTATTCTGGAAATTCGTGGTGGTACAGGTGGGGATGAGGCATCTATTTTTGCTGGTGATTTGTTTCGGATGTATCAACGATATGCGGAGAAGATGGGTTGGACCTTTCAAATCATGGATTTTACAGAGGGGACCGCTGGTGGATTTAAAGAGATTATCGTTTCTGTTCAAGGAGAAGATGTATATGCTAAATTGAAGTTTGAATCAGGAGTTCATCGGGTTCAACGTGTTCCTGCCACAGAATCTGCAGGTAGGATTCATACATCAGCTGCTACTGTGGCTGTGATGCCAGAAGCGGATGAGGTGGATGTTCAGATTAATATGAATGATATTCGTAAAGATACTTTCTGTTCTTCAGGTGCTGGTGGTCAGTCGGTAAATACGACCTATTCAGCGGTACGTGTGACGCACATTCCTTCGGGCTTAGTAGTGCAATGCCAAGATGAAAGATCTCAGATTAAGAACTTCGACAAGGCCATGACGGTGTTGCGTTCTAGGTTATATGAGATTGAGTTAGAGAAAAGGAATGCGGAAATAGCAGGAAACAGAAAATCCATGGTTGGATCGGGCGATCGATCAGATAAAATCAGAACTTACAATTATCCTCAGGGGCGTGTAACAGATCACCGCATTGGTTTGACGGTGTATAATTTACCTGTGGTTATGGATGGAGAAATTGCTGAATTTATTGAGCAATTACGTATTGCCGAAAATGCCGAGCGTTTGAAAGAGGGCTCGATGTAATAAAATTTGATGATGTTGTTGAAGCAGGCTTAGGTTTAAACCTAAGCCTGCTTTTTTTATCAAGTAACTGATTGAAAAATAGAAACAAAAGGAGAGAGAAAATTGTTAAACCGCCAACGCTGTCAAGGTTTAAAACCTTGACAGCGTTAAGATTTTTTCAAGCCTTTTCCAATTTAAATTGAAAGGATGTTCCTTTATCTATTTTTGAGAATACCGCAATCTTACTATTGTGGGCTTGGATAATGTGTTTCACAATCGACAAGCCTAAACCTGATCCACCACTCATTTTTGCTCTACTTTTATCTACTCGATAAAATCGTTCGAATAGGCGAGGTAGATGTTCTGCAGGCACCCCAGGTCCATTATCCTTGACCATCACTAAAAAAGCTTTTTTCTTTTCCTCCAATTGGACGGAAACTTTGCCATCCTGATGCCCATATTTAATGCCATTATCTATTAAATTAACCAATACTTGACTAATTCGCTGATAATCGGCTTTAACAAGCACAGGGCCATTGTGGCCAATCAATTTTAGTTCAATGTTTTTAGCTTTGGCTTTAGCTTCCAATTGTTCAAAGATTTCAATAACCAATGGCTTTAAATCAAGGGCCTTTTTATCAATTTTGATGGCGCCTGTTTCAATTTGAGAAACGGTCAATAGATCCTTCACCAAAATGTCTAACCCATCTAGACTTTTAGCGGCTTTTTCTAAAAATCTTTTTCTGATTTCCGGGTCCTCTTCTGGATTATCAAGTAGTGTATGAACAAAACCTTGGGCCGCAAAAATTGGTGTTTTCAATTCGTGAGATACATCAGCCAAAAACTCCTGACGGTATTTTGCCGCCTTTTTCAATTCCTTAACCTCATCTTCCTTGGTGGTTACATAGGAATTCAGCTCCTCTTTTAACAACTCAATGGGGTTTTCTTTCTCAATCAGCTGTTTTCGAGGAATAACAGAAAAATTCTTCTTTTTAATCTGTTTGATGCGGTCATATAATTTATTGACCTCCTTGAAAACTAAATTATCTAAGGCAAAATAAATGACAGCACTTCCAAAGATGAAGGAACTGATAAAGCAAACAAAGAGTATGGTGAAATCAGTGTTAGGTAAAAAGGAAAGGAAAGAGGTACAAACCCCAGCAATCACAAAGGCCAATAATAGAGAGAGGTATCTAGGGCTCAACATGCTGTTTTTTTGTTTTCAAGTTACGATTTAAATTTCTTTTGGGGAATCATGTGCCCAATTGTTTTAGTATAATCAGGTTTTACGCACATTTTCGTACCTTTGCGCTTTACAAAAAATACCATGGAATTAAATCGCTTAAGTGCCATCTCTCCCGTTGATGGTCGTTACCGAAAACAAACGGAAGTCTTATCTCCTTATTTTTCTGAATTTGGATTAATTCAATACCGTGTTCGAGTGGAAATCGAATATTTCATTACTTTATGCGAAATTCCTTTGGCTCCCTTGGTAAGCTTTCCATCGGCAGCCATTCCTGCTTTGCGTAGTTTATACCAAAACTTTTCCGAGCAAGATGCACTTTGGATCAAAGAAAAAGAAAAAGAAACCAATCACGATGTAAAGGCTGTTGAATACTTCATTAAAGATAAAATTGAAGGTTTTACTCAATTTGGGGATTTAGGCGAATATTTAGAGTTTATTCACTTTGGTTTAACTTCTCAAGATATTAATAATACCGCCATTCCTGTTTCCATATTGGAAGCTCATCGTGCAATAATTTGGCCAACTTATATACAAGTTAAAGAACAGTTGGCGGCTTTAGCGGCCGATTGGAAAGATATTCCCATGTTGGCGCATACCCACGGACAGCCTGCTTCTCCAACTCGTTTAGGAAAAGAAATCCAGGTGTTTGTAGAACGTCTAGATAGACAATTGGAACTTTTGGATCAAGTTCCTTTTACTGGAAAATTTGGTGGAGCAACAGGTAATTTCAATGCCCATCATGTTGCGTTTCCAATGATTAATTGGCCCGAATTTGGAGCTAATTTATTGGAAAGTAAATTAGGAATTCAACGTAGCAAATACACCACTCAAATTGAACATTACGATAATTTAGCGGCCTATTTTGATGGCTTAAAGCGATTGAATACAATCTTAGTGGATTTGGCTCGTGATATTTGGTCTTATGTTTCCATGGGCTATTTCAAACAAAAGATTAAGGCTGGAGAAATCGGTTCTTCGGCGATGCCACATAAAGTGAATCCTATCGATTTTGAAAATGCGGAGGGAAATCTTGCCATTGCAAATGCCTTACTTGAGTTTTTGTCAGCCAAGCTTCCAATTTCTCGTTTGCAGCGAGATTTGACCGATTCTACGGTTCTTAGAAATGTCGGAACTCCATTGGCACACATCCTTATTTCCTTGACTTCACTTCAAAGGGGATTAGGCAAATTGGAATTGAATGAATCCAAAATACACCAAGATTTGGAGGAAAACTGGGTGGTGATTGCGGAGGCGATACAAACCGTATTGCGTCGAGAGTCTTATCCAAAACCATACGAAGCTTTGAAGGAATTAACGCGTCATCATGGCAAGATCGATCAAGCGGTATTTCAGCGATTTATTCAAGGATTAGCGGTTTCAGATGCCATCAAGGCTGAATTATTATTGATTTCACCATTTAATTTCGTGGGGAGAGACGAAAACTAAGCTGATGAATCAAAGAATAGCTCAAATTTCATTGGTCGTTGATGATTACGATGAAGCCATTGCTTTTTATACGCAAAAGCTGGGGTTCGACTTAGTAGAGGATACTGTCATGAGCCCTACGAAACGCTGGGTGATTGTCAAACCAGTGGGAGAAGGTTCTTGTCAATTGTTGTTGGCAAAAGCAGCTAATGAAGAACAAAAAAGCCGTGTTGGAAATCAAACAGGTGGACGAGTTTTCATGTTTTTACATACGGAAGATTTTGATCGAGATTATCAAAATTTATTGCAAAATGGCATTGAAATTATTCGAGAAGCCAGTGTAGAAGAATATGGTAAAGTGGCCGTTTTTGCAGATTTATATGGTAATTTATGGGATTTAGTGGAAAAGAAAGCCTAGTTTTTTTATCCTGAAATTTTGATTTACCATATTTCAGATTACATTTGCATCAAATTATTATAGAAATGACTAAAACAACATACAACAAAAACTGGTGGCAAGGCTAAAATTTCCTTGAACAGTTTTGCTGTGTGTATATGATATGTTTTACTCAAGGCTTGCTGTTCCCAGTAAGCCTTTTTATTTTAATTTTGCCGATAGCCTCATGTCCAGTTCAAATAAATTTACCATCCATACCACTAGGAAGACCTTGTTAGCTGATACGCTAACGCCCATTGGTATTTTCTTGAAAATCAGAAAAAATTATAAAAATTCTGTTATCCTTGAAAGTGCTGATTATCACGGTCGTGAACATGGTTTTTCTCATATTGCTTTTGATCCCGTAGCTAGTTTTGTTTTGGATCAGCAGCTTGTTACACAGACTTTCCCCGACGGAACAGTTGAAACTTTCCGATTAGAAAATCCAAAAGATGCCGTGAAGGTATTACAAGATTTTTCCTCTCGTTTTACTTATCAAAAGGAAGTAGGAGATTCTCCTATGTCCAACGGACTTTTTGGCCATATCAGCTATGATGCGGTTACTTATTTTGAAGATATTCAAATACAAGATAAAAATCCAGAAACAGCCATTCCTTCGATTCGTTATTATGTGTATCGCTATGTGGTCGCATTGAATCATTTCAATAACCAAATGACATGGTATGCCCATAGTTATTTGGAAGGAGAAACACCTAGTTTGGATGCTGTGGCCTACCATTTAGAAATGCCACATTATACGTTGGAGGCATTTAAGCGTGTCGGTGATGAACAAAGTAATTTAACTGAGGCGCAAACGGAAGAGATTGTAAAGACTTGCATTAAGCATTGTTTACGTGGTGATGTATTTCAGATAGTACCATCCAGAAGGTTCAGTCAAAATTTTACAGGAGATGATTTTCAGGTTTATCGAGCCCTACGCTCTGTTAATCCATCGCCCTATTTGTTCTTTTTTGATTATGAGCAATATCGCATTTTTGGAGCCTCGCCTGAGAAACAAATCAAAATAGATCATGATTTGGCAGAAATTCATCCAATTGCTGGTACATTTCGTCGGACCGGTGATGATGCCCGAGATGCAGAATTAGCTCAGGCATTGATTGCAGACCCTAAAGAATCAGCAGAACATGTGATGTTAGTGGATTTGGCCAGAAACGATTTAAGTAGAAGTGCTGATAATGTGAAGGTGGAGACTTTTAAAGAAGTACAATTCTTTTCTCACGTGATACATTTAGTCTCTAAGGTGACAGGAACCTTGCAAAAAGGAGTGAATCCTTTACAAATGGTGGCCGATACCTTTCCTGCTGGAACCTTAAGCGGTGCACCTAAGCATAATGCTATGACGATTATTAATCGTTTGGAACCGACCAATCGCCATATTTATGGAGGTGCTATCGGGTTTATGGATTTTGAAGGCAACTTCAATCACGCCATTGCTATTCGAACCTTTTTGAGTAAAGGGAATACCTTGTTTTATCAAGCCGGGATGGGTGTTGTGGCTAAATCTATAGTAGCCAGTGAAATGCAAGAAATACATAACAAATTAGCTGCGCTGAAAAAGGCCTTGGATGTAGCAGAAAATTTAGCATAAGAAGCCATGAAAGTATTAGTAATTGATAATTATGATTCATTCGTATACAATTTGGTATACCTATTGAAAGAGATTGGGGCGGAGGTAGACGTGTTTAGAAATGATAAAATTGCCTTGGAAGAAGTGAAGGCATATGACCATATTTTACTATCGCCGGGTCCTGGGATTCCATCCGAAGCAGGAATTATGTTGGACTTATTGAAGGAATATGCGTCGACAAAGCGGATTTTAGGTGTATGCTTAGGACATCAAGCGATTGCCGAATCTTTTGGTTCAAAATTGCAAAATATGGGAGAGGTTTTGCATGGTGTTACGACTGAATGTGTTGTTACGGATCCCACAGAAAGATTATTTCAAGGAATTCCTGCTCGATTCGAGGTTTGTCGCTACCATTCTTGGACAGTGATTCCAGATAGCATGCCTACTGATTTAAAAATTACAGCCGTAGATGATAAAGGATATGTGATGGCAGAGGCACATCAAACATACGATGTGCGTGGAGTGCAGTTTCATCCCGAGGCTTATTTAACGCAACATGGATTGCAAATGATTAAAAATTGGATTCAATAAAACATGAAAGATATATTAAGTAAACGAGTTCAAGGATACTCCTTAACAGAAGTAGAAGCTAAAGATGTATTGTTGCGCGTAGGTCAAGGAGGAATTAATCCAAGTCAAATTGCAGCATTTTTAGCAAGTTATTGGTATACGCCTATTCAAGTTCAAGAATTAAAGGGATTTGTTTCAGCTATGATGGAATTGGCCGTGACCATTGATTTGACAGAGTTTGATGCCATGGATGTATGCGGAACTGGGGGTGATGGAAAAGATACCTTTAATGTTAGTACTACGTCCTCTTTTGTAGTAGTAGGTGCAGGTCAAAAGATTGCCAAACATGGAAATCATGGTGTTTCTTCAGCCGTTGGTTCTTCTACCGTATTGGAGTTTTTAGGGGTTAAGTTCAGTAATGATCCTAGCTATTTAAAACGTAAGATGGAATCATCGGGAATCTGTTTTTTACACGCTCCCTTATTTCATCCTGCCATGCGTCACGTAGGGCCCATTCGTAAGGAATTAGGAATGAAAACTTTTTTCAACTTATTGGGACCTTTGATGAATCCTGCTTTGGTAAGTAAGCAACTAACTGGGGTTTATGCCAAAGAGGTATACGACTTGTTTGTCCAATTTTATGAGTCGGGAAGTAAGAAATTTGGTATCGTTTTTGGTGAAGATGGATATGATGAAATTTCCTTAACGAGTTCATTTCTATTAACAACTAAAGAAGGAGAAAAGCGATATTTACCTGGCGATTTTGGTTGCGAAACATTTCAATCTCAGGATTTAAGTGGAGGCATTAATGTAGAGCAGTCGGCCGATATGTTATATAAGATCTTACAAAGACAAGGTACTCCAGCCCAAACCCAAGTGGTTTTAGCCAATGCAGGTGCTGCTTTATTAGTAGCGGAGAAGGTAAGTAATATGTCGGATGGTTATTTGATGGCCAAAGAGTCTCTGGAAAGTGGAAGAGCTTTCCAAGTTTTCAAGAAATTTATCATGGATTAAGATGAGTATTTTAGCTACAATTTTAGAATCCAAAAGGAAAGAAGTTGCGGAAAGGAAATCGCGCATATCCATTCATGCATTGGAGAAAACGGGTTTTTTTGCTCGAAATTGCCATTCCTTATCGATGTCATTAACTCAACCAGCTTCTACAGGAATTATTGCTGAATTTAAGCGTAAATCACCCTCTAAGGGAGTCATAAATGATCGTTTAACGGTGAAAGAAGTGACGCAAGCCTATGCCTCTGCAGGCGCTGCTTGTTTGTCGGTATTAACAGATACTCCTTTTTTTGGCGGAACTGATCAGGATTTTGAAGAGGCTCGCCGGGCTAATCCCCATACGCCCATGCTGCGTAAAGACTTTATGGTAGATGAATACCAAATTGTAGAGGCAAAAGCGATGGGTGCAGATGTGATTTTGTTGATTGCAGCGGCATTGAGTCCTCAGGAAATTAAGAAATTAGGGAGTTTGGCGCGATCATTAGGGATGGAAACTTTGCTAGAAGTGCATGATGAAGAAGAGTTGAGTCGAAGTTTAGGAGATTATATATCTGTGGTTGGTGTGAATAATCGCAATCTGAAGAATTTTGCAGAGCAGAATGTGGAGGCATCTAAGCGTTTGGCAGAAAAAATACCTGCCACATGTATTAAGGTGTCAGAAAGCTGTATTTCTGGACCTTCCATCATACAAGAATTACGAGGATATGGATATAAGGGTTTTTTGATTGGAGAAAGTTTTATGAAAACGGATGCTCCAGGTAAAGCTTTATTGGATTTTTTAAATCAGGATTAAGATGAAATGGAAGGTTTGTGGCATGCGAGAAATGGATAATATCCAGGAAGTGGCCAAGGCCAAACCAGATTATATGGGATTTATTTGGGCAGAAGCTTCGCCCAGGTATGTGGGAGAGGACTTTGTTATTCCTAAAGATGTTCTAGGTAAAACCATAGCAGTGGGTGTATTTGTGAATCGAGCTGTTGATAGCATCATTGACTTATCTAAAAAAGCTGGATTTAATTGGGTTCAGCTACATGGAGAGGAAAAGGATAAAGAGATTTTGGCATTGAAAAAAGCAGGTTTAACAGTGATAAAAGCCATATCGGTTTCAGATATACAGGATGTGAAAGGCTTGAGTTTAGCGCCTGATTTCTATTTGTTTGATACCAAAAAGGGAAAGCAAACGGGCGGCACAGGTCAACGATTTGATTGGAATATATTAGCAGCATATACGCTAGATAAACCTTTTCTATTGGCGGGGGGCTTATCTAAGGAGAATTTGGATGAAGCCATTGAATTAGGTAAAAAGTATCCGATTCACGCCTTTGATTTTAATAGTAAAGTTGAAATCAAAGCTGGATTAAAAGATGTACAAGAAGTACTAGAAATATCGAAAAGATTAGCAGAAAATTAGAGCTATGGCAATGACTTATCAAGTTGACGAAAAAGGTTATTATGGGGAATTTGGAGGGGCATTTATCCCTGAGATGCTTTATCCCAATGTGGAGGAGCTCAGGGCTCATTACCTCGATATTATCAACGATTCTTCATTTCAAAAGGAGTTTCATGATTTATTGAAAGATTATGTAGGAAGACCTACTCCTTTGTTTGAGGCAAAGAGATTATCCGAAAAATATCAAACTCAAATATATTTAAAACGGGAAGATCTTTGTCATACGGGAGCTCATAAGGTCAACAATACGATTGGACAAATTTTAGTAGCTAAGAAATTAGGGAAAAATAAGATTGTGGCGGAGACGGGCGCAGGCCAGCATGGAGTAGCTACCGCAACCGTTTGTGCTTTGATGGGATTGGAATGCATCGTTTACATGGGGGCCATTGACATTGAGCGTCAGGCACCTAATGTGGCTAGAATGAGGATGTTAGGGGCTAAAGTAGTTGCAGCACAGTCGGGCTCTAAAACTTTGAAAGATGCGACCAATGAGGCTATGCGCCATTGGATTAATAATCCCGTTGACACGCATTATATTATAGGATCTGTGGTGGGGCCGCATCCATATCCTGATATGGTGGCAAGATTTCAATCAGTAATTTCGGAAGAAATCAAGGCCCAATTAACGGAGAAGTTGGGAAGAAATTACCCAGATTATGTTTTGGCTTGTGTTGGAGGAGGATCTAATGCCGCTGGAGCATTTTATCATTTCTTAGACGAAGCAAGAACGCAGTTAATTGCTGCAGAGGCAGCAGGTCAAGGAGTGGGTTCGGGTCATTCTGCAGCAACGACATTTTTAGGGAAGTCAGGTGTATTGCATGGAAGTAAGAGTTTGTTGATGCAAACAGAGGACGGACAAGTGATTGAACCATATTCGATTTCTGCTGGATTAGATTACCCAGGAATAGGTCCCATGCATGCCCATTTATTTAAAACTGGGAGGGCCCATTTCTATGATATTACGGATGAAGAAGCCTTAGCTTCAGCTTTGGAACTAAGTCAATTAGAAGGAATTATTCCAGCATTAGAATCAGCGCATGCCTTAGCGGTATTGCCAAAATTGCAAGCTAAACCTCATGAAGTAGTGGTCATTAATTTGTCTGGAAGAGGGGATAAGGATTTGGCTACATACCAACAAAGATTAAATTTATTATAGATGAATCGAATATCTGCAGTTTTTGAAGCGGCGAAAGGCCCTATTTTAAATGTATATGCTACGGCGGGTTTCCCGAATTTTGGAGATACGATGACCGTATTGGAGGCACTTCAAGAAGGAGGTGCGGATGTTATTGAGATTGGAATGCCTTATTCTGACCCTGTGGCGGATGGAGAAACCATTCAGCAGTCGAATCAGGTGTCCTTGGATCAAGGAATGACAGTCGCTCATTTATTTGAGCAATTGAAAGACATGAGAGCGAAGGTTCAAGTACCTGTTTTATTGATGGGCTATATTAATCCTGTGTTACAATTTGGGGTAGAGAAGTTTTGTCAAAAATGCCAAGAAGTAGGTGTTGATGGCTTGATTTTACCAGATTTACCTATGGCAGAATATGAGTCGGAATATCAAGCAATATTTGAGCGCTATGGGTTATTTAATATTTTCTTGATTACTCCGCAAACTGCTGACGAGCGTATTCGTCGAATTGATTCGGTAAGTCAAGGCTTTATATATATGGTTTCTTCGGCTAGTACGACGGGGGCTAAAACGGGGATTAGCTCGGAGCAGGAGTTGTATTTTGAAAGAATCAATCGAATGAATTTGAAAAATCCGAGATTGATTGGTTTTGGAATTTCAGACAGAGAAAGCTTTTTGAAAGCCTCAGCGTCAGCTTCAGGAGCAATTATTGGTAGTGCCTTTGTGAAGTTATTGGCCCGATCGAGTGATTTACGAGGCGATATAGTAACCTTTGTTCGGGGAATTAAAGGGGTGAAATAATTCACAATTTTTTGAGTAACAGTTTTTTAGAAAAAATAAATTTTCTATCTTTGCAACCCAAATCAGTGAGGCTTATGTACGATTGGACCGCTAAGCACTGATAATCACCAAAGTTTGAACAATTATTAAGATGAGTGATTTAATTAAATTAGTTGAAGCAGAAAATGCAGCTCGTAGAGCAGATCATCCTGAATTTGCAGCAGGAGATACGATTAATGTTCACGTAAAGATTCGTGAAGGTAACAAGGAGCGTATCCAGGTATTCCAAGGATTGGTTATTCAGCGCAAGAATTCGGGTGCTGGCGAATCATTTACCGTTCGTAAAATTTCTAATGGAATTGGTGTTGAGCGTATTTTCCCAATCTTGTCTCCAAACATTGACAAAATTGAAGTATTACGTCGTGGTAAAGTACGTAGAGCTCGTTTATACTACATGAGAGGTAAGCAAGGTAAAGCTGCTCGTGTTAAAGAGAAGAAAAAATAAGAGGTTTGAATTCTTTGAAATAGAAAGAGCTGCTCCGAAAGGGCAGCTCTTTTGTTTTAGGGTACTAGTGGTTAGATGTATACTTGTTTAAGATTTTTATACCTGTCTTGTGATTTTACAAATGAGGAGTTTTTAGGCTCCTCTTTTGTATTATAAATTATTAGTGATTAGGTGATTAACAAGAGAGATAAGGTATTAAACTTTGTTTGAAACAAGTAAATATAACTTGTTTCGAATGGGGTTAAAATTTGGTCGCTTTTACTTCCTGTTTTAACTTTTAATTTAGAACACAGATTGTAATGTTTTTCTCTTGTTAATCGATAACGTTATAATTCTCATAGAAAACTAGAAGAATTTGTTACGATTATTACTGTACAAAATTCGGGATTATTAACTGAAATATTCTTGCGAAAAATCAATAAATAAAGTTGATAAAACGCAAGATTAGTCGATTAACGAGCCATTTTCCATGATTTTTCGTCTAACTCGGCTTAATTCAGAGGGACTCATATTGAGAAATGAAGCTTTGTATTTGTCGGGCACTTGTTCATCCATATCTTTAAAAGATTTACGAAATGCCTCATATCTAATTTGGGTATTTCTTATGTGTAAGAACGAAGTGATGCGTTCGTGTTGAACGAGTGTTTCTTGTAATATGATTCTGCAAATTGTATTGGAATGAGGAATTTCTATGTAGGCCCTTTCCAAATCCTCTTTTTCCATATAGAAAACTTCTGACTTTTTTAGGGCATCTAGGGTTATTTCACTTGGTCTCTGATGAAAAAAGCTTTCAGCAGAAATCCCAAATTTTCCTGGTAATGTGAACCATCTCGAAATGGGTTCAGGCATGTCTAATTGATCAACCCACGAATATTCGCGTAATAGTCCGGAAGCTAGAAAATAAAATTTACTATTAATTTCTCCTTCCGCAATGATGATTTGATTCTTTTGAAAGACAGCAGGTTTAAAGTATCCAGCTAATTGCTTCGTCTCAGCAGGGTTCAGTAAATTAAATGTTTTAAGGTAAGCTTCTAAGCTTGCAATAGTGGTCATATAGATATAGAATGATATATAAAGATTAGAGAAATTAAAATGTAGACGGATACATTCACTTTGGAAATCCTGTATGATTTGCAAAGGTTTAGACAGAGATTCAGAAAAGTAGAATTCGAAATCGTCAAAGAGTATACATTTAGAACGCTTCAAAGATATAAATCCATTGGTAGATAGCCAATTAAGAAGGACGTAAAGCTGTTCTGGAATTTAATTTCTTGCGTTATATCAAGAAAAAAGCTTGATATAGGGCAAAAAAAATCCTGAAATACGTATTGAATTGTATTTCAGGATTTCAAAATGATAAGTCTAAGCTACTTAATTACTTTTCTAACGTTTTGATTGATGGTATCAGATTCAATGAGACCATCTCTTAAACGGATAATCCGATGGGCATATTGAGCGATATCATCCTCATGGGTAACCATCACTATCGTATTTCCCTTTTTATGAAGTTGGTCAAAAAGGTCCATAATTTCATATGAAGTTTTCGTGTCCAAGTTTCCTGTGGGTTCATCCGCAAGTAAAATAGATGGTTCATTGACCAATGCTCGAGCTACGGCAACACGCTGTCTTTGACCTCCAGATAACTCATTTGGCTTGTGGCTAGCTCGGTTGTCAAGTCCTACGCCTCTCAGGGTTTCCATGGCAATTTCATTTCTTTCTTTTTTGGAATAACCCGCATAAATCAAAGGCAGCGCTACATTATCTAAAGCAGATTGTCGAGGTAATAAATTGAATGTTTGAAACACGAAACCAATTTCTTTATTTCGAACAGCGGCTAATTCATTTTCCGACATTTCGCTGACATCATGACCATTTAATATGTATTTGCCCGTACTGGGTGTATCTAGGCAACCTACAATGTTCATTAATGTGGACTTACCTGAACCAGACGGTCCCATAAATGCAACATATTCACCTTTATTCACTGAAATGCTAATGTTTTTTAAGGCATCAATTACCTCTTCTCCCATCACATAGCGTTTGGAAATATTTCTCGTTTCAATAATTTTGGTCATAATCTCAGGAATAAAATATCTTAAAAA
Organism: Aquirufa nivalisilvae; assembly: GCF_003143535.1. GTDB lineage: Bacteria > Bacteroidota > Bacteroidia > Cytophagales > Spirosomataceae > Aquirufa > Aquirufa nivalisilvae. Next base: position 415,003 of record NZ_CP029346.1, read on the forward strand.
TACATCCAATACCTGAAAGAAGTTTCACTTTTCTACAAAAGATACGCAGCATGGATAAAGTAGCGCTAGCAAGGATAAGAGGTTTATTGCTTAATATGTTTTAGCTTTGTTGGCTGTAGAATTAAGTGATGAAATACATACCAGCTTTGGATGGCATTAGGGCCATCGCAATCTTATTAGTGTTGATTTTTCATTGGTTTCCCACGAATCATTGGATTAATACCTTACCCAATGGTCCAGTTGGAGTGACGCTTTTCTTCGTATTGAGTGGCTATTTGATTACTTCCATTTTGTTAAGCCAGCGAGAGAAATCCTCATTTGCAAAATCATTTGGCAATTTTGTAGCGCGCAGAGCATTACGTATTTTTCCTATATATTATGCTGTATTGGCTTCATTATTGGTGTTAAAACAGGTTGGAATTCAGATTGTTAGTGATTTTTACCTTCATCCAATTTATTATTGGTCGTATTTATATAACCATTGGTTAGAGCAAAGTCAAAATTGGTCAGACATGCTTTCCCCATATTGGTCATTATCTGTAGAAGAGCAGTTTTATATTATATGGCCCATATTAATTTTAGGGATTTCTTCGAATAAAAGTTTGAAGTTTCTACTTTGGACAACAACCATACTTGGTCTTCTTGCAAGATATGTCTTGATTCATCAATATGCTGGAATTGGGGTTTATATGGTTACCTGTGTAGATACTTTCGCTTGGGGAGGCTTACTGGCTTATTATTTAAGAGAAGGAAAGGAAGAGCAGATAAGAGCTTTGTCAAATTGGGTGCTTCCTTTGGTTGGAATCGGATTTCTAACAACTACTTTGTTCTTATCGGATGGAGATTTGTGGAAGCAGTTGTTTTTTCGAACATTCACTTCCATTCTTTCTGCGGGCTTAATTTTAGGGGCCTTAAGACCTGGTTATTTAGCTCAAATTTTATCCATTCGACCTTTTAAAGAAATAGGTAAAGTGAGTTATGGATTGTATTTATATCATATGTTAATTCCTGATTTGTTTTATCAATTGACGAATCGACTTCATATAACCATCTATGATCCATTCCATATTTATGGAATACTAGTCTTATTTGCGTTTAGCTTTATTTCTTACCATGTATTCGAAAAACCAATTCAATCACTTAAGCGATATTTTGCATAGGTGAGTAGATGATTATCAGTTTGCTGGAGGGAAAATGTGTGGGAATTTGGTATTTTTGCCTAACGCTGTCAAGGTTTTAAACCTTGACAGCGTTGAATTTTTTCAATGGAATTTTTCATTTTTGGAAAGCATTTCGAGGATTTTTTCCATTCTCTTTTTTCTTGTTTCCGGTTTTTTTGCCGACTGAAGTCTAAAGTAGATGGCAAATAAATTGGCTCGATTGAAGGATTGGAAAAACTGTTCGGCCGATTTGTTTTTACTAAGTTCCATCAAGAAATCTTCTGGAATAACCATTTGACTTTGGGCATCATAGGCTTGTTCCCATCGGCCATCATCCTTAGCTTCTTGAACTGCCAATATCCCTGCTGGCATCATTTTGCCTTCCAGGGTCAATCTCTCAATATGCTGAATATTTATTTTTGACCAAGTGCTTTTTGGTTTTCTTTTGCTGAATTTTTGCAGCCAGAAATGTTCGTTGTAGGGTAGTTTTTGGCCATCGATCCAACCAAAGCAAAGGGCTTCATTCAAGGCTAATTGGTACGAAATAGTTTGCTCTGGAGATTTGATTTTTGAGATTTTAAGGCATATGCTCGGGGAACTTGCATGATGTAATTCCAGCCATTCTCTCCATTCTTGACTTGTTTTGAAAGAAATTATTTCTGAAGTATTATTCGTCATTCACATGATTTTGAATAAATATATTAATGAAATTGGAGAATTCTTAGGATTGATCCATAAAAAAAGCCCTCGAATTTCGAGGGCTTTCCATTAGCATAGGCTAGTATTATAATCCTTTTGCTTTCTTTACTACTTCGTCAGCAATGTTTTGCGGAACAAATTCATAGTGAGAGAAAGTTAAAGATGCTGTAGCACGTCCTGAAGACATAGTACGTAAATCCGTAACATATCCGAATAATTCAGACAAAGGTACATCTGCTTTTAAGATAACGGCACCTTGACGAGAATCCATACCTTTCATGATACCACGACGACGGTTTAAGTCACCTGTGATAGGTCCTGTATACTCATCTGGAGTCACTACGTCAACTGCCATGATTGGTTCCATTAATTTAGCACCAGCACTTTTCGCAGCATCTTTGTAACCCATACGAGCAGCTAATTCAAAAGATAATGAATCTGAATCGACATCATGGTAAGAACCGTGGAACAAACGTACTTTCATGGAATCCATTGGATATCCAGCTAAAGCACCTGTTTTCATGGCTTCTTCAAAACCTTTTTGAACCGCAGGGATAAATTCACGAGGAATAACACCACCCACAATATTGTTAACAAATTCTAAACCTGGTTTGTCGTCTTCTCTTGGTCCGATTTCAAATACGATATCTGCAAATTTACCACGACCACCTGATTGTTTTTTGTATACCTCACGGTGCTCAGTTGTCTTAGTTAAAGACTCTTTGTAAGCTACTTGAGGAGCACCTTGGTTTACTTCTACTTTAAACTCACGACGCATTCGGTCAATGATGATCTCTAAGTGAAGCTCACCCATTCCTTTGATGATGGTTTGACCAGTCTCTTCGTTAGACTCAACTTGTAAAGTTGGATCTTCTTCGATCAATTTAGTGATGGCTTTTGAGAAGTTATCAGCATCTGCTGTTTTCTTAGGCTCAATAGCGTATCCAATTACTGGCTCTGGGAAATCCATTGCTTCTAATATGATAGGGTGTTTCTCATCAGATAAAGTATCACCTGTTTTGATGTCTTTAAATCCAACTACTGCACCAATATCACCAGCACCTAAGCGCTCAATTGAGTTTTGCTTGTTAGCGTGCATTTGGAAGATACGAGAGATACGCTCCTTATTTCCTGAACGGTTGTTCAATACATAAGAACCAGAATCCAATCCACCTGAATAAGCACGAATAAAACATAAACGACCTACGTAAGGGTCAGTTGCAATTTTAAATGCTAATGCCGCAAATGGCTCAGACTCAGATGGCTTTCTTAGGATTTCTTCTCCTGTATCTGGATTTGTTCCTTTAACACCTTCTTTGTCCATCGGTGAAGGCAAAATAGCCATCACATAATCCAACATTGTTTGAACTCCTTTGTTTTTGAAAGAAGAACCGCAAAGCATTGGAACGATTTTCATAGAAATAGTAGCAGCACGTAAGGCAGCTAAAATTTCATCTTCAGTGATTGAGTTAGGATCTTCGAAGTATTTCTCCATCAAAGTATCATCAAACTCAGCTACTGCTTCTAATAATTTTTCACGGTATTCAGTCGCCTCTTCTAACATATCATCTGGGATAGGTACCTCAGTGAATGTCATACCTTTATCTGCCTCGTTCCACTTGATACCACGGAAGTTAACCAAGTCAACTACTCCTTCAAAATGCTCTTCAGCACCGATAGGCAATTGCAATGGTACTGCGTAGCTACCTAACATTTCTTTCACTTGCTTGCACACGTTTAAGAAATCTGCACCAGAACGGTCCATTTTGTTTACGAAACCAATACGAGCAACGTTGTAATTGTTCGCTAAACGCCAGTTAGTTTCTGACTGTGGCTCAACACCATCTACCGCAGAAAACAAGAAAACTAGACCATCTAATACACGTAGGGAACGGTTTACCTCTACAGTAAAGTCAACGTGACCCGGTGTATCAATGATGTTAACATGGTAATCTTCGTTACGGTATTTCCAGCTTACAGTAGTTGCTGCAGAAGTGATCGTGATTCCACGCTCCTGCTCTTGCTCCATCCAGTCCATGGTTGCCGCACCATCGTGTACCTCACCAATTTTATGACTCACACCTGCGTAATACAGGATACGTTCCGTCGTGGTGGTTTTACCAGCGTCAATGTGCGCAGCAATACCGATGTTTCTAGTGAATTTTAAATCGCGTGCCATTTTTAAAGGTTAATTATGATATAAGTGTTTTTACTCTTCGCTAAGATTATCAAGAACTTGAACTACATGGTTTTAACATGTAAAATTTAGGTTCTTATTTAGGGGTGCAAAATTACTGAATCTTAATTAAATACAAAACTTTTTTCAAATGTTTAAGCGCATTTTACAATTGCTTTATCCGGAAGTCTGTTTTGCGTGTTCCAATACCCTTTTGGATTCGGAAGGTTTACTCTGCACTAGGTGTCGATTAGAGCTTCCAAGGCCAGGTTTATTCCTTCCCAGGCCCAATTGGCTCAGTCTCAAATTTGATGGTTGGTTGGAATATCAAGACGTACATTGTTTCTTTTTATTTTCAAAAGGTGGTCGAGTTCAGCACCTCATGCATCAAATTAAATACAAAGGAGCTCAAGATTTGGGACGATTTCTTGGTATTTGGTGTGGAGCAGAATTGAATAAGTACAATTGGCCGGATGAATATGAGCTTATCCTCCCCATTCCAATGCACCAACAACGAATACAAGAGCGAGGATATAATCAAGCTATATGCATCGCCGAAGGGATAGCATTAAGTACTCATCTCCCCATCTTATCAGGTGGGATAGAAAGAATTAAGAATAGTCAAACCTTGATTCATCAAAATCGACAAGAGCGTTTTCATGTTTTGGAAGATGTATATCAAGTATCAGATTCATCTTCCTTTCTAGGGAAGCATGTACTAATCGTGGATGATACGTTGACTACGGGAGCTACGATGTTAACTTTGGGACAAAAAATAAAAGCCGCCGGAGCTAGACAAGTGTCTTTTTTAGCTCTGGCGGCTTTACAATAAGAAGGGAAACTATTTGTTTGTCCCTGCGGAAATCATAGCACAACGGAAACCGATGGTTGCTGTAGCAGAATCTTCATCTAAATAACGACGAGTCCCTGGGGCTAACCAATAAGCCACATCTGACCAAGAACCACCTTTATAAACGCGAACCTTGTTGTCTATTAAGGAATTATTGTTTTTGCTGTCGTAACGACTTGCCTTATCTAATTTTTCGTTTCTACGAACTGGGTTCAAGTCATTGAAATCTTGGAAGGAAAGCGGACGATATAGATCCTGTACCCATTCATTTACGTTACCTGCCATTTGGTATAAACCAAAATCATTGGGTGGATATTTGTAAACCTCAGTCGTAATAATAGCTCCGTCATTGGATTTGCCAGCAATACCAGCATAGTCACCACGACCACGCTTGAAGTTAGCTAACATCGTTCCTCTAGCTTTACCTTGTGATTGACGTAAAGATGGACCATCCCAAGGATAAATACGTTGGTTGATTTGGTTCTCATCTTCTTGCTGGGTTCCAATCATCGCTTTAGCCGCATATTCCCATTCCGCTTCAGTAGGAAGACGATACGAAGGCAATACTCGGCCAGATTCGATGGTTAAGCGAGCCGTTGTATTGGTACGAGTAGTAGCAGCTGTAGCAGCAGTTCCAGCCGTAGTAGCACCTTTTTTAGGTTTTTTTTCTTTGACTTTATCTGCGCCTGCTAATTGTTGATTAACTGCGGCTGTTCTCCAAACACAATAGTCGTTTACTTGTTTCCAAGAAATACCCACTACTGGATACATGCGGAATCCAGGGAAACGCAAATACTGCTCCACATATGGGTCATTAAATGCTAAATCATTTTTCCAAACAGTGGTATCAGGTAAAGCAGATTCATAAAAATCTTGCGTAGAATCTTTTTGAACGGAATATAAATATTCTAAATAGTGCACGTTGGCAATTTCCGTTTCATCCATATAAAATGATTGAACAGAAACGGTTCTTTCCACGTTGTCATGAATGCCTAAAACATCCTCTTCTAAAGAACCCATCGTGAAACGGCCACCCTCAATAAATACCAAATTAGGGCCAGTTAATTGACCACTGAATTTTTTATCTACTTGAAATCCACCCTTTTGATTGTAGGCAATGCCTGTAGCTGAGGATTTAGAACCGATATTTACACTGCTAGGTTTTACGCCAGATTTTATTCCACTAGGACATGATGTCAAGAGGAACACACTAGCACAAATCCCCATTACAATTTTCAATTTAGCAATCATTGATATCTTTTATCGTAAGAATTTGAAAAGCAAAGGTATAAAATTCAATTAATAAGCTCAAAACTAGCCTAAAATATCCACTAAAATAGTATTTAATTCTTCAATACTGCTGATTCGGTCAACTTGAAGAATCAATTTGTTCGCTTTTTCTCTAAGTTGACACTGTCCTTTTCGAGTATTGACAAAGTTGATGACCTTCAAAACAATGGAACTAGCATGTTTTTGATGCGTCTCAGATGAAACGAAATGAAGTTTAAGGATATTGTTTTTTAAGAGAATTTTTTCAATTCCTAAAACTTGAGCTTTCCATCGGCATTTTACCAATTCAATCATATCACTTACTTCTTGAGGCAATTTCCCAAATCGGTCTTCTATTTCTTGAATGAATTTTTGAAGTTCCTCCTCATGGTCTATTTCATCCAATCGAGTATATAAGGCTAAACGCTCTGAAATACTTTGTACATAGGTATCAGGAATTAATACCCTTAAATCTGTTTCGATTTGACAATCTACTTTCAGGGTCTCTGCTACTTCAGTTAAATCAGCTTCAAATAGGGCTTTAAATTCATTTTCCTTCAATTCTTGAACGGCTTCATCTAAGATTTTATGGTACATATCGTAACCTAAATCATTGATAAACCCACTTTGCTCAGCACCCAACAAGTTTCCTGCCCCCCGAATATCTAAATCTCGCATGGCCACTTTGATCCCATCCCCTAAGTCGGAAAATTCCTCTAATGCGCTCAATCTTTTACGCGCATCACTCGTTAAATTCGCCAAAGATGGTGTTACTAAATAGCAGTAGGCTTTTTTATTGGACCTACCCACGCGGCCCCTCATTTGATGTAAATCCGATAATCCAAAATTATTGGCATTGATGATGAAAATGGTGTTGGCATTTGGGATATCCAAACCTGATTCAATGATATTAGTGGCTACTAAAACGTCGTAATGTCCCTCAATGAACCCCAACATGATTTTTTCTAGTTTGTCACCATCCATTTGTCCGTGGGCTACGGCAATTTTGGCATCTGGCACCAAACGTAAAATACGATTGGCTATACTTTCTAATTCTCCAATTCGATTATAAACCACAAAAACTTGACCATTTCTGGAGAGCTCTTCTCTAATCCCATCTCGTAAAAGTTCGTCGTTTAATACGACCAATTTAGTTTCCACTGGTTGGCGATTAGGCGGAGGAGTGGCAATGATGGATAAATCTCGGGCTCCCATCAGAGAAAAATGCAAGGTTCTAGGAATTGGTGTAGCTGTCAGTGTCAAGACATCCACATCGACACGCATTTCTTTCAATCGATCTTTCACTTTCACCCCAAATTTTTGCTCCTCATCAATGATCATCAAGCCCAAATTTTTGAAAACAACATCTTTGTTCACCAAACGATGGGTTCCTATTAAAATATCGGTGACACCTTTTGCTACTCGCTCCAAGGTTTCTTTGATTTGTCTGGGCGACTTAAATCGATTGATGTATTCGACCTTACAAGGAAATGCAGCTAAGCGGTCATGAAAGGTTCTGAAATGTTGCATGGCCAAAACCGTGGTTGGAACTAAAACGGCTACCTGCTTGGAGTCTGCCACTGCTTTAAATGCAGCTCTAACAGCAATTTCTGTCTTTCCAAATCCCACATCTCCGCAAACCAAACGATCCATAGGGTGGGGCTTTTCCATGTCGGCTTTTACATCCTGTGTGGCTTTAGCTTGGTCAGGAGTATCTTCATATAAAAAGGAAGACTCTAATTCGGCTTGTAAATACGTATCAGGCGAGAATGAAAACCCAGGAGCAGATTTACGTTTGGCATACAAGGAAATTAATTCCTTGGCAATATCTTTTACTTGTTTTTTGACTCTCGATTTCTTGTTATCCCAATCAGGAGAACCTAATTTGGACATACTCGGAGGAGCACCTTCCTTCCCTGAATATTTGGAGATTTTGTGTAATGCATGAATGGAAACAGAAAGCACGTCATCATCCCGATAAATCAAGCGTATCACTTCCTGCTCCCCATTCGAGGTTTCAATTAAATTTAGACCTGCAAATCGACCGATACCGTAATCAATATGTGTTACGAAATCACCTACTTGAAGGCTTCGCAGCTCCTTTAATGTGAGCGCTTTATTCTTGGAGAATTTGTTTTTCTCTTTGAATCGATGGAATCGATCAAATAATTGATGATCTGGGTAAAAAGCTATTTTTGTTTGCTCATCAATGAAACCTTCTCGCAAGGAAATTTGCAGGTTTTTAAATTGAATCGATGTATTTAATTCATTGAAAATGACTTCCAAGCGTTCAAGCTGTCGGGAAGATTCAGAACAAATGATATTTTGATAACCTTGAGTTTGATTGTCTAGCAACGCTCCGGCTAAGCGTTCAAAATCTTTATGAAAAGCTCCTGGGTTTTTTGATGCATAGGTGATAGTCTCTGCATTTTTCAGGTGATTTCTTTTCCCAAATTCAACCTGCGTGAATTGATTTAGGGACTTTAAAAAATCTTTTTTATTTTCCCAGCGTTCTGAAGGGTCGGACATGATTTGGATATCACCACCTCGACTTTTCAGTTCTTCGAAAGTATCATGTGTTTTTTGGAAGTAGTTTTGAACGATTTCTAAGAGCATCTCTTGATCTTTAATCCAAATGATGCTGTTTTCTGGGAAGAAACTTAAAAAGCTTTCTCGACTTTCTTGAATAAGCTTAGTTTGTACATCTGGGATAAGATGCATGGCTGAAACCGATTGGATGGAAAGTTGGGTTTCAGGATGGAAAGTTCGAATACTATCAACCTCATTCCCAAAGAAATCCAAGCGATAAGGGAATTCTGTGGCGTAAGAAAATACATCTAAAATTCCTCCGCGAACCGAATATTGTCCAGCTTCATAGACAAAATCTGTTCGCTCAAAATCATATTCGTTGAGTGTTTCTGCAACAAAATTGGGATCAATTTTATCTCCAACACGGATGGATAGCGTGTTTTTTACTAATGATTTTCGATTGATTACCTTTTCACTTAATGCCTCAGGGTAAGTGACGATAAACAGGTCTTTGTTAGGTAGATTGCTGAGTACATTGAGCACTTCAGCACGCATCAATACATTGGCATTATCTATTTCTTCCCATTCATACGGTTTTTTGTGGGACATGGGAAATAGTAAAACTTCCGCATCAGCCATTAAGGCTTGTAAGTCATTTAGCAAATAATGGGCTTCCTCTTTTTCTTGGCAAATCAGTAAATAAGGCCTTTTCTCTTGTTTAGTGGCGGCCATAAGGATGGCGTCTAGGGAGCCAGATAAGCCTTTTATGTGATATTTACTACCTTTTGGGGCATGATGAATCTGCGAGGAAAGAGTTTGAATTATTCCATCGTGTTGGTAGTGGGCAATAAAATCTTTTACAATCATAATCTACCGAATCAGGGCAGCCAATTTTTTCTTAGGGCTTGCAAAGGTAGGAATTTTTGTATCTTTGTGCATCCACAAAAAGGGGTGCCCAATATTTTGGGCTGAGATTATACCCATTGAACCTGATTCGGTTAGTACCGGCGAAGGGATTTTGTCGAGTTTTTAGCGCTGAAAACTCAAAAAAATCATCGATGTAAGGGTTAATATGTTAAATCAGACAGGATTTGACTCCTTTACCTGTTGTTAAACTTTTCAACATGAAAAAGATAACGACACAGATTATTTTAGTAGTAATGATTGCCATGATGGCTGTGCCTGTATGGGCTCAGAAAACCTTCCGTTGGGAAGGGATGGTCGTAGACCAAGAAAATTCCCAAGCTCTTTGGGGAGCAAGTATCAAGTTAAAAGATAGCCAGCGTGGTACTGTGACCGACAGTAAAGGGCACTTTGTGCTAACAAGCACCCAATCTTCTTTAAGTATTTCGATTCATTTTGTTGGTTATGAAACCCAAATCAGAGAATTAAATTCTTCTGAAAAATCGATCGCTATAAAGCTGATAAAATCTTCATTTTTAAATGATGAAGTAGTTGTTAAGGCTACCCGTGCCGATGAGAATTCAGCCATGGCTTATACAAACGTTGGGGCAAAAGAATTAGGGAAGTCAAATTTGGGTCAAGATATGCCTGTATTGCTCAATTTCACCCCATCCATTGTCACGACATCTGATGCAGGAGCTGGTGTAGGCTATACGGGGATTCGTATCCGTGGTTCTGATGCTACTCGGGTGAACGTGACGATCAATGGAATTCCAGTCAATGATTCCGAATCTCAAGGAACATATTGGGTTAATATGCCCGATTTTGCTAGTTCTGTGGCTTCCGTTCAGATTCAACGAGGAGTGGGAACATCCACGAATGGTGCTGGAGCTTTTGGAGGGTCGGTGAATATGCAGACCAATAGTTTTGAGAAAGATCCATATGCAGAATTGAATGCATCTGGAGGTTCATTTGGTACGATAAAAAGTACCTTGAAACTTGGAACTGGGTTATTGGGAGGGAAATGGACGATTGATGGACGATTATCTCGTGTGGTTTCCAATGGGTACTTGGATAGGGCCTCCTCCAATTTACAATCCGCTTATTTGTCTGCAGCCTATTTTGGTAAGAAATCCTTTTTTCGGTTGAATTATTTTATTGGAAAGGAAAAGACTTTTCAATCTTGGTATGGAACTCCGGAAAGTCGAGTAAATAATGATGTAGCTGGAATGAATGCTTATATCGAGCGAAATTGGTTGAGTGAAGCGGAAGCCAAGAATCTATTAGAAAGTGGAAGGACATATAATTACTATACCTATCCTAATCAAACAGATAATTATGCTCAAGATCATTACCAATTCTTATCCCATCATAGTTTAGGAGTTTATTGGAATTTGGATGTAAATGGACATTATACTTATGGCCGAGGTTATTATGAAGAGTATAAAGCTGATGCGAGTTTGTCTAAGTATGGTCTAGATCCTATTCAAATGGGCTCAAATACATTGACTAGTACCAATTTAGTGCGAAGAAAATGGCTGGATAATGATTTTTATGGAAGCACTTTTGCATTGAATTATGATGCGAATCAAGGTTTTAAATTCACATTTGGAGGTGCTTGGAACCGTTATGTAGGTCGCCACTTCGGGGAAGTTATTTCTGGTGATAATTTGCCTAGTTCTTACTTGGGTCATCGTTGGTATCAAAGTAGATCACAGAAGACAGATTTGAATTTGTTTGTCAAAATGAATTATGCCTTGTCGACTAAGTGGCAAAGTTATTTGGACTTACAGTACCGTACTGTGGGATACAAAATGCAAGGTACCGCAGATAAAATGCAGGATATTAGCCAAATTTGGACCTATGACTTCTTTAATCCTAAATTTGGCTTGACGCATCAACTTTCTGAATCAAGTAAAATTTATGGTTCATTGGCTGTTGGTAGTAAGGAGCCTAGTCGTCAGGATTTTATTGATAACCCAGGTACGACTCCGCGATCTGAGTTTTTGACCGATTATGAATTGGGATTTGAAAGAGCGGCATCTAACTATTCATTTCAGTTGAATGCATATCGAATGCAATATCGTGATCAATTGGTATTGACAGGTGCTGTCAATAGCGTGGGAGAAGCTATTCGTACCAATGTGCCTGATAGTTATCGAATGGGAATTGAGGCAAGTTTGAACTACCGCTTATCTCGTCATTTTACATGGCAGGCTAATGTAACTTTAAGTCAAAACAAGGTCTTGAATTTTGTTGAAAGTATTCCTGATTATGATACTTATGGCGTCAAAATCGTGAATCATGGAACTACTGATATCGCCTATTCACCATCGACCATTGCTGGCAGTCAACTGACCTATTCATGGAAGGGTTTAGAGACAAGTTTGTTAACTAAATATGTAGGTCAACAGTATTTGGACAATACCTCGGATGAAAACAGGAAATTGAAAGCCTATTGGACACAAGATATTCGTTTGACCTATCCGATAAAGACGAGTTGGACAAAGAATTTACAAGCTAGTTTGTTGTTAAATAATGTAGCGAACACGTTGTACTCATCAAATGGATACACTTATAGTTATGTGTATGAACAAAAAGTGATTACGGAGAATTTTCAGTACCCTCAGGCAGGATTTAACTTTTTATTAGGTCTTTCCATTCGATTGTAGGGTAATTAAACAAAAATCCCCTGCCGATTGGGTAGGGGATTTTTTTATTGAGTAAGGGAATTTTACTTTCCCATTAAGTCCCAAGTCCAGCCCATCTTCGCTAGACGATAGCGTAAGGAATACCATAAAACTCCAAATCCATAGATGGAACTCCGTTTAAAATTGATGGAAGATGCTTCCTCAAAATATTTGGTCGGGCAAGTCACTTCTCCTACTTCAAAGTTTTTCCAAAATAATTGGAGTACCATTTGATTGTCGAAAATGAAATCATCGTCACATGCTTGGAAAGGAACTGCTTCTAAAGCTTCTCTTGAAAAAGCTCGATATCCAGTATGGTATTCTGATAATTTTTGACCGATAAGAATATTTTGGTACAAGGTTAAGATACGGTTGGCGATGTATTTATATATAGGCATGCCTCCTTTTAAGGCACCTTTCCCTAAAATCCTAGAAGCAAAAACCACTGGGTACAAACCATTGCCAATGATACTAATCATTGCTTTAAGCAGCAAGGGAGTATACTGGTAGTCTGGGTGAAGCATGATGACAATGTCACCCTTTAGTTCCAAAGCTTTTGTATAACAAGTTTTTTGATTGCCCCCATAACCCTTGTTTTTGTCGTGGCGAATCACGTGTTGGATGCCAATTTGTTTAGCGACTTCCACGGTATTGTCAGGACTATGGTCATCGACTAAAATGACTTCATCCACCCAATCATGAGGAATTTCGTTATACGTTTTTTCGAGAGTGAGTGCGGCTTTATAGGCAGGCATCACAACAATTACCTTTTTTCCTTCGTACATAAAATGTGTGCCAAAGATTTGCGAACTTTGGACTTTGGTGCAAAATTAGATATTTATGAGCGAAACTTTGTTTTTTATTCTGTTTTCAGTGGGAGTCTTGGCAGTGATGTTGGTGGATTTAGGTGTATTTAAGACTGGGCCACAGTCAGAAGTAACATTTCGAGAGGCAGGGTTTTGGAGCGGGGCTTGGGTAGTTTTGGCCTTATTATTTTATCTTTTTCTGAGGTTTAATGGTGGGATGGTACATGGTATCCATGATGTACCAAGTTTACAAGTTGTTCAAGAATTGTATGCTAAGCAAATTAACTTAGGTACAGGTTCATATTTGGATCAACTGGCAGTATTTCAAGAAAATATGTCTTTGGAGTTTATCACTGGGTATTTGGTGGAATATTCTTTGTCTGCAGATAATGTCTTTGTCTTTATTTTGATTTTTAATTCCTTCGGGGTTCAAAAGCGCTATTATAAAAAGATCTTGGTTTGGGGTGTATTGGGAGCAATCGTATTGCGATTGATTTTTATCTTTTTAGGTGCGGCGCTTTTACAGAAGTTTGATTGGATCATTTATTTGTTTGGTGCATTTTTGGTATACACGGGTATTAGTATCATTGTTAAAAAAGACAGTGAAGAGGAAATGGTACCAGGGCATCATCCAGTAGTGAAGATTTTGTCTAAGTATTTTAATGTATATAAACGAAATGTGATTGGCCGCTTTTTCATTCGTATGAAAACAGGCAAATTATATATAACACCCATTTTTGTGGTGGTGGTAGTTATTGCCTTTACCGATATTTTATTTGCAGTAGATTCTATTCCTGCTATTTTTTCTATCTCAAAAGACCCATACATTGTTTTCTTTTCCAATGTATTTGCCGTCATGGGATTGCGGTCTTTATTTTTCTTCTTGTCAAACTTAATGGGCCTATTCCGTTTTTTACCAATGGGTTTAGGTGTGCTATTGAGTTTTGTTGGAATCAAGATGTTAGCTCATCATTATTTGGAGCAGATAGGTTTCGGAACCTTAGCTTCTTTAGGCGTTATTATTGGAATATTGACGGTGAGTATCGTATTAAGTATGCTTTTCCCAGAGAAGAAATAATCAGTTTTTTATCAGTTTGTTGAAGGGGTAATTGGAGGGAAATTGTGAAATTTGCCCAACGCTGTCAAGGTTTTAAACCTTGACAGCGTTAAGGGATTTTGGCATTTTATTGATGCCACTCTAAGGTCAATTTTCGATATTGTAGTGGAGGCATTTTCATCCATTGTTTAAACTGCTTATTGAAGTGCGAAAGGTTTCCAAAACCACTTTCAAAACAGATTTCTATCATAGGTTTCGACGTGCTTTTGAGTAATTGACAAGCATGTTTAATTCGGAATTCGGTAACTAATTCTACAAAGGTTTTATTGGTAACTTTCTTAAAATATCGACAAAATGCGGTTTCGGTCATGTTAGCTAAATGAGCCACTTCATCCAAATGCACCTCATGGGTATAGTTGGCTATGACATAGGCGTATACTCGATTAATTCTTTCTAAATCAACGGTAGATAAAGTATAACTGCTTTCAATGGATTCAATAGGCTGAAGATCCGCAGTTTGAGTGCTTAAGGTATGAAGTATTTGTAGGAAGTTTAACAATCTAGGAAAAGGGGCTAAGCCTTTTAATAGGAGCATTTCTCTAGCAATTTTATCTTGAGTACTTCCTTGAATAGAAAAACCCATCTTAGCTCTCTCCAATAATGATTTTATAGCGCTACTTTCTTTTTTATTCATAAATGCTTCTCCCAAAAAATCAGCAGAAAAATGAATTACTAGGGCTTGAGCTGCATCTTCTTCTAAATCTTCTGTTAGCCAATCTTTTCGGTGATTTTGCCAGCAATGGGGCAAGTTTGATCCTAATAGAACCAAATCTCCTGGACTAAAGTCGCTAATTTGGTTGCCTATAAACCGTTTGCCTTCACCTGAAATAATCAGAGTAAGTTCCAGTTCGGGGTGGAAATGATAAGGAGCATCAAAACGAGCTTGCTTTACTTCCTTGATTTCAAAGGATAAAGCTTCGGTTCCTTTGACTAAATGCTCCAAACTTGCTTTCATCTTATTTTAAAATTATCAGAATGATTGGCAAAAATATTAATCAATGGTAAAATTGCATTAATTTTTACAAATTTCACGGTAGAGTGTCGGATTCTTTTTTTGGAACTTTGAATTAAAATTTAGCTAGATGCTTAATCAGGCTTACATACTTAAGAACACAGACAAAACCTATTTTAATATGAATGGACACGTCTTTTTACCAGACGTGTTAAGTGCCGATGATTTGCAACCCTATCGGGAAGCAATCAATCGCTGGGCTAAGGATTTTCGCGTGAAGCAAAAGTCCTTAGCTGAACGCGATACTTATGGTAAGGCCTTTTTGCAGATGATGAATTTGTGGGAAGAAGATACTAAAATCAAAGAATTTACTTTAGCTAAACGTTTTGCTCAGATTGCAGCCGATTTATTGGGGGTTGAACGGGTTAGATTGTACCATGACCAAGCTTTATTCAAAGAACCTAAAGGTGGACTAACTCCATGGCATCAAGATCAATATTATTGGCCTTTAAATACCAAAAATACCGTTACGATGTGGATGCCTTTAGTGGACATCGACGAAGAGATGGGAATGCTTACTTTTGCCTCTGGGACTCAAGATGTTAACTTGCCTTTGGTGAATATTTCTGATGAGTCAGAGCAAATGATTAGTCAATTTGTCAAAGAAAAGAATTTCCCGATTGTCGCTGAAAAAGCAATGAAAGCCGGAGATGCAACTTTTCATAAAGGCTGGACTTTGCATTCCGCACCAGGTAATCATTCGAATAAAATGCGGGAAATAATGACCATCATTTTTATGGATGCAGACGCTAAGATTATTGAGCCTCAAAATGATAATCAAGAAGCTGATCGTCAGCGTTGGTTACAAGGCTTAGCACCAGGGCAATATGCTGCATCAGCCTTGAATCCTATCTTGGGTTAAGGCTAAGGGCAAAATGAAAAATGCGTGTTATAGCTTTGGACAATCGCAACCTTTTTTCTTCTTTTTGAAAAGTCCCCAAAGAAAACCTTTCTTTTTGCGATATTTAGCAGCTTTCTTTTGACTGGAACTAGAATAACTCAATTCTATTTTTGAATCTGCAACTGCGCTATGAGCTGGTAGGCTGAAAGAAAATAAGCAAAATAGAATGAGGTATTTCATTGCTTTGACAATTAATAGATTACAAACATAAGGTTTTTGACCGAAATCTCCTGCAGGTATACTTTGATTGGTTTTTAGTCAAGGTATTTTTTGAGAAGCGTGAAATAAATTCCATACTTGTAACATATTTTTAGTTTTCTAAACCTTCCATACATGTGCGATACTTTTTATAGCCCTTCTCATCGGAATGTATATGGGAACTCTATCTTGGCTAAAAATTCTGATCGTGAGCCAAATGAAGCTCAACAAATCGTTCGATTTCCTGCTCAGAGCCGACCTGAAAAACGAGTGCAGGCTACTTTTATTGCCGTGGATTGCCCAGAACAAGTTCATGAAGTGATTCTTTCTAAACCTTTTCATATGTGGGGAGCAGAAATGGGAGTCAATGAACATGGAGTGGCCATAGGTAATGAGGCTGTTTTTACCAAAATTAAGTTGGCCCGAAAAAACGATGGTTTGACCGGGATGGATCTTTTGCGATTAGCTTTGGAACAGTCGAAAACGGCCAAATTGGCTTTGGAAATGATCCTTGAATACTTCGGAAAATATGGACAAGATGCTTGTGGAGGCTATCAAGATAAAGGGATGTATTATAGCAATAGCTTTTTGATCGCGGATACCCATTCGGCCTATGTATTAGAAACGGCTGGACCATTTTGGGCATATAAACAAATTCAATCATTTCATGCGATTTCCAATTTATTGACTATTGGGACGGACTTTGATCAAATACATCCAGATGCAAAAGTGTTCGCTTATAAAAAATCTTGGATAAAGGAGGACGTGCCTTTTGACTTTCAAAAGGCTTTTTCTGAACCATTCATGACCTTTATGGGGCGAGGGGCATCCAGAAAACAGCAATGTGAGCTTCATGTACCCTTATCAAATACTAATAAATGGAGCATTCAAGACGCTTTCAGGATTTTGAGAAGTCACCGGATCAAAGATGATTTTGAGCCTAATCGAGGTGATATGGGTAACATTTGCTTACATGCGCAAGGGATTTTGACCCCCTCACAAACCACGGGAAGTATGGTAGTGGAGCTGCGAGATGAAGCTAATTCCAGTGTGTGGCTTACAGGATCATCGGCTCCTTGTTTATCGGTTTTTAAACCTTTTTACTTTGGGACTAATACCTTGAATACGGATATGTTTCCACAGGCTAGTCAGCGTATAGATCATTCATTTTGGTGGCAATGGGAAAAAATACATCGGAAGGCATTGAAGGATTATAAATCCATTCATGCAGTTATTCAGTCATTTCAACAAGAGAAAGAGAATGATTGGTTAAAAGAAGATCAATTATTGTCAGTAAGTAAAGATGTGAAAATGAGGGAAGAGTTAAGTCAGAAGTCCATTAAGGATTGCCTTCAGTTGGTTGAAAAATTGGAACAACAAAAAAAGAATAGCACCTTTAACATAAGGTCGTTAGCATATTCCTTGTATTGGAAATGGCAAAATAGGGTAATGAAACATGAAAGAAATTAAAACAGACATTTTGATTGTTGGAGCAGGTTATGCGGGAATTGCTGCGGCAAAAAAAATGCATGCTGCTGGAAAAGATTTCATCATCATGGAAGCTAGAGATCGGATAGGAGGTAGAACGCTGACTGAGGATTTAGCATCAGGAGTGACCGTAGATATGGGTGCAAAGTGGGTTGGACCAACGCAACATTTGGTTTGGGAATGGATTAAGGAAACCCAAACGGAAACATATGAAACCTATGACCAAGGAAAGAATCTATTGAAATTTAAAGATAAAATCAGTTCATATACGGGTACAATTCCTAAAATCGATCCCATTTCATTGATTGATTTAGGAATTGCGATTAGTAAAATGAATAAGCTTTCAGAGCAAATATCCATTTCAGATCCTTGGAATCACCCAAGAGCTAAGGAATATGATGCTATGACTTTGGCGACTTGGATGGAGAAACATATTTGGACAGCCAAGGCCAAGCATTTATTTGAAATTGGAATACAAACCGTATTTGCGGCAGAAGCTTCGGAAATTTCGCTCCTTTTTGCCTTATTTTATTTTAAATCTGGGGACAACATGGACACCTTGATATCCATTAAAAATGGAGCTCAACAAAGCATACTGAAAGGAGGTACTCAGGGTTTAGTCAAGAAAATAGCAGTCTCATTTATGGATAAAATTCACTTAAATGAACCATTGCTAAAGTTGATTCAAAATGATGGAGGAGTACTAGCGGAATCCCCTAATTTGAGGATTAGAGCGCAAAAATGTATTCTAGCCATACCACCTGTATTGATTAATTCCATCTTATTCGAGCCACCTTTACCTCAACAGAAAGCTCAATTGTATCAGCGTATGCCTATGGGTGCAGCCATGAAAGTGTATTTAATTTACCCGACACCTTTTTGGAGAGAATTGGGTTTTAGTGGGCAAATTGTGAGTGATGAATACCCATTAAAAGTGACCTTTGATGTGGGACATGCTGATGCAGATCAAGGTGTATTATTGGTTTTTGTGGAAGGAAATGATGCTCGAAATTTCATCGACTTAGCAGAAGATGTTCGCAAGAAAATGATCATCGAACGAGTAGAGAAAATTTTTGGTCATCAGGCTTCAACGCCCATGCAGTACATCGATAAATGTTGGACAGAGGAAGTTTATTCCCGTGGTTGTTATACGGGTTTAATGGGTCCTAATACCTTAACTCAATTTGGACATCAAATCAGAACGCCCTTTCAGCATGTGCATTTTGCTGGAACTGAAACCGCAGAAAAATGGAGTGGTTATTTAGATGGGGCTATCTCATCAGGATATCGGGCAGCTTCTGAAGTGTTGAAATAAATGGCTCAAGAAGCCGCCCAATTAAGTTATTTTATTCTTTCTTTGAAGAAAGCTATGGCCATATTCCAGGCTTCTTCTGTTGATTTTTTGTCAAAAGCTGGATTAGAAGGATTGGCAAAAGCATGTTCAGCATCAAAGCTTTTTACTTGTAGTTTTTTGCCAGCAGCTTTCATGTTGTCTTCAAATTCTGCTACCACTTTGGGAGAAATCCATTGTTCTTTACCTGCAAAAAGTCCTAGTACATCCGTATTTAAAGCTTTTAATTCATTAATATCTTTTACAGGCATTCCATAATACATCACGCAAGCAACTCCCTGTTTTCCGGCTAATATGGAAGCTTTTAAGGATAGTCCGCCTCCAAAGCACCAACCTACAGTAGCAATTTTAGCCTTAGGTCCTACATGTTGAATGGCCCCTTTAATAATGGCTTCTAGTCGGGCTGGATTAGCTTCTCCCATGTATTTGCCTGCATCTTCTCGAGTAGTAGCTACTTTTCCATCATACATATCAATAGCTAATACATTGACATTGCCTAAGGTGCTGTAAAAATGTTCTGCTTCCCTTTTAATGTGGTCATTTAGGCCCCACCATTCTTGAAATACGAACAAGGTATTGGTGGTGGGTTTAGCTGCTTTGATGTAAAAAGCATGGGCTTTTTGGCCATCTGGCGTGCTGAATTCAATCATTTCACCTCCAGCTTTGGAGATGTGTACATAGGGTTTTGGTAATTTATGCGAGCGTTGAAAGGCTTTATTGGAAGCCATTAATTGCATATCATCTTTTTTTAGAAAGCAGCAGGATTGGGCGCTTAGTTCTTGAAATCCAGCGAGTAAGGCGAGTAAAATGGCGATTTTTTTCATGGTATTATTTGAATAAAAATTTTGAATAATTTAATCGAAAATGATGCATTTAAATTAACTTTACCTATTCTTTAAGACTGAAATATAATATGAAACACAAATTCTTCGGCTCTGTCCGAATCATGGCTAGCATCTGTCTTGCCTGCTTATTTTCGTTGTCACTTGTAGCACAAGATAAAAACGTACTCAAAGGTAAAAAGGTTTTGGTTTTTTCATCAACCAAAGGTTTTCGTCATAGTTCCATTGAACCTGGCAAAATAGCCTTTTTGAAAATGGCTGCTGAAAAAGGCTTTTCGGTGGATACTACGGAAAATGCGGCTGCTTTTACCGAAAATAATTTAAAGAAGTACCGTGTCGTGGTATTTTTAAATACGACTGGAAATGTCTTGAATGACCCACAGCAAAACGCGTTTGAACGTTTTATTCAAGCAGGTGGAGGATATTTAGGTATCCATGCGGCTACCGATACTGAATACGATTGGCCTTGGTACGGTAAATTATCCGGAGGTTATTTTGCCTCTCATCCTGGTCGTCCGAATGTACAAGAAGGAAAGATGAATGTAGTTGATGGAAGCCATATTTCTACTTCACATATGCCCGCTAGTTTTATTCGTAAGGATGAATTTTATGACATCAAAGAATTTAATAAAGACGTTAAAGTACTAGTAACTGTAGATGAGAAAACTTACAAGGATGGTAAAATGGGTGATTTCCACCCGATGGCTTGGTACCATGAATATGATGGTGGCCGTGCGTTTTATACCAACTGGGGACATACACATGAAACATTTTCAGAAGACCTAGTATTGAAACACATTTGGGGAGGATTGCAGTGGGTGGCTTCTGGGGCTGATATCAATTACAATAAAAAATTGCGTACAGGGGTTCTTCCAGAAGAAAATAGGTTTACTAAGATTACCTTAGATCGTAATTTAGATGAGCCAACTGAATTGGCCGTGACGAATCAAGGGAAAATCTTTTTTGCTGAGCGTAAAGGTAAATTGAAAATGTACGATCCTAAGAAAGGTAAAACGAAGGTGGTAGCCAACTTGGATGTTTTCAATAAGTTTGAATACGGATTAATGGGGATGAATATTGATCCTAATTATGATCAAAATAAGTGGATTTATTTATTTTATTCCCCACAAACAGGTCAACCCGATACAGCGCAGCATTTATCTCGTTTTACCTACGACGATTTGAAAGATACCTTATTAATGAATACAGAGAAGGTATTGCTACGTGTTCCAGTTAAGCGCACAGGATGTTGTCATACAGGAGGTTCCATTGCTTGGGATAAAGCTGGAAACTTGTTTTTATCTACAGGTGATGACACCAATCCGTTTGAGTCCAATGGATATGGTCCCATCGATAATCGTCCAGGAAGAGCTGGTTGGGATGCTCGTTCTACAAGTTCGAACACCAATGATTTAAGAGGAAAGATTATGCGTATTAAGCCTACTGCTGATGGTTCATATACTATTCCTAAGGGTAATTTGTTCCCAGAGAAAACGCCACATGCCAAAGCGGAGATCTATGTAATGGGTAACCGTAATCCTTACCGCATAGCTGTGGATCAACGTACAGGCTTTTTGTATTGGGGAGAAGTAGGTCCAGATGCAGGTGAAAATTCGCCTAAATATGGTTCAAGAGGATATGATGAGGTGAATCAAGCACGTGAAGCAGGTTATTTTGGCTGGCCTTTATTTGTAGGAAATAATCAAACTTACAACCAAAGAGATTTTGTAAAAGACAGTACTTGGGCTAAGTTTAGTGTAGAGGCTCCAATCAACAATTCTCCGCACAATACGGGTTTTGCTCATTTGCCTACACCTCAAAAAGCCTTTATTTTCTATCCATACGTGGACTCTCCAGACTTTGGTCCGGTTATAGGGAAAGGATCTAGAAATGCCATGGCAGGGCCTGTGTATTATTCTGAAGATTTTCCAGCCACTTCTAAAACGAAGTTCCCTTCTTATTATGATGGAAAACTGTTTGCATATGATTGGGCTAGAGATATCATTTACACGGTAAGTATGAAGCAAAATGGTGATTTTGATTCTATGGAGCGCTTCCTACCTTCGGTGAAGTTTTCTCACCCGATTGACATGCAATTTGCCCAAGATGGTACATTCTATGGTTTAGAATATGGTCCAAACTGGTTTGCTCAAAACGAGGAGGCAACTTTATACAAAATTGAATATAACGGCGGGAATCGCCCTCCTAAAGTGGAAATTGCGGCAGATAAAAAAGTCGGAGCATCTCCATTGAAGGTGAAATTCTCATCAGAAGGTACTTTGGATTATGACGGTGATGCTGTTAAATATGCTTGGTCATTTGGTGATGGACAAACTAGTACCTTGGCTAATCCTACCGTTACTTACACTAAATCTGGTGTATTTAAAGCGGTGTTGAAGGTTAAAGATGCAAAAGGTAATGTCAGTTCAGCTGAGACGATCATTAAGGTTGGAAATGAAATTCCAAAAGTGGATGTGAGTATTGAAGGAAATAAATCATTCTATTGGAATGACAAACCCGTAAAATACCAAGTGAAGGTAGAAGATAAGGAAGATGGTTCTTTGAGCAACAAGAAAATTGCAGAAGAGGATGTGGTTTTGAATATCAACTACTTACAAGGATTTGATAAAACCTTAATTGAGCAAGGACACCAAAGCAATACTTCTTTCTCTAATGGAAAGCGTTTGATCGAATTATCTGATTGTAAAACTTGTCATGCTGTAGAGAAGAAGTCCATTGGACCATCTTATACTGAAGTAAGCAAGAAATACCGCGCTTCTACAGCTAATATTGATATGTTAGCGAAGAAAGTTATCAGTGGTGGTGGTGGAGTTTGGGGAGAACAAGTTATGGCTGCTCACCCACAAATAAAATCAGATGACGCTAAAGAAATGGTTCGTTATATCTTAAGTTTATCTGATACCAAGAAAACATCTAAACCATTGAAAGGGGAATATGTGACCAATGATAGTGGTAAACCAGGTACGTTCTTGTTTGTAGCAAGCTATACAGATAAAGGAGGTTCTAAAGTAGGTTCGGCTACAGGCCAACAAGTGATTACTTTGCGTAATTCACGTGTGGCGGCTGCTTCAGCTGACCAAACTTCTAAAACCATGAAATATAAAATTGATGGGGTTGGCGAGTTATTGGTAGCTACAGCTGATAAAGGTTATGCCAATTTTGGTGTGATTGATTTGACAGGAATTAAGTCGATCCAAGTTTCTTCTTTTGTGATGCCAGGTCAAACAGCTGGTGGTAAATTAGAATTGAGATCAGGAAGTCCAACGGGTACGCTTTTAGGTTCGATCGATATTAATACGACAGGACAAGCTAGTATGCCAGTGAATGTATCGGGTTCTCAGAACTTATATTTTGTCTTCTCTAATCCTAATGCAGGTGATAAACCATTGTATGGATTGAAGGAAATCTATTTTGAGAATTAGGATATATCATCCATAAAAAAGGCTCCGAAAGGAGCCTTTTTTATTACCATTTAGTACGATTGTAGAGGTTTTCTACTTTTTGTCGGGCCCAAGGAGTTTTTCTCAAAAAAGTCAATGAAGATTTGATACTTGGATTGATGGCAAAGCAATTAATGCGAATTCTTCGTGCCAGTTCATCCCAGCCATAACGCTCCACCAATTGCTCCATGATGAAGGCTAAGGTTTTGCCATGCAAAGGGTCATTGGATACTTGTTCTTCGCTCATTGTGGATGATTTAAGCGCGTTCGGATAATTCCAGCCAACGCATTTCTTTTTCCTCTAAACTATTCTTTAATCGCTCAATTTCTGCTGCCCAAGCCGTTAAGTCTTGAAAGTCGTCTGAACCTTTACTTAGACGCTCAATCAGTGCTTCTTTTTGCCCTTCCATCACGGCCATTTCTTTTTCTATTTCTTCCAATTCTTTCGCTTCTTTAAAACTTAGTTTCGCTCCTTTGGAAGCAGGTTTATTTTCAACTGCTACTACAGGACTTTTTTTCTCCGCAACAGGTTCTTTTTCTTTATTTTCAAGAGCTATTCGATAATCTGTATAGTTACCATTGAAAAAATTAACTTCACCTTCACCTTCCACTAAAATTAATTGATCGACTAAATTATCCATGAAGTAACGGTCGTGGGAAACGAGTAACAAACAACCTTGGAACTCACTTAGGAAGTCTTCTAATAGCTGTAAGGTATCTAAATCCAAATCATTGGTAGGCTCATCCAGAATCAAGAAATTCGGATTCTTGACCAATACTTGCATGAGTTGTAGCCTTTTTTTCTCTCCCCCTGATAGCTTTTCTACGGGAGTATATTGTTGGGCAGTAGGAAATAAAAACTTGCTTAAGAACTGACTAGGTGTCAAAGATTCATTTTTTCCATATGGAATCACTTCTGCAATTTCTGTAATGGTATCAATGACGCGTTGTTCTGGCTTAAATTCAAAAGGTAATTGGGTATAATAGCCAATTACTAGCGTTTCACCGGGATCGATTGTGCCCGCATCTGGTTGTTC
The DNA here is from genome assembly GCF_003143535.1 of Aquirufa nivalisilvae. GTDB lineage: Bacteria > Bacteroidota > Bacteroidia > Cytophagales > Spirosomataceae > Aquirufa > Aquirufa nivalisilvae. Next base: position 439,492 of record NZ_CP029346.1, read on the forward strand.
TAACCCAGTTAATAATTGAAGGAAGGTAGTTTTTCCTGCCCCGTTTTTTCCAATGATACCAATACGATCTTTTTTCTTGAAGGTATAGGTGAAATCATTGACAATCTTTTTCTCTCCCCAGGCTTTCTTTAAGTGATTGATTTCAATGATTTTATTGCCCAGGCGTGACATCTGGATGTTTAATTCCAGTTTGCTGTCATCTGTTTTACGATGAGCTACTTCTTCCGTCTCTGCAAAAGCATCAATACGTGATTGGGCTTTGGTACCACGAGCTTTAGGCTGTCGTCTCATCCACTCTAGTTCCTTGCGATACAAGTTTTTAGCTTTGGAAATGGTACTTGCTTCGGAAGCTTCGCGCTCTGCTTTTTTCTCTAAGAAATAAGCATAATTGCCTTCATAGGTATAGATGGAGCCATTGCTTAACTCCAACATTTTATTACATACTTTATCTAAGAAATATCGATCGTGAGATACCACTAATACCGTGACGTTCGGACCCGAAAGAATTCCTTCTAGCCACTCAATGGTTTCTATATCCAAGTGGTTGGTAGGCTCATCCAGAATCATGATATCTGGACTTTCTATCAATAATTTGGCCAAAGAAAGGCGTTTCTTTTGACCACCAGAAAGCGTACTTACTTTTTGGTCTCCGTCGGGAATTCCAAGTCGAGTAATGATTTGTTTAGCTCTAGCTTCATAATCCCAGGCATTGTTAGCTTCCATGAGCGCAAAAGAATCTTCTAGCTCTTTAGCATCTCCTGAAATCATCGCCTTTTCATAGGCTTTGATGGCTTGTGCACTGGGGAGATCATCTGAAAAAAGGTAGTTCAGTACCTCCTCATTTTCCTGAAAAATCGGATTTTGAGGAAGATATCCCACACGTATGCCTTTGCGGATAGTTACTTTACCTTCATCTGGGCTTTGGAGACCCATGAGGGTTTCCATGAGGGTAGTTTTACCCGTACCATTTTTTCCAATGAGGGATACTTTCTCTCCTTTTTGTAGGCCAAAGAATAGGTTTTTAAAGACCCATCTTTCACCCAAATTGCGAGAAATATTTTCCGCGGATAGGTAATTCATGTTTGCTAATTAGGAACTCGATTAGGAATTCGATTCGAGCGCTTCTTCTCTCATTTTTCTGCGCAATACTCTTCCTGAAACGATGATACTGATTTCATAGAGGCCAAAGAGAGGGAAGGCCACCAATAATTGAGAAATCACATCGGGGGAAGGGGTGATGATAGCCGCAACTAACAAAATCACGATTAATGCATGTTTTCTGTATTCTCTCATGAAAGAAGGCGTTAAAATACCTACTTGAGAAAGTACAAAAGCAATCATCGGTAATTGGAAAGTAAGGCCGCAAGCCAAAGTCAACATGGACAATAATGAAATGTAGTCGTTAATGTCAAATTGATTTTGGATACTAGGATCTAATTTGAAATTTGCCAAGAAATTGATGGCCATGGGTGCAACCACAAAATAGCCAAATGATACCCCAATAAAAAACAAAAGTGAAACCCAGAAAACGGCTCCACGAGCTGCTTTTTGTTCTTTTTCTTTCAAACCTGGACGAATAAATCTCCAGATTTCATAAAAGGCATAAGGGAAGGCAAATAAAAGACCGACAATAATTGACTGGGTTAATGCCATCATGAACTGACCTGATACTTCTCTACTTTGAAGGATGAAATCAGCTGCCTGCATACACAAGCTGGTCATTCCGGTTAATTCGGCTAAACGACATAGGACTTGATTGGTGTAGAAATCTACTTTGGTTGGTCCCATAATAATGATACCAAAGATTTCATTTCTGAAAATCCATGCCATGATGGTGAATATCACAATAGAAGCTAAGGAGCGAATGATGTGCCACCTTAATTCTTCTAAATGATCCATAAACGACATTTCCGTGCCGTCCTTATCTTCATCCTGGTCCTCGTCGTCCCAATCCTGATCTAATGCCATGTTTTTCTTTTATAAATAAAGTGGGAATTGCTTCATCCACTGATTTACTTCTGTTTTTACTTGAGCCAATACAGTCTCATTTTCGTGGTTCATCAAAGCGCGATCAACTAAATCTACGATTTGTTCCATCTCTGTTTCTTTCAAACCACGAGTTGTCATAGCAGCTGTTCCCACACGCATACCTGAAGTGACAAATGGGGATTTATCATCAAATGGAACCATGTTTTTATTGATGGTAATGTCGGACTTAATCAAGGTGTTTTCTGCTAACTTACCAGTTAATCCTTTAGGACGTAAGTCGATCAACATCAAGTGGTTATCTGTACCTCCTGAAATGATATCATATCCTTTGGCTAAAAAGGCTTTTGCCATCGCTTGAGCATTGCTTTGCACTTGTTTGGCATAGGCTTCAAATGTTGGAGTTAAAGCTTCACCAAAAGCGATTGCTTTAGCCGCAATGACATGTTCCAATGGACCACCCTGAGTTCCTGGGAAAACAGCACCGTCCAAACATGCTGACATTGTTTTAAGGTCTCCTTTCAATGTTTTGAATCCAAAAGGGTTTTCAAAATCATTTCCCATCATGATCAAACCTCCACGTGGTCCACGCAAGGTTTTGTGGGTAGTAGTAGTAACAATATGGCAATGTTGCATCGGGTTATTCAATAAACCTTTAGCAATCAATGCAGATGGGTGTGAAATATCAGCTAATAAGATAGCACCAACTTGGTCCGCAATAGCTCTTAAGCGAGCGTAATCCCAATCACGAGAATATGCAGAGGCACCACAAATGATTAATCTTGGCTTTTCTTTGGCAGCAGTAGCTTCTACTTTATCCCAATCGATTAAACCCGTTTCTTTTTCTACTCCGTAAAAAAATGCTTGAAAGTATTTTCCAGAAAAGTTAACTGGCGAACCATGTGATAAGTGACCACCATGCGAAAGGTCAAATCCTAAAATCTTGTCTCCAGGATTTAAAAATGATAAAAATACTGCTGCATTGGCTTGTGCACCTGAGTGAGGTTGTACGTTAGCCCAAGCTGCCCCAAATAATTTTTTGGCACGCTCAATAGCTAAAGTTTCTACTTCATCTACTACCTCGCAACCACCATAATAACGTTTCCCAGGAAGTCCTTCTGCATATTTGTTCGTCAAAACGCTACCTTGAGCCTCCATAACTTGAGGAGACGTGAAGTTTTCAGATGCGATTAACTCGATACCGAATTCCTGACGGTGTGCTTCTTGACTAATCAATGAAAAAATTTCGTTATCGCGCTGTTGTGGGAATGTGCTTGCAGCCATGGATATGTATTGTTCGTATTTACGTGAGAATGGGCACAAAATTACGTTTTTTTATCCGAATAGAAAAACCAATTGATCGCCTTTTCCGTTCTATAGATTTGTCATAGATATCCACTAAATTGTTTAATTTTGAAAATTAATTCACACCCACGAACTAGTTGTATACCAAACAGCGTTTGGTTATGAAAATATTGAACTTATGAAATACAAATTACTCATCTTAAGCTTGTTTCTTTTTGTGCTTAGTCCAGTGCTAGCGCAGAAGTTGACGCCTGCCAAATGGTCTTGGACATTAGAACCAGCGAAACCCTCGGTAGGTCAAGAAGCAGAAATTGTATTTCAAGTGAAAATTGAAAAAGGTTGGTACTTATATTCCTCCGATTTTGATAAAGATTTAGGACCTGTGGTAACCACCGTTACTATTAAAAATCCAGTTGGTTTTGAATTAGTGGGAGGATTAAAGGCGATTAATCCGCATTCAAAATTCGACAAAGAGATTTGGAACGGAACATATACTTACTTCACTGAAAAGGGAGAGTTCAGACAAAAAATCAAAATAACAGCTGAAAATTGGAAGATTGAAGGAAATTATGATTCTCAAACTTGTTCCAATGAAAGTGGACTTTGTGTGCCCATCAAGGGGCCCTTCGTGATAGCCAGTTCTGCTACCGCCTCGGATGTATTGACAGACGAAGCAAAAAAAAAAATCCCTGAATCAGTAGTTACTGCTAGTGCATCTCCAGTTGCTCCTAATGAATCGTTATGGCAATTTTTTTGGATAGCCATGGGTGCTGGGCTTTTAGCTTTATTGACACCTTGTGTTTATCCACTGATTCCCATGACGGTGAGCTTTTTCACCAAACAAAAAGGAGGGAAAGGTTTAGCCTTTTTATATGGCTCCTTCATTGTATTGATTTACGTGTTCTTTGGGACTCTGTTAGCCTTTTTTGCAGGAGCAAGTTTTGCCAATTTTTTAAGTACCCACTGGATTCCGAATCTCTTATTTTTTGTCATATTCATCTTTTTTGGAATATCTTTTTTAGGGGCATTTGAAATCGTATTACCTTCTGGAATGGTTAATTCTGTGGATGCGAAGTCAGACAAAGGAGGGATCATTGGTGTGTTTTTTATGGCCTTTACCTTAGTATTGGTATCGTTTTCATGTACGGGACCATTGGCTGGGAGTATTTTGATTGCAGCCTCACAAGGTGCTTTTGTAAAGCCTATCATAGGAATGTTGGGTTTTTCTTTAGCCTTTGCTATTCCTTTTACCTTATTTGCTATTTTCCCAGGATTCATGCAGAAATTGCCTAAGTCTGGTAATTGGATGAATGAAGTGAAAGTGGTTTTAGGATTTCTAGAAATAGCCTTAGCCTTTAAATTTTTAAGTGTAGCGGATCAAGTGTATCACTGGCATTTATTAGACAGAGAAATATTCTTGGCGATTTGGATTGCTATTTTTAGTGCTTTGACCTTGTATTTATTCGGTAAAATTTCTTTGCCACATGATGGGCCTGCTGGGAAGTTATCTATTCCGAGAACCTTATTTGCCACGGCTATTTTGGCCTTTGTTGTCTACTTAATTCCAGGAATGTTTGGGGCCCCATTGAAAGGTTTATCTGGATGGTTGCCACCCATGAGTAGTCAAGATTTTAAAGGAAACTCAGGTGAAGTTAGTATTAAACCAGGCTCTACAGGCGTGGTTAAATATGGCGATTTTTTAGAGTTACCTTTGGGACTTACAGGCTTTTTTGATTACCAAGAAGCTAAGGCTTATGCAGTTCAAGTAGGGAAACCTTTGTTCATAGATTTTACAGGTCATGGATGTGTGAACTGTCGGAAGATGGAGGAATATGTTTGGTCAGACCCTAAAGTCTTGAAACGCTTGCAAGAGGAATACGTGATTGTAGCTTTGTATTGTGATGACAAAACCGAGTTGCCAGCAGATCAATGGTATGTTTCTAAAGTAGATGGGCAGGAAAAGAAAACGCTAGGAGACCAAAATTTGGATTTTCAGATTAGTCGATTTAACTCCAATGCTCAGCCACATTATGTTTTATTGGATCCTCGTAAAGAGGGAGCACCCATGGTAACTCCAGTGGCATTTGATGCCAATGTCGATCATTTTGTTGCGTTTTTGGATAAAGGTGTACGTCAATATAAATTGAACTAAAGATGGATTGGTCTTCATATTCGGCCGTTATGGCCGCTACTGCCATCAAGTTCATTGCTGGTCCTATTACAGGTTTCAGTTTAGGTCTAAGTTGGATGGAAACGATACTTTTCACTTGGTTAGGCATGATGATTACCGTCAGTTTCATGATTAGCCTAGGTCAATGGTTGGTCAAGTACATCGCTCAGTGGCGTTCTCAAAAACCTTTGGTATTTAGTAAACGTGCTCGAATGGCGGTCAAAATATGGACGAAATTCGGCATTAAAGGTATTGCAGCTTGTACCCCCTTGTTTTTAACACCGATTGGCGGAAGTTTATTGGCCCTATCTTTTAAAGTGCCGCTTCCCCGAATTTTGTTTTTTATGGCTATTTCTGCCTTCTTATGGGCTAGTATCTATACTGCCTTGATTTACCAGTTAGATTTTATTCGCGATTATTTCATGGATAAATAAAAAGCCCCCAAATTTTGGAGGCTTTAATATCATTGAATAGAGAGTTAAACTCGCTTATTTTTTGGCGCTGTATAATTTAGCACGTAGCTCATTGGCTTTAACTTCTAACTCAGGTTTAGCTGTGTAAGTTTGTTTCGTTTGAGCAGCAGCACTATCCGGATGAACACCGTATACATAGGTATCGCCTTGACGAACATCTTTTTGTTTAATTCGATTGTTTTTTTGGTAATCGCATGAGCTCGCTAAAGCAACAACAAGAAGGGCAGGCAATAAACTTTTCAATTTCATATAGTTGTGTAAAAAATCCGATGCAAAAATAAGTCCAAAATTGGTACAAAAAAAATTTCTTTAAATAAGCAGCTTAGCTTTCTTCTAAATTTTTGATTTTTTCAGCTAAAAAGCTCATTAATTCAGCAATGTAGGCTTTGCTAAAATTGAATTCAATGCCAGCTGCAGCATAAATCGTTTTCATAGGTTCTGTATAGCCTAATTCCAGTGCTTGTAAATATTGCTCCAATGCTTGTTTAGGTTGTCGGCAATAATTTCTCCAAACGGCTAATGCTCCCAATTGAGCGATGGCATATTCGATGTAGTAAAAAGGTACTTCAAATAAGTGTAATTGCTTTTGCCAGATATTGGTTTTAATCTCTTCTAAACCAGACCAGTCAGTGATTTTGTCGGAGAAGCGGGCAATAATTTCCAACCAGGCAGCATCTCGTTCAGCTTGGCTATGAGTTGGGTTTTCATAAATCCAGTGTTGAAAGGCATCGATAGTCGCCACCCAAGGTAACGTTTCTAAAATGTCCTCTAAATGCTTAATTTTAGCTCTTTTTGCTTCTTCCGGATTTGGGAAATAGATATCCCAATGATCAATGGTGAGCAGTTCCATACTCATTGAGGCCAATTCGGCTACTTCTGATGGAACATTTCTAAAAGCATTTAAGGCTAAATCTTTTGTTACAATGGAATGTACGGCATGTCCGCCTTCGTGCAATAAGGTGACCATATCCCGCACTTGACCTGCGGCATTCATGAAAATAAAAGGGAAGCCGCTTTCTTCCAGTGGGTAATTATATCCACCTGGGTTTTTCCCTTTTCTAGAATCTAAATCAAAACGGTTCAATTTGACCATTTCTTTTAGGCAATTTCCTAAGAATGGGTCTAATTCATCAAATACTTGGATGGTTTTAGTTAATAAGTCATCCGCTGTAGTAAATGGCACTAGAGGTTTTCTTCCCCATGGATCCACAGCTTTATCCCAAGGTTTTAGGGCATCAATTTGAAGAACCTCTTTTCTTTTGGCAGCTTGCTGGTTGACCATGGGCACTACGGTTTGAGCCACAGCTTCATGAAATTCAAAACAATCGGCAGCGGTATAATCAAAACGGCCTAAGCTTGCAAAAGAGTAATCTCTAAAATTATCAAACCCGGCATTTTGAGCCACTTGATGCCTACGTTCAATTAATTTGTTGAATAGTTCGTTCAATTCATTTTTAATGCTCAGTCGTTTATTGGCAACCAGTAAATAGACCTCTTGGCGCTTATTTCGATCGGTCGATTCCAAATAGGCATTGGCCTGCTGAAGCGTTTTTTCTTGCCCATCAATTTCCACCATCAATCCGCCAGTTAATGCGCCGTATTCAGTGGATAAATTGGATAGCTCAGTATAAAGTGGAATATTTTCTTCTCGAAATATTTCAATGGCTTTTTTCATGCCACGAAGCATAATACCATATCCATGTGCAGGTAATTGATCGGTATAACCTGATTCAACTACTTTTTTATTCCAAGCATCTTCATAAATAGACGCGTTGGGCATGATGTCGTTGACAAACTGCTGGTAACTTTTTTGAAGCTCTTCATTTTGATTGTCGCATGACATTTTGATATATCTCCAAGCAAAATTCTCGGATAAATAACTTTCAAGTTCAGAGCGACTGATACAAAATTGTTGTAATTCTTCTAGGTTTTGAATGCTCAAAGAGCTTAGCTTTTCAAAATAGGGCAATACACTTTCCCAAGTACTTAATTGGAAATCAGAAGGAAGGAAACTTCTTTTGGGCGCTTCTACGCTGATCTTTCTACTCATGCGATTAATTTTTTACAAAAATACATAAGGTAATTGGCTTTTGCAGATGAAAAAATAGGTTTCTTGATTGTAAGAAATCAAATGCTTGATAAAATGGGCTACATTTTTGAATTGATTTTTTTTAGATTTGTCAACTTTTCAAAAGTTGACAAATCTAAGCGGGGCGGGGGGGATGAAAAGAGGGAGTTTCAACTCAATTTTTCAACTAACTCATAATCCATAGTACTATTCACTAGAATTTAATAAACATGAACATACCTTTTGTAACATTGAATAATGGCATTCAAATGCCGCAACTAGGCTTAGGTTTGTATGCACCGAAACAGCAAGATGAGGTCAAACAATCTGTTCTAGATGCCTTGGATTTGGGTATACGCTTGATTGATTCAGCGGCTATTTATGCCAATGAGAAGGAAGTTGGGCAAGGAATAATAGAATCAGGTGTGACAAGAACGGATTTGTTCGTCACTAGTAAAGTGTGGATGGAAGACATGGGGTATGATTCTACTTTGCGAGCATTTGATAAAACCTTGAGTGATTTGGGCTTAGAATATTTGGATTTGTATTTAATTCATTGGCCTAAGGATACCGCAAGAAAAGAAACTTGGAAGGCGTTGGAAACTTTATATGACCAGAAATTATGTCGATCCATAGGGGTGTCTAATTATTATAAAAAACACCTGGAAGAGCTGTTTCTTCATGCTAATATATGTCCTGCCGTTAATCAGTTTGAATTAAGTCCATTTTGTTACATGCCGGACGAATTCGCATTTAATCAGGAAAATGATATTCAAGTGGAAGGATATGCTCCACTAGTTCGTGGTTGGAAAAAAGATGATGAGGTTTTGAACGAAATAGCTGCTCATTATGGAAAAAGCACGTATCAATTATTAGTTCGTTGGAACATTGAATTAGGAGCTGTAACCATACCAAAATCTGTCAAACGAGCGAGAATTCAGGAAAATATGGAGGTATTTGATTTTTGTATTTCACCTGAGGATATGCAAAAACTAAGTCAACTATATGATAATACTCGAGTAGCTTGGGATCCAAGAGATTTTTGAGGCAAAATTTAAACCTTGACAGCGTTCCAAACGCTGTCAAGGTTAACGAATAAACGATTTTTTTATTGAATCAAGTAATTGATATTCTAATCTAAATCAATCACCACACCACTAGATAATGGGTGTGCGACACAAGTAAGGACATATCCTTTTTTGATTTCATTGTCTGTCAATCCATCTTCTTCATCCATCATCACTTTTCCACTTTTGCATAAGCCCATACATGCCGTGCACATACCAGCTTGACATGAATAGGGCATATCGACATCAGCTGATAAGGCCGCTTCTAAGATAGTCTCATGGGGTTTCACCGTAACTCGGTGTTCCTTTCCTTCGTAAATAATGGTAATCTCTTGCTCTTTCAAGCTGCCATCATCCTCTGTGATTTCTTCTGTCTGGGGATTGCTATGAAATAATTCTCGGTGTATATGTTCTGTAGGTACATCAAACATAGCCAAAGCTTCCTGGATCTCATCCATCATGCCAGCAGGGCCGCATAGGTAATAATGCGCCGAAGAGATATTCAAGCCAAACTCTTGTTTCAGGTAATATACAGTAGAAGCCTTGTTAATACGTCCTTTTAGTCCTGGCCAATTGGCCGCAGGTTTACTAATAACATGTAAAACTTGAAAACGTCCTGCATTTGTCAGTTCTAATTGCTCTAATTCTTTCTTGAAAATGATTTGATCTTCATGTCTTGACCCATAAATCAAATGAATCTTGGATTGAGGCTCAGACTTAAGCAAGGTTTTAATCATGGAAATCAATGGCGTAATGCCAGATCCCGCACCCATGAAAACATAGGTTTTGCTAGCATTTGCCTCAGGCTGAATAAAGAAGTTACCCATAGGTTCAATGACCTCCAAACTATCTCCCACCTTGATCTGATCACATAAATAATTTGAAACGGCTCCTCCAGCAATGCGTTTGACTGTAATCGCTGGGGAATGGTCAATCAATGGAGAAGATGATAAAGAATAACTACGACGTACCTTTTTCCCATCAATTTCAGGAATCACAGTTAAAAACTGTCCTGAATGATAGCTTAATGCCTCATGTATTGGATGCCAAAAATGGATCGTTTTGGTATCATTCGTTTCTTCAGTAATTTCTTTAACAGATAAATGCAAGAATTTCATGTTCATCAATTTATTCAACTACGTTTGGAACTATCCACTGTATAGTTCCTGGAATAGATTCATTATGTAATCGGTCCAAAGCTGTAACAACAAATCCTGTACCAGATTTGATCCACTTAGGGTCAATTATTATTTGTTTGCTACTTCCTTTATAGATAATATTCTCTCCCTTATCCAAAGGTTCAATTTCATCTTTTTGAATCCGATACACAACGTAATAATGTGCTGGATCATTATCTAAACTAGGCTCGCCTTCTTTCCATCGCAATATCCACTGGTCTTTTTGCTTAGTTAAGCTCACTTGATGGGGTGCCGTAGGAGCTATACTATCTAACCATAACATGGGCGGGATTAATGCAATATGCTCAAAATGCTTACTTCGTAAACTATCTCTCCAACCTTTCGTATTTTGACTAATTTGACGAGAGCTGAAATAAATAGCACCTTGAACCTTAGGTAAACTTCTCGAAATGTTTAATTGTTTCGTTAACTCACTAGGAGCCCATATATCACTCAAATGGTAAGCCGCATGGCCGATGTAAATAGGCCGATCAAAACTATGTTCATTCCACCAGGTGGCGAGAGCCTTGTAAGGTGCCACGCGATGCGTCGTTCCCCAATATAATTGTGGGGCCAAATAATCTACCCAACCTTTTCTAATCCATAATTCCGTGTCCGCAAATAAATCATCGTAGGACTGTAAGCCTGCGCGGGTAGGAGAGCCGTCTTCTTGATCAATACTTTGATGCCGCCAAATTCCGAAAGGACTAATGCCAAATTTTACTTTGGGTTTGGTTGATTTAACAGTTTCAGCGATTTCTTGAATGAGCATGTTTACATTTCTCCTTCTCCAATCGGCTAAGCTTTCCTCCGGAAATTTGTATTGCTGATAGGTTTTTTCATCTGGAATTGAGGCACCTTTGACAGGATATGGGTAAAAGTAATCATCAAAATGGACTCCATCAACATCGTAATTTTTAACCAAATTTTTGACTAACTCAGCAATGTAATGTCGAACTTGAGGTATACCAAAATTTAATATCAATTGACCATTGTATGAAAACAACCATTCTGGATGGCGTCGTGCCAAATGATCGGAACTCAAAATGGTTTTGGAAGACATGGTTGCCCGGTTCAAATTTAACCAAGCATGAAATTCCATTCCTCGTTCATGACTTTCCTCAATCATGAATTCCATGGGATCATAGTAAGGACTAGGTGCCTGGCCTTGAAAACCAGATAAATAGGCAGACCAAGGTTCTGTACTTTTGGCATAAAGTGCATCGGCAGCACAGCGAACTTGTACAAATATGGCATTCATGCCTGTTCGATGATGGGAATCAATCAGGTCAATAAACTCCTCTCGTTGCTTTAGACTATTGTAATTTCTGGCAGAAGGCCAATCGATGTTTTGGACAGTTGCTACCCAAACTCCACGCAATTCCCGCTTAGGGCTTTGTGCCGCCAAGGAATGGATCAAAAAAAATAGTGCTAGAATTAAATAAGAACCCCTCATTGAGGGCGCAATTTACCTATAAATGATGGAAATTTTCTATGCTTAGTTCTTTTCGATCGAAAATAAATAACCAACACCCTTTAATGTTTTGATGTAATATTCCGGAATTTTCTCCCTCAATTTACGAATATGAACGTCGATCGTTCTTTCTACCACATACACATCAGAACCCCAAACTTTCTCTAATAATTCATCTCGGTTAAAGACCTTATTCGGGTTTTTAGCTAAGAAAGAAAGTAATTCGAATTCTTTCTTGGGCAAAACCAATGCTTTTCCTTCAAAGGTAGCGGCATATTGTGTACGATTGATTTGTAATCCACCGATTTCAATAACATCTTGGTTATCTTCCATCGTTTCACGCTTTAGCATCGCTTTGATACGACTTACCAGAGCTCTTGGCTTGATGGGTTTGATGATGTAATCATGTGCCCCAGCATCAAATGCCGCCACTTCGGTATACTCTTCTCCGCGAGCCGTTAAAAATAGAATGAGCGCATCTTTTAATTCGGGCATGGATTTCATGCGACGTGCCGTTTCGATACCGTCCATCGCTGGCATCATCACATCCAAAATCACCAACTGAGGTTTGAATTCTTGGGCTATCGAAATGGCTTCTTTTCCATCGGATGCTTTTGCTAACAAAAAACCTTCTTTTGCTAAATTATATTCCAATAATTCTAAAATATCAGGATCATCATCTACCAGAAGAATTTTTATCGAATTGGCTGTTGCCTGGCTCATAAGATGAAATTTGTGAAGTGCCTATAAAACTTGCTGCAAATATAGAGAGGGCTATGTTACCAAATTATTAATTTTTTTCGACTAAATTTAATCATTAGCTTTGGTTTATGGCGAAAGAATCTTCCTACATTGTCCGTTTAGCCTCTGTTTTAATTTCCATTTCCATCTTGGTTTTGGGCTTATATCTGTTGCAGGATTTATTGATCCTCTTGGCAGCTGCTTTAATATTGGCTATGCTTTTGCTACCATTGGCCGCCTGGTTAGAAAGAAAAGGTCTTCCTCGTTCGGTTTCCATCGCCATTTGCCTCATCATTACCGTGGCTGCTATAGCTGGAGTATTAGCTATTTTGACGGTTCAAATGGTTGAATTTGCGTCAGATTGGCCTATTTTCATTAAAAAAGCCGAATCCTATATTTCTAGTTTACAGAGTTTCTTGTCCAGAAATCTGAATATCTCTCGGAAAAAACAAATGGTGGAAATCAGTAACCAAACCATCAACTTGTTGAAGAATTCAGGAACAATCCTAACGACCACTTTCGGGACCATCATTCATTCCATCACTACCATTATTTTAATCCCAATTTTCGTATTCTTTTTCTTGTATTACAGAAGCTTTTTTGCTCAATTTTTAGAAATGGTTTTTCCCAATACGGAATCTCACATATTGAAAGGAATTATGAGTAAAACTGGTCAAGTGGTACAAGGATACTTGGTCGGATTGATGGTTGTCATGCTGATTGTTTCCATCTTAAATACCATAGGTTTTTGGTGGATTGGTGTAGATTATCCCTACTTTTTTGGCATTTTGACTGGCTTATTATTGCTAATTCCCTACATCGGAATCTGGATGGGTGCTAGTGGTCCTATTGTACTTAGCTTAATTGTGTTGAGCCCTTCCCATGCCCTAGGTGTTATCGCTTGGGTCGCAGCAGTACAGTTTATCGAAGCTAATTTTATCACCCCTGTGGTGATAGGATCTAAAGTAAGTGTGAACCCTATGGTGGCTATGCTGGCCTTATTATTGGGGGAAATGCTTTGGGGGATTCCAGGGTTGATTTTGGCATTGCCCTTGACAGCCATAGTCAAAGTGATATTTGACTATGTGCCATCATTGCAAGCTTATGGATATATATTGGGCGAAGCCCCTTCTCGTAAAAAGAAAGAAGAAATAGTAGAAAAAGAAGAGAAATTAGAGGGAAAGTAGCTCCTTGAAACGAATCGACTGTCTTCTTGAAATCTCGATTTTCTCACCTTTTCCTTGTAATGTCACTTGCAGTCCTCCCGAAAACCAAGGTTCAATTTTTTCAATAAAATTGAGGTTGATAATGTGTTTTCTATTGGCTCTGAAAAAGACCTTAGGATCTAAACGATCTTCCAAGGCATTCAAGGATTTCAATACTAAAGGTTTTTGATCATCAAAAAATAAACGGACATAATTGCCCATCGATTCACATAAACGGACTTTATCCAATCGCACAAACCAGCACTTTTCTCCATCTTTGACAAATATTTGATCCTGCGCACTCAAAAAGTGCTGAGGAGAAACAGAAACTTGCTCAGGATGAGTTTTGGTTTTATTAGCTAATTGTTTTTCCAATTTTTGTACGCTTTCGCTTAAACGAGAAAGTTCAATTGGCTTAAGGACGTAATCAAGGGCATTGACTTCAAAAGCCTTTAAAGCATATTCATCAAATGCTGTGGTGAAAATTACTTCAGGTAAATATCCGTCCCATTCTTCCAACCACTCAAATCCTGTTTTGCCAGGCATTTGTATATCCAAGAAAATGACATCAGGATGTAATTCTTCAATTAAGGCCCCAGCTTCATCTGTATTAGCTGCTTCTCCTATAACTTGGATATGTGGGAAATTTTCTAATAATCGTTTTAGTTCATTTCTTGCTAAACGTTCGTCGTCGATGATAATAGCGTTCATAATAGGGTTTTTATAAAAACACAGGAATTAAGGTACAAGATAAGGTATTATTAATTCGGCAATCACTTGGTTTTTGTCGAATGGTTTTAGTCTTAGTTGAGCGGTCTCTCCAAACAATATTTTCAAACGAGAGATGGAGTTTTTCATCCCAACCCCAGTTTCACTTTCTTTGGTTTTAATGGTGCCAGGGTTAATGACATAGGCATGTAATAAATTCCCTATTTTGTGTGCTTGGATAATAATGGTACCCCCTTTAACCGAATGAGAGATTCCATGTTTGATGGCATTTTCAACCAAGGTTTGTAAAATCATGGGGGGCACTTCTGCTTTCACATGTTCTTTGGGTATCTGAACTTCCCAGAATAGTCGATCTTCGTACCTGATTTTTTCCAAGGAAAGATAATCCACGATTGTCTCAATTTCTTCTGAAAGAGGAATGGTTTTTTTTCTTTCGGTTAGCAATGAGCTGCGCAGCAGTTTTGATAATTGATTAATCCCTTTTTTAGCTTTATTCGGATCTTCTGTGATCAATGCCCGAATACTGTTGAGCGCATTGAACACAAAGTGTGGATTCATTTGAGCGCGTAAGACCTTACCTTCTGTTTCCTGAATGGTTCTTTCAAGTTGGTCGTTTTGTCTTTCAATTTCTAATTTCCTTTGGGAGTATTGAAAGAAGAAATAAATCAACTGCCAAATGGCCAATGGTTTCATGAAGTTGAATAGGTATTGCAGGATAATGAAGGTATTTAATTTTACTTCATAGTTTTCTTGCAACAGGGCAAAATCCAAAGGCAAATTAAAGGCCAACAGGATAGTTGACATAGCCAAAAGGGCCTGCAAATTTCTCCTCAATAATTTAAAGAGGGGATAATTTTGCCATTGATATTTTTGGGTAATCTGTTTGTATTGATGGGTCAATAATATGGCTAAAGAAATATTACCCACAAAGGCATAAAGCCAGGCCCATCGCCAGCCGTATTGCATGGTGTACAATAAAGCCTCATTGAGTGTCCAAGCAAACCAGCCTGAAAATTGTAATACCCAATAAAGCTTTTGTCTCTTCATATTTACATGGAATCAGGCAAGTGCTTCAGGTGTTCTGTCAATGGACCTTTCACCAATTTAAAAGCACGGTCTGGGTAAGAGTATTGCAAATGGTATAAACAGAGATTGCTGTGTGCAAAATCATCCATTTTGTGTAAAGGTTGTTCAAACAAATGTGTCAATAAAACTCGCATAGCTCTACCGTGCATAGCAATCAAAATAGCTTGCTCTTCAGGTCTAGATAGGATTAAATCTACCACGGGTTTTTGTCTTTCCAAAACCTGTACAGGGCTCTCACCCTCCTCCGAAGGTACATCAATGTTCCCTTCTCGCCAAGTTCTGGTCAAATTTTTATAGTAAAGGTCGTCATCCGTGTTGGGCGACTTCCCCTCCTTGTTTCCCCATGAAATTTCATTCAATCCTGGGTGTTGTTCCCAGGCAATTCCTTTCTTGATAAAGCCATCTACCGACTGGTGTGTGCGTACTAAAGCCGAAGTGTAAATCTTATCTATGTACAAGTCTTGATAATGATCAAAAAATGCCTGAGCTTGTTGACGGCCTAATTCATTCAAATGAGCGTCAATGCCGCTTCCTTGCACCACCCCCATTCTATTATAATCTGTTTCTCCGTGGCGAATTAGGTAAATGTCTTTGATAGGGTGCATAAAAAAGGCGAATTGAGGTTGGAATTAGTAAATTATTGCGAATTTTAGGCACAAAAATACGAAATATATGTTTAATACATCCATCACTTCAGAACAACTAAATAGCTTCAGTAAAGGCAACATGATTGAGCATCTAGGAATCGAATTTCTAGAAGTTCATCCCGAGTATTTCACTGCCCGCATGCCAGTAGATCATCGGACCAAACAACCGTTCGGCTTGTTGCATGGAGGCGCATCGGTGGTTTTGGCGGAAACCATGGGGAGTATCGCAACTATGCTTGTTGCCAAAGATCCTGAGACCATGAAAGCCGTAGGAGTAGAGATTAATGCCAATCACCTAAAAGCTGTTCGCGAAGGCTGGGTAATTGGGACTTGTTCGCCGATTCGAATTGGTAGAACCATGCATGTGTATGACATCAAGATTCACAATGAGCAGGGTGATTTAGTCTGTGTGAGTCGATTGACCGTGGCAATTTTGTCGGCATAGTTTATTATTTATGAAATCAATAATTGAAAATGGATAAAATATTTGTTAAAAATTATAAATGCTTTGGTGAAGAAGGTATTTGTTTGAGTGATGTAAAGCAATTAAATGTCATTGTTGGGAAAAATAATTCAGGTAAAAGTTCATTAATTGAAATAGTTGAATTCTTAACTACTCGCTCAAGATCTTTTTTTGAAAATAAAAGGAAAGGCGAATCACCGAAATTTGAATTTGATCATATTCTTACTCATGAATTAATTATTAAACATTTTCCCAGCGCGACAGGGGGAGGAATAAAGGTTAACCATCGAGAATATGGCTTATCCTTGCAAGGGTTATGCATGACTTATAAATTAAATAATAGTAATAAAACTGAGTTTGTTAGCCTAGAAAACGTGTTTGAAAAAGGCGCAGAAACATATTTGAAAAATTATGCTCAATCTGTCGTAACACCATTTTTACAAAAACATTTTAGTCATTTAAAAGCTGAAAGGGATATTTTGCCCGAACAAGCAAGCCCTAATTCAAGCGTAAATACCACTGGTCAAGGTGCAACTAATTTAATTCAAGGAATTATTAATCATGTTAATAAAGATAGTAGCTTAATTGAATCTGAGTTGTTGTGTGAATTAAATAAAATTGTCAATCCTGAAATTGAATTTTCTAGAATTTTAGTTCAATTAGATGAAAAAAATAATAATTGGGAAATATATTTTGAATCTAAACAAGATGGAAAAATTCCATTATCCAAAATGGGTAGTGGAATAAAAACAATTTTACTTGTATTAATATTGATTTTGGTGAATCCGAAAATTGAAAACAATCAATTGAGTGAGTACGTATTTGCATTGGAAGAATTAGAAAATAATTTACATCCATCTTTACAAAGAAGACTTTACAAGTATTTGATTGATTTTTCTAAAGCAAATGGGTGTACTTTCTTTTTTACAACTCATTCAAATATTGTGATTGATTTATTTAATGGATTGGAAGAAAGTAATATAATACATGTTGAAAATGCAAATGGGAATACTTTAGTTAAATCCGTTGAAAATCACAGTTCTCTAAAAAATATATTAAGAGATTTAGAGGTGAAGGCTAGTGATATACTTCAGAGTAATGGAATTATTTGGGTAGAAGGACCAAGTGATAGAACATATTTAAATAAATGGATTAGTTTACTCGATAATAATTTGATAGAAGGTTACCATTATTCAATTATGTTTTATGGGGGCAGATTACTTTCTAATTTGACATTTGATTATGAAAATTTAGAAAAAGAGTTGATTCCTCTTTTAAAATTAAATTCAAATGCATTTGTTTTAATGGACAGAGATGGAAAAAATAAGAATGAAAAATTGAATAGAACTAAATTAAGAATTGAGGCTGAAATAGGAAGAAATAAAACATGGATTACTTCTGGAAGAGAAATTGAAAATTATTTGACAGATAATTCAATAATTAAATGGTTGGAATCTGTTCATAAAGTAAAGAATTGTAAAGTTGTTTATGACAAGTTTAAAAAACTTGAAGATACTATAAGTGAAATAAAGGGAGCGCCGATTTATAATTTAAATAAGAATAAATATGCCAATGAGATTGTCCAATTTATTTATTTAGAAGATTTAAATAATAGCGATTTGAGAACAAATGTAGATTTAGTTATAGAAAACATCAGAGAATGGAATAATATACAGAGTTGATTTTGAAGTATGTATCAAAAATGAAAATTCAAGTTATTGATTATTTTGTTTTCTGTTTAGTAGCAGTTATTCTACTATCCTCTTGTAGCCCAAAGGCTTCTCGGGCCATTGTTGGTACTTGGCAGATAGCGCATTTAAAAATCACCATGCCCAGCTATAAGAATTCAGATAGTACACAAAACATCGAGGTGCTTGGAAAGGATTGGGAGGCCAAAATGAAAGTGAAAAATATTCTAACCACCTATGCTGCAGATGGAACCTATCATTCTTTGCACCGTAACCTTCAAGGTAAGACCACCTATGATCCAGCTGGAAGATGGCAGATTATTCAAGATACTTTAATCATACAGGATACCATTCCAAAGCGCATCACCTATAAGTTTAGATTCAAAATCAAGAAAAATCAAA
Source organism: Aquirufa nivalisilvae (assembly GCF_003143535.1). Classification (GTDB taxonomy): domain Bacteria; phylum Bacteroidota; class Bacteroidia; order Cytophagales; family Spirosomataceae; genus Aquirufa; species Aquirufa nivalisilvae. Next base: position 458,174 of record NZ_CP029346.1, read on the forward strand.
TCGAATATTGGGGAGTGGAAGATTTTGATCTAGATGGAAAAGTGGATGATCAATATTATAGTAGGCAGGTGAAATTATAAGTGCTACAAGGGAACATATTTTTAAAAAATGGAGTTTTAATTTCTTTATCCCAAAGGAATTTCATGTCTAAAATCCCCATATCTGTATTAGAACTAGCCCCCATTCCACAAGGAGGAACCGCCGCTACGGCCATTGAAAGAACCGTGGAAATAGCGCAGCATGCGGAGGCTTTGGGTTTTTACCGAATCTGGCTGGCAGAACATCATAATATGGAGTTTATTGCCAGTTCTGCCACTTCTGTTTTGATAGGTCATGTCGCAGGAAAAACATCCCATATTCGAGTAGGTTCAGGCGGTATCATGTTGCCGAATCATAGTCCTTTAGTAATAGCCGAACAGTTTGGTACTTTGGCGTCCATGTACCCTAATCGGATCGACTTAGGACTGGGTCGTGCTCCGGGTACAGACCAACAAACCGCTCGGGTGTTGAGAAGGGATAATATGGATACGGCCTACCATTTCCCTAAGGATGTAGAGCAATTGCAATTGTATTTTAGCGAAGAAAATAGCATGGCTCAGGTTAGAGCTTTTCCAGCTGAAGGTATCGATGTGCCCATTTGGATTTTAGGGTCCAGTACTGATTCCGCTTATTTGGCCGCTAAAATGGGCTTGCCTTATGCTTTTGCCGCCCATTTTGCTCCCGCTCAATTTCGTGCCGCAATAGATATATATCGCAAGAATTTTATCCCATCCTCACAGTTGGATAAGCCCTACGTGATGGCCTGTGTGAATGTAGTAGGAGCAGATACAGATGAGGAGGCTGCTTTTCTTCGTAGTAGTTTAATCCGCATGTTTGTAGGTATTATCACCAACCGACGTGTACCTTTAGCTCCTCCAGGGCCATTACCAGAAGCTTACCAAATTCCTGAAATCAGAGCCATGGCAGATAAAATGTTGGCTTGTAGTTTTTATGGTAGTCAGGAAACACTTCAACATCAATTAGGCAATTTTATTGAAGAAACAGGTATAGATGAATTAATGGTCGCTACCTATATATTTGATGGGGAGAAGAAAAAGAAATCATATTCGATTTTGAAACAAGCGCTTTCTTCCTTGTAAAATGGATGCCTCAACGGCACTATGATACAGGTTTTATATTAGTATATGTCATTCATGAAAAAGAAAATTCTAGCCATAGTTGGGAGTGCCAGCGAGAATTCATCCAATTTAAAGTTGGTTCAGCATATCAGTAATCTGATTTCCGACGAAGTGGAGATAGAAATTTTTGATCAATTAGCTCAATTACCGCATTTTAATTCAGAACAGTCACAAGATAATCCGCCAGCGTTAATCACGAAAATTCGTCAAGCTATTTTGGCAGCCGATGGAATACTCATTAGTAGTCCTGAGTATGTTTTTAGTATTCCCAGTGGGTTAAAGAACTTACTTGAATGGTGTGTAGCCACAACGGTATTTACCCAAAAGCCAGCCTGCCTTATAACGGCTTCAGCCAGTGGAAAAATGGGACATGAGGAGTTGAAATTTATCATGAAAACACTTGATGCAAAGATTTCTGAAAATACATGTTTGTTGATTTCTGGAGTAAAAGGGAAACTTGATGCTGATGGAAAGCCCTTGGATGAGGACTTGACCGTGGCGCTATTGAATTTAATCAGGCATTTTGAAATGGAACTTTGAAAATGACATAAAAAAGTCCTTAGTAAACATTCATCTCTAATTGCTAATTTTTAACTTTGGTCATTCTTATTTTAAATATGCCTAATACGCTTCCTCAAACATTAACCTCTTTGCTCGATTGGGAACAGTTGTGGCAGCATACGCAACAAAAGCGCGGAGGCATGGCTGTTTGGAGATTACCCAAAAGTGATAAACGTTATTTTTTAGTAGATTCTACTGGCGGAGAGAAGTTAGGTTCATTGGATTTGGAAACTTTCCCAGCCGGATTTTTAGTGGCTCCCTTCATTGGGCTTCCTTATTTCTTAAAAGCAGAGACTTTATTGGAAGAGTCCATTGTTCAAGAAGAAGTAGTTGGGTCCTCTTTGTTGAAACCTTTGCATAATGTCGAAGAAAACGAAGAGAAGCACCAGCATTTTACGCATTGGGTAAGTGAATCAATTAATGAAATTCAGTCAGGGCATTTTCAAAAAGTAGTACTTTCTAGAACCGACGAAGTTGAATTCCCAGGTGATTTTTCTACGCTCAAGGCATTTGGGCAATTATGTCAAGCTTATCCTAATGCCTTTGTTTGCGCTTTATATATACCTGAATTAGGAAGTACATGGTTATGTGCAACACCAGAAACCTTAGTAGAACAAAATGCACAAGGGATTTTTCGTACCATAGCTTTGGCGGGAACCCAATCGGCCATAGACCCGCTAGGGGAGATTATTCTTCCGCAAAATGCACGTTGGTCGCAAAAGGAAATTGAAGAACAAGCTTACGTTTGTCGATATATCATTGAGTGTTTTAAGAAAATTCGTTTAAGGGAATACCAAGAGATTGGTCCAAAGACGATTTTGGCAGGAAATCTATTGCATCTTAAAACGGAGTTTACGGTGGATACCCAAGCGTTAAATTTCTCTCAATTGCCAGGTATTTTATTATCTCTACTACATCCAACTTCAGCTGTTTGTGGGACACCTAAGGAAGAAGCCATAGCATGGATTGCCAAAGCTGAAAAACATGCACGAGAATTGTATTCGGGTTATTTAGGGCCTGTCAATTTAGGGGATGAGATTCATCTATTTGTTAACTTAAGAACCGTAAAAGTAGATCAAAGTGAGGGAAAATGTCGCGCGACCTATTTTGCAGGATGTGGTATCACAGAAGACTCTGATCCAGAAAAAGAATGGCAAGAAACCGTAATGAAATGCCAAACACTTCAACGGGTTCTAGAAAATTAATGTTTAATTTTTGATTCTTCTTTAGGAGAAATTTTCCCTACAATTGTCATTTTGACGGTATCAATTCTGGCATCGGTAGAGGTCAAAATTTGAAATTGAAAAGGGGCTAAGGTGATGATTTCATTAGCTTTAGGAATATCTTCATATAAGCTAATCAACATGCCACCCAATGTTTCATAGTCTCCCTCTGGGAAATTCCAATCGTATTTTTCATTGAGGTAATCAATCTCATGTCGACCAGACAAAAGATACGCATTCTCATCCAATTTCTTTTCTACCCAGTCTTCCGAATCATCATATTCATCTTGGATTTCACCAAAAATCTTTTCCATTACATCTTCCATACTTACTAGCCCGGAAGTACTACCGAATTCGTCCACCACTAAAGCCAAGGATTTTCTGTCTTTAGAGAATTTAAGCATCAAGTCATTCGCTGGCATAGCCTCTGGAACTATTAATATGCTTGTCAAAATGGACTGAATATCCTTGGGTTTTTTGAATAGAGCTAAGGAGTGGCAATAACCTAATACATCCTCTAAGCTTTCTTTATATACTAAAACCTTGGAATGGCCAGATTCAATAAACACTTGTTTCAAGCCCTCAATGCCTTCTTCCAAATCAATGGCAGTGATTTCCGTTCTAGGAATCATGCAGTCTCGTACCTTTACTTGCTTGAATTCTAATGCATTATGGAAGATTTTAGTATCTACTTCCGCCTCTTCTTCCGTAGAGACTTTGCGATTCAAATTTTGCAAGTAATTATTGAGGTCAGTTAATCCAAAAGCGGGTTTTTCTTCCGAGTAATTAAGTCGGAGTACTTTCGTGATAAACCATTTAGACAAGCCTACTGTCACCCAAACAAGCGGGAACATGAGCGCATAGACAATCCAGATGAGGATGGCCAAGAATTCTAAAATAACATCAGGGTTGATTAAGAATATACTTTTTGGCGTAAATTCTGAGGTAATTAAGATTAAAATGGTGGCTACGATAGAGGCTAACAAACGAGCCAGAATTTCATTTTGAAGAAAGGGAATGTATTGAAGAATTTGATGATGCAAAAATTCTTCCATGAAAATACCATAGGCCACTAGGGATAAGGTATTTCCAATCAACATGGTACCGATAAATCGAGAGGGAGATTGGTTGAAGTTGGAAATGATTTTGGCACTCAGGATATTTTGCTTAGCCTTAAGCTCAAAATATAATTTATTACAGGAAACGAAGGCCATTTCTACGCCAGAAAAGAAGGCTGAGAATATCATGGAAATGATGATTCCTGCAACTTGAGTGGTATATAATCCGGGATCTGGGTCCATTTAACTTAGTTTTTGCGCTTGTTACTTTTCATAGCTCGGCTACGGATATCTTGTTTGGGCTCTCCTGCTTTTTTTTCTTCTTCCTTGATGCGCAAGTTCTTGGAATATTGAAAGTAAAGGAGCGAACCTAGACCAAACATAAGCCAAACATAATGAAAGTAAATTTCTAACCAAAAATTTCCTTGGATTTCAACGGGAGTAGGAGCATTTAAATCAATGATCCAAATAATCAAAAAGCCAATTCCAGCAGATAATATAATGATTTCTTTCCTAGTCATGTGATTAAGCAGCTTTGGGTTGTTGCAATCTACGGTACATGGCCACAAACAGTCCCATAAATATCAAAATGGAACCTACCCATACCAAATTAATGTAGGGTTTTTCCAATGCTTTGATAATAATCAAATCTTGTTGGGTTGTGTTAACCGCAAAACTAAATTGTTGAGTTTTAGGATTAATGGCTGTGAATTTAATTTTGATACCTGTTTCTTCACTTTCAAACGCTGGCATTGCTACCATGCCTCCTTTGATAATGAAAAGTGGGGCAAGCGAGAATTGTTGGAAGTTTTTACCAAGAACCTGGAACTGCGCTTTAACAGCAGCATCATTGGGCCCTAAAGTCATATCTTCTACCGAATTCACGCGGGATACATCTTGTAAAATAGCCACAAAATCATTTAGGAATAAAGTGTCTCCAATACTCACAGTCGAATTCACTGTTTGGCTCCATTGTTTTTCTTCTCCTGCTTCTGCAGCCAAACGAGGGTCTAGCGAAACATAGGTATAGATGTCGTGGCTCCAAGCATGTTTGACGTCCGGAGAAATGGCTGTGCCCATTTTAGGATTTACTTGCCAACGAGGATATAAAGAAACAGACTTCCCTTCGGCATTTTTAAATTCTAATTCATAATAGGTATTTTCAGGTTCTACGGTTAAGGTATCTCCTTTTTTAGCAATCAATTGACCGTCTTTTTCCACATTGCGTAATGCTACTGCGTGGAAATCACCTTCAATTACTTCAAAATCTTTTCTAGGATAATAACCAGGCTTACCGCGCAATTCTATCATTCGACCTTTATATGTCACCAAATAATCTTGCATTTGAGCTCCTTGACCCAACCACAATGGAAGATTCTCTTTATTTTCTTTGTTGTCATCTTTGGTAAACTGTTCCACTTTATTGGAAATAGCAAAACCAGAGCGGTTTAATGAAACTACTTTGGAATAACCAGATGAAAACAAGATGCCAATAAGCATAACCGCTAGTCCTACGTGAGCCATGGCTCCACCTACCAAATTAAATCGCTGACGAATTAAGAATATCAGGATATTGAAATTGGCAATGACGGAGAATAAACTAGTCCATAATAATAAGATATACGAAATGGTATAAACCTTACCTAAATTGACAAAAAGTACAGTAAATAGCGTAGCGACTAAAGCCGAGTTGGTTAGTGGTTTGAAAGAAGTGGATTCTTTCAATTTCCCCCACCAAATGTATTGCCCTACAGCACTTAATGCAGCAATGGCCAAGAAAATCCAAATTTGAATTTTGCTGTAGTGTTCAACTTGGTCAGCAGGTAAAGCAATGTTAGAAACGATACCAAAGGCCTCCGCGATTTTATTATAAACAGGAATGGAGGTTGTGAAAATTAATTGGAAGGCAGATAATCCCAAAATTGAGGCCCCCACAAAAATCCAAAATTCACGCGAGTAGATGCCTAATTCTTTTTCATCTACTGGTAATTGTTTCCATCTTTTTACTGCAAAAAATATGGCCACAAATAAGAAAGTTAGCATATAAATAAGCAACTGTCCGGATAGACCTAAATCCGTAAATGAGTGAACAGAAGCATTCCCAAGGATTCCTGAACGATTTAGGAAAGTAGAATATAAGACCAAAATAAAGGTGGCAATCACCAAGATGATGGAAGTCTTTAAAGCAGCGCTGGAATGCTTGTAGGCAATCATGGTGTGGATAGCCCCGATGAGCACTAGCCACGGAACAAAAGAGGCATTCTCAACAGGATCCCAGTTCCAATATCCACCAAAGTTCAATGTTTCATAGGCCCAATAGGCACCCATCATAATACCAATACCAAGGATTCCAGCTCCAAATAGAGCCCATGGTAAAGCAGGCTTTATCCATTCGGTTAATTGGTTTTTCCAAAGGCCAGCAATTAAATAAGCAAATGGAACTAAGGTTAACGCAAATCCTAAGAATAAGGTAGGAGGGTGAATGACCATCCAATAGTTTTGCAACAAGGGGTTTAGTCCTCGTCCATCTTTAGGAATAAAGTTAGGCTGTAAACTCCAAACTGGCAGGTCTGGCTGTGCTTCACGCAATAATAAGAAAGGAGATGAACCAATTTTTAAATCGATGTAAGGAAGAATAACTCCCAAAATCATGGAAGTTAAAAAAGTTTGAACCAAGGCAAAAACGGTCATGACAGGTGCTTCCCATTTCGGGTTTTTGATCATCAAAATCACACCTAGGATGGCTTGCCAGAATATCCATAGTAAGAAACTCCCTTCTTGGCCTTCCCAATAGCATGAAATCATGAAAGCCATGGGTAATGCTTTGGAGGAGTGGGAGAAGGCGTAATGGTATTCGAAATAGTGATTGTATATAATTACAAATAAGCTAGATGCTACACCAATCACAGCTATCAGGTGAACGATGAAAATACCTCTGGCTAATTTCACCCAATCTTTAGCTGCTAGTTCATCGGCCGTTTGAGTGGCTTTGAAATAGGAGAATGTTGCCAATAGGGCCGTTACAAAGGATATAATGACTAATAGGTGACCAACTGATCCGATTGTCTCGTGTATCATAATTGTTTTTTTGCTTCATATGTGGCTGTTGAATCAGCCGAAATTTTACCTTCCTGATATTTGGAAGGGCATTTCAATAAAATTTTATCGCAATAGAAAACCTTATCCTTCTTCATGCTACCTACCAACACGATTTTTTCTGAGCGTTCAAAATCCTGAGGCTTAGGCGCAGCATACACCACTTGATTTTCTCTACCTAGGCTGTCCTGAACAATGAATTCCAAGCGATTGGCATCCACAGCAGGATCAAAATGCATGCCGACAATCTTGCCTTGGGCATCCTTTTTTAATTTACCTACTACATGGACTTTTTGATTGGGGTCATTTTGAGATATACGCTCAGCCTCATCAAAACCTACATAGGTACTGGCATCTCCGGTAGTAATCAAAATAATTCCAATAGCTACAGCAATTAGAATCAGACCAATGATATGCGTCTTTTTCATATGTTTATTTTTTGAGTTCTTTTTCAAGAGCACTTACCTTTTTGTCGAGACTAATAAGGTAAATGAATAATCCAGTAAGAATTACGAGTACCACAGCAATGACCACATAGATTTTGCCGTCAGCGCGGAATTTATCCGCCATTTCAATTTCGCTTTGAGCTAAACCTAAAAAGCAAGTAAAACTGAACAATAAGGTTAAGATATATTTTTTCATGCTTGTTCTTTTTCTTCTAATAAAACTTCAATTTTTCTAATGCGTATGCGTAATTGGGCATACCAAAAACCTAAGGACATCCAGCCTAAAATGGCAGGATAAAATACCATGCGCATGCGGTTATCTAAATCCATGGAATTGAAACCCGGATTACCTCCATTTCCTGGATGTAAGGAATCTGTCATGCGGGGTAAAATCCAGATTAGTACCATGAATATGATGAATGCAAAAATATTATAAACCGATGATATTCTGGCTTTTTGCTGTTCATCTGGCAAGGAAGAACGAACTAATCCATAAGCTAAATAAATGAGCATGCCAATGGCCACGGAATTTAGTTTGGGGTCATTTGTCCACCAATCTCCCCAGGTGAATTTAGCCCAAATGCTGCCTGTTAATAAACCTAGAGTAGCAAATACCAAACCGGTTATCACGTAGGCATTGGACTTCAAATCATCCATAGGGTCGGATTTGCGTAAGTATTGAATGGAATGATACACCGATACACCTAATAGGGCAATCATGCTAAACCACATGGTCACGTGGAAGTATAGGTTCCGAACCGTCTCATTCAAAATGGCTTGTCGGGGCACCTGCCCTGCAAAACCCATGTACATGGTGTAAACTAGCAAAACGATGCCAGCCCATTTCCAATAATATTTTTTTAATGTCTCCATATATAAGGGAAAAGTATACCAGATAAAACAACGACAATCACGTCAAGAGAGGCTAAAACAGCTATTTCATCCCAGTTTTCAGCAATCGAAATACCATCTAGGGCACTTTTAGATAGTTTTAACAAGAATAGTAATAAAGGAATAATAATGGGGAAGCTTAATACGGCCATCAAGGTTGAAGTATTTTCTGCTTGAGCAGCAATTCCTCCTACCAAAGATAAGGTAGATGCGAAGCCTATGGACCCTAAAATCAGGGCAATGACATACAGTGACATGTTACCAACTGGGTTTCCCATCACCCATGAATACATGAAAATTCCAACCAAGGAAATACCGATCATTAAGACGGAATTATACAAGATTTTGGAATAAATAACCGATTCTGGCCTAACTAAGGTATAGTAAAATAATCCTCGTTGAGATGATTCTTGAGTAAAGCTTTTACCAATAGCATTGATGGCAATAAAGAGCAAAATAATCCAAAATAGGACATTCCATGTAATTGGATTAATAGATTCTTGCTTGGCTTTAAAGGATAAATAACAAACGAAAATGGTAGAGGCAAGGTAAAGTAACAAACCGTGAACGGCATATTTTTGTCGCCATTCCATTTGTAATTCTTTTTGAAACAAAACCTTGATCTCCTGAAGCATTATCAATGTCAAATTAGTAAAGGACCTGCAATTTACGACAGAAAGTTGGCTTTGATGAATATTCCTCAGAGTATTTTGGGGAATTAAAATCAAATTATCCAAAACTAAGAATTATCATTTTTTAGCTCGGAAATACTTAGTACATTTGTGCCTAATTTTGAATTATTCTAAATAAGAACAGAGGATTGAATATGCTAACACTGGCGGATTTACGGATAGGAGAACATGGCGAAATAACAGGGTTTACGGACGAAATACTCTCACTAAAGCTTTTAGAAATGGGCTGTTTGCCTGGTACCGAAGTGATATTAACGCATCATGCTCCTTTTGGGGATCCCATTGCTTTGAAAGTTTCTGGTTATACTTTGACTATGAGAAGAGAGGAAGCGGCTACTATTCAAATCAAACGAAAATAAATTAAACATTGGCTAACGTAACCAGAATAGCGCTTATTGGTAATCCAAATGCTGGGAAATCTTCCTTGTTCAATACATTGACAGGAATGAACCAAAAAACAGGAAACTTCCCTGGGGTAACCATGGATAAGTTGACAGGTATTTGGGAATTGGAACCAGGCAGAAATATTGAAATTCTGGATTTACCGGGTATCTATAGTATATATCCCAAATCAATCGATGAAGAGTTAGTGATTAATATTTTGGGTAATCCCAAGCATCCTGATTATCCCGATATGGCGATTGTGGTGGCGGATGCATCCAATTTAAAACGTAATTTATTGCTCTTTTCTCAAGTACGAGATTTAGGAATTCCGACGGTTTTGGCTTTGAATATGATTGATGTAGCTGAAAATCAGGGATTTGTAATTAATTCCTTGAAGTTGGCTCGTGAGTTGAATGTGGAGGTTGCCGAAATCAATGCCAAAAAGGGAATTGGCGTAGGTGGTTTGAAGTTAGCTGTCGTCAAGACATTGAAACATCGTTATGCATCGAACGATGCCTTGCCTTTGCCCGTAGCAGATGAATTGATTGATGATGTGCAAAAGCAATTTGGAGAAGCAGATCCATATCGTTCTCTTTTATGGTTAATGGAGCATGATCGCATGAAAATGTTTGATCAACCGCAGCGCGAGTCCTTTGATCATTTGATGGAGAAGCACCATTTTGAGTCGAAGAAATATAAATCAGCCGAAACAGTAAAACGTTATGAGCAGATTTCAGAAGTTGTAGAGCGCTGTGTCATCAATTTGAATCGTCAATGGGATGCTGAGCCAGTAAAAACCTGGACAGACCGATTGGACAAAGTGTTTATCCACTCTTTCTGGGGTTATGTGATTTTCTTGGCCATCTTATTTGTGATGTTCCAAGCGGTATTTACTTGGGCAACCTATCCCATGGATTTGATTGATGGAGGTGTGGCTCAATTGAATGATTGGTTGAAAGGCATATTGCCTGACTCTCCTATGACTGGTTTGTTGACTGACGGTCTAATAGCCGGTGTAGGTGGTGTATTGATATTTGTACCTCAAATAGCCTTTTTATTCTTCTTCATTTCCATGTTGGAAGAAACAGGATATATGTCGCGCGTGATGTTCATCATGGACAAAATGATGAGACGCTTTGGATTGAATGGTAAATCTGTGGTACCCTTGATTTCGGGGATTGCTTGTGCCGTGCCAGCCATTATGAGTACTCGTTCCATTGGATCTTGGAAAGATCGTTTGATTACCATCTTGGTAACACCATTAATGTCTTGCTCTGCTCGATTACCCATTTATACGGTATTAATTGCTTTGGTCGTGCCAGAAAAAAATACGCTTTTTGGTGTGTTTAATTTACAAGGGGTAGCTCTTTTTGGATTGTATCTCTTAGGTTTTTTTATGGCTTTGCTTTCTGCCTGGGTATTGAAAAAAATATTGAGAGCTAAGGAAAGAAGCTATTTTATTATGGAATTGCCGACTTATAAAGGTCCTCGTTTCAAGCACGTTGCCATTTCTATTTACAATTCAGTACGAGCATTTATTTTTGAAGCAGGAAAGATCATTGTCGCTATATCCATTGTCTTATGGGTATTTGCTAGTTATGGACCTGGGGATAGTATGGCTAAGATTGAAGAGCAAGTTAGATTGAAAAATCCTACTTTAACTGGAGTAGACTTGAGTAACAAAATAGCATCAGAGAAACTAGAGAATTCTTATGCAGGCCATTTTGGTAAATTAATTGAACCTGCCATCAAGCCTTTGGGATATGATTGGAAAATTGGTATCGCTTTGATTACCTCTTTTGCTGCTCGTGAAGTTTTCGTAGGGACCATGTCCACCATTTATAGCTTGGGAGGTGAAGTGGACAACGAAAATGCGACCATCAAGAATCGTATGCGGGCAGAAATAAATCCTGATACGGGAAAACCTATGTACGATGCCGCCTTAGGATTCTCTCTATTGATATTCTATGCCTTTGCGATGCAATGCATGAGTACCTTAGCGACAACTTACCGCGAGACAAAATCTTGGAAATATCCGTTAATCCAATTTGGGTATATGACTACCTTGGCTTATTTAGCCGCGTTCTTGGTATACCAAATATTATCTTAATTACATTTTAAAGGGAATGGATGTAGCGGCCAGGTTGCTAGAACCTTTGGCTAGCAATTTACCATCTGCATTGTACATTTTAGCTTCTACATTGGCTACTTTTTTACCAACTCGGAATACTTCTGAAACAACGGTAATTTTTTCTCCAGCCTTAGCTCCGTAAAGAAAATCAATACTTAAGTTGATCGTGACATATAAATGTTCGATATCACAAGTGATGAGCGTTGTTCCCATCATCTCATCCAAAAGCATGGATATCACGCCTCCATGCAATACGCCAGCATGGTTACATTGATCTTCTCTAACTTCAAATTCGGCGGTCATGGACCCTGCAGAAACAGATTTTAAAATACCATCCAAATAACGAGTGATTGGATTCGGATTTTCATGGGCCATTTTTTTACCAATATATTGGGACAAAAATGCGATGGCTTTATCGTTTGCTTTCATGTTGATGTATGTGTAGGCGGTGTTAAAATTTTATTGTGGACGCGTCCAAGTGCTAGTTCTTCCAAACATTGCTACCCCCACAAATCCTCTAATATCGAGTGTCTTATTATTATTTTTTACTTTTAGTATGCAGTCGTAGGTCTTTCCAGAATGGGGGTCATAAATAGTTCCTTTTTCCCAGGCGGATCCAGTGAAGGTGAAATCCTTTAATATAACAGCTCCTAATAAATCTCGACTTCTAAGAGCTTCATTTGGATTTTTTACATCTTTTTTACCTGGGGTTTTACTCCAAGATATTTTCCCGAAATATTTATCCCCTTGTTTATATACTGTTATTTTCCCGTCTTTATCTTGGGAAATCCAATCCCCTAAAATGATATCACTTGGGGGTTCTGCCATGTTCATGGAGACAAAAAGGCCACTAAACAATAAAAGTAAAAACGCGTTTTTCATGTCTAATTTTTTTTACAAATATACAAAAGGATATCTTCTTTTGAGCTTTCATGAGAATTGGATTATAGGAGGTTTGGCTCAATCAGATGTAATGCTTATTTTTGTAGGATAGCAGGAAAATAAAAGTCAACAAATAACCTAATGCTTGTTTCTATATGAACTATAATTTATCGCAAATACCTGAAAGATTTGAAAAGCCGCGTCAGAAGGGCTTGACCATGGTCATGGACAAAGGGCTTAGCCTTCGACAAGTTGAAGATTTTTTAGAGGTCGCGGGAAGTTATACGGATTTAGTAAAATTAGGCTGGGCAACTTCTTATGTAACTCCAAATTTAAAGGAGAAATTAGCTATTTATAAGTCGGCAGGTATCCCTGTATATTTTGGAGGGACCTTGTTTGAGGCATTTTATATCCGTGGTGAGGTAGATGAGTACCGCCGTGTATTAGATCAATATGGCATGGAATATGCGGAGATTTCAGATGGTTCTGTCGAAATGAACTCCGAAGTGAAATGTGAATACATTCGTCAATTATCCCAACAAGTGACTGTATTATCTGAAGTGGGTTCTAAAGATGAGGCAAAAATTATACCTCCTTATAAGTGGATTAAATTGATGCGCATGGAATTGGAAGCAGGTGCATGGAAAGTAATTGGAGAAGCCAGAGAAGGAGGTAATGTGGGACTATTCCGTTCATCAGGAGAAGTTCGTCAAGGTTTAGTAGAAGAAATTTTAACAGAAATTCCAGAAGAAAGTATCATTTGGGAAGCACCACAAAAATCACAACAAGTATGGTTCGTGAAATTAGTAGGGGCTAATGTCAACGTAGGAAATATTGCTCCTAATGAAGTGATTTCATTAGAAACGATCCGACTAGGTCTACGAGGAGACACCTTTGATCATTTCTTAACCAAATAAGTTAAGCCCCGAAGTATCGGGGTTTTTTATGTTACCTAATTGAAACCTATATGATACAGCAAGCCTTAGATCTTTTAAAAGATCCATTGCATTTCTTAACGGAGTTTATCGCAGCACATGGTTCATTGACATATGCCTTGCTCTTTGCCATCGTATTTATGGAAACAGGCTTGGTTGTAACTCCATTATTACCAGGTGATTCACTCCTATTTTCAGTGGGTTTAATTGCCGCAGCCAGTGGTCAATTATCGATTGCCATTGTGATTCCTATGTTGATTTTCGCAGCTTTAAGTGGAGATCAGGTGAACTATTTTATGGGTAAATATTTCAGTGCTTACGTGCGTTCTAAAGACAAAATCTTGTTTTTAAAGCGCTCGCATTTCGAAGAAACGGAGAAGTTTTATGAAAAATATGGGGTAAAAACGGTGATTATTGCTCGTTTTGTGCCTATCGTACGTACCGTTGCCCCTTTTGTCGCCGGTGCCGGTCGGATGTCCTATTCAGTTTATTTGTTATTTGGTTTTCTAGGTGCATGTCTTTGGGTTACTAGCATTACCTTGGCAGGATATTTTTTAGGAGATAATGAATGGGTTAAATCCAACTTTGAAAAAGTCGTTTTAGGCATTGTTGGCGTTTCGGCTTTACCGATCATCTTGGCTATTATTAAGCAAAAATTCTCTTCGAAGTAATATGTCTATTTCCCATCTATATGGCTTGCTTGGATACCCTTTAGGTCATTCTTTTTCTAAAAAGTACTTTACCGAGAAGTTTGAAAACTTAGGATTATCTGAAAGTCATTGTTATGAGCAATTCGAAATTCCTCAAATCGAAGATTTTTTGGCTCTAAAATCAGCACAAAAAGATGTATTGAAAGGTTTGAACGTGACAATTCCTTATAAGCAGCAAATTATGCCCTTATTGGATGAAATTGATTCAGCCGCGGCTAAGATTGGAGCAGTCAATACCATTAAAATTTACCCGGATGGAAAGACCAAAGGCTTTAATACCGACTATTGGGGTTTTCGTCAAACAATTGAAACGTGGGAGGCTTTTCCCAAATTTAAATCGAAGAAAGCCGTTGTGTTGGGACAAGGAGGAGCAGCGAAAGCGATCATTGCGGCATTAGAAGATTTAGGTCTGGAAGTATGGAAAGTGTCAAGAACGCCTGAAGAAGGACAGATTTCTTATGAAGATTTAGCGGCAGCTATGGCTGAAGTAGGATTGATCGTGAATTCGACACCATTGGGCATGTATCCTAAAATTGATACTTTCCCTCCAATTGATTATGGGTTATTGACTAGTCAACATTATTTATACGATATAGTTTACAATCCTTTACGCACTGCTTTTCTAGAGAAAGGGATTGCTCAAGGTGTAGGAGGAATTTATGAAGGCCTTGAAATGCTGCATGGCCAGGCCGACAAAGCTTGGGAAATTTGGAATGCCTAACGTAGGTAAACGCCTAATTTAGTTTTGTCAGATAAAATGACTTCCACATGTTCGGATAGGGTGGTCGACATTTGGTAGCCAATATAATCTGCTGAAATGGGAAATTTTCGGTAATTACGGTCTACGACTACAGCCACTTGTATCTTTTTTACGTGCATACTTAAGAATGGGGCCAAACTATAGGAGAATGTTCTTCCTGTATTAAGCACATCATCTACGACAATGATGACCTTATCCTCAAAAATGCTTTTGTCACATTCAAACTGAACAGGACTTTCATAAGGAACGTCCTTATTTAATTGAATAGCTACTGCTTGGGCCTTGATGGAGGAGATTTCCAAGATATTTTGACACAACAGTTGGGCTAAAGAAAAGCCTTCACCCACTATACCAGCAATGATGATTTCTTTTTCTTCAAAATTGTTTTCAAAAATTTGAAAGGCAATCCGACGAATTTTTTGAAGTAAAGCTGGACCGTCAAGTATTTGTTTGGAATTCATGCTAATGGGATTCATTCAAAATAGCCTCTGAAATTACCAAAAAGTATTCAAATTTTGTACCTTTGCGACTTATTTAGCGATTAAAATAATAGATATATGGCCAAAATGTATGGGGCTCAGCAGCGAGTTCAGCAAGCTCCCAGTAACCCTTTAGCAATTAAGACGAAGAAATTTTCTCTTGAAAAGAATAAATACATCGGCTTGTGTATGCGTCAACTCTTCTCTAATCAGTGGAAATGGTCTTTTTTGCCTTTAGCCTTGATTATTGGAAATGTGGCATTAAACCTAACAGCTGTTTATAAAAACTACTGGATTTATATTTTCATCGTGGTAGGTGTGATTGGTTATGTCTTGTTTTGGCTGATCCAATTTACAGGAATAACGCAACTAGCCCAGTACAAACAATTGTTTGATAAGTATCGTTACGAAATTGATAGCCGTCAGATTTTCATGAAAATCTCAGATAAAGAGGGAGGAATGATCAAGTGGGATATGATTACTAGCGCATATAAGGATAAAGATGCTTATGTATTTACGATGGGTAAATATCAATTCATTCATCTTCCATTCAATGTGTTGACAAGTGATAACGATCGTAAATTACTGGATAAGATTTTACGCGACAAAGGTTTATTGTCTTAACAGGATTCTTAGGAATCATCCAACATGGGAAGAATACTGGCAATTGACTATGGCTTAAAGCGTACGGGAATTGCCGTGACTGATCCTTTGCAAATTATTGCGAATGGATTAGAGACTGTTCCTTCTCACCAGTTATTAACTTTTTTAGCTAATTATATGGCTAAGGAAGAGGTGGATGAAATGGTCATTGGTATGCCCAAGAATTTGGATAATACAGATACAGATTCTACTCAAGCTGTCAGGAATATAGTCAAGCAAATTCAAAAGAAGTTTCCTGCTGTTCCTTTATGCTTGCATGATGAACGATTTACTTCGCAAATGGCCATGAAAGCTATGATTGCTGGGGGAATGTCGAAAAAAGACCGACGGGTGAAAGCGACAGTGGATCGGGTCTCAGCGACCATCATATTGCAGTCGTATATGGAATCTAAATGACATAAAAAAGCCCTCGACAGAGGGCTTTTTGTTTATTTCTGAACTACTTTCGCAAAGCGATGGTAGAATGGTGTTTTACTATTTTCTGATTTAGGTTTGAACTTACCTGTGATAATCGGAACGTACATAACACGTCTGCGGGATTTCTCTCCATAATTAGGAGAAACCTCCACCCGATGCCACAAACGACCATCGTGAATAGTTAAGTCGCCACGCTCAATTTCAAATGCCACTTCACGTGGATCTGGACGGTGATCGATGAATTGTTTCTTACCAAACAATAATTTAAGGACACTTTGATTTTGAGTTCCAGGAATCACACGCAAACCTCCGTTAGCAGATGGACAATTGTCCAAATGTATTCCCACGTTTAACATGGGTAAAATCTTTTGACCTAAAAACAAATCTCTAGGGCTATCTGTGTGCCAGCCCATTTGAGTGAATTTGGAATTGGGTTGATTGACATAGTGGTTAAACACCAAGCCATCTTTCTCATCTTCACTAAGACGTCCCTCATAGGGAGCTAAGAATTCAGTTAATAACTGAAAACGAGGATCTTTCAAGAATTCACCTAAAACAGGGCTGTATTTGTTGGTAAAACACATCCGTTGAATCATGTCATTACCTTGTGGATCTTTACCAAATTTCAGTGGAATTCCATTGATTTTCTCCACCTTATCATCTAACCATTTTTTCTCTATTTGAGCTAATTCTTGGATAAATAATTCGGCTGTTTCATCGGTAATGAAACCCTTAAACTGAATAACTCCAAATTTGGTAAAGTAGTCTTTCTGCTCCTGGGTTATCTCACTACCTAAAGTAAATGTCTTGTATTCAAACTTTGGTGATGATTTTTTCATATTATATGGCCAATTTTGCGCGTTTTGTTTCTCGCTTAGTATTGGTACTCTAATTCTAAATTTGAACTCGCAAGTTACGTCAATGTTACTAAAATTTGATTATTAAAACCTAATTTTCTGATGAAAATCATGATATTTTAAGCAGACTTTGTCGAAAAAATAGCAGCTTTGTATTCTTTTTTGCACCTAAGGAATTCGTATCTCATTTTATTATTATTTAATATTTCCGTTCATGCCTAAGTCCATCCTATTCTTTCTTTTTTTTATCCCAATTTTTGCATCAGCACAATCCGATTATTTACATCGGAAAGGAACTTTCTTTGTTTTTTGGGGCTATAATAGATCAGCTTACCCTACTTCTGACATTCGCTTTCAAGGTCCAGGTTACGACTTCACTTTAGCTGCTGTACAAGCAAGTGATGCCCCAACTCCCTTTGATGGTTTTCAAACGTACTTTAACCCTTCCTTATTTTCCATTCCTCAGTTCAATTTACATGGAGGCTACTTTATCAATGATAGCTGGTCAATAAGCTTAGGTTGGGATCATATGAAATACGTGATGAACCCCGATCAAGCCTCGCACATTACTGGTCACATAGATCCTTTGGTCTCTAGTCCCCAGATCCCTGTTAATCCAGCTTATGTGGGTAATTATACCAATAGTCCCTTTGTGATTCAATCAAAAGATTTTTTGCAATATGAACATACCGACGGCTACAATTATGCAGCCGTTGAAATTGAGAATTACCATCCGATTTGGAAGAAGGAAAAATCTAATTTTCAATTGGATTGGGTGAACGGATTAGGTGTTGGTGTGGTGGTGCCTAGATCAGATGTTCGCTTGTTTACCGTCGGAACAAACAATTTTTGGAATTTAGCTGGAGCAGGAGCTTCTGCCAAATCCGGTTTGAGATTGAACTTAACCAAGCTCTTATTTTTTGAAGCCATGTTCAAAGGAGGCTATACTAATTTGTGGGAAGTTCATACCACGGGGAGGTCAGTCGATCATGCTTCTCAGACCATTTGGTTTGGTGAATTTTATGGAGCCCTCGGTTTTTCTATAGGAAAGGCTAAATAAATTTTTAGTTTAATCTAAAAATTCGTAAACTCGCATTATGTTGCGAGCTAAATACATCTATTTCTTATTTTTTCTGTCCAGTTTTTCACTTTTTGCCCAGCAAGAAGGCCGAATTGAGACGGACCGTCCGGATCAAACCGAATGCCCTTTTATTGTTAAAAAGGGCTATATTCAAATGGAATGGGGTTTTAATCGACAGATTGAATCGGGCGAGATGACTTTAACCTATCCAACATCCCTAATGAAAATTGGATTAGGTAAGCGATGGGAAGCACGTTATACTTCGGTTTGGGGACAAGAGGGAGGGCGATCTACCTACCAGTCGGATGCCGTAGGTTTTAAATATGCCATTTTATTTCCTGAAAAATCTTTTGCTCGTGTTTCCTTAATTGCGCATTACCGGGTTAACGACCAAAAGAGGGATGAAAGTGAGCGAAATAATGAGCGACACTCAGTCGGAGATTTTGTCTTTACCATTCAACATGATTTTCCAAAGGGTTTTGGATTAGGATATAATGTAGGTGCCGAAGTTCACAGCAATGGTACCGTGGAAGCTATTTACCGTTTTGCTCCTAATATGAATATTGGAAAGCGAGGATATGCCTACGTGGAAGTTTTTGGTAGGATGCCGTCTTCCAGTCAAACGGATCAATGGGTAGATGGTGGTCTGGCATATTACATCAACGATGATATCAAATTAGATATATCAGCTGGCAAAAGTTTACAGATTGAAAATACTTGGTATGCCGCATTGGGATTGTCATTTCGTTTCAAAGTTTTTTAGGAACTAGCCTTTAGAGCTTAGGACAATTGCTTAAATTGCCGGAATGAATTCACGGAATGCCTTTTGGGGCTTATTTCTTTATTTTATTTTAGGGTTCCAAACTTTGTTAGCTCAAAACAAAGTTGATTTTTCTATTCAAATCGGGTCAAAGAATATCACTCAGGATGAAACCTTTGTAATATCTATTACCGTGCCTACCAATGGAAACACTTCGGAATCTGTTATTTATAAATTTCCAGAATTAGCTAATTTTCAAAAGCTGGGGATCAGTAGAGGGAAGTCTTCTAATTATCTAAATGGACAAATAGAACAAAGAATCATCTATTCGCAACATTATCAAGCACTTGGAGTAGGTCAATTTTATATACCTTCAGAGGAGGTTATGGTTAACCAGCAATCTCAAAAGTTTGATCCTTTTTATATTTCTGTTAGTCCAAGTAATGGTACTTCCACAGACATCAATCCCAATGAAGTTTCCATTTCAGATGAGGTTTTGGCCAAAGCCAACCAGCCTTTTTTATTGGTTTCAAGTAGTCATGTTCGACCTTTTGTAGGGCAAGGATTTACGTTAAAGTTTTCTTTATTTGTTCCAGAAAATAATACGCAAGAGCTGGAATTTGACAGAAATGATATTCAAATACCTAAGCTAATCCAGCAATTAAGGCCGAGGAATTGTTGGGAAGAGAGTTTTGGCTTGCAAGTAGAAAAAGTTTCTCAAGTAGAAGTTAATCAAAAGAAATATACCGAATATCGTTTTTTTCAAGCTACCTATTTTGCCTTGAATAATCGACCTATTCAAATTCCATCGCTTAGTTTACAGATATTGAAAAAAGAAAAAGTGGGGGTAGACGCAAAATCTGTACCCATAGTGTTCAAATCGCCAGCATTATTGATTCAACCTAGGTCATTACCCAATCATCCACTGGCAAGTAAAGTCCCAGTGGGGATCTATGAATTGAAGGAATCTATTTCCAAAATTAAAGCTAAAACGGGAGAGCAATTATTGTATAGTTCCAGTGTTATCGGAGATGGGAACGGCATAATATGGGATTCCAAAGGACTAGAGTCAGATTATTTTATTGATTTTAATCGACTGTCTACTCAAAGTTCAGTGTATCCATCGATGGATAAAATGTTGGGGAATAAAACAGAAATTATACAGATTATTCCTAAACAACCGGGTAAATTTGCATTAAAGCAGTATTTTTACTGGATTTATTTTAACACACGTACAGAAAAGTTTGATACGTTGAGATCTAAGATCGATGTAGAGATTCAAGGGCAGCCATCGGATTCACGACTTAATACAAGTAGAGAAATGGATGGCTTATACCGTGGAATCGAAAACTTAAATTCAGACGAAGTCGTGTGGAACAGGTGGGTAAATTGGAGACAATTAGCCAATTTGACCATTTTTTCAATTTTTGTAGTCTTGGTTTTCCTGGTTTGGAAAACAAAAAAATAAAGTGATATGGGGAGTATTTACGGGAAAATATTTCAGATTAGTACCTTCGGGGAGTCTCATGGTGTGGCAGTTGGTGTCGTGGTTCAAGGTTGTCCTGCTGGAATTTCATTTGATTTAGAATTTATTCAGTCGGAATTAGATAGAAGAAAGCCTGGCCAATCCAGAATAACTACCCAAAGAAAAGAGGCGGATAGTATTGAGGTTGTTTCTGGTGTGTTTGAAGGCAAAACGACAGGGACTCCCATTGCCATGTTAGTATGGAATGGCGACCAGCGATCTAAAGATTATTCACATATTGCTGATCAATTTAGACCTTCGCATGCGGATTACACCTATTTTGCTAAATATGGTTTAAGGGATTATCGTGGAGGTGGACGTAGTTCTGCTAGGGAAACAGTAGCCCGTGTAGCTGCAGGAGCATTAGCTAAATTGGTCTTGTCTCAATTGGGGGTAAAAATAACGGCATATGTTTCTCAAGTAGGTACTTTGAAGCTTAGTACTCCAGTAGAGCAATTGGACTTGAGTTTGACTGAATCCAATGCAGTTCGTTGTCCAGATCCAGTTTTAGCGGATCAAATGTTTCAATACATTGATGATATCCGTAAGCAAGGAGATTCCGTTGGAGGAGTTGTTTCAGCATATATCACAGGATGCCCTGTGGGTTTAGGCGAACCCGTATTTGATAAATTACATGCTGAATTAGGCAAAGCCATGTTAAGTATCAATGCCGTTAAAGGTTTTGAATACGGTAGTGGTTTTGATGGGGTAGAAAAGAAGGGTTCGGAACACAATGATGTTATTGTGAAAGAAGCAGATGGTACAGTGCGTACTTTGACCAATCATTCGGGAGGAATCCAAGGTGGAATATCCAATGGTGAACCTATTTATTTCCGAGTTGGATTTAAGCCAGTAGCTACTATCATGCAAGACCAAGATAGTATCAATGAGAAAGGCGACAAGATTACTGTTTCAGGTAAAGGTCGTCATGACCCATGTGTTGTACCTAGAGCAGTGCCCATTGTAGAGGCCATGGCTGCCATCGTCATTTTAGATTTTTACTTGAGAAATCGGGTGATTCAAATGCCATCTTAATGTTTAGTCAGGAAGATGAATATTACATGGGTTTGGCATTAATGCAAGCTCAAAAAGCCTTGGAAGAAGAAGAGATTCCAGTAGGTGCAGTAGTGGTTTGTCAAGGTAGAATTGTAGCCAAAGCTTACAATCAAACCGAAGTTTTAACGGATGTGACAGCACATGCGGAAATGATTGCGATTACCTCTGCTGCTCAAACCATTGGTGCTAAATATTTGAAAGATTGCACTATGTATGTGACATTAGAGCCTTGCCTCATGTGTGCAGGTGCACTTTATTGGTCGCAACTGGGAAGATTAGTTTATGGGGCAAAAGAAGAAAAACGTGGCTTTGAGCGAGTTGGGCAGTCGGTCTTGCATCCTAAAACAGATATTCTTGGAGGAGTAAGGGCTGAAGAGTCTGAATCCTTACTAAAAGAGTTTTTTTCGATGCGTCGTTGAACCGAAATGTAGGTTTACTTGTTTAGGACCTATGCATCCTACTAATTAGGATTAAAATTTTAGATAACATTTACATATTAATAAAACCTATATTATGGCTTTTGAACTAGCACCCCTACCTTATGCAAACAATGCTTTAGAACCGCATTTTGATGCATTAACCATGGAAATCCACCATGACCGTCACCACAATGCTTACGTGACCAATTTGAATGCTGCTGTAGCTGGTAGCCCATCTGAAGGAAAATCTTTAGAGGAGTTATTTAGCCACATTTCAAGCTTAAGCCCTGCGATTCGTAACAATGGAGGTGGACATTATAACCACGATTTGTTTTGGAATATTTTATCACCTAACGGTGGTGGTGCTCCAGTAGGAACATTGGCAAAGGCTATTGATGCTAAATTTGGTTCATTTGATGCCTTCAAAGAAGAATTCAAAAAAGCAGGAATTACTCGTTTTGGATCAGGTTGGGCATGGTTAGTAGCTCAAAAAGATGGCTCTGTTGCTGTATCTTCAACACCAAATCAAGATAATCCATTGATGGATGTAGCTGATGTGAAAGGCTTCCCAGTGATTGGTTTAGACGTTTGGGAGCATGCGTATTATTTGAAATTTCAAAATAAGCGCCCAGATTACGTGGATGCATTTTGGAATGTAATCGATTGGAATGCAGCTGAAAAAAGATATTTAGCAGCTCAGAAATAAATGCTAGGGGATAAAATTTCGGTTTTATCCCCATTTTTTTTCACTTCGGATTTGCGATGTACCTTGATTTGT
Organism: Aquirufa nivalisilvae; assembly: GCF_003143535.1. Classification (GTDB taxonomy): domain Bacteria; phylum Bacteroidota; class Bacteroidia; order Cytophagales; family Spirosomataceae; genus Aquirufa; species Aquirufa nivalisilvae. Next base: position 481,156 of record NZ_CP029346.1, read on the forward strand.
GTATTTTTGCAATCCCAAATGGCGGTTGTAGCTCACTCGGTTAGAGCACTGGTTTGTGGTACCAGGGGTAGTGGGTTCGAATCCCATCATCCGCCCAAAAAGTCTCAGTATTCTTACTGGGACTTTTTTTGTTGCTATATTTTTCCAAATAAATTAATGTAGAATGTAGAATTAGGAATGTAGAATTAAGAATAGCACTACATCCAATCACCATTTACAATTCAGCATTTACAATTTATAATTTACTTCAAGTATTTCGATGCAAACTCAATGAAGTTCGGCCAATTGGGGCCAGTTACATGGCCCTTATCATGCATACGAAAAGCAATTTCACCTTGGGTTTTAGCTTCATTGATCCGAGGGGCGCTGTCTGAAACCAAGCCTTTTTTGCCTAGTAATTCATAAACTGGGCTAGCTTCTTTGCCTGCTAAATACATCCCATAAGGATCTGCCCAGCTGTCGCCATTACCACCCACACCAATATATATGGGTCTAGGTGCACAAAGTGCAATTAATTCATGTGCATCAATAGGTAAATCATTCCATTGAAGAGGACCTGCATATTTTAGAAAATTTCCAGCCATCCAATGGTATTCATTTTTTGCGGCTACGTTTTCGATTAATTCTCCATAATTTCTTCGATACAATTTTAGACCACCTGCTCCTGATGAACAGATATATCCGATGGCAAAGCGCGAATCAAATGCCATAGCTACGGCAGCGGCTTTACCATACCGAGAATGTCCCGTTATGCCTACATGGGTATATTTGATTTGAGGCATGGTTTCTAAGTAATCCAACACTTTACTTGCTCCCCAAGCCCAGGCTCGAAGAGATCCCCAATCATCAGCTTTTCTATATTCTCCTCGATTCATCAATCCAATAATTCCTGATTTAAGCCCAGCTCCGTGATCAGCTTGTACTGTAGTTGGGTTTAATTGAATAAATGCCCAGCCTTTAGCAATGACTTGTTCTGTCCAAGGGATTTCATTGGCTGGTGCTGGAGGTCGATTCATTCCTGGAGGAAATACCCAGGCTAGTTCCATCATAGCGGGCATGGCTTTTTTGATGTCTTTTCTAAAACCAATGGTCACTTCCATTTGGACAGAGATGGAAGGGAATCGTTTATTGTCGACTGTACCTACTAATTTTTGAACTTCAACCGGAAACCCGGCCATCATTTTATTCTCTGTTGAAATAATTTTCCAGGAAATGGGAGGGATGTTATCCGGGATACGTCCATAAATTTCTCTTTCAAAATCTTCTACAATCTCAGGTTTCCGATGGTAGTTCCAAGCTCTTTTGGAATCCACTTTTTTGCCGTTATTTAATTGTAAAACGACTGGAATGTTAGGGTAAATATTGGCTTTTAATTCATCATAATTGGCGGCATTAGGAGCTTGGGGATTACTTCCATTGACACCCGGTCGAATGCTTTGGATGTTAAGTTGCTCCAACATTTGTTGGTAGTCAGCCTGAGTTTTTCGATTTCGTTCAGCTAAAATACTATCTTGTTCAGCGGTTCTAGCTATTTGAGCCCAACTTCCGAAGGAAAGAAGAGAAGAAACAAAGAGGGTAATGGATAAATAGTACTTCATCGTTAAATAATTTATTCAACGATATTAATCAATAATTTGGTTTAATTATCTATATGGCAGGATAGCACAGAAAAAGTAAATGCCCCACCTGGGTGGGGCATCATTCCAAAGATGCTATCTTTGGAGAAGTTCTTGCACAAAGATACAATTCATTGAAGAAAAAAGTTCATGAAGGATAAAAAATATCGAGTTAAAGCCTACATCGATGGTTCCAATTTGTATTTTGGAATGATTGATGCCGGTTTTAGAAATTGTAAGTGGTTGAATGTAGAAAAGCTTATTCGTAGTTTTTTACGCTCCAATCAAGAACTTGTTGAGATTAAATATTTTACGAGTAGGATTACCCACAATCCGCCCAAACAAAAGCGTCAAACGACTTATTTGGAGGCTTTGGAAACCACTGGTGTGAATATTATATATGGCTCTTATCAAGCTAAATTTACAGATTGTAGAAAATGTGGAAATAGCTGGATTATTCCGAATGAGAAAATGACGGACGTTAATTTGGCAACTCATTTATTAATGGACGCGTTTCAGGATCAATACGATATTGCGATTGTCGTTTCTGGGGATAGTGATTTTGTTCCCTGCATACAGGGTGTTAATGAGCATTTTTTGGATAAATCAGTGGTGGTTTTCTTTCCTCCTTTGAGAAGAAATGAGTCTGTTGTTGCTGTTGCGAGAGCATTTCAAATGATAGGAAGAAAAAAATTAGTAGAAAATCAATTTCCTTTGCATGTTCGTAAAGAAGATGGGTTTGTTTTGGAGAGACCCGATGAATGGGCTTAGTATTTTTATATTGAATATTGTGATATGTCAGGAGTATATTTAAAAAGGTTTCTCATTGTATTGTATGCGGCAGGTTTAGTGGGTATGAATATGCCTGCTACTCAGGAATTATTTATTTCCTTGGTGCCATTAACCCTTTGGTTTACAGGTTTTATCTGCTTGTTTTATTTTCCTAAGCCAAGTATGTCGGCTTATTTAACCTTAGGGGGAATTGTGGTGGCAGCATGGTTTTTGGAGGTAGTAGGGGTGAGAACTGGAAAGATTTTTGGGGTGTATCATTATGGAGAGACCTTAGGTTTTAAGGTCATGGATGTACCCATTACTATCGGCATTAATTGGCTTATTTTGTTATTAGGATCAAGTGCGGTTGTGGAAGAATGGAATGTTGGAGGGAAAATAGGACGCGCGGCTTTAGGAGCAGGATTGATGACAGCCTTGGATTTATTGATTGAGCCTGTGGCCATTCATTTTGATTTTTGGCAATGGTCTGGTGGGCAAGTTCCTATTCAGAATTTTGGGGCATGGTGGCTAGTAAGTTTCTTTTTTCATTGGGTATTTCAATCGGGCGAGTTCACCAGTAAATCCTCTTTATTTCGTTGGGTACTACTTTTACAATTCATGTTTTTCTTGGGACATTGGATTTTTTTACAAGCATAATCCATCACATGAAAACAATTTTTAGTCTTATTAGGTTAGTCTTATAATAGATAAACTACGCATGAGTATTTATTCAATTAAAGATTTAGAACATCTTAGTGGCATAAAGGCTCATACCTTAAGGATTTGGGAGCAACGGTACGGTATTTTGAATCCAGATAGGACAGATACTAATATTCGTACTTACGGCGATGAAGAATTAAAGTTGGTTTTAAATATTGCTATTTTACAAAGTCGCGGGGACTTTAAAATCTCTGAAATAGCTAAAATGAGTGATAGTGAGCGATCTGCTAACTTGCTCCGTTTATCAGAAGGAAATCTTCATTTTCCAGATCAGATTCAGGCCTTAACGATTTCCATGTTGGAATTAAACGAGGCTATGTTTCAACAATTGACTAAAAACATTGTTCAAAAACATGGATTCGAAGATTATTTGATTCAAATCATCCATCCTTTCATGTTGCGCTTAGGAACCTTGTGGTTGTCAGGTTCAGTAGGTCCAGCCCAAGAGCATTTTATTAGTCATTTGATTAGACAGAAGGTAATTGCGGCGATAGACCAGTTGGATTTAAGTCACAAGCCCAACGCCAAGAAGTTTCTTTTGTATTTGCCTGAAGGGGAGTTACATGAAATAGGGCTGCTATTTGCCAATTATTTATTAAGAATTCGCAAACATCAAGTTGTTTATTTAGGACAATCTTTGCCTTTTGAAGAATTAGTTCTTGCTCATGAAATTCATCAGCCTGACTATATTTTGAGCGTATTTACTTCTCAACCTAATCCAGATGAAATGCCTGGATATTTGGACCAACTAGTGGAAAAAATGCCTAACACGAATTTTTTACTAACTGGATACCAATTATTAGCCTTGGGGCAAAGGATACCCCAACCAATTCAAGTTTTACGAAATTTTCAGGATTTGATTGATTTAGCTAATTCTAACTAAATTTAGGATCTCGAGCGGTAGCTTCTTCCACAAATTTCTTTACCTCCTGTTCCTGGTCTTTTGGGCAAATCATCAATGCATTGCCATGTTCTGCTACAATGAAACCTTTCAGTCCTTGGATGACAACTAATTTCTCCGACGGAGTTTTAATGATGCAGTTTTTTGTATCATAAATCATCACATTACCTTCAATGACGTTATGATTGGAGTCTTTTTCATTGATTTCATACAATGATTGCCAAGTACCTAAATCAGACCAACCGATGTCAGAAAGAATTACTTTAACTTCTTGAGCTTTTTCCATGATGCCTACATCCATGGAGATGTTTTTACAAACACCATATACCTTTTTGATGAATGTGTCTTCTTCTTTGGTATAATAATGGGTTAATCCCTCTTCAAATTGCTCAGCCATTCTCGACTGATGTTTTTCTAATTCTTTTTTGAAAGTAGGAAGTTTGAATACAAAGATTCCTGCATTCCAAACATAATCACCGCTTTCTAAAAAAGCTTGGGCTAATTCTAGATTTGGTTTTTCTGTAAAGGTCTTAACTTTTTGAGCTTTGTTCTCATTAGGAACATATTGAATGTATCCGTAACCGGTATCAGGTCGAGTAGGAATGATGCCTAAGGTTACAAAAACATCTTCCTCTGCAACTTCTAAAGCTGTTCGAATATTTTCTTGGAAAACCTGTTCTTTTAAAATGACATGGTCAGCAGGGGCCACGACGAATTTCGCTTTTTTATTTTTTTTGGAGATTTTGTAGGTAGCATAAGCAATACAAGGTGCCGTATTTTTACGTTGAGGCTCTTTTAATATTTGCTCTTTGCTCAAAAAAGGTAATTGTTCTTCTACTAATCCCGCAAATTCCTCACTAGTGACTACATAAATATTTTCTTGAGGAATGATGCCTTGAAAACGTTCGGCAGTTTGCTGGAGCATGGTTTTGCCTACCCCTAAAACATCGTGAAACTGCTTTGGATTTGCACTTCTGCTAATTGGCCAAAAGCGAGTGCCTATTCCGCCAGCCATGATGATGAGGTAATTGTCTTTCATAAATTTTAATACGTTCAATTCATTTGAACGAATGCTTCTGAGAATTTTCATCCAAGATTGATCAGAAAATTCAATAAAGCATTATGCTCATTCCATTAAGAAATCAAGAACTATACCTTGTTATCTGGGAATTACAATTCAAAGCTAACAAGAATTTCAATGGATTTAAAGTTCTTTTGAGATGACCTAAATCAAGGAATAATACTTAAACGTTAATATTTAAGTATTTATTGAAAAACTAGTAATTTTTTAATAAAATGAGTGTGCAATTCTATTTTCTTCCTTAGATTTGTTTGTGGTCTAGTGCCATATTTAAAATGTTATCTAAATTTATCAACATGAAAAGACTATCTCCCAAATTCCTACCCGCTATTTTAGTATTGTTTTTGATGAGTTTCTCTGTACTCGCTCAAACTAAAGTGGGAGGTCAAGTTTCAGATGCTGCTTCCAAAGAGGCCTTAATTGGTGTTAGTATTGCCGTTAAAGGTAAAGTAATTGGAACAATTACAGATGCTAAAGGAAATTTCTCATTGAGCACTTCGACTCCTGCACCATTCACTATTGTGGTTTCTATGGTTGGATATGAAAGACAAGAAATTAGTATCTCTGGAAATAAAACAGACTTAAAAATAAACTTAAAAGAGCAGTCTGTACTAGGTCAGGACGTGGTCGTTTCTGCGAGTAGGGTAGAAGAAAGTGTCATGAAATCACCTGTTTCGGTGGAGAAAATGGATATTAGAAGCATCAGAGAAACACCTTCAGCTTCTTTTTATGATGCCCTTCGTAATTTGAAAGGAGTGGAAATGGTAACCCAATCGGTTTCTTTTTCTTCCATTAACATGAGAGGTTTTGGTAGTAATGGTAACGTTCGTGTGGTTCAAATGATTGACGGTATGGATAACCAAGCGCCAGGTTTGAACTTTTCAGTAGGTAATATTGTCGGAATTTCAGAATTAGATTTAGAAAATGTGGAAGTATTGCCAGGTGCATCTTCTGCATTATATGGCCCGAATGCCATGAATGGTATCGTATTAATGAACTCAAAGAGCCCATTTTTATACCAAGGCTTAAGTGCACAAATCAAGGGAGGATTTATGGATGCTCCGAATCGTACAGTACAAAATACACCTTACAGTGATATTTCAATTCGTTATGCGAAAGCATTCAACAACAAAGTCGCATTCAAGTTAAATTTTAATACGTTAAGCGCGGAAGATTGGCAAGCATCTGATTACCGTGACCAAAGTTTATTGAATGGTACAACTCTTGGTTTAGGTGGACGTTCAACCAATTTAGCTTATAACGGGGTGAACTTATATGGAGATGAAACTAACGTGAATATGTTAAGTTCATTGAGTCCAGTATTGAAAGATCCAACTAATCCATTGACCGCGGGAATCAATCAGATTTCAAAAGCAACAGGTGGTTTGTTAACTCCTGCGGCTATTTTGGGATACATTGTTCCCAATGTTAATATTTCACGTGAAGGCTATGCAGAGCGTGATTTAGCATCTTATGCAAACCGTAATATGAAATTCAATGCGGCTTTACATTATCGTTTTAATGACAAAGTGGAGTTGATTTTGCAAGGTTCATATGGTCAAGGAACAACGGTTTATACAGGTGCAGATCGTTATTCGATCAAAAACTTCAGTATGGGTCAATACAAAGCGGAGTTAAAAGGTTCTAATTTCTTCTTAAGAGCTTATACGACTCAAGAGAATTCGGGTGATGCCTATGCTACGGGTACTTTAGGTCAATTAGTGAATGAAGCTGCTAAACCAAGTACAACTTGGTATCCACAGTATTTTGGAGCCTTTGCTACACAAGCACTAACGAACTTTGGTACTGTACTAGGAACAACCTTAGCTCAGACAGGTAATCCTACTTTAGCTGTTGGAAATGCCATTGCTACAACACAGGCAGCCTTTCCTACTTATCACAACAACGCTCGTGCAACGGCTGACGTAGGTCGCTTGATTCCTGGGACAGCTGCATTTACAACGGCAGTTGAAGCCATTAAAGGCAAGCCACTTCCTCAAGGAGCTCGTTTCTTAGATAAGTCAGCATTATATCACTATGAAGGTATGTATAACTTCAGTGAGCTGTTGAATGATAAATTTGAAATGTTAGTAGGTGCTAACTACCGTGTTTATGCCTTGAACTCAGAAGGTACCTTATTTGCTCGTCAAGATAATGGACAAGAATTCTCTATCAATGAATTCGGTGGATATTTACAGTTGGCCAAGAAGATGTTCCAAGATAAGTTTAAGTTGACAGGTTCGATGCGTTATGATAAAAATGAAAACTTTGAAGGTCAATATAGCCCAAGATTATCAGGGGTTTACACGGTTGGTCAATCGAATTTCAGAGCGTCGTATCAAACAGGTTTCCGTATTCCAACCACACAAGATCAATACATTGATTTAAATACTCCATCGGCTAGATTATTGGGAGGTTTGCCAGTAGTTCAAGATCGTTATAAATTATCAGGAAACTCATATACTTTACAATCAGTATTAGCAGGAAAGCCTGAAGTTTACACAGCCAAAGCTTGGAAGCCAGAGCAGGTTCGTACATTTGAAGTAGGTTATAAAGGAAATTTAGGAAGTAACTTATTAGCTGATTTCTATTACTACCAAAGTACTTTCACTAATTTCTCTGCAGGTCAAGTGGTGTTACAGCCTTCTACGACTATCGTTGGTTCATATAATTATTTCTCTTTCCCATCTAACGTAGACAATCAAGTTAAAACAAGTGGTTGGGGTTTAAGCTTAGATTATAGATTAGCGTCTAATTGGACCTTGGGTGGAAACATTTCATACAATACGGTGAATGATAATGGTGGATTGAGCAATTATCAATTAGCTTATAATACGCCAGCTTATCGTACCAACATTACCTTAGGTAACCGCAATATTGGTGGTTCAGGATGGGGCTTTAGCACGGTTTGGAGATATCAAGATGAATATGTTTGGCAATCTAGTTTTGTTAACCAGTTAGTTAACCAAACTCAACAAAGTGTTATTCCTTCTTTCAGTACCTTGGATGCACAGATTAGCAAGAAATTATCTAGTATTAAATCCATCGTAAAAGTAGGTGCTTCTAACTTATTAGGTACAGCTTACACTACAGGATGGGGTAATCCAACAGTAGGTAGCATTTACTATGTGAGCATTACATTTGATGAGTTATTAAATAAATAATCCTTCAAATTTTTATTGAGGCTGTCCTATTCGGGCAGCCTCTTTTTTTGTACCTTTGTGGATTGATTTGTAGCAAAATATGCAGCCACCTAAAGATTTAACAGGGTTTTCTCACATTGAAGTTTTAGGTGCTCGTGAGCATAATTTAAAGAACATCGACGTTCAAATTCCTAGGAATCAATTAGTCGTAATTACAGGAATTTCAGGTTCTGGGAAGTCTAGCTTAGCTTTTGATACAATTTATGCCGAAGGCCAAAGGCGTTACATGGAAAGTTTTTCGGCTTATGCCAGAAGCTTTTTGGGTAATATGGAACGCCCGGATGTGGACAAGATAGAAGGTCTTTCTCCTGTTATTTCGATTGAACAAAAAACGACTTCCAAAAATCCTCGGTCAACCGTAGGAACTACCACCGAGATTTACGATTTTTTGCGTTTGCTTTTTGCTAGAGCATCGGAGGCCTTTAGTTATCTTTCTGGTGAAAAAATGGTCAAGCAATCGGTTGACCAAATTATCAATACTCTTTTACAGCAATTTCAAGGTGGCAAGGTACAGTTATTAGCTCCAGTTGTAAAAGGAAGAAAGGGGCATTATCGTGAGTTATTTGTACAAATAGCTAAATGGGGTTATACCAAGGTGCGAGTGGATGGGGAGATTGTGGAATTGGAGCCAAAAATGCAAGTTGATCGATTCAAAGTGCATGATATTGAGATCGTGGTGGATCGGTTGGTGGTGAAAGAGGACGACCGTTTTCGTATTTCCCAGAGTTTACAAACGGCCATGAATTTAGGTAAAGGGCAAGTGTTTATTTTGGATGAGAAAGAGAAGCTTCATTATTTTTCGCAGACATTAATGGACCCTAAAACGGGTTTGTCTTATGATGAACCTGCACCCAATACATTTTCATTTAATAGTCCTTACGGAGCATGTCCTAGCTGCAATGGTTTAGGTCAAATCGAAGAAATTACGGAAGAATCAGTCATCCCAGATCCAGAGTTAAGTATTATTCGTGGAGCAATTGCCCCCATCGGTGAATACCGTGATTTATGGATATTTAAACAGTTAGAAGTTTTGTTGAAACCCTACCAAGTAGGTTTATCAACTCCCATTGCTAAGTTCCCAAGGAAGGCCGTAGAAATGATGTTATATGGTACAGATGAACCCGTACCAGTTCCATCCAAGAAATATGTGGGAACAGAATGGACGACCAAATATGATGGAATTATTCATTTTTTGAAAAGACAACAGGAAAGTGGATCGGAGAAAACTCAGGATTGGTTAAAAGACTTTTTGGAAGTAAAAACTTGCCCAGATTGTCATGGCTATCGATTGAAAAAAGAAGCGCTTTGTTTCAAGATAGACGGTAAACATATTGGAGAGTTAGCCCAAATGGATATTTTGGACTTGGAGAACTGGTTCGAAGGTTTGTTTTTACGACTTTCAGATAGGCAGCAACAAATTGGAGTTGAGGTTTTGAAAGAAATTCAAAAGCGCATTGGATTCTTGACTCAAATCGGGTTGAATTATTTAACCTTAGATAGGCCCATGAAAAGCTTATCGGGTGGAGAAGCGCAGCGGATTCGTTTGGCAACTCAAATTGGTACGCAGTTGGTGGGAGTTTTATATATCATGGATGAACCAAGTATTGGTCTACATCAGCGAGATAATGAAAAATTAATTCATGCCTTAAAGGATTTACGGGATTTAGGAAATAGTGTGTTGGTGGTGGAGCATGATAAAGACATGATGTTGGAGTCCGACTATTTGCTGGATATAGGACCGGGTGCAGGTAGACATGGAGGACATATTGTTGGGCAAGGTACACCTGCTGAGTTTTTGAAATTACAAACCCCTACAGCACAATACTTAAATGGTCAATTGGCCATTGAAATTCCTGAGAAGCGCAGAAAAGGAACTGATAAGGTGATTAAATTAATTGGAGCCTCAGGAAATAACTTAAAGCATGTGACTGTCAGTATTCCTTTGGGAAAAATGATCTCAGTAACAGGGGTTTCTGGATCGGGTAAATCTACGTTGATTCACGACACATTGGTGCTTAAATTGAAGCAGCATTTTGATCGAACTAAAAGAGATCCGAAGGATTTTAAAGGTATTGAGGGATTAGAATTGATTGATAAAGTTATCGAAGTAGATCAATCGCCCATTGGTAGAACGCCTCGTTCTAACCCAGCCACCTATACCAATATGTATAGCGACATTAGAACATTGTACTGTGAATTGCCTGAATCTAAAATTCGTGGTTATAAAGCAGGGCGGTTTAGTTTTAATGTCAAAGGTGGCCGATGTGAAAGCTGCGAAGGTGCTGGTAGAAAGAAAATTGAAATGGAATTTCTGCCGGATGTTTTGGTTGAATGTGAGTCATGCAAAGGCAAGAGATTTAATCGTGAGACCTTAGAAGTTCGCTTCAAAGGCAAGTCGATATCCGATGTGTTAGATATGACCGTGGAGCAAGCATTGGAATTTTTTGAGCATCAACCTAAGATTTACCGTAAAGTAAAAACCTTATTGGAGGTAGGTTTAGGTTATATTACTTTAGGTCAACATGCCACGACATTATCTGGAGGGGAGGCACAGCGAGTAAAATTGGCGGAGGAGTTGTCGAAAAAAGACACAGGTAAAACCTTGTATGTGTTGGATGAGCCTACTACAGGTTTGCACTTTCAGGATGTAAAATTATTGTTGGAGGTACTTCAGAAATTAGTGGATCGAGGTAATACGGTATTGATTATTGAACATAACTTAGATGTTATCAAAGTTTCGGATCACGTGATTGATTTGGGCCCTGAAGGCGGGCTTGCAGGAGGGCAAATTGTGGCCGAGGGTACTCCAGAAGAAGTGGCAAAAGTGAAGAAAAGTCACACAGGAAGGTTTTTGTTGAAAGAGCTAAATTTGGCTTGATTTTCCTTAACGCTGGCAAGGTTCGAAACCTTGACAGCGTTGCGAAAACGAATGGATTTTCAATTTATTCTAACAGTAAACTGATTATGTTTTTCTCATCCAATTCGATGGAGTGAAATTGTCGAAATTCATCTAATCCTCCGAAATAATCTAATACTGATTTTTTATCGATAAAGCTCTTTTTCATCGTTGAAATGTCATAATAGGAAGAGTTTTTGAATTGTTTAAAATCATGTACGATGCCATGATTTTCTGGGTTGAAATGAAGGTATTTGATCAGTTGCATAAAATAAATATCATCTTCCACTTGTATTCTCCTAAATGGATTTTCAAATAATCCACCAGTTCGATCATTGGTTTTATTAAATGCCTGAGCATAGCAATTAAATAGCGTGCCAAATTGCATTGCAATTAATCTCGAAAGGTCAACATGTTCCCTCTGTTCTGTTTTTATTTTTTTAAATTCAAAAATTTCGTTGGCAGATTTTATTCTTAGTAGAAAATGAAAATGATTGCCTAATAAACAATAGGCATATGTGTCTGCAATGGGACATATGTACTTTTGGTATTTTCTTAGAAAGAATCGATAATTCCTGTATTCTTTGAAAATTTTAGTTCTGTTTATTCCACGATTATATACATGGTATAATTGATCTGGAATCATTGGGGCTATATTTTTTTTCATGATTAGTGGTGGATAAATGAAATGAAACAAATGTTACCAATTTCATGGAAATGTAATCTTAAAAAATTGGTAAAAAATATCAGAAATGTGATGAAAAATTTGAGTAAAAAAAGGTAGCTTTATTGGCATTTCAACAACGCTGTCAAGGTTTTAAACCTTGACAGCGTTAAGGGAAAAAGATTCAGCAAAACACTCATCAATCATGCATATTTTTCTCCAAGTACTTTTTATTTTAGTACTATTCGGTCTGGGTTATTTGGTAACGCAACGTTTTAAGCTTATCATCTCCTCGATTCACTTAGCTAAAGCAGTTGAATTGAATGATCGTCCCAGTGAACGATGGAAACGAGTTTTCTTATTAGCATTTGGGCAGAAAAAAATGTTTCAAAAACCTTTGGTAGGAGTTTTTCATTTTTTGATTTACCTAGGTTTCGTTTTAATTAATATTGAGATTCTGGAAATTGTCATTGATGGGATATTAGGAACTCACCGAATTTTTGCTCCTCTCTTGGGAAGTATCTATCCCGTTTTACTTAACTTCTTCGAATTACTTTCTTTAGGTGTCTTTGTGGCTTGTGTTGTGTTTTTTCTACGAAGGGGAGTGATTCATGTGCAGCGATTGCAGCCTGGAGCACATCGAGAATTGAAAGGTTTTCCGATACGAGATGCTTATACCATTTTGGCCATTGAATGTATATTAATGCTAGCTCTGTGGACCATGAATGCAAGTGATGCCATCCTTCAAGAAAGACAAGTAGAACATTTTGAACCTGTAGGAGCATTTGTCGTTTCTCAGCATTTCATGCCTATTTTGTCGAGTCTTTCTACTCCTATCTTATTGATTTTAGAACGAGTAGCATGGTGGTTTCACATCCTTGGTATTTTAGGATTTGCCTTCTATGTGACCTATTCTAAACACTTACATATTTTCTTCGCTTTTCCCGCAGCTTATTTTTCAAGCCTTGAACCTTCCAGTAAAATGGGTAATATGCCCTCCGTCACTCATGAAGTAAAATTGATGTTAGGACAACCCGTTGAACCTAATACTGCCACTCCGGATCAAATGCGATTTGGGGCGAAAGATGTCATGGATTTAACCTGGAAAAATGCCCTAGACGCTTATTCATGTACCGAATGTGGCCGCTGTACGGAACAGTGTCCTGCTAATCAAACAGGAAGAGCTTTGTCACCGCGAAAGATTATGATGGACACCCGCGATCGATTAGAAGAGGTAGGGAAAGGCCTGGCAAAAAATAAAGGCCAATGGGTGGAAGATGGGAAATCACTTTTAGGCGATTATATTTCAGCTGAAGAATTGAGAGCATGTACTACCTGTCAGGCCTGTGTCGAAGCTTGTCCCATGGAACTGTCTCCATTGAATATCATATTGGCATTGCGCCGCTACCAAATCATGGAGCAATCTGATGCCCCAGCCGCTTGGAATAGCATGTTTTCTAATATTGAAACAAATCAAGCTCCTTGGAAATTTAATCCATCAGATCGTTTAAACTGGGCCAAATCATAAACACATGAAAAAAGTTTTTATACCAGTCATCATTGGACTAATCTTGTTTTTTACGCTTGGACCTAGTCCTCAAGCTCCTACCTTAGACCGAGGCGTTACTTGGAAAAATATTCCAGATTCTCTTCCTGCCTTATCTAAGTATTTACAAAATAAAGAAGCTTCATTCCCTCAAATTAAGCCCAATAACGAGGCGAAAATAGTTTGGGCAGACTCTCTAAATCCTCAAAAAACGAAATGGGTATTCATGTATGTCCATGGTTTTTCGGCGTCTCAAATGGAAGGGAATCCAGTGCATCGACAAATCGCAAAAACATTTGGAGCCAATTTACTCTTAACTCGAGTAGCAGGGCATGGTTTTGCTACTTCGGATAGCGTGCTGCAGCATGTCACTGCAGACGATTATTACGAAAGTGTAGAAAATCAATTGGCCTTGGCCAAAAAAATGGGTGAGAATGTCATCGTGTTGGCCACTTCATTTGGTGGAGCCTTGTCTTTGTCTCTAGCTTCCCGTCATCCAGAAATTAAAGCATTATTGTTGTATAGCCCATGCATAGCCATTGCAGATCCAGCTGCCGTTTTGATGGACAATCCTTGGGGGCTTCAATTGGCTAGAAAGGTAGTTGGGGGCGATCACCGAGATATTCCAGCTCAAAATTCAGCTCATAATCAATATTGGAACTTGCATTATCGCTTAGAGGGTGCGGTAGAATTACAGAATTTCCTTACCAATCAAATGACCGACGAGGTTTTTGAACAAGTAAAATGCCCCGTTTTTATGGGCTATTATTACAAAGATGATGCTCATCAAGATCCTGTTGTGTCGGTTAAAGCAATGCGTCATATGTTCCCTTATTTAGGTACAAGTCCTACTCAGAAAAAAGAAATGGCTTTCCCTTTAGCCGAAAACCATGTCATTACTTCGGATATTTTAGCCAAAAGAACAGATTTACCCTTGAAAGCTAGCATTCAATTTTTGAAAGAAATAGTTCATCTTCCATAAATTATGACGCCTAATTTAATTCTTTATGCAGTTCCTTTCTTTTTGATTACGGTCATCTTGGAATCGTATGTCGTGTTCAAACAACATCGTGATTTTGTCGAGACAAAGGATTCTTTGACTTCCATTGGATTGGGCCTAGGGAATCTTTTTATAGGATTATTGACCAAATCAGTCATCTATGTCAGCTATTTTTATGTATATGATCATTGGCGAATATTTGATCTTTCCATAGCTTGGTGGTGGGTATGGGTCTTTGCTTTTTTTGCGGATGATTTTACCTATTATTGGTTTCATCGGATATCCCATGAAGTACGCTATTTTTGGGCTTCTCACATGGTGCATCATTCTTCACCGAAGTACAATTTAGCTGCGGCATTACGACAAACTTGGACGGGGAATTTATCGGGAGCATTTTTATTTTATATCTGGATATTGTTACTAGGAGTACATCCATTTATCGTATTTTTTTTCCAACAAATTAGTCTGTTATATCAATATTGGATTCACACGGAATTGATCAAAAAAATGCCTGCTTGGTTTGAATATATCTTCAATACACCTTCACACCATCGGGTTCATCATGGAACGGACTTGGACTATTTGGATACGAATTACGCTGGGATTTTGATCATTTGGGATCGGATGTTTGGTTCATTTCAACAAGAAAATCAAAGGCCACATTATGGATTGACGAAGCAAATTGAAAGTTATAATCCTGCCAAAATTGCCTTTTTTGAATGGGTACAAATTGTCAAAGATATCTTTCATTCCAAAAGCCTTTCAGCTGCTTGGAAATATGTCATAGGCCCTCCAGGTTGGAGTCCAGATGGTTCTAGGTTAACCGTAGAACAAATGCGTCAACAAAATAAGTTTAAAAAAGATGAGCAAGGAACTGAAGATTAGTACCATGGCCGAATGGGCCGCTAAAGGAGAAAGCCCAGCGTTTTTGTTTTGGGTAGGTTGTGCTGGTTCATTTGATGATCGTCATAAGAAAGTAACTAGGGCTTTTTGTGAAATTTTACAAAGCCTCGAAATTTCATTTGCCGTACTCGGAACAGAGGAATCCTGTACTGGTGATCCTGCTCGAAGGAGTGGAAATGAGTTTTTATTCCAAATGCAGGCCATGTCCAACATTGAGGTACTGAATATGTATGGCGTGAAGAAAATAGTGACGGCTTGTCCGCATTGTTTCAATACATTGAAAAATGAGTACCCTGAATTAGGAGGAAATTACGAAGTTATACACCATAGTCAATTACTTGCTGAATTATTAGCTGAGGGTAAAATTCAATTGAAGGAAGAAGAAAAAGAAGCTGTAGCTTTTCATGATTCCTGCTATCTTGGACGTGGAAATGGAATATATGAAGCACCGCGAGATATAATTCTAGGACTGAAAAAGGAACTAAAAGAACTAAAAAGTTGTAGAACCAAAGGTTTGTGTTGTGGAGCTGGTGGTGCTCAAGTATTTAAAGAGCCCGAAGAAGGGAGTATCGACATTCAAACCAAAAGATCTCAAGAAATCATTGATTCAGGGGTACAGAAGGTAGCTTTAGCTTGTCCATTTTGTATGGTTATGATTCAAGATGGATTGAACAAACACGGAAAAGATAAAGAAATACAAGTAGTAGATTTGGCTGAGTTAGTTCAGCAAACCATGATATAAATATATGTACGTAGAATTTCAACAATTACCTGCCCATGCTCGAGTTTGGATATATCAAGCCAATAGAGCATTTAATGAACAAGAAAGTGCTTTTGTTCAATCTTATTTGAAACAAGCAGTTCAAGATTGGAATGCCCATGGAGTTCCTTTAGCAGGTTCATTCCAAATCCGATATAATCAGATTATTGTTATTGCTGTGGATGAGCATCACCATGCGGCATCGGGCTGCTCCATTGATGCCTCAACTGGCTGGTTTAAGGATTTAGCATTTCAGATGGGAATGGATTTTTTTGATCGTTCTGTGGCTTTGGTTCAAGAAGATAACCTTATTTTATTTCCACTATTAGGAGTAAAACAAGTGATCAACGAAGGACATATCAATGCAGATTCCTTAATCGCCATTCCACAAGTCAAAGATTTGGCAGATTATAGATCCAATTGGCCAGCCAAAGCAAAAGACTCTTGGCTTAAAAAATATTTTGTAGCTGCATCCGTATAGTTTATGGCAGAAGATTTACAGGTAGTGGAAGGAAGTAGAGCAGATAAATACCAAGCTCTTATTCCTCAAGTGGCAGCACTCATTCAAGGAGAGACAGATTTATATGCCAATCTTGCAAATATTGCAGCTGCTATTCATGAATATTTTGGATTCTTTTGGGTGGGCTTTTATCTAAACAAACAAGACCAGCTGGTTCTCGGACCTTTTCAAGGACCAGTAGCTTGTACACGTATTCCTTACCACAAAGGTGTTTGTGGTCATGCTTACAGAACCCAACAAAGCATTATTGTCCCCAATGTAGATGAATTTCCAGGTCATATCGCCTGCGCATCTGCATCTAAATCAGAAATAGTATTACCTGTGATGGATTCCGCTGGCGAAGTGCTGATGGTCTTGGATGTTGATTCTGATCAATTAAATGATTTCAGCGAGATAGACCGAGAGGGCTTGCAAGCAATCATTGATTTGATTGAAAAAAATTATACTTCTTGGTACTAAATCTTTTATGCTAAAGGTTTCATTCCCATAGCTAGCCACTCTTCCTTGGAAGGCCCATACATGCCAGGAACACTTAGGCCTTCTTGACGAATCAATACGCTCAACTGCCCTCTGTGATGAGTTTGGTGGCGAATGAGAATACTTAAAACAGCTCCTCTTTCCCAATGATCACCATACATAGGAACTTTCTCTCCTAGCATTTCATCAGTCCATTGATTTTTTAATGCCAAAACTAAGGATTCAGAGGACTTTTGATATTCTGTAATAAGTTTGTTCAAGTCATTTTTTTCTTGACTAGCATCCACTATGCCATCTACTTCCTTTAATCCAGCATGATGCAATAACTCGGCGATAGATTCCGTGATGTGCCACGATAATCGAGCCATACTTCTGAAATTTTCGCTAGGATTATCTTTGAAATGACCAGCTTGTATGGCCTGAAACATTTTGATAGTGCTTTCAGATTCGTAAGCCCAAGCTCGATAAAAATCAGTTAATTGTCTAAACATGGCTGTTGGTTTTTGATAAAATTAAGCCATTGGAAGTAATCTTCCTAGTTAGAATCATGCCAAAATGATGAATGGCTATTGTGCAAGTCGTGCAATGACTGTTTCTCCTCCAACGGGCTTGTCGTCCAATTTAACACAGATTTCAGCATCTAAAGGAAGATAAATGTCAATGCGACTACCAAATTTAATGAAGCCAAACTCAGTTCCTTGAATAACAGCATCTCCTTCTTTGGCATACCAACAAATCCGTTTAGCTAATGCTCCAGCAATCTGACGAAATAAGACCTCTGTGCCATTTTCATGCTTCACAACATAAGTGGTACGCTCATTTTCTGTGCTAGATTTTGGATGCCAAGCCACTAAATATTTACCAGGATGGTATTTGAAATATGATACGATTCCTGAAATTGGATTAAAATTGATGTGCACATTGATAGGTGACATGAAAATGGAAACCTGTCTGCGTTTATCTTTGAAATATTCAGTTTCCACCGCCTCTTCAATCACCACAACCTTGCCATCTGCAGGCGCAATGATATCCTTTGGGTTGATGTTGGTTACGCGTTTAGGAACACGGAAAAATTGCACCAAAAGCAAATAAAATATAGCAGTAATTACCACCACAGCTTCACGTACATAAACTTGCTCTGGTAGAAAATAAGCCACTAAGGCATTTATAGCTAATACAATGACAATAGCTGTTAATAAAATGGTTTTTCCTTCTCTGTGTAGGGTCATAAGCGATTTTTATGGTTTAATCCAGGTTATGGATTAAACTTTAATCCGTAAAATTAGCCAATTTTGTTGAAAAATTGGGCATAGCTCTTCAATCTATTCCTAATAATTTGACAATTTTGCTTGAAAAAATTGCATTTTTATTACCTATTAGAACTAAATCATGCGCCTAGGCTATTACATTTTATCACTGTTTTTACTGATTCACGTAAATTTCCTAGCTCATAGCATCGAATGGTTTAGTACTAGCACGGGGTACTTTTATAAAATTGATTTTGAGAATAATAGTCAACTTTCTAGAACGAAGAACGGCCTTCCCTGGATGAATTTAGGGGAATTGACTTTTGAAAATGTAAAAAATGAAGATTTGATTTCAGCTAATTATGCTGTAAAAGAATTTAAAATAGAGCATTCAGATTGGTCCTATCTGTTAATACCTTGTACCAATCAAGTCTACCAAATCAATAAAAAACAATTGATATTAAAGCGAATTGACGAAACCTATTTTAGGGGCGCCAATTGCTCGAGTAGTATTTTTTATCGAAATGGAATTCTATACTCTTTTGGGGGTTATGGCTTTGGGACTTCCTCCAATATTTTAACAAAATACAATGCGGAGGGCAAGGAATGGTTGAATATTCAAGCAAAAGGGAATGTGCCTCCAGCAATTTCAATGGGCCTGACAGCCTATGTATCCAGTCAGGATAAGTTTATCACCATGGGAAACCATCAGATAAATGAAACGGATTTGAATCGCTTAGATGTGTTGGATTGGAATATTTATGAATATAATTTCGAGAAAAGTGAATTTACAAGTCTTGGAAAAATTGAATTAGAAGAAATTAAATCCTTTTTATCGAAGGATTTAATCCGTTATTATTTATTCAATGGGCGCTATTTCTTTTTATTGGACAAATCCGGACGTAAGAAGAACTTCGATACGATGTATATCATTGATGTTTTGGATGATTTCAAAACATATTGCTGGAAAAATAATAATCGATTAGTTGTTGAAGGACCTTACAGTGGGAATTTTGATAAAGCCTTTCATGTCAATGGAGATACATTGATTTGGACAAATTTATCCAATCAGTCTAGTCCTAGCACGCTTAAAAATCACCGAATGATGGTGAATGATTTACTTCGAGAATCAGAATATGTGGGAAAACTTGGCCAAATACCTTGGTATCAATCTATTCTGGAAGGATCAGTTATCTTAGTTTCTTTGGGTTTTCTAGTCATAGCTTTCTTTTTGTACCAAAAATGGAAAAAGAGGCGATTGGCAAAAAACTTGAAAATTATGTTGGGGGAGAATGAAAAAATGCTCCTCGATTTCCTGATTTTAAATTACACGACAGGAAATATTTCAGGACATCAAATCATCGCTTTCTTTGGCAAACACAAAAGTTCACCCGAATCACAGCGACAATTTAGGGCAAAAATGTTTGAGAATTTGACCAAATCCTTGCGCTTATTACTTGGTAAAGAACAAATTTTAGATGTTCATACCGACGAGAAAGATCAACGTATGTTTACTTATCGCCTAAACGCAGAAGTTTATCAAATTCTCAAATCATTATAAATTCTTTAGAAGGAAGTTGGTCATCATTTGATACAAATGATATCGGGTATTTCCTCCTGAAATGCTATGATTCTTATTGGGATAATAGAAACTTTGAAATTGCTTATTGGCCTTGATTAACGCTTCTTGTAATGCCACTGCATTTTGAAAATGAACATTATCATCACCTGTTCCGTGAACCAACAATAAATTACCTTTCAATTTATTAACATGGTTTACGGGTGAATTCTCATCATATCCCTTCGCATTTTCTTGTGGTGTTCTTTGATAACGCTCTGTATAAATACTATCATAGAAACGCCAATTAGTCACTGGCGCAACTGAAATGGCAGTTTTGAATACATCTGCGCCTTGCATTAAGCAATTGGACGACATAAATCCGCCATAGCTCCATCCCCAAATTCCAATGCGGGAAGCGTCAACATAAGGTAATTTCGCTAGATATTGAGCAGAATAAATTTGATCTTGAACTTCAATTTTACCTAAGTTTTGGTAAGTGATTTTTTTGAAATCCACTCCACGAGCACCTGTACCCCGATTATCCAAACAATAAATTATGTAGCCTTTGTCCAAAAGGGTTTGATACCAATAAAAATCGTTGCTAACCGGATATGCATCCAATACTTGCTGACTTCCAGGGCCACCATATACATGCATCAAAACAGGGTATTTTTTGTTTGGATCAAAGTTTTTAGGTTTAATGGTATAAGCGTTTAAACTTTCACCATTGGCTAAGGGGATTTGGAAGAATTCACGAGTAGAAATCGCATAGTCTTTGAGCTGTTGCTTTAATTTGGTATTATCTTCTAACACACGAATTAAAGTACCTTGACTGCTCTTTAGGCTGATTTGTAAAGGCTCTTTAGCTGAGCTGAAATACAACATATAAAAGGAGAAGTCGGGGCTAAAGTTGGCTGTACTCGTGCCAGCATGCTGAGAAATCATTTGGAAGTTGGAACCATCTAATTGAATTTTATACACTTCTCTTTGTATCGCTGATTTCGCTGCTGCATTGAAATAAAGTGTTTGGCTTTTTTCATCAAATCCATAAAAATCATCTACTTCCCAATTTCCTTTTGAGATAGGATCTACTTTTCCTGTGGCAATATCAGCAACATATAAATGCTTAAATCCTGACTTTTCAGAAGAGAAAATAAACCGCTTTTGATCAGCTAAATAGGTGATATCATTCCCAACAGATTCAATTTCCAAGGAAGTATTACTTCTCTCTTCATAAATAACTTTGGAGTTTCCATCCTTTGCCGAAGCATGTAGGATTTCCATGTGATTTTGTAAGCGATTTAGACGAATGAAAGAAACCCAATCAGAGCTAGCTGTCCATTTCATTCTAGGGATGTATTGATCCTTATCTTTTCCAACTTGAATTGGAATGCTTTTTTGATTTGTCAAAGAATAAACGCTAAGGCTTACAATGGAATTGGCTTCACCAGCTTTAGGGTATTTAAAACGGTAATCTTTCGGGTACAATTCCCCCCACATTTGCATGTTGTATTCAGGAACCTTTGTTTCATCAAAGGTATAATAGGCTATCTTTTTGCTATCTGGAGACCATTGGAATGCTTTAGCAAAGGAAAATTCCTCTTCATATACCCAATCGCAAGCGCCATGAATTATATGGTTAAATTTGCCAGAGGTAGTAATAGCTTTTTCTTTTCCAGAAATTAAATCAACCAAGAAAAGGTTGTTTTCTCGCACAAAAGCCACTTTTTTCCCATCGGGAGAAAAGCTAGCATGCATTTGTTTTCCTGCTTTAGATAAAGGCGTAATGGATTTGTTTTGACGGTCAAAAATGAAATTATTTTCCTTTGAGCTGCGTCGATAGATTTGTTCAGACTCCGTGGAAATCAAGATTTTTAGTTCGTCCGATGAAAGACTAAAGGACTCTACTTTTATCTTTTTACCCGCTACTCGCTGAATTTCTTCATCAAAAAGCACTTCTGAGTTTTTGGGATCGACAACAGAATATTTGATAATTTTCCCCTCTTTTAACTCGGTATAATGTTGGCCATCTTTTGTCCAATTAAGGTTTTGAATGCTTCTTTGGCGGAAAGTATAATTTTGCCAAACATCTTCTAAACTAACACTTTTTTGGGCCATGCTCACATGAGCCAATAGAAAAATAACAGCGAAGCTGAGGGTGCGATAAAAACGTAGAATCATAAGGATATTTAGTCTTGAAAAATCACGATTGGACTAGTCTCAATCGTGTTGCTTTGATGAAATGCTTTGTCTTTAATGGAAATGCGGAATGCTAATGTGTCGTTCTTCTCGGTAAAATCCGGAGAATAACCTTTATAAAAGGCATACACAAATTGAGTGGAATAGGATATGTACCCTTCAATTGGCCCTGGTTTTTGATCGGGTTTAAATGGGAAATTCATTAATCCACCAAGTTTGGGGCTGAAAGTCACTGGTATGAATTTGCCGTTCTTTTTAAATAGTACATCTACCTCAAAATTACGGTAGTCTTTGTATTTAGGGTCTGAATTTTTTTCTGCTGTAGTAATGCCTAAATCTCCATCTCCATCTTGAAACTTGATGGTCATCACCACGGAATCAATCTTGGCTTTACCTCCAAAACCGTCATTACTGATTTTCGTGATTTTTTTAATGGATTCAAATTCAATGCTAGGCGTGGTGCTATAATCAGGTTCTTGTACACAGGCAATGAATGCCCAAGCGCACAATGCAATGATGGTGATGAGACTACCTAGTTTAATCATGAAGATTCGGTGGTAATTAGAAGCGTAAAGTTAATGATTTGCATTAATTTTGTGCATAATTTCAAAAAAAGCTATGCAGAGTGAAAACGAAGATTGGGAAAGCCTTTCTTTGAGTTTGAAGAATCGGGTGGGTCAGATGCAAGATGCTGATTTTGAAACCTTGGCTTTGGACGTTTTTCGCTATCAAGCAAGCCATAATCCATTGTATCATTTATACCTAGGATTATTGGGAGTAGATGTTAACAGCATTTCCTCGATTGGTGAAATTCCTTTTTTGCCAATTGAGTTATTTAAAAACCACCTTGTTCAATCGGGCTTTGCGCCTATTTTATTTCAGTTTGAAAGTTCGGGAACAACTGGTCAAATTCCTTCCAAGCACATTGTTTGTGATCCGGCTTTTTATCAAAGTCAAGCCAAGAGAATTTTTGAATCGAATTATGGCTCCTTAAAGGACTACCATATTTTTGCTCTTTTGCCGTCCTATTTGGAACGTAGCACCTCTTCCTTGGTCTTCATGATGGATTATTTTATCAAAGAGTCTCAATCCGAGCTCGCTGGTTTTTATTTAAATCAATATGATGCTTTAGTTGAAAATTTGAAGGCCGCTTTGCTAACGGACAGAAAGATCTGGTTGATGGGTGTTACTTTTGGCTTATTGGATTGGGTGGATTCTGGACAAGATTTTTCTTTTTGGAAAGAAGCCGTAGCGGCAGGTCGAGTTATGGTGATGGAAACAGGAGGGATGAAAGGCCGACGCGCCGAGTGGTTGCGAGAGGAGGTTCATGCCTTTCTACAAGAAAAAATGCATTTGCCTCAAGTTGCCTCCGAATATGGCATGACGGAATTATTTTCTCAAGCCTATGCTGATCAAGCAGGTATTTTTACACCTGGAGTAAGTATGCGGGTGTTGTTGAGGGAGGTCAATGATCCCTTTGGACAAGTTACACAGGCTGGTCGTGTGGGGGGAATCAAAGTGATTGATCTCGCCAACATTGATTCTTGTTCCTTTATTGAAACCAAAGATTTAGGCTCGCTGGAATCTGATGGCGTTCGATTTAAGGTGTTAGGTCGCTTTGATAATTCCGAACAAAGAGGATGTAATTTGATGCTAGCTCAAGGATGGGGAACCAACCAGGAGGAGCCATCTTCATAAAATTCATTTTTCCAGATAGGTACTTCTTCTTTCAAGCGATCAATCAACCATTGGCAAGCTTTAAATGCTTCTGCACGATGTACGCAAGTAACTCCTATTAGTACGGCGATATCTCCAATTTTTAAAGGGCCTGTTCGGTGAGCCATGACCACTTTTTGAATGGGCCAAGTTGCTCCAGCTTGATCTATTAATAGGTTAATTTGTTTCACAGCCATAGGAGGATAAGCTTCCATGTCGAGTGATTTCACTGCTTTGTTTTGATTTTTATTTCGAATGGTGCCGATAAACAAGCAAATTCCGCCTGCAACATCGTCTTGCAGAAATGGGTAAAAATCATCCAATTGGATGGCTTGTTCCAATAAAGCCACTTTTCTTTCCATGTTATCGAATTCTTTGGTAAGTTAAAAAACTATATTGGTACGGGTTCTTTTCATCGGTAATACCTCTTTCTGTTTGAATAATTTCCCATTCTTGACTAGGCATTTCTGGGAAGAAAGCATCTCCATCAAAATAGTCATGCAATCGTGTGAGGATAACTTGGTCAGCTATTTCCAAAGCTTGTTTATATATCTCGGCTCCGCCAATGATGAAGATATCATCTCTGGATAGGCTTTTAGCTTTCAAAATAGCTTCTTCCAAAGAGTGGCAAAGAATTATCCCATCAGCAAGGATCTGGTTTTGTCGACTGACCACCAAGTTATTTCGATTAGGTAAAGCTTTGCCAATGGAATCAAAGGTTTTTCTCCCCATGATAATGGAATGTCCTGTGGTCAAATTTTTGAAATGTTTCAGGTCAGCTGGTAGGTGCCAAATGAGTTGATTGTTTTTGCCAATGACGTTTTTTTCGTCACAAGCCACGATTATCTTGATCACGGGATTTTTATTTTTATCAAAATTACGGGAAATAATGGGACGAAAAGAAATCAAATTGTGGAAAAGGTGTTTGTGATTAAAATTCCTGATTTTTATTTTCAATAACGTTTCCCAATTCGGGCTTCAACGACTAACTTTGTACAATTTTTGAGCCTAAGTGTAAAGGTCTGAAAATTTGTTTTCTATTGATACAAAATAAATTAATACCGTGCCAAAAGATTTATCTATCCGTTCCGTTCTGATTATCGGTTCTGGTCCTATTGTAATTGGTCAAGCCTGTGAGTTTGATTATTCTGGTTCTCAAGCAGCTCGTTCATTGCGAGAAGAAGGAATCGAAGTGATTCTGATCAATTCCAACCCTGCCACCATCATGACGGATCCTATGAATGCCGATCATGTGTATTTGAAGCCATTAGATAGAGCTTCGATCATTCATATTTTGGAAAGACACCAAGTGGATGCTGTGTTGCCAACGATGGGTGGACAAACAGCCTTAAACTTGGCTATTGATTGTGAAGAAGCTGGAGTTTGGCAAAAATATGGTGTAAAGATTATTGGGGTTGATATCAAAGCCATTGAGACAACAGAAGATCGCGAGAAATTCCGTTTGAAAATGTTGGAATTGGGTGTGGGGGTTTGTAAAGGTAGAACCGCTCGTTCTTTCTTAGAAGGAAAAGAAATTGCCCAAGAAACAGGTTTCCCGCTAGTAATTCGCCCTTCTTTCACGTTGGGAGGTACAGGAGGAGGTTTCGTGAATGACCCTAAGGACTTTGATGCAGCTTTGAATAAAGGTTTGCATGCATCGCCTACCCATGAGGTGTTAGTTGAACAGTCCATCATGGGCTGGAAAGAATATGAATTGGAGTTGTTACGAGATAATTTAGGTAACGTTATCATCATTTGCTCCATTGAGAATTTTGACCCAATGGGTATACATACAGGAGATTCCATCACGGTGGCTCCCGCTATGACATTGCCAGATACAATTTACCAACGCATGCGTGATATGGCCATTATGATGATGAATGCCATAGGTAAATTTGCTGGAGGATGTAATGTGCAGTTTGCATTGAATCCTGAAACAGACGACATTATTGCCATTGAAATCAATCCTCGTGTTTCCCGTTCATCTGCTTTGGCTTCCAAGGCAACGGGTTATCCAATTGCTAAAATCGCTGCCAAAATGGCGATTGGTTATAACTTAGATGAGTTAACCAATGCAATTACGGGAACTACTTCAGCGTATTTTGAACCAGCTTTAGACTATGTGATTGTGAAGGTTCCTCGTTGGAACTTTGATAAATTCAAAGGTGCGGATCGCTCTTTAGGCCTTCAAATGAAATCTGTTGGAGAGACTATGGGAATCGGACGCAATTTCCAAGAAGCTTTACAAAAGGCTTGTCAATCTTTGGAAATCAAGCGTAACGGTTTAGGTGCAGATGGAAAAGAATTGAGAGATCAGGATGCTATTATGCATTCATTGGCTAATCCATCTTGGAACCGTTTGTTCCATGTTTATGATGCCTTTAAAATGGGTATATCTTTCAAAACGATTCAACAATTGACTAAAATCGACAAATGGTTCTTATACCAAATTGAAGATTTAGTTCGGGTTGAAAAGGAAATTGAGCGATATACTTTGGCTACTATTCCAACCGATTTATTA
This sequence comes from Aquirufa nivalisilvae, assembly GCF_003143535.1. Classification (GTDB taxonomy): domain Bacteria; phylum Bacteroidota; class Bacteroidia; order Cytophagales; family Spirosomataceae; genus Aquirufa; species Aquirufa nivalisilvae. The sequence continues at coordinate 507,458 of NZ_CP029346.1, forward strand.
GAAGAAGCGAAACATAAAGGTTTTGCTGATCGCCAGATTGCCCATGCCATGCGATGCCTAGAGTCAGAGGTGTACGATAAGCGTAATAGTTTAGGAATCAAACGTTTGTATAAGTGTGTAGATACTTGTGCAGCGGAATTTGAGGCAAAAACACCTTATTACTACTCTACTTTTGGACAGAGTACTGATTCCATGGACAATGAGTCTAAATCATCTGACCGTAAAAAAGTAGTTGTCTTGGGTTCGGGGCCTAACCGTATTGGCCAAGGTATTGAATTTGATTATTCTTGTGTACATGGTGTCTTAGCGGCTAAAGAGGCAGGTTATGAAACCATCATGATTAATTCAAATCCTGAAACAGTATCTACGGATTTTGATATTGCAGATAAACTATACTTTGAGCCTGTTTTCTGGGAGCATGTATACGATATCATTCAACATGAAAAACCAGAAGGTGTTATCGTGCAATTGGGTGGTCAAACGGCTTTGAAATTAGCAGAGAAATTATCTAAATATGGTATTAAAATCTTAGGTACTTCATTTGAAGCCTTGGATTTGGCCGAAGACCGCGGAGCATTCTCAAGTCTTTTGAAAGACTTGGATATTCCTTATCCTAAATTTGGGGTTTGCGAAGATGCCGACAATGCCGTGCTTTTAGGTCGTGAGTTAGGGTATCCCTTATTAGTTCGTCCAAGTTATGTATTGGGTGGTCAATCGATGAAGATTGTAATCAATGAGCAAGAGTTGGAGCAACATGTGGTGGATATTTTACGGGATATTCCTGGAAATAAAATTCTACTTGATCACTTCCTTGAAAATGCAATTGAGGCGGAGGCTGATGCCATTTGTGATGGAGAAGATGTGTATATTATCGGAGTAATGGAGCATATTGAGCCTGCTGGAATCCACTCAGGAGATTCACACTCGGTATTACCTCCATTTGATTTGTCTGAAAACGTGATCAAGCAAATCGAGGATCATACGAAGAAAATCGCAGTCGCATTGAAAACAAAAGGTTTGTTGAATATTCAATTCGCAGTTAAAAATGAAGTGGTGTACATCATTGAAGCTAATCCAAGAGCTTCTAGAACGGTGCCATTCATCTGTAAAGCATATCAAGAACCTTATGTTAATTATGCAACTAAAGTGATGCTAGGAGATAAAAAGGTAAAAGATTTTAACTTCCAGCCCGTTAAGAAAGGATACGCGATAAAGATTCCTGTATTTTCTTTCAACAAATTTCCGAATGTCAACATGGAATTAGGTCCCGAGATGAAATCCACCGGAGAAGCCATTTATTTCATTGATGATTTAAAAGATGAGTTTTTTAGAAAGGTGTATGGGGAACGAAATTTATATTTAAGTCGTTAATAGACAAAAAATAAAAATATGTTAAAGATTCTCGGTCTTATTTTCTTGTTTATATACGTTATTAGGCCTTTGTTCAAATTGCTGTTTAAGAGTTATATTATAACTCAAGTACATAGACAGCAATCTGAACAGGCTTATCGACAAAAAGAGACAAAAAGAGAAGGAAGTATAGATGTGGACTATGTCCCACCTCAAGCTAAATCAAAGCCTCGGTCTACCAAAGTAGATGATGGTGATTATGTGCCTTTTGAAGAGATTAAAGAATAATATTATTTAGTATTTTAAAACGAATTTGTGGTTTTTCGGTTTAATATAATATACATTGCTTAAACCAATCGTATTTTTAATTGCCTAGATGAGGAATTTATTAACGTGGTGTTTTTTCTTGCTTGCCGTTTTGATGATCAACGACAGCTTGATTTTGAGCACGATTAAAAATACTCAAGAAGCATCAAAAGTTTGGGTAGATCAGTTCTCTGACATCAACTCAGAAGGTCAATCTTCTGATGAAGCTCAAGACATGGAAGAAGAAGGATTTGTATTTCTACTTCAGCCAGTATCCCATTTTCAGTTATTTCAAGTGAATCAGCCTGAATTAGTCGTTCAGCTAAAGACTAATCCTTATCAGGATATCTCATTGGACATGATTTGTCCTCCTCCTCAATTGTCGGTCTAACCCCGAACAATTAGAAACAAAACAATACAATAACATTTCTTGTATCAGGTGAGTGGAGCTTTTAGCTTTCACACATCTATTAATTTGAATTATATGAAATATTTCATGCTATTCTTATGTGTTTTCTGTGCACACATAGGGATTAGCCAAGTACCGGCTAATTATAAAGCCCAGATAAATAAAAATATTAAATCCGAAGCTAAAGTTATTCAAGTGATCAATAAAGGGTATTCTAAACAAGTAAGTAAAGAGACTCCTAAGTATCAAAAAAGAGAAACCTTAATTGAACAAAACGTAGAAGTTAGCCAAGGATTAGAACGAAGTTCTTATAAACAACAGGCAATTGCCCAACCTAAATAAAGTAAAATGAATCGAGCGTCTAAGCTAGTGTTATGTATGGGAATTATCCTTTTGCAAGCATGCGGTACTAAAAATGAATCCAATAGTCAGGAAATATCCAGTCTAGAAGTCAGTGTACCTATCCAAATGGATACAACTATATCTCAGGAGTTTGTGGCAGATATACATGCCATCAACAACGTAGAAATACGAGCCCGAGTAAAAGGGTATTTGGATAAAATACATGTGGATGAAGGAAAGGCAGTTCGTAAAGGACAAGTTTTATTTACCATTAATAATTTGGAGTATTTGGCTGAGGTCATGCGAGCCAAATCGGTGTTAAACCAAACCATGGCTGATATTAAAGCCGAGGAATTGGAGTTAATTAATACCCGATTACTGGTAGATCGAAATGTCATTGCGAAAAACCAATTATCCATAGCATTAGCTAAAATAGAAGGATTAAAAGCGAAAAAAGAGGAAGCAGAAGCTCACGTAAAAGCGGCTCAATTACGCGTTGAATATTCTTCTATTCGGGCGCCATTTGATGGGATAGTGGATCGGCTCCCCTTCAAATCCGGTAGCTTAGTCGACGAAGGAACTTTATTAACCACCTTATCGGATACCAAAAATGTATTTGCCTATTTTAATGTTTCTGAAAAGGAATATCTGGCATTTGCAGAATTGGGAGAAGGTTTTAAAAACAATACCGCTGTCACGTTATTATTGGCGAACGGTGATCTGTACCCACATACGGGTAAGGTGGAAACGATTGAAGGTGAGTTTGATAAGAATACAGGTAATATTGCCTTTCGGGCAAGATTTGATAATCCAGAAAAACTGTTGAAACACGGATCTTCTGGTCGCGTTCAAATGCCTAAAAAGGTGAATGGTTACTGGTTAATTCCACAAAAGGCGGTATTCGAAATTCAGGAAAAAAACTATGTTTTTGTCAAAGACAAGACTGGTATGTTGAAGATGAAAAGCCTAGTACCTGAGATTCGGATGCCGCACTTTTATTTAGTGAAAGGGTTCAATTCTGCCGATACCCTATTAGTTGAAGGTATTCAATTGGTGAAACAGGGACAAAAGATCAAAGGAGAGTATATTCCAATGCGTCGCATTTTGGAAAAATCTAAAACACTTTAAGCTAGAACCATGGTACAAAAATTTATAACCCGACCGGTTCTGGCAATTGTTGTTACCCTCTTTATTGTGATTTTGGGAGTTATATCCATGCAGCAATTACCCATTACACAGTTTCCAGATATTGTTCCTCCGGCGGTAACAGTAACAACGAAATATACTGGAGCGAATGCGGAAGTATGTGCCAAAGCTGTGGTGACACCTTTGGAACGGGCCATCAACGGAGTGCCCGGCATGACCTACATGACATCTGTTTCAGGAAATGATGGAACTAGTATCATTCAAGTTTATTTTGAAGTAGGTACAGATCCAGATGTAGCTGCAGTCAATGTACAAACCAGAGTTCAAACGGTTTTGGATGAATTACCGGAAGAGGTAATTAAAGCAGGTGTGGTGACAGAGAAGGAAGTGAATAGTATGTTGCTGTATGTGAACTTATTAAGTTCGGATTCAAGCATTGATGAAAAGTTTATTTACAATTTTGCTGATATCAACGTATTGCCCGAATTGAAGCGAATCAATGGGGTGGGTTTTGCGGATATCATGGGGCAACGCGAGTATGCCATGCGCGTATGGTTACACCCTGACCGCTTATTTGCTTACAAACTTTCAGCGGATGACGTAGTGGCAGCTCTAAGAAGTCAAAATGTGGAAGCCGCTCCTGGTAAAATTGGAGAGAGTTCAGGTAAAAGAGCCCAAGCATTGCAATATGTGCTTCGATATACGGGGAAGTTTACCCAAGTGGCAGAGTATGAAAATCTCATCATCAAGTCCACGGAATCGGGTCAATTATTGCGATTAAAAGATGTAGCAGATATCGAGTTTGGATCCTTGGATTATGATGTATTATCCAAGGAAAATGGAAAACCTTCGGCTGCTATATTACTAAAACAAAGACCAGGTTCTAACGCGGCAGAAGTTATTGCTACTGTGAAAAAACGTTTAGAAGAACTAAAAGTTAGCACCTTTCCTCCGGGTATGGGTTATACCATTAGTTATGACGTTTCCCGCTTTTTAGATGCATCTATCTATGAGGTAATCAAGACATTATTGGAAGCCTTTTTATTGGTGGCTTTAGTGGTGTTCTTATTCTTACAGGATTGGAGAGCGACCTTGGTGCCTATTATTGCAGTACCAGTTTCTTTGGTTGGAACTTTTAGTTTCATGCTCTTTTTTGGTTTTTCGATCAACTTACTAACCTTATTCTCTTTGGTCTTGGCCATTGGTATTGTGGTCGATGATGCCATCGTGGTGGTGGAGGCAGTCCATGCTAAAATGGAAGAAAAGCATATGTCGGTACTAGCAGCTACCAAAGAAGCCATGTTTGAAATTTCAGGTGCTATCATGGCCATTACCTTAGTGATGGTTTCGGTTTTCGTGCCAGTTGCTTTTTTATCTGGACCCGTGGGAGTGTTCTTTAGGCAGTTTTCGGTAACTATGGCTATATCCATTGCCTTATCAGGATTAACGGCATTAACGCTAACACCCGCACTTTGTGTCTTGTTATTGAAAAAGCCTCATTTGGATGATAAAAATATATTGGGTCGATTCTTTATTGCCTTCAACCATCGCTATGACAAGATTGCCAATAAGTATCTTGGGGTAGTGCAGTTTATCATTCACCGCAGAACCATCATGTGGGGAACCTTAGGGATTTTCACGTTAGCTACCGTGTTTTTGGTTCGTCAAGTACCTACAGGATTTATTCCAACAGAAGATCAAGGAACTTTATATGTGAACGTAACAACTCCATCTGGGGCGACATTAGAAAGAACAGAAAAAGTGATGGATGATGTGTACCAACAAATTAAAAGTGTGTCGGCCATAGAATCCTTTTCTAGTTTGGCAGGCTTTAGTTTATTAACAGATGGAAGCGGGGCTTCTTTTGGAATGGGTATTGTGACCTTAAAACCTTGGGATGTGCGCGATAAAAACCTCGATGAGGTGATTGAGGAAGTTCGTGAAAAAACAAAGGAAATTAAAGATGCAAGCATTCAGCTTATTCCTCCTCCTGCTGTGCCTGGTTTTGGAAATGCCTCTGGATTTGAATTTCGAGTGCAGGATAGAACAGGTAGTGGAGATTTACAAAAATTATCTGCCGTAACATTGGAGTTTGCTAAAAAGCTGAATGAATCAGCAGCCATCCAAAACACTTTTTCCAGTTTTGACCCCACGTTCCCTCAGTATATGTTGGAAGTGGATCAATCAGCTGCTGCCCAAAAAGGAGTGAATGTGTTAACGGCCATGGATAATTTACAAACCTTACTGGGTAGTTTTTATGCGACGAATTTTATCCGATTTGGACAGATGTACAAAGTCATGGTGCAAGTGGACCCTAGTTATCGTATTCATCCAGATGATGTCATGAAGTTTTATGCCAAAAATAAAGATGGAGAAATGGTGCCCTATTCCTCATTTATGAAAATGAGGAGAGTGTATGGTCCAGAGCAACTGACACGATTTAATATGTTTACCTCCGCCATGGTAAATGGAGAACCAGCTCCAGGATTTAGCACAGGTGAGGCCTTGAAAGAGATACAAGCTCAAGCAGCTAAAAACCTGCCGAGAGGTTATACCATTGAATGGTCAGGCATGACAAGGGAGGAGTTTTTAGCGGGGAATCAAGCTATTTTCATTTTTATCGTTTGTTTGGTATTTGTGTACTTATTGCTCTCTGCTCAGTATGAATCATTTTTAATGCCATTCCCTGTGTTGATCTTTTTACCGATGGGGGCCTTTGGGGTATATTTATTCTTGCAGGTATTTGGACTTCAAAATAACATTTATGCACAAGTAGCCATGGTTATGTTGATTGGTTTGTTGGGCAAAAATGCCATTTTGATTGTCGAGTTTGCTTTAGCGCAAATGAAACAAGGTGCCAGCATTATGGATGCGGCTAAACAGGGAGCCTTTGCTCGATTGAGGCCTATTTTGATGACATCTTTTGCCTTTGTGGCGGGATTGATTCCCTTGATGATTTCAAGTGGAGCAGGTGCCATTGGTAATCGAACCATTGGTACAGCTTCTGCAGGTGGTATGATTTTGGGAACGATAGGAGGATTAATTCTTATCCCTGGATTGTTTGTTGTCTTTGCTAGTATATCTGCTAAATTTTCTAAACCCAAGGTTTAATATGCGTCTAATTATCATAATAAGTATATTTTCCATGAGCTTGCTGTCTTGTCAGCAAGCCATTTTCCGAGACGCCCGAAAGATTGATGCGGAATTAGAATCCTACCGGATGAAAGATTTGGGACAGTCTGTTTCCAGCATTGAAGCCTGTTGGAAGAAAGACAGTTTATTAGTGCAATTGATTGATTCTGTCTTGATCCGCAGCAATGATATTAAAATTGGATTCCTAAATCTGGCCATTAGTCGTGCTCAATATACACTTGACCGAGGTGCTATGAAGCCAACAGTTTCAGGTGTTATTCAACCTAGTTTGAGAAAATTCAGTAAATACACCATGGATGGTGTAGGGAATTATGATACTAAGTTTTCGCCCAATATTTCCCAAGATCAAATTATCCCGGAGCATTTGCCCGATGTGATGATAGGCTTGCAGGCTTCTTGGGAAGTGGATATTTGGGGCAAGCTTTCTAAACGTAAAAAGGCGAGTGCATTGCGGTATTTAGCTACTGAATCAGGTCAACAATGGTACATTACTTCCTTGGTTTCTGAAGTAGCGGGTATGTATGGACAGTTAGTCGCATTAGATCAAGAGTTAGATATTCTGAAAACCAATATTGGGATTCAGTACAGTGCGTTGAATTTGGTTAAAATTCAGAAGGAAGCTGGTGTGGTGAATGAGTCAGCTGTTCAGCAATTGGAAGCACAGTGGTTGAATTCTCGAGCTCAGGAAGGTCTGGTTTTACAACAGATTATCGAATTAGAAAATCAGCTTAGGTATTGGTTAAACCAACCTAATAAGAAGATAGCACGATCTCAATACCCTTTCAATTGTTCATTGGATAGCTCTCTGTATGCGCAAATCCAGATTGATCAATTGGAAAGAAGACCAGACGTTCGTCAAGCTAGATTAGAATTGGAGGCACAATTGTTAAATAAGCAAAGCGCCGACTTGGCGTTGAAACCATCAGTTGTATTATCAGGCATGTTAGGTGTTCAAGGTTTTCAGCCAGCTTATTTGTTTCAATTACCTGCTTCCATGGCATATCAATTAATTGGAGGAATTACAGCACCTTGGTTAAACCGTTCCGCATTGTATTCTCAAATTAGTCGAGAAAATGCTCGATGGAAGGCCTTAGATTTAACCTATCAAAATGCACTTTTAAAAGGTTTTTTGGAATGGGATACTCAGGTGAAATCCTTAGCATATTTACAGCGAATGGATCAGCTTAAGGAGCGAGAAGTGATGTTGACAAAATCAGCCATCGCCACTGTGGGAACACTATTTACCACCGCAAAGGCAAACTATTTAGAAGTACTTACTGCCCAACAAAATGCGCTACGTTCGGAATTGGAATTGCTTGAAATTTCAAGAAAACGTTGGATCCATGCCATTCAGCTCTACCGAGTATTAGGCGGAGGCTGGTAATTAATTTGATTGCTCAATCAGTTTTTCAATCACTGCTGGGAAATCACGGTGTTCGAGAACTTGGCCTTTTCTGGCGACATCCTCTGGGCTGTCGCCAGGATCAATGCTGAATGAACTTTGATGAATGATTGCTCCTTCATCGTATTTTTCATTCACAAAATGTATGGTAATACCTGATTCCTTTTCTCCTGCTTCAATGACGGCTTCATGTACAAAATGACCATACATGCCTTTTCCTCCAAACTTAGGTAACAGGGCAGGATGTAAGTTGACAATGCGTTGAGGATATGCTTGAACAAAGCTACTTGGTATCAGCCATAAGAATCCAGCTAGTACAATCCAATCCGTATGCAAAGCTTGGATTTCGCTCAATACAATCCCATTTTTATACTCTTCTCTGGAGAAAACTCGACAAGGGATATTTAGTCGTTTGGCGCGTTCAATAACGCCCGCTTCGGGATTGTTGCAGTAAATACTACTTACTTGGGCCAAGAGTGAGCCTTGTAAATGTTGGATGATTTTTTCCGCATTGGAACCTGATCCTGAAGCAAAAATGACGATGTTTTTCAAGCCTAAACGATTATTTTCTTACAAATTTAGGCCATATTGCGGAACCTTTAGGCAAAATTTCAAGTTTTGTTTCTTCAGGTCAAAATCGGAACATGAAAATAGGAATCATTTGTTATCCAACGTATGGAGGAAGTGGGGTTGTGGCAACCGAGTTAGGAAAAGCCCTTGCCTCGGTTGGTCATGAGGTGCATTTTATCACTTATACTCAACCCCCTCGATTGGATTTCTTTTCCGAGAATATTTTTTATCATGAGGTGAGTGTGGCATCTTATCCTTTGTTTCAATATTTGCCTTATGAATCTGCTTTAGCCAGTAAAATGGTGGATGTGACCATCAATGAAAAGCTGGATTTATTGCATGTGCATTATGCTATTCCTCATGCTTCTGCAGCATATTTAGCGAAGCAAATTTTAAAGTATAAAGGAATCCACGTGCCAGTAATTACAACCTTGCACGGAACAGATATAACTTTGGTAGGAAGGGACCCTTCTTTTGAGCCCGTTGTTACTTTTTCCATCAATGAATCAGACGGAGTTACAGCGGTATCTGAAAGTCTTAGAAATGATACCTATGCCGAGTTTGAGATTTTAAGTGCTATTGAAGTAATCCCAAATTTTATTGACCTCAAACGCTTTAAAAAACAAGCCAAAGAGCATTTTAAGATAGCTATTTGCCCACATGGAGAAAAGCTGTTGATGCATACCTCCAATTTCAGGAAAGTAAAAAGAATTGAAGATATCATTCATGTATTTGAAAAAGTCCGTAAAGTAATTCCTTCCAAATTGTTGTTAGTGGGTGATGGACCAGAACGCTCCGCCATTGAAGCGCTTTGTAGGGACTTAGGCGTTCAAGGGGATGTTCGTTTCCTAGGCAAATTGGATACCATTGAAGAAGCCCTTTCCTTAGCTGATGTCTTCTTTTTAACATCAGAAAAAGAGAGTTTTGGTTTGGCAGCATTAGAAGCTATGGCCTGCGAAGTACCTGTGATTTCATCCAATGCTGGAGGAATAACTGAAGTGAATATCCATGGAGAAACGGGCTTTGTGAGTGAAATTGGTGATATTGAAGATATGGCCAAAAATACCATTAAACTACTTTCAGACGAAGCGTTATTGACCCAAATGAAGAAGAATTCATTGGTGAGAGCCCAATTATTTGACATTGAGAAAATATTGCCACTCTACGAAAATTACTACCAAAGAGTTATTAGTCAAAGTTGGAAATTCCCTACTCAGAATCTTTTGGATAGCGAATAGTTTCTATTATTTTTGTATCTAAAGCCTAAGTCTACTAACAATTCAATTCCGATTTTTTTCTAAAAATTCGAAATATGGAAAAACAAAACATACGTCCGAAGCATTCGGGTTCCAAACAATTATTTGAAAATCCTTTTTTGGAGAGGTTGTCAAGAACTCATATTGCTATACCTGTAACTTTATTTTTTTTAACAGGTATGGTGCTTTTGTACTTTGCATTTACGTATGCGGTATTGGATAATATGGTGATTTTAAGCCTGTTTTTAATCGGATTTTTCGGATTTACGTTCATTGAATATTGGGTTCATAGAAGTATATATCACATTGAGCCCACCACCGAAGCGCGTTCCAAATTTCAGTACATTGCTCATGGTGTGCACCACGAATATCCAAAAGATAAATCTCGCTTGGCGATGCCACCAGTGATTGCAGTTTTAGTAGTAGGAATGCTTTTTTCTATATCCTATTTTGCCTTAAACAATTATGCTTTTGCCTTTTTCCCTGGATTCATCTGGGGTTATGCATCTTATTTATTAGTGCATTATTGTGTACATGCTTATCCTCCTCCCAAAAACTATTTCAAATTGCTTTGGGTTAACCATGCTGTTCACCATTACAAAGATGGAAATGCGGTATTTGGTGTTTCTTCTCCTATTTGGGATTATGTATTTGGTACGATGGATACCATGGATAAAGCAAAGGTTCAGGAAAACTTATAATGACAGTTTCGTGACTTCTGAACAATCTGGACATTCGGATTCGAGTGTGCTCATGTTCTTTTTCAATACAGGATGTATGAATGCTGAGGCTATTTCTACCAAAGGAATTAATACAAATTTTCTTTGAGGTAAAAAGGGGTGAGGGATTTGTAAATTACTTTCTTGGACAATTTGATCTCCATAAAATAGAATGTCCAAATCAATGATTCTTGCTTCCCACTGTTGTTTTCTTACTCGACCTAACTCTGATTCAATAGCCAATAATTCAGCGATTAATTCTTGTGGAGTGAGTTCGGTCATTAATTCTAAAACTTGGTTTAAAAAATCAGCTTGATTCGTATTTCCCCATGCTTTGGTTTGATAAATGGATGAAAATTGAAGTATTGGCCCTATTTTTTTTTCAAGAATTGGATAGACATTTTTAAAAATTTCGAGGGTATTTCCTAGATTGCCTCCTAAAGAGAGGTAAATGTTGGTGGCCATGGTCAATTTCATTTCTAACAAACTTACAAATTTCTTTTTTATGCCTAAGAAAAATGCTCCATTGGAATTAAAACCAGGTATGTTATTGGTTTCGGAACCATTTTTGGAGGATCCCTCTTTTCATCGTTCCGTGGTGTTATTATGTGAACATTCATCCTCTCATTCCTTTGGATTGGTGTTAAATCAACGACAAGAAATTGTGTTGGATTCTTACATGGATGAAAAGGTTATGGAAGATGTGCCGCTTTATTCGGGTGGGCCAGTTGATCCCACTATCATGCAATTTATTCACCGGAGGCCTGATTTAATACCCGATGGAATTGAGATTGGAGAGGGTATTTTTTGGTCAGGAGATTTCGAAAGAGCCATCGAATTAGTAGTAGGAGGAGAAATTGGCTTTGAAGAAATCAAATTTTTTATTGGTTACTCAGGCTGGGGTGCTGGTCAGTTGGATCGAGAAGTGAAATCCAATGCTTGGATGCTACATCCAGCCAAGGCGGAATATGTTTTTGATGAACCTACCATGAATTTATGGAGGAAAGTCTTGTTTGATAAAGGGGGTGATTATCGGGTGTTATCGACCTATCCAGATGACCCAAATTTAAACTAAAGAGTTTCTTAGCTTATTTTAGCCCAGTTAGTCGTGTCTCTTCGTTGATGAGCTACTTGTTCACGAATCATCTGATGATTTGGTTGTGTTAGTTGAGGATCTTCATCCAATATTTTCTGAGCCGTTTCTCTAGCAACTTTTAAGATTTCGCCGTCTTTGGCTAGATCTGCAATCATTAGGTCAATGGCACCACTTTGACGCGTACCTCCTAAATCGCCGGGTCCCCTCAATTGTAAATCTACTTCGGCAATCTCAAAACCATTGTTGGTTCTAACCATGGTTTCTATCCTTTTTTTGGTATCAGCACTTAACTTATAATCGGTCATTAAAATACAGTAACTCTGTTCAGCCCCACGACCTACACGGCCTCTAAGCTGATGCAGTTGTGCCAATCCAAATCTTTCGGCACTTTCAATGATCATAATACTGGCATTAGGGACATTGACACCTACTTCAATAACGGTAGTGGCTACCATGATTTTGGTTTCATTTTTGACAAAGCGAGCCATTTCAAAATCTTTATCGGCCGACTTCATTTTACCATGAAGAATACCCAAAGGAACTTCGGGAAAGGCTCTGGAAATACTTTCAAAGCCATCCATTAAATCTTTGAAATCCATTTTTTCGGATTCTTCAATCAGAGGATAAACAATATATACCTGTCGACCTTTGCTCAATTCATTTTGAATAAAGCCAAATACTTGTAGCCGATGACTATCATAACGATGGATCGTTTGAATGGCTTTTCTTCCTGCTGGCATTTCATCAATGATGGAAATGTCTAAATCACCATACAAGGTCATAGCTAAAGTACGCGGAATCGGTGTGGCCGTCATCACCATCACATGCGGGTGGGTCTGTTTGTTTTTATCCCAAAGTTTAGCTCGTTGGGCTACGCCAAAACGATGTTGTTCATCAATGATGCAAAGTCCCAAATTATGAAATTGGACGACATCTTCAAAAATGGCATGGGTTCCCACTAAAATATGCAGTTTTCCCGAGGCTAAATCCTCATGCAAAACTTGTCGATCTTTCTTTTTAGTTGACCCAGTCAATTTTGCGATTCGGATATCCAATAAATCAGCAAATTTCTTTAAACCTTGGTAATGCTGATCAGCTAGAATTTCGGTAGGTGCCATTAGGCAGGCTTGTGTGCCATTATCAATAGCCAAAAGCATGGCAATAAAAGCAACAATAGTTTTGCCAGATCCTACATCGCCTTGGAGGAGTCGGTTCATTTGTTGGCCCGACTTCATATCCTGAAAAATTTCTCGAATCACTTTTTTCTGCGCATTGGTTAGCTCAAAGGGCATGTGATTCTGATAGAAATTGGTTAGTAGGGCAGCCGAAGAAAAGACCTGTCCAGGAAACGCAGTTTTCCTGACTAAATTTTGTTTGATTAATCGGAGTTGGTTATAAAAGAGCTCTTCAAATTTCAAACGTCTTTTGGCTTGATGCAACCAATTCTCGGATTGGGGTAAATGAATATGGTATAGGGCTTCCTGCTTAGAAATGAGTTTAAATTGTTGAATAATTTCAGCGGGTAGCGTTTCTCGAATGTAAGGGAAGGCCACTTGCAAGACATTTTTTTGCAATTGAGCAATCACTTTACTGTCGATGTATTTTTTTCTTAATTTATCAGTTAATGAATAAACTGGATGAAAATAGGTGTCATTTTGTGCTTTACCCTTGTATACTTCCATTTCTGGATGCGTAATTTGCATTTGCCCATTGAAGCTAGTGGGCTTGCCATAAAATAAATAATCCACCCCAGGCGTTAAGGTTTTTTCAAGCCATTTAATGCCTTGAAACCAGACGAGTTCAATGCAGCCAGATTCGTCGCAACATTGGGCAACGAGCCTTTGCTTGAGTCCCTGACCTATTTTTTCTTTGTAACGAATACGTCCTACAAATTGAGCATGCTCCATTTGTTCCGTAATTTGGTCAATGGAATAAATGGCTGTTCGGTCTTCGTAGCGAAAGGGGAAATATTGAATTAAGTCGCCATAGGTAAAAAGACCTAACTCCGTTTGAAGCAAACTAAGCCTTGCGGGAGTGATACCGCGTAATAGAGCTAAATCTGTTTCAAAAAAATGGGTCATGGGCATTCCTTAAAAATTTTGTGAATTTAGGTATATTTACAAAACCTTAGGGAGAATTTTTTAAGCTTTATGTTTTTAACAAACACTTTATTAATTTCTAGATTAACATACCCTTCTTTAACTCGTGTAAAGTCATTCTTGTTACTCGTTTTTTTACTGGGAACTTATGTGTCTTCGTGGGCTCAATGTCCGGTTTGGGTAGCTACTGAAAAAAAAGTAGTGGTGTTTTCTCCCAATCGCCTTATAGGTGAACCTTATCCTAATCCTATTCCTATTCCTGTCAATGGTGCTCAGAATGCGGATATTAAATGGACATGGACATTAGCGGGTACAAATCGAGGGCAAGAAATTGGCGTAACGGATTCTACTAGATTAAATACGACCTTCGATATTCAGAAAATCATCCAGAGTCATCAGGATTTAGAAGGGACGAGTTTTACTTTAACTTATTTTATTACCGGAGTCGGTAAAGACGCAACTACGGGTCAACCATGTCAAAGTTTTGCGACTATCGACGTCGTTGTTTTAGTTAAGATACATCCATACAATGCCATTACGCCCAATTCGGATGATACCAATGATGAATGGTTTATTGACTATTTATACAATTATCCTGATGCTAACATTGTGATATTCGATAGATGGGGGCAGCCTGTTTTTGAAAGTACAGGGTATCAATATGAAGAAAAACCCTTTAAGGGGAAGTTTAATGGGAAGGATTTACCCTCTGGAACATACATGTACCGCATTACACCTAGTGAGGAATATGGGACTATTTATGGTAACTTGACCATTGTAAGATAATATATGAAAAGCTTATTAGATCAACAGTTTCAGTCGGAAGGATTTGTCATTAGCCAAGTAGAGGATTTACTCAACTGGGCTCGAGCGAGTTCTTTGTGGCCTATGAGCTTTGGTTTAGCTTGCTGTGCGATCGAAATGATGCAGGCATTTGCCTCAGGATATGATTTGGATCGTTTTGGAATATTTCCTCGTCCTTCCCCTCGTCAGTCGGATGTCATGATCGTGGCTGGAACGGTTACTTTCAAAATGGCAGATCGGATTCGTCGTTTGTATGAGCAAATGCCTGAGCCGAGGTATGTGATTTCGATGGGTTCTTGTTCTAACTGTGGTGGTCCCTATTGGGATCATGGATATCACGTAGTGAAAGGAGTGGATCGAATTATTCCCGTGGATGTGTATGTACCAGGCTGTCCGCCTAGGCCAGAAGCCTTATTGGGAGGGATTATTAAATTGCAGGAGAAAATTCAAAAGGAAAGTTTGGTCGTTCCTGCTCGTATTTTGGAAGCCATAGCATAAAAAGACTCAGATGAATACGGTGCTACACATAAAGGAATTGATAGAGCAAAATTTAGGCAAAAGTCTATATTGGGATGAAGCAAATGGGCGTATTACATTAGAAGTAGAAGATTTAGTAGCTGTTTGTGATTTGTTATGGAGAAGTCCTGAGGCATATTTTGATTCATTGTCTTGTTTGACGGCCATCGATAATGGTCCTGAGAAAGGTGATTTGGAATTGATATATACCTTGTATTCCATTCCCAATCATTTGACATTTCATCTTCGAGTGGTCGTGCCACGTGAATTGCCTAATGGATCTTTACCTGAGGTGCCAACGGTTTCTCACATTTGGAAAACAGCCGATTGGCATGAAAGAGAGGCTTTTGATTTGGTAGGTGTGAAATTTACTGGCCACCCTGATTTAAGAAGAATTTTGTTGCCAGAAGATTGGAGTGGACATCCTTTGAGAAAAGATTATGAAGAACCTGATACCTATCACGGGATTCAAGTAAAATATTAGTCGAATGAAAATAGCAGGCTTTACTTTCATTCGGAATGCAATCAAAAATGATTACGCCATTGTGGAGGCAATAACTTCCATTCTGCCAATTTGCGATGAATTTGTGGTAGCTGTTGGCCAGTCGGAAGATGATACCTTGGCCTTGATTCAAGCGATACCTTCTGAAAAAATTAAAATTGTAGAAACGGCTTGGGATGATACGCAGCGTGAAGGTGGTCGGACCTTTGCTTTAGAAACTGACAAAGCATACGCAGCCATTTCACCCGATACAGATTGGGCTTTTTATATTCAAGGAGATGAATGTGTCCATGAAAATGATTTGCCCATCATTAAGCAATCCATGCAGCATTATTTGTCAGATTCGGCTGTGGAAGGGTTATTGTTTCATTACCGTCATTTTTATGGGTCTTACAATCACGTGGCGGTGTCAAGGAGATGGTATCGTCGGGAAATTAGAGTGGTAAAATTTCATCCTGATGTACACTCTTACAAGGACGCACAAGGATTTAGAAAAGCGGGAAGAAAGATTCAGGTTAAGCTGATTCCTGCTCATATTTTCCATTATGGATGGGTTAAGCCTCCTCAAGGGCTCAATAATAAAGTGAGAAACTTTACACAGTTTTACCATGACGACGCTTGGCTGGAAGCGAATGTTCCGCAGGATTATCAGTTTGATTACGGAAATGCGGAGCGTTTGACACTTTTTGAAGGGACTCATCCTCAAGTCATGCAGGCAAGGGTGGCACAGCAGAATTGGCCATTTCATGTGGACTCCAAGGAACTGAGAAAACGTATGAGTCTCAGAAGAAAAGTACTACAGCAAATAGAAGATTGGACAGGTAGGCGCATAGGAGAGTATAAAAACTACCGAATGATCTAATGATGGAAGAGAAAATTTCCTATTTCCCACAGCAAGCTTCGGAGAGCAAGCCCTTTTTTTCTATCCTGATTCCTACATGGAATAATTTGGCATTTCTTCAAAATTGTATCAGAAGTATACGCCAACATTCTACTACTTCCTATCAGTTGGTGGTACATCTCAATGAAGGGACAGATGGTTCTTTGGAATGGATAAAAGAACAAGGGGATATCGCTTATTCCCACAGTGAAGAAAATGTGGGGGTTTGTTATGCCATGAATGCGATGCGTAGCTTGGCCACGGCAGATTATTTATTGTATCTCAATGACGACATGTATGTATTACCCAATTGGGATGGTATTTTACAAGAGGAAGTGTTGGCTTGTCCAGATAATTATTTCTTTATTTCTGCTACCATGATAGAGCCAAGAGCTCAAAGTAATTGTTCCATTGAACAGGCTTATGGTTATAATCTGGAGACTTTTGAGGAAGAGCGATTATTGAAAGAATGGAATACTTGGGAGAAAAAGGATTGGCAGGGGAGTACTTGGCCGCCCAATGTAGTACATAAAGATCTTTGGGATCAGGTAGGAGGTTATAGCGTGGAATTTTCTCCTGGCATGTATTCAGATCCGGATTTTTCCATGAAATTATGGCAGGCAGGTGTGCGCTTATTTAAAGGTGTAGTCCGTAGTCGTGTGTATCATTTTGGTTCTATTTCCGTCAAAAGGGTCAAGCAAAATAAAGGGTACTATCAATTTATACGTACTTGGGGTATGAGTTCTGGGACTTTCTCCAAATACTATTTACAAAGAGGAAAGCCTTTTACAGGTCCTCTCAAAAAGCGAATAATCCCTTTTTGGGTACATCTCAAAAATTGGTATTATCGACTAAGCCTACATTTTAAAGCTTAGTAAATAGTGAAAAGTAGTTTAAATGGATATAGCCATTTACTCAAGGCCCCTTTTTTCTTATAGGCCAACATCGCATCACGGTATTTCATGACTAGGTAAGTTCTCCTGATTCTATGGAAGATTCCGGAGGAACTAAAATCATGTGCTAATTGCCGAAGTACCTTTTTTTCCAGGATTTTTTCAGTGGGACAAAGTTCAGCTAAGAGTTGAACGCGCTGCTGTATACGTAAATCACGTTGTTTTCTGGTTGCATATTGCTTGGGCGCTTTTTTTAAGTTGGCACCAATAGCATTTTGATCATGTTGGCGATAGTGTACCAAGATTTCTGGCAAATAAGTAACCCCTTGAAAGCAGGTTGCAAGAAAGCCAATGTAGTAGTCGTGGGAAACAAATCTTGGAAAAGGAAAAGCATGTTTCAATATGGATTTTTGAAACAACATACTATGACCTGGGGCCCAAGCACCAAACGTGTACATGAGAGGAGAGGTATAGGGAATTTGATTTTTAAGGTCAGACATTCTTTGAGGAAGCTCATGTCCATTGTCGTCAATGAGTTGAGAATCAGCATAAATCAGCGAATGTGCCCCGAAGGATTGGTATAAGCGACTTAATTTTTGTTTTTCCCAAATATCATCTTGGTCGGATAGGGCAATCCATTCACCTTGGGCCAATTGAATTGCTTTTTCAAAACTTCCTACATAGCCTAAATTTTTCTCGTTTTGGTAGAGTTTAATTCTCGCATCTTGTTGTGCCATTTTTTGAAGAATTGACCAAGTAGTATCGGTGGAAGCATCATCCAAATAGACAAACTCAAGATGTGGATAATCTTGGTTTAAGTGGCTGAGAATTTGTTCTTCCACAAATTTCTCTCCCTGGTAACAAGCCATGACGATTGAAATTAAGGGAGGATTCCGTTTGTTATTCTGTATTGAGGGCATTGAAAGGGTATAAATTCTAAAGTAGTTTATTAAAATTGTAGTAATTTGGCCTAAATTTAAGAAAGATTCTCATTGAAAACCTATCTCCGACTACTTAGCTACGCCGTTTCCATTCGGAAGTATATATTTCCTTATTTCGGATTTTCATTAATGGCCAGCTTATTTGGAATCTTAAATTTCACTTTGTTGATTCCGCTATTGAATGTGCTTTTCAATCAGGCTGCAACATCTAACATTGAATTATACCGAAATCTTCCTGAATTCAGCTTTTCTCCCAATTATTTCTCTTTTGCTTTTAATCATTATTTCTATGGTGCATTAGAGCAATACGGTAGAATTGGCGCTTTACAGTATGCCTGTGGAGCTATTATGATTTCCGTGATTTTGTCCAATATCTTTCGTTATTTTTCACAGCGAGTATTAAAAACGGTGGAGGCTGACACCATTGCTTCTTTGAGGCAAGCCGTATTCGAACAAGCTATTCGTTTGGATTTGAGCTATTTCAGTGAGCGCAAAAAGGGGAATTTGATGTCGCGCTTGACCACGGACGTACAGGAGGTGGAAAATAGTATCGGCCGGGCCTTTACTGCTACTTTCAAAGAGATCTTTTCTTTAGTCTTGTTTTTTGTCTTTTTAGCTAGTATGTCTGGCAAATTGACTTTATTCTCTCTTATGATCCTTCCACTTTCAGGAGGAGTTATTGCTACCATTACTCGAAGATTACGTCGTGCAGCGGGAGAAGTTCAGCAGCATTTAAGTGGTTTGATTAGCTTATTGGATGAGACTTTTGGAGCCATGCGTGTAGTGAAGGCGTTTCGAGCAGAGCCAATGATGGATCAACGATTTCAGCAAGAAAATGGGAAATACCGACATTCCTTGTTGAAGATGGTATTCCGACAAGAATTGACTTCACCTGTCTCGGAAAGTTTGGGAGTGTTGGTGGTTACAGGAATATTGTTGTATGGAGGAACATTAGTGATTTCTGGAGATGGAGAATTAAGTGCGTCTACCTTCATTGCTTTTATTGCTACTTTTTCACAGGTAATGCGACCTGCCAAGGCAATAGCAGATGCATTCAGTGGTATTCAACGCGGTGTGGCTAGCGCTGACCGGATTATAGAAATCTTAGATACCCAGCCTAGTATTGTAGCAGAGGAGCCAATTATTCCAAAGAAAGAATTGGTTCATCGCATCGTTTTTGATCAGGTGAATTTTGCTTATCAAAAGGATAAATTGGTATTAGATCAAGTCAGTTTTGAGATTCCCAAAGGGAAGACCATCGCATTGGTTGGTCCATCAGGTGGTGGTAAATCCACTTTGGCGGATTTGTTGCCCCGTTTTTATGATCCTAATTCAGGTCAAATTTTAATTGATGATGTGCCCATTAAACAAGTACCTCTAGAAGATTTGCGCTCCTTGATGGGTATCGTAACTCAAGAATCCGTTTTGTTTAACGACACCATATTCAACAACATTGCCTTTGGTACAGAAGCTAGTCAAGAAGAAGTAGAAGAAGCTGCTAAGATTGCTAATGCACATGATTTTATTATGGCCAATCCGGAGGGCTATCAAGCTTATATTGGGGACCGAGGTTCAAAATTATCGGGTGGGCAACGTCAGCGAATATCCATTGCGAGAGCTGTATTGAAAAATCCACCTATTTTGATTTTAGATGAAGCAACCAGTGCGCTAGACAATGAATCGGAGAAATTAGTTCAGGCAGCTTTAACGAATCTGATGAAGAATAGAACGGTGTTGGTAATCGCTCATCGTTTAAGTACCATACAGCATGCGGACCAGATATTGGTCGTACAAAAAGGAAAGATTATGGAAAGGGGAACGCATGAGGAATTAATGCGTGATTCGAAGGGACTTTATGCTAAATTAAGTCATTCCAAATAATCAGACCATTTGATAGATACACGAATCGATTTATCAAGAAATGATTAGTTATTCCATTTAGAAAAGGGTAATTTTGCGTTCGAATTGTAAATTAGCTTTGATTATCTACTATGTCATCATCATTATTAGCACAACGAATTCAAGCTTTAGAAGAGTCTTCCACTTTAGGAATGACTAAAAAAGCTCGTGAATTAGCCGCCCAAGGTCATAAAGTTATAAGTTTATCGGTTGGAGAGCCAGATTTTAAAACTCCAGCTCACATCTGTGAAGCAGCAAAGAAGGCCATCGATGATGGTTTTCACGGATATTCTCCGGTAGCAGGTTATCCAGATTTGCGTATGGCAATTGCCAACAAATTGAAACGTGATAATGGATTAGAGTGGGCTTCTGAAAACATTGTTGTTTCTACTGGAGCTAAGCATTCATTAGCAAATGCCATTGCTGCATTAATCGATCCAGGTGATGAGGTAATCATTTTCTCACCTTACTGGGTTTCTTATTCAGAAATGGTCAAATTAGCCGAAGGTACTTCCGTGATTGTTCAAGGTTCTTTTGAGAATAATTTCAAAGTAACAGCTGAGCAATTTGAAGCGGCTATTACACCTAAGACTAAAATGGTGATGTTTGCATCGCCAAATAATCCTACAGGTTCTGTTTACACAGAATCAGAATTACGGGATATTGCCAATGTTGTAGCTCGTCATGAGCGCATCTTTGTTTTGGCAGATGAAATATATGAGTACATCAATTTTACTCAAGGAGGTCATTTTTCAATTGGTTCTATTCCTGAGATTAAAGACCGTGTTATCACAGTAAATGGTGTTGCTAAAGGTCATGCTATGACTGGTTGGAGAATTGGATTCATTGCTGCAGCTAAATGGATTGCTGATGGTGTGGAGAAATTACAAGGTCAAGTAACATCAGGTACGAATTCCATCGCTCAAAAAGCAGCCGTTGCAGCATTTAACGGAACCTTGGATCATGCTTATGAAATGAAAGCCGCTTATGACCGCCGTCGTAAATTGGTGGTAGGTAAATTACGTGAGATCGAAGGATTTAAAGTGAATATGCCAGATGGTGCATTTTATGCATTCCCTGATATTTCTTATTTCTATGGTAAATCTGATGGAAAAACGACCATCAATGATTCGGATGATTTCTGTAACTGGTTGTTGCAAGAAGCTTATGTAGCCACTGTGGCAGGTTCTGGTTTTGGAGCTCCTAATTGTATGCGTATTTCTACCGCAGCTGCTGATGAGCAATTAGAAGAAGCATGCGAGCGTATCAAAAATGCGGTTGCTAAATTGAAATAGACGAATTTTAATATATAAAAAAGGTTAGCTGTTCATTCAGCTAACCTTTTTTTATGCTTAGTAATTATACTTGTTAACGTTTCAGAGGATTACTTTTTCAGGGTCCTGCTTAGCATACTAAATCCAATAATGGCAGAAACCAAGGAGGCTAATAAAATGCTGAATTTAGAGACGTCTACAATGGATTCTTGATTGAATGATAAGTTGGTGATGAAAATAGACATGGTAAATCCAATTCCTCCCAAAAATCCTACGCCAACAATGGATGCCCAAGATAAATCTTTGGGTATTTTGCTGATACCCAAGCTGGAAGCAATAAAACAAAATAAGAATATTCCAATGGGTTTCCCTAGACTCAGTCCAGTGAATATACCCAAACTGTATGTTTCTAGTAGTTTGCTAGTGGTATCTGTATTTAGGATAATAGCAGTGTTGGCCAAGGCAAATATCGGTAATATTCCAAAGCTGACCGGCTTATGTAAAAAGTGCTGAATTTTAGTCGATATGGATTGTTGGTCCCCCTGATCAAATGGAATGGCAAAGGCTAATAATACCCCTGTGATGGTGGGGTGGACACCTGATTTCCCCATAAAATACCACATGGCTACACCTCCAATTAGATACAAGGGTATGGAGCGGACTTTAGCAAAATTCAGTCCACCTAACAAAGCGAATGTGCCTAATGATAAAAATAAATTGGTCCAGTCTAAGCCACTAGAATAAAATGTTCCAATGATGACTATGGCCCCTAGGTCGTCAATTACTGCCAAAGCGGTTAAAAAAATCTTAAGCGATAAGGGCACTTTATTTCCTAAAAGGGACAAGATTCCTAAAGCAAATGCGATATCGGTCGACATAGGAATGGCACTTCCAGAAATGGTGCTCGTGCCATAATTGAAAATAGTATAGATAATGACAGGAACAACCATGCCTCCTAATGCAGCTATGATAGGGAAAGAGGCTTCCTTGATCCTGGAAAGTTCGCCAATGTAAATTTCTCTTTCTAATTCTAAACCCACCAATAGGAAAAAGATGGTCATTAATCCATCATTGATCCAATGTTCTAAAGCATGGCCTAAAACTTCGGTTCTCCATAGGTGATGGTAAGCATTTCCCCATTCAGAGTTGGTGATATAGAGAGAAAGAAGTGTACAAAAAATCAGAATGATACCACTTGATTTTTCACTTTCAAAAAACTCTTTGAACAATTTACTAGTCTTCATAGAATGGGTGAAAGAATTTTAGAAATGGTAACTAAAGCTAGCTGCATAATAATTGGGAGCAATTCTTGGTTCCCATTGAAAGGCTTGCTTTTGGGAAAAATGCTGTTTCAATTTAGGATAAATACAATAGGCTAATTCTGCCGAAGCAATTCCAATTCCAGCTCCTACTAAGACGTCACTTAACCAATGTTCATGGTTAGCTAGTCGTAAGTAACCCGTTCCTGCAGCTAAAGTATATCCTGTAACAGCTAACCATGGATAATCCTTGCCCAGTTCTTTTGCCAAAACGGTCGCTCCAAAAAATGCTGTGGCGGTGTGACCAGAAGGGAAGGAATGTTCGGTGCCGTTGGGGCGTGTTTCATTAACAATGCGCTTCAAGCCTTGGGTGCTGATGGCATAAATACCTGTTCCTAAAAGAAATAAGCCTAACTGATCCTTGGTTTTATGTACTGAATTAGCACCTAATAATCTGGCACCGATTTGAATCAAAGTTGGACTATATTGTAAAAAATCATCTGCGGAAGTCTGAAAGTTGGGGTAGTTCTCTTGATGCCAAGTAAGCTGTTTATCTCGAGCACTTTGGTTGTAAAAAACCAATCCCCCAATGCCTAAACTTAGAGGAGCTATCCAGGGCTTCAGCTTAGTACTTTTTTTTTCTTGTCCGTATGATTCATTTATTCCTAGAATCAGCAAGCAAACCAGAGCCCAATATTTGTAAGATGGCATTATTTTTCTTTTAATAGGTTTTGGATAGTTTTTTCAAATTCTTGAACCCAATCCGTATAATATAAACCTGTTCCTGGTCCTGAGAAGCCTGTGTGAATTTCTCTTACTTTTCCTTTTTTATCGATGACGAAAGTGGTTGGATAGCCGTAGAATTTATTCAACATTGGGAAAACTTGAGCTATGGTGTCATCATTGGGAACACCCCCAAAAACTAAAGGATATTCGATACCTATTTTCTTTTTGAAATTTTCAATTTTAGGACCAGAAACTGCCATATCCGGGGAGTATTCGAAAGAAACGCCAATGACTTCCACTCCTTTTGCTTTGTTTTTAGCATAAAATGGAGCTAAAAAACGGGCTTCATCAATACAATTCGGGCACCAAGACCCCATGATTTCTACGATGACCACTTTATCTTTGAAGCGCTCATCTTGCAGGCTAATTGTTTCCCCTTTAGGAGTAGGTAAGCTGAAATTTAAACGATCGTATCCAGGTTTTAAGAAAGTTAATTTTTTCAAGTCAGGTAAGCTAGCCTTCGGATCTAAATGCCCTTTAAACTCTTTTTTGGTAGCAAAACCAGAAAACAAGGTTCCTTGGATTTCTTTAGCCTTTACTTTGGTTTTGAAAAGTAAGACAAAGCTTCCATCAAAATAACTCACCAATAGGCTGTCGCCAGACACATTTCCTTGTAAAAAGCGATAATCACCCGAGGTTTGTAAAATAGAACCAGTTACTTTATTTCCAACTTGTTTGAAAATACCTACGCTGGGAGTATGCTTATCATCGACAGAAATATCCACATCCCAAGTTCCACTGACATTGACTGTTGGCGGTTTTAATGCCGTGAATCTTTCTTTGGATCCATATTGAGCAGAAAAGGGTAGTTGGTTAACAAATTTCCCATTTCTTTTTTTGATCCAATAACCTGACATTTTTTGTGAGCCATCTACATGTGCTACAATTTCTGAATCATATAGGTCAAATGGTATTACCAATGAATCGCCTCGAAAATAGGATTCACCTAAATGAAAACTTTCTGAGCCATTAATGACTTTAATTAAATAAGTATCTTTCTTTTTGCCTGGAGCAACACTAAGGTTAACTGGAAGTCCACCTCCTTGAGAACGAAGCTCTGCTCTCCAAGGGCCTAATTGTAGGTTTTTACTCGTTTGGGCTATAACATTGGCAGTCAAAAAGAAAGCAATGAACCCTAAAAATAAATGTCGTTTAGTCATGTTAATTAAATGCTTGTTCGCAAAGATAGGACAAAGCAAGGCGGCTTTAAAAAAAATGCCCACAATTTCGAAAATTGCTGAAATGACCGCAGGATAATTTGTAATTTTGTTTTGAATAGACCCTATGATCGAGAACCCATACCATACCTCCGTTTTATTGCATGAATGCGTTGATGGATTAGCCATTAAGCCAGCTGGCATTTATGTAGATGTTACTTTTGGAGGAGGAGGTCATTCTCGTGCGATTTTGGGAAAATTAGGTCCAGATGGGCGTTTATTTGCCTTTGATCAAGATCCCGACGCATGGCGACAAGCTGAAAAAATTGACGATGATCGCTTGGAATTGATTACAGCCAATTTTCGGCATATTCAGAAATATTTACGGATACACGGGATCAAACAGGTAGATGGAATCATGGCTGATTTTGGGGTGTCATCTTTTCAGTTGGACGCAGCAGAGCGTGGTTTTTCAACTCGTTTTGATGGCCCTTTGGATATGCGGATGGGACCTTCGGCATCTACTGATGCTGCAGAAGTTTTAAATTCTTATTCGGCTGAGAATCTGCAAAAGATTTTTGGGATGTATGGGGAGATTAAAAATGCGCGTACTTTGGCTCAAGCAGTAGTCCAAGCCAGAACGCAAAAAGCCCTAAAAACGACATCGGAATTCAAAGAAATATTGGCTAAATTAGCTCCAAGATCTCGCGAGTTCAAGTACTTTGCTCAAGCGTTTCAAGCGGTGCGTATTGAAGTAAATCAAGAATTAGCAGTTATAGAAGAGTTTTTAGATCAAGCGGCTAATTTATTAGCTCCCGAAGGCAGATTGGTGGTGTTGTCTTTTCATTCTTTGGAAGATCGCTTGGTGAAAAATTTCATTCGTACAGGGGATTGTCAAGGTAAGGAAGATAAAGATTTGTTTGGGGTTGTTCATAAACCCTTAGAGTCAATTATCCGTAAACCTATTACGGCCTCCGAAGAAGAATTAAAAAGAAATCCAAGGTCACGAAGTGCAAAATTGAGAATCGCAGCTAAAATTTAATATGGCGAAACAAGTGTCTGATACTGAACAAGCTCCTAAAACTTCCGTTCCTCAAGAAGGGATATTGGATCTTTTGTTCAATATGGATCCCTTAACAGGGGGCGAGTTGCCTTTTAAGTTGGTAAAAAGAATCGCTTTCATTGCATTTTTAATCATTATATATATATATTATTCGATGTTGGCCGATGGAAAAATTCATCAAATAGCTAAAACCAAAGCAGAATTGGAAGAGATTCGAGCGGATTATACGACACAAAAAGCCGAATTCATGAAGATTGGAAAGCAAAGCTATTTGGCCGTAGCCATGAAGAAATATGCGTTGGAATTAAGTCTAACTCCGCCTACTAAAGTCGTTTTTGATCAATCTAAAGAAGCTAAAAATAACGACTAGCGTATGGCAAAGGTAAAAAGACAAAACATACGAGAGATTATCACCAAGCGATTCATCGCCTTTTTTATCGTGGTGATTTTGTTGTTTGTTGTCTTGGTGGTGAACTTATATAAAATAGTTTTTATCAACGGAGAAACTCTACGCAATGATGTGTTTAATACCTACATCAAAGAAAGAAGCGTAGATGCCACTCGTGGGAATATTTATTCGGATGATGGTAGTTTATTAGCAACTTCTTTGCCCAAATATAGATTGGGTCTGGACCCTTCCGTATATAATCGAAATGCAACTTCAGAAAAGAAGTTTAAGGAACATATTGATGAATTAGCCAATGCATTAGCTGATTTTTTCCAAGATCATTCAGCGGAAGAATACAAGAATAAAATAGTTTCGGCGAAGAAGAACGGCAAAAATTATTTATTGTTAAACAATCGATTGCTGGATTTTCAAGAACGGAAAAAGGTAGCCAAATTTCCTTTATTCAATTTAGGGGAAGCTACTAAAACGGGGATAGTATTCGATAAAGTGAATGTTCGCTATGCTCCTTTTGGACAGATGGCTTATCGTACTGTTGGATATTTGAAAGATAAGGTAGCTGTAGGTATCGAAGGAAGTTTCAATTCAGAATTGAAGGGGACTCCTGGTAAGGGGCTATTTGAGAAAATGGATAAAAATACTTGGAGACCAGTAGAAGGAGGAGAAGAGTCTGTTCCTAAGCCTGGCCTAGATATTTATACCACTTTAGATATTAACATTCAAGATATTGTAGAGTCGGCTTTGATGAAAGCCATGACAACCTATGAGGGCGATTACGGGGTGGTTATTGTGATGGAAACAGCTACTGGAGAAATCAAAGCCATTTCCAATTTGTCTAAAAATGCAAATTCTACAACTGGATATTCAGAGAGCTTTAACTATGCGATTCGAGAGGCTAGAGACCCAGGGTCTGTATTTAAATTACCTTCTATGATGGCTATGCTTGAGGAGGCTGATTTGCCATTGGATATGCCTGTATCAACAGGAAATGGAAAGTATCACCATTACAATGGGACTATGTCTGACTCCCATCCTATGGGGACTATTTCGGTAGCTCAAGTTATCGAAAGCTCTTCCAATGTAGGAACCATGGTGCTTATGAAAAAGGTCTTTGCATCTAAGCCTGCTAAATTTTATGATTATCTAAAAAAGTACCATTTAATTGAGTCATTGCATTTTCAAATCCAACCCAACCCGAGGCCTAATTTCCCTGTTCCAGCCAAATGGGATGCTTTTCAGTTGCTTTGGTCTTCGGTGGGGTATTCAACGCAATACTCCCCATTGCAATTGATTTCATTTTATAATGCGATTGCCAATAATGGTTATTGGGTTCAACCTATTATTGTTAGCAAAGCTACACGAGCTGATGAGGTGGTGATTGACTATCGGGCTAAACAGCTTAGAGATCAAGCTCCTTTATGTTCCCCTAAGACATTAGAAAAAATTAAAAGTATGTTAGAAGGGGTGGTAACCAAAGGGACAGCCAATAATATCAAAGGAACAACCTATGGAATTGCTGGGAAAACAGGTACAGCTCAGCGAATTATTAATGGGCGCTATATTCCGGGGAAATACTATACTTCGTTTATTGGGTACTTTCCAGTGAAAAAACCTAAATACACCATTTTAGTATCGATCGATAATCCTCAAGGACATGCTGAAGCTACTTATGCTAGACAAGTAACAGCACCCGTATTTAAGGAAATTTCAGATAATATTTACTTAAGGGACATGAAGCTTCACAGAAAGTTAACAGGGACCTTACCTGATTCTTTAAACAAAGCTTCTCTGTCTCATACAGTACATCCCATGGATCA
Organism: Aquirufa nivalisilvae; assembly: GCF_003143535.1. GTDB lineage: Bacteria > Bacteroidota > Bacteroidia > Cytophagales > Spirosomataceae > Aquirufa > Aquirufa nivalisilvae. The sequence goes on from NZ_CP029346.1 coordinate 535,503, forward strand.
GACAATCTTATATTCCAATTTTGGTTTACCTAAAGTGGAAGAAGATGGAAGTTGGCTGCAGTTTAAAATGGATAAGCAATTGGTTCAAAATACACCTTTGAGTTTTCCTGCCAAGACGGTTCCCAATGTAGTGGGGATGAATTTAAGAGACGCATTATTTACCTTAGAAAATAGAGGACTCAAAGTAAAGGCCAATGGCTTAGGAACTGTGGTGAGTCAGTCAATTCCTCCAGGCAGTCCAACCCGAAAAAATCTATTATTACAAATTCAACTTCAGTAATATGGCATCTGTTCAGACCCTATTTCAATCGATACCTGTTGTACAAATAACAGGTCAAGATCAATCGGTTGAGATGTTGTGTTTTGATTCAAGAAAAGCAGAGCAAGGTTCTTTGTTTTTTGCTATGCGTGGAACCCAAGTGGATGGCCATCAATTTTTGCCACAGGTATATGCTCAAGGATGTAAAGCTTGGGTGGTAGAGCAATTACCCATAGATATTCCTTCCGATGTGATTTGTGTCCAAGTGAAGGATAGCAATGAAGCTCTAGCTTTAGCTGCAGCTGAATTTTATGGACATCCTTCCAAAGAGTTGAAATTAGTAGGTATTACAGGAACTAACGGAAAAACGACCTCTGTCACCTTGTTATTTGAGCTGTTTAGAAAATTAGGTCACCGCTGTGGTTTAATTTCTACGGTTCAAAATAAGATTGAAGATCGAGTTATTCCTGCTACACATACCACACCAGACGCGCTAAGCTTACAAGCATTATTGAGAGAAATGAAGGAGGAGGGTTGTAGCCATGTGTTCATGGAGGTAAGCTCTCATGCAGTTGTTCAAAAGCGTATTTTTGGGGTTCAATTTTGTGGAGCCATTTTCTCCAATATTACACGAGATCATTTAGATTTTCATGAGACATTTGATGCTTACATCGCCGCTAAAAAAGGTTTTTTCGATGCCCTTCAGGCTTCCGCCTTTGCGCTGACCAATGTAGATGATAAGCGAGGCATGGTGATGTTGCAAAATACCAAAGCCAAGAAATATACTTACGGATTATTGAATGCAGCTGATTTTAAAGCCAAGATTATCAGCAATGGTTTGTCGGGCTTACAATTGGAAATGAATGGGCAGCATTTGCATGCTCAATTAATTGGCACATTCAATGCGTATAATTTATTAGCCATTTATTCGACTGCCATTATTTTAGGGGAGGATGCATTGGAAGTTTTGATTCAACTGTCGAGCTTAAAAACAGCCCCGGGTAGATTTGAACAAATGGGAGGGAGTAATCATAAAATGGCCATTGTGGATTATGCTCATACGCCAGATGCATTAGAAAATGTGCTGAAAACTATTCAAGCCATTCGATCTAAAAATCAAAAAATCATTACGGTAGTAGGTTGTGGAGGTAATCGCGATTCGGGTAAAAGACCTATTATGGCCGCATTAGCAGCTAAATATTCAGATGCTTTTGTCCTAACTTCAGATAATCCCAGAAAAGAAGATCCTGAATTTATTTTGGATCAAATGGAGGCTGGATTGAGTGGAGAAGATAAAGTGAAAATGACGAGGTTAGTTGATCGCAAAGAGGGGATATTTTATGCTATCCGTCAATTGGCTGGTGCAGGAGATATCATTTTAGTAGCTGGAAAAGGGCATGAAACCTATCAGGATATCCAAGGCGTGAAATATGATTTTGATGATAAACAGGTCATTCAGGAAGCTTTTGACGCTTTGAATTAATTTGTACATCGCTATAAAATTTTGCATTTTTGTTTTTAATATCTAATCCAAAAGTTCAGGAATATGTTGTATTACCTTTTTGATTACCTAGACAAGCAATGGAACATTCCGGGAGCAGGGGTATTTCAATATATTTCATTTCGCGTTTTTATGGCCATCATTACCTCCTTGGGAATAGCGGCAATCTGGGGTAAAGCAGTAATTTATCGCCTGCAACGACTTCAAATTGGAGAAGAAATACGTGATTTAGGTTTGGAAGGTCAAATGCAAAAGAAAGGAACACCTACCATGGGTGGATTTATTATCCTTTTATCATTGATTATACCCACCTTGCTTTTTGCTAAAATCACTAACGTATATATCGTATTGTTACTAACCTCCGCCATTTGGTTGGGTGCTGTGGGTTTCGCAGATGATTATATCAAAGTATTTAAAAAAAATAAAGACGGTCTATCTGGTCGTTTTAAAATAGTGGGTCAGATTGGCCTTGGGGTCATCGTCGGTTTGACCATGTATTTCAATGAGCATATCAAAGTGAGGTTGTTTTCTAAAGTAAGTGTTTTAGCGGATGGTACAGCTTTACAGACTTATACGGATCATAAATCTTTGATGACGACGGTGCCTTTTTTGAAGAATAACCAGTTCGACTACAACATGCTTTTGCCTGATTTTATACCGGACCATTATGTATGGGTGGTGTATGTTTTGGTAGTTATTTTTATCATCACAGCCGTTTCCAATGGAGCCAATATTACGGATGGTTTGGATGGATTAGCGGCAGGTACTTCAGTGATTATCGGTTTGACTTTGGCTATTTTGGCCTATGTATCAGGAAATAAAGTATTTTCTCAATATTTGAACGTAATGTTTATTCCCAATTCGGGAGAGCTGGCTATTTTTTGTGCCGCTTTCGTTGGAGCTTGTATTGGATTTTTGTGGTACAATGCCTATCCTGCCCAAGTGTTTATGGGAGATACAGGTAGTTTAATGTTGGGCGGAGTAATTGCCACGCTAGCAATTGTTATTCGTAAAGAGATGTTGATTCCTGTTTTATGCGGAATCTTTTTGGTAGAAAACCTATCAGTCATCATTCAAGTGGCTTATTTTAAGTATACCAAACGAAAGTATGGAGAAGGCAGGAGGGTCTTTTTGATGTCACCTTTGCACCACCATTTTCAAAAGAAAAATTACCATGAGGCTAAAATTGTTATCCGCTTTCTAATTGTGGGCATTATTTTAGCAGTTATTTCACTTGTCACCTTAAAATTGCGCTAAGCGCTACCAAGTTTTGAGTCAAATTCGCCTATTCCCAAGAAACAAATCTTTTCAAGAAATTATACCATTACCGGCTTCTAAGTCGGAAAGCAATCGTGCTTTGATTATCAATGCTCTAGCAGGAGGAGCATTATCCAATGTATCTAATTTGGCAGAAGCAAGAGATACACAAACCATGATTCGCTTATTGTCAGAAAATAGAGAGGTTGCAGATGTATTAGATGCAGGCACGACGATGCGTTTTTTGACGGCCTATTATGCCATTAAGGGACAAAAGAAAAAAATGACGGGTACGCCACGAATGTGTGAACGACCTATTGGTATTTTGGTTGATGCGCTTAGAACTTTAGGAGCAGATATCACTTATCTGAATAAAGAGGGTTATCCACCCATGCAATTGAATGGTTTTACCTTTGCAGGGAATAGAAATTTGTCCATTCGCGGAGATGTAAGTTCTCAATTTATATCGGCTATTTTGATGTTGGCACCCTTGTTGCCTGAAGGTTTGGAATTAACCATAACAGGTTCTTTAGGTTCAAAGCCATACGTAGAAATGACCTTGGCTCAAATGAAACATTTTGGTATTCAGGCCGAGGCAGATTGGAATAGGGCTGTGATTAATATCCCAGCACAACGTTATCAAGTGAATCCCTTTGCTGTAGAGTCGGATTGGTCTGGAGCCAGTTATTGGTATTCCATGGTAGCTTTATCTCCTTATGAGGATGCTTCCTTAGAGCTATTGGGATTAAAAGAGAATTCTTTACAAGGAGATTCCGCTATTCAGTATATCATGGCTGAAATGGGGGTTAAAAGTACATATACAGGTCGAGGATTTTTACTGACCAAATGTGAAGCAAAATCAAGCTTAGCTTGGGATTTTACGGATTGCCCAGATTTGGCTCAAACCATTTGTGTGGTAGCCACAGCTAAAAATATCCATTTGACACTTACAGGAATTGAGTCATTGAAGGTAAAAGAGACGGATCGTGTTTTTGCTTTACAACAAGAACTTAAGAAGATTGGAGGAAATTTAGTTGAGGTAGAACCATGTTTGAAATATGAATTATCAGGTTCCTTGACATTAAATGAGCAAGCGGTTCCTGAATTTGAAACCTACGATGATCACCGTATGGCCATGGCTTTTGCTCCGCTAGGTTTATTAGCTGAAATTGTCATTCATGAGCCAGGTGTAGTGGCAAAATCATATCCAAGTTTTTGGTCTCATATCGATAAAATATTGGATTCTAAGGAATAAGTAAATTGGATTTATTACAGTAGTATGTAGATATGTCTTGATTTTCACTTAGATTTGACAACCTTTGGAAGGTTGTCAAATCTACGCTCGACAAGGGTGAAATTGTTAAATCAACATCCTATGAAAAAAATCCTACTTATTCTATTGTGGGCGGTTCAGCCTATTTTAGCTCAAAAAACCATCATTCATTGCGGTAATTTAATTGATGTGAAAACATTGAAGGTCTTACCCAATATGTCCATTACAGTTCAAGGGAAAAAGATTGTCGGTGTATCATCGGGTTATATCAATCCTGAAAAAGGAGATATACTAATTAATCTGAAAAATAGAACCGTGATGCCAGGCTTAATCGACATGCACGTTCATTTGCGGAGTGAGACTAATCCCAATGCGTATTTAGATCGTTTTGTGAAAAATCCAGGAGATCAAGCCTATCAGGCACTAGTTTTTGGAAAGAAAAACCTAATGGCTGGATTTACCACTGTTCGTGATTTGGGAGGACTGATCAGCATAAGTTTAAGGAATGCCATCAATAGTGGTTTGGTGGAAGGACCAAGGATTTTTGCTGCCGGAGTTGCTATTTCCACTACCGGTGGGCATATGGACGGTACTAATGGGGTAAACCAATATTATACCAAAGATTTAGGGCCGGAAGAAGGCATTATCAATGGTGTAGATGATGCTCGCAAAGCAGTTAGACAACGTTATAAAGAAGGTTCTGATGTCATTAAAATTGCTTCAACGGGTGGGGTTTTGAGCTATGCCAAGGATGGTATGGGTGCTCAGTTTACGGTCGAGGAGGTTCAGGCTATCGTGCAAACGGCTAAGGATTATGGATTTAAAGTTGCAGCTCACGCCCATGGTGCAGAAGGAATTAAACGTGCTGTTTTAGGAGGAGTTAGCTCCATTGAACATGGAACCTATATGACGGAGGAGATTATGGAATTGATGAAAAAGCATGGCACTTATTATGTGCCAACAGTTATTGCAGGTAGATCAACAGCTGACTCAGCCAAAATTCCCAATTATTATCCAGAAGTGGTTCGTTTAAAAGCTTTGGCCATTGGTCCAATGATTCAATCTACTTTTGGTAAAGCGTATAAAGCAGGCGTTAAAATAGCCTTTGGAACAGATGCAGGAGTATTTGGCCATGGCAAAAATGCCCGAGAATTTGAGCTGATGCATGAAGCAGGCATGCCTGCACTAGAAACGATACAGTCTGCCACCGTTAATGCAGCTGATTTATTAGGTCAAAGTGATATGCTAGGTTCAATCGAGCCAGGCAAATGGGCTGATATCATTGCCGTAGAAGGAAATCCAGCGGAAGCCATCCAGTCGATGAGTCGAGTGAAATTTGTGATGAAAGAAGGTAAAGTCTACAAGAACGAATAAGATTTTCCAGCATGGGCTGGCTATTCGTGTTAGCTCATGCTTATCGTAAAGCGGGAACTTGTTTTTTTAGTAATTCAAATCCCCCAAAGAAAATACCTGAAAATAGGAATTGACTTACCAAGCTATTTTTCAAGAAAGGTAAGCCCATGGCGTAACATTGCATTAATCCATTCCAGTCTTTCGTGTACACTAATTCGTCACCTACAACTGCCGTACCTAGGCTAGGAAGGTTTAACCAAACTGCAAAATTGGAAAGTAAAAAGAAACCAATAACGGCTGCTAAATTAGATGCAAGGAAGTTTAATGCCGTAATCTTGTTTTTCAACATGTAGGTACCTAATAAAGAAATCCCCACAAATAGCGACATGTGTATTGGAGCGAAACCCAATGAAAATCCTTCGTAGTATTGTGGGTAAACTAGGTTGTTTAAGACTAAATTAGCCAACCAGATACTTAAAATAGTCCAAGAAATGGATTGGGATTTACTGCTAAAGTAGGCTCCAGCAAATAAGGCCATCGAAGTAATTGGAGAAAAATTAGCCCAAGCGGGTCCAGCCAATATTAAAAGTCGGCTAGCAACGGCTAGCAATAAAATGCAAATGAGAGTAAGCGTTCTTTTCGACATTATCTTAAAATTTGAAAGAATCTATTTTGGACTAGGAAAATAATTTCCAAAGGTAAAACAAAAGCCGTAATTTTATCCATTCGAATGGAATTTATGTATCAGGATTTGCCAAAAATTGGATTATTAGGGGGAGGACAGTTAGGACGCATGCTTTTACAAGCAGGCATTGATTTGGATTTTCAAATTTCTTGCCTAGATCCAGACCCAGAAGCACCCTGTCATCGCCTGGCATACGAATTTACACAAGGGTCTTTTCAAGACTTTGATACCGTATATCAATTTGGCCAAGCACATGATTTGATCAGTATTGAGATTGAACATGTCAATATTGATGCTTTAGAGAAATTAGCCTCTGAAGGGAAGCAAGTGTACCCACAGCCTCATTTGCTGCGAATGATTCAGGATAAAAGAACTCAAAAACAATTTTTTCAGCAATATGGATTTCCTTCGGCCGACTTCCGATTGATTGAGTCTCGAGAAGAAATAAATCAGCATCTAGATTTTTTACCAGCCTATCAAAAGTTGGGTAAAGGGGGATATGATGGGAAAGGAGTTCAGCTTATTGCTGATGCTTCTCAAATCGTTGAGGGATTTGATGCACCTGGCCTATTAGAAAAAGCAGTGGATTTCGATAAGGAATTGGCCGTCATTGTTGCGAGAAATATACATGGGGAAGTTAAGGCCTTTCCAGCAGTGGAAATGGTTTTTCACCCAGTTCAGAATTTAGTTGAGTTTTTAATTTCACCAGCCGCTATTTCAGATGAAATCGAAGCACAGGCAGTCGACATTGCAACTAGATTGATTCAAGAAATGAAAATGGTGGGTCTTTTGGCCGTAGAAATGTTTTTGACCAGAGACGGGCAGGTACTAATAAATGAAATTGCTCCTCGTCCACATAATTCGGGTCATCAAACGATTCGAGCAAATACCACTTCCCAATATGAGCAGCATTTAAGAGCCATCGCAGGCTTGCCTTTGGGAGATACCTCCACGACTGTTTTTGCGGGGATGTTGAATCTTTTAGGTGAGGCTGGGTATACTGGAAAAGTAAAATATGAAGGATTGGAGGAAGCATTAGCCATTCCAGGTGTTTTTCCATTTTTATACGGAAAAAAAATAACGAAACCCTTTCGCAAAATGGGGCATGTAAGTATTATTGGTGAGAGTAGAGAGGAAGTAGAGGAGAAAGCAAATCAAATTAAAAAAATCATTCGTGTTATTAGTTAAGCAGCAATAGATATGGTAGGAATCATCATGGGAAGTAGTTCAGATCTTTCGGTCATGCAAGATGCGATCGAAATCTGTAAGGAATTTGGGGTTGCATATGAGGTAGATATTGTATCTGCACATCGTACTCCTGTTAAAATGCTCCAGTATGCACAAACAGCAAAAGATCGGGGTGTCCAAGTAATCATTGCAGGTGCAGGTGGCGCAGCTCATTTGCCAGGTATGGTAGCTTCAGCCACAATTTTACCAGTCATTGGAGTTCCAGTGAAATCATCTAATTCCATTGATGGTTGGGATTCTGTTTTGTCTATTTTACAAATGCCCAATGGTGTTCCAGTGGCAACAGTTGCATTGAATGCTTCCAAAAATGCTGGAATCTTAGCGATACAAATGTTAGCTATTTCGGATCAAGCATTATCTCAAAAATTACTGGCTTATAAGCAAGATTTAATTGAAAAAGTGGCTGAGATGAGCCAAAAAACAAAATCAAATTTGTCATAATTCATGAAAAATCCTTTTTCATTCATTAAAGATAGTTCTACAGCCAAACTGCCTATTATCACCTTGCTGATATTATTGGCTACCTTATTGGGGCTGATGATGGTGGGCTATGAACATTTTTTGAGCCCGAAATCTGAAGAATTAGTCAAGGCAGAAAAGCTGAAAATGGAGGAGGATGAAACATTGTTGGATGATCCAACACCTATCATCATTGATTCTACAGAAGATTTGGAACCTGCTACTACTTCTTCAAATCAGGATGATTCTGCTGCTGCAGCACAACAAGCATTGGAAGAGCAGAAAAAAGAAGCTGAAGCAGAAAAAGTGCCTGAGTCAGAATCCCTAAAAAATGTTGGAGGTAAAAGTCATGCCTATACGGTGGAAAAAGGAGAGACATTCTTTGGTATAGCCAATCGTTTTGGATTAAAGCCTGATCAATTAAAAGCACTTAATCCAGGAGTTGATCCCAATGGAATTAAAGTGGGGGTAACGAAATTGAATGTTAAGATCCAAACTATTCATACAGTAGGTCCTGGGGATGTGCTTCGGGTAGTAGCTGCCAAATATGGCGTTTCCAAAAAATCTTTGATGGAGGTAAATCATAAAGATCAAGATATTACCTTACGCGGCGAGCAGCTGATTATCCCTTTACATTAATTTCTACTTCATGCGGAAAGCGCTAATACTCGTATTTCTGAGCATTATTTGCCACGCGGCTTATTCGCAATCTGTTATAAGAACCTGTCAAAATAGTCGATTGGATAGTCTTCAATGGAAGGATTTGGTATGGATGTTTGCTCAACAAGACAGTCTTTCTACGCTTGAACCGTTTCCCAATTTGACCCTTATTTTGGAAGACGCGCAAGGTTTGCGTACAGAAAAGATCTTTCAATCGGATAGCACTTTTCGGAAGAATGACTCGGTAGACGAATATCTAGCTCAACGAATACTAATAGATAAACCAGATCTCACGGCTTTTTGGGCTTTGGAATTAGCAGATGATATTAGCCTATTTAATTCCTTGAAGGATAGTTTACAGGCTAAATTCAAGTTCAAATATTATTCCATGCGCTATTCGTCGGAATCACGCTCTTTGAAACAACAATTATCCTTACAAAAACGAGGAAAATCTAAGATAGCCTTATCGATGCATAATTTTAGTTTAGCTGCAGATGTAGCTATTTATCGCAAAAGACGCTATTTGAAACGTGGATTGATGTATGATAAAATGGGCACTATAGCAAAAGACTTAGGCTTGTTTTGGGGAGGAGATTTTGTTGGATTCCCTGACTTAGGGCATATTCAGGCTTTCAAAAATTCGGCAGAGCTACTCCGTCAACATCCCAATTTGGCATTTGAATTTGAGCATTTTAAAAGTAATTATGAACAAATTTATGTTCAAAAAACCAGTATTGGGAGGGAAGACTTAGTTCAGGATACCAAAGACCTGTTGGAAGCTATGAATGAATTTCGCTTGCAGCAACCATGTCTTTGTGAGAGAGCTCAAACCATACCAGAAAATGCACAAGCTTGGTTGAAAATCTATCAGGAAAATCCTAAACCTAGGATTCACATTAATTTAAAGGAGCAATGGGCTTATGTGCAGCGAGGGAGCAATGGATATTTTTTCCCGCTTGGTTTTTGGCAGCGACAATCTACCATGTGAAAGAGTAACCTCTTAGAAATTCAGCTATTTTCATGCGTTTTTTCCCTTCCATCTGCCATTCCAAAATCTGAATGTAGCCATCTGCGCATCCTACCCTTAGGTAAGTTTTTTGATCCGAATCCCACACTCCAATACCTAAATCGGGTATGATTTCCGGATGAAATTCAACTTGAATGAGCTTACAGTTTTTCCCTTGAAACTGCGTGTGTGATCCAGGGAATGGATGCATACCACGAACTAAATTGACAATCTCTTGTCCCGTCTTTGACCAATGTACTTCTCCTGTTGCCCGATGTAATTTTGGGGCAGGTTTCATGTCACCATTTAGTTGCTGAGGTGTAGGATGGATATTGTTCTCTTGAATGGCTTGTGCTGTTTTAACGACCAATTTGGCACCTTTTTTCATCAAACGCTCATAGAGCTGACCGGTGGTGTCCGTCGGAGAGATAGATTCTTTTTCTTGAAATAATAAATCTCCTGTATCGATTTCGTGTTGCAAGAAAAAGGTGGTTACACCTGTTTCGGTTTCCCCATTAATCACGGCCCAGTGGATAGGGGCTGCACCTCGGTAATTGGGCAAAAGTGAAGCATGTAGGTTGAAAGTGCCATAAGGGGGCATGTTCCAAACTGCTTCTGGTAGCATCCGAAATGCGACAATCACTTGTAAGTCAGCTTGGTATGATTTTAATTCATCTAAAAAGGCAGGGTCTTTTAACTTGTGTGGTTGTAAAACGGGTAAGTTTTTACTTTCGGCAAAAACTTTCACAGGTGAAGCTTGAATTTGTTGGCCTCTACCTGCAGGTTTATCAGGGGCTGTAACTACGGCTACAACCGAAAAATTAGCTTCAATTAAAGCTTCAAGGCTAGCAACAGCAAAATCAGGAGTACCAAAAAAGACAATGCGCATATAGAAATGATCAATAATTCGGATATTCGAAATGATTTGGGAATCTCTCAGCTTTTTAATTACCTTTGCAGGGCAAAATAAACCGAATTACGTGTTATTTATAAAATATTTATTTTAGGAACGAATCCGAAGCAAAACTACGAATAAATTAAGTAGAACGGTCGGAGGCCGTTCTATTTTGTTTTTATCACCCTTTATAATTAATAAAGCATATGGCAAAGTTACAATATTACACCGCAGAGGCCCTAGATAAGTTAAAGGCGGAATTGCATCACCTAAAGATTCAAGGTAGATCAGATATGGCTAAGCAAATTGCAGAAGCGCGTGATAAAGGTGATTTAAGTGAAAATGCCGAATACGATGCAGCTAAAGATGCTCAAGGACTTTTAGAATTGAAAATATCTAAAATGGAAGAAATTGTGGCCAACGCTCGTGTTTTAGATGAATCAACCATCGATTTGTCCAAAGTGTCTATTTATTCTATTGTACAAATTAAGAATACAAAATCAGGTGCTGTCGTTACTTACACCATTGTGTCTGAAGAAGAGGCTGATTTGCGTTCAGGTAAAATATCAGCTTCATCTCCATTTGGAAAGGGATTGTTAGGAAAGAAGGTGGGAGATTTGGCAGAAATCCAAGCTCCAGCAGGTAAATTGGAATTTGAAATTATATCTCTTACTCGTTAATATTATCACATTCAAATCTTGAAATCCCAATCAAGCGATTGGGATTTTTTGTATTTTAGAGGATATGAATATTCATTTTGCCCATCCCATGTATTTATGGGCCTTATTGGGATTAGCCATACCCCTTTGGATGCATTTTTATCACAAAAAAGCAGCCAAAGTGCTATTTTATTCTGATTTAAGTTGGCTTGAAAAGATTCATCAAGAAGGCAAAGGTTTAAAACAGGTGCAGAAAATTTGGCTTTTAATAGCTCGATTACTCAGTCTGATATTTTTAATTTTAGGATTTGCTAATCCTCTTGGACCTATGTCTATCGGTCAAGGTTCTAATACTCAATTGGTGCTTTATGTTGATAATAGTCCAGCTCAAGTAATAGGATCAAGAAAAGCATATTTAGAGAAATCCCAAAGCCTTCCTTCTAGCCCCAATGGGCAAGCTCAATTGTTTTTCAATGATTTTGAAAGTCAAGATTTTGAGCCTAAAGCATGGCCTCAAATCAGGGAACAATGGAATCAACGTGGGCCAGGAATGGATCTTGTGAAGAATGCACAAGTATTGGCTCATGCCCAACAAATCGCTGAAGAAAATAATCAAGATCCCTTGTTGTATTGGTTTTCCGATTTTTCAAAGAATAAAGCCTTACCTCAGTTTCCTTCAAAAGGGAATTATGTCATACATCCATTGAAAGGGATTGATTATGATAATATATATGTGGATAGCCTACGTTTATCCACTAAATTTATTCGTCCTAATACCAGTTATGAATTGATTGTACGGTTGAAAAATGGCGGAACCAAATCTGCTAAAAACAGGCAAATGTCTTTGTATTTGAATGATTTCAAGATGGCTACCCAATCTGTTACCTTAGAGCCAGAAGAAGTGACCGAATTGCGTTTTCCATTTTCTTTGGCCAAATCGGGTCTTTATAAAGCAAAATTAATGTCGGATGATCCCGTAGCATTTGATAACAGCTTTTACTTCATGTTACAAAGTTCTGCGCCACGTAAAATTGATGTAGTTGGTAATCCCCAAAATCTGGAAAAGGTATTTGAGCAAGAGGAGTTTTTTGAATTCAAAGCTATTTCCGCGGCGGAGATATTGCCTTCACATTTGCCTGATGATGCATTTGTGTGTTTGGTGGGTGTGGAGGGAAGATCAGCTTCCGATTGGAAAGCATTAAATGCTTGGGTTGCTCAAGGACATACTTTGGCCATAATTCCTGATCAAGGTCCCAATGAGGCCGTTTTGCAAGATATCAATCGTTTTTTATCTGGAACAGGAAAGCAAATTGAAACAACCTCTCAATCCGAATTACCCGTTCAACAGGTTTCTACTCGGCAATCTTTTTTTCAAGAAATATTAGCTAAAAAGTTGTTGAATAATGCTGCTAAATTATGGACTTCCAAACCGCTTTGGGAGTGGAATCCAGGGAATGAAGTCTTGATTTCTTGGATGAATGGGAAGCCTTTTTTAGAAAAAATTAAGGTAGGTCAAGGAGCTGTATTTTTGTTTTCATCCCATGTACTTAGTCAGCAAGATAGATTTAATAAACACGGCTTATTTTTACCTGTTTGGCATGAAATGGTCTTATCCAGTGCTTTGAGTCCAGTTTTACATCAACGGATATCTTCCAAAGGAATAGAAATCAAGGCTAGCCCAGATTTTGTATATCAATCTGCGGAGAAAAGTTTATTGAGCTGGAATAAGCAAGGTCAAAACTTTATTCCAGAACAAAATTGGCTGGGGAAATCATGGCTATGTCGTATTCCACTAAGTATGATGCAGGATATAAGATCTGGGGCAAATGGTTTTATTGAGGCCCAAGTAGGTGGAAAAACAATGAGTATACTAGCTCTTAATTACCCGAAAGAGTTCAGTCAATTGGCTACCTATTCTGTTAAAGAATTAGAAGCGAATTATCAAGGTCAAAAGCAGGTAAGTATTAGTCAACAAGTTCCCTTGGACTTAGGGGAAGATAATCCTCAGGCAAGCTGGGCGATGCATTGTTTTGGGTTGGCCCTATTTTTCTTTTTGGTAGAAATGGTACTGGTTATTTGGAATAGTCGATTCTCAGGAACGAGCACCATAAATCGCTGATCCCACACGAACCATGGTTGAACCTAGCTTGGCGGCTATGAGGAAATCTCCCGACATACCCATGGACAATTCTTTCCATTCCACTAGGCCAGTCGAGTATCCTGTTTTATTAGTTTGAAGTTCGATAAATATATCATGTAAGGAGCTAAATTCGGCTACTATTTGTGCTTCATTTTCAGTAAAACTAGCCATTCCCATCAGACCGATGATTTTAATATGTTGCAATTCCGCAAACTCAGGACTGGATAATATGCTCAGTAATTCATTTTGATCAAGGCCAAATTTACTTTCTTCTTGAGCAATGTACATTTGAAACAGGCATGGAATGATACGCCCCAGTTTTTTCCCTTGTGCATTAATTTCCTTTAAGAGTTTAAAGGAGTCAACTGAATGAATCAAATGAACAAAAGGAGCAATATATTTTACTTTATTCGTTTGTAAATGACCAATCTGATGCCACCTGATGTCAGGAGGAAGTTGACTTTGTTTTTCTACCATTTCTTGTACTCGGTTTTCTCCAAAGTCTAGAATACCAGCTTCATACGTAGATTTCAATTCCTCAATACTTCGGGTTTTGGTCACGGCGATGAGTTTCGCAGAACTGGATTTCAATTGTGACAGTATCGTTGAAATATGTTGAGCGATGGACATGGTTGAAATTTGTAAAAGATTGAATGAAGAAAAAAATAAAAGTAAAATTAATTTATTATTTTTGATTCTAGGAGTATGATATACGTCGGCTCTTACAAGAAAAATTTGAACATGGAGTCAGATACTATGAGTTCCAAAGAGAAAAGTCAGCAGCGGGTTATTGGAGTGCTTTCTTTGCTTCTTCTATTAATGAGCGGGCTTTGGGTGTGTGAACATTATCAAATTCAACTGTTTTCCTTAGGTAAAACGGAGGGGAAGTTTGCGGAGAGTGCCAGTGAGCAACTGGATTCTATCTCGAAGCAATTGCAATTGCGCATGATTCAAATCAAGAAATTAGGTGGACGAGTGAGCGAGTTAGAAATTGCTCGTGAACAAATTTTGGGGGATAAAAAGGAATTAGCTGAAAATCCTAAAATGAATGAGGCTGATTTTAAGCATAAGTTGGCTTATTATCTGCGTTTATTGGGGTTGAAAGATCAGGAAATTAAGAAATTAAGAAAAGAAAATACCTTTTTGTTAGCCAGAAACGATTCCTTAAGTCGTGAGGCAAAATTATTGCAAGATGGTTTATCCAATGTTCAGAAAGCCTTGAAAGATTCCTCAGAAACATTCGGTTTAAAGCAAAGAGAGTTAAATGAGCGATCTAGGATTTTGGAAGTAAGAAATCAAGAGCTGGTAGAAAAGGTATCTGTTGCCGCAGCATTGCGAGCAGAGGGAGTGAATGTGTATGCTATTTCATCCCGAGGTAAAGAAGTTGGGATTCATAAATCGAAAAAAATAGATAAGATTCGGGTTATTTTCCACTTGCAGGAAAATCCATTGGCTTCTAAGGAAGTAAAAACGATTTACTTACGCATTATAGAACCGACGGGGCAGACATTGTCGGATTATTCATTGGGTTCAGGAACTTTAAGTTTTAAGGGAAAGGAGCTTTCATATACAGCCAAGCAGCGTATATTTTATGAAAACAATCACCAGTCTGTAGAATTTATTTATGCTAGATCAGTCCCTTACCGAGAAGGGAAGCATGAAATTGAGTTATATGCAGAAGGTTTCCTGATTGGCCTTGGTTCTTTCGAAGTTAAATAAGCAATTATTTCTTACAAGTTTTTGATTGTGAAGTATTTTTGATACTTTTGCAGTCCAATTTTAATTTTTTACTAACAACAATTTTTTATGGAATTAAAAAACTATGAGACGGTGTTCATTTTAACTCCCGTTTTGTCTGAGCAACAGACAAAGGACGCCGTTGAAAAATTCAAGAAAGTGTTGGTAGATAACGGTGCACAAATTGTTCACGAAGATGCATGGGGCTTACGTAAGTTGGCTTATCCAATCCAGAACAAGCACACAGGTTATTACCAGATTTTTGAATTTTTAGCGGCACCAGCATTAATTGCTAAGCTTGAACTTGAGTACAAGCGTGATGAGAAGGTTATTCGCTTCTTAACATTAGCCCTTGACAAGCACGCAGTTGCGTATAATGAGAAAAAGAGAAAAGGTTTAGTAGGTAGAAAACCAGAAAAAACAGAAGCATAAGATGACACTTGTAAACGAACCTGTAGATAAAAATAGTAATCGTAAGAAATATTGCCGATTTAAGAAGTCGGGTATTAAATACATTGATTTCAAAAATCCAGATTACTTATTAAAGTTAGTGAACGAGCAAGGAAAAATCTTGCCTCGTCGTATTACTGGTACTTCGTTGAAATTTCAACGTAAAGTTGCGCAAGCAGTAAAAAGATCTCGTCACTTGGCCTTAATGCCATATGTAGCTGACGGTTTAAAATAGACCAGGTAAATCCTAATAACATTTGATTTTATACAAAAATGGAAATAATATTAAAAACGGATATTGCTGGATTAGGCTACAAGAACGATGTCGTGGTTGTGAAACCAGGTTATGGTCGTAACTACCTAATTCCACAAGGTTTTGCTATGATGGCAACACCGTCCAACCGCAAAGTCTTGGCTGAAAACATCAAGCAAGCGGCACATAAAGTGGAAAAAATTCGTCAAGATGCTGCTGATTTAGCTGCTGCTATTGGTGACTTGAATTTAACGATTGTTGCTAAAACTGGTGATAGCGGTAAAATCTTTGGTCGCGTAACTAGCCTTCAAATCTCGGAAATGTTGAAAGAAAAAGGATTCGATGTAGATCGTAAGAAAATCTCATTCGATAGCGAAGTAAAAACCATAGGTGATTACGCTGCTACTTTGGATTTACACAAAGAAGTGAAGCACAAAGTAACTTTCTCTGTTGTTTCTGAATAAGAAATAATTAGAAATTGATAGGAAGTCGTATCGGAGCTAATCTGGTACGACTTTTTTTATAGGGTTGTTTTACTGTTGCTTTGTCAACATGAGATAAAGTAAATAAAAAAGCCCCTCGGATTTCCGAGGGGCTTTAATTGATTTTAAGAAGAATTATTTTCCTAAAGCTGTTTTTAAATTTTCATCTAAAGCTGTCAAGAATTCTTCTGTATATAAGTAATGTTCGCCATGTTGAACTTTGTTTCCATGGATACATACGGCTAAATCTTTTGTCATTTTTCCAGACTCAACTGTTTCAACACAAACTTTTTCTAAAGTCTGGCAGAAATTAATCAAGGCCTGGTTGTTGTCCAATTTACCACGGAATTCTAAACCACGAGTCCATGCAAAGATCGAAGCGATTGGGTTCGTAGAAGTAGGCTTTCCTGCTTGGTGATCGCGGTAGTGACGAGTCACCGTTCCGTGAGCAGCTTCAGCTTCCATCACTTTTCCATCTGGTGTAATCAACACAGAGGTCATTAATCCTAATGAACCAAAACCTTGTGCTACAGTATCCGACTGAACGTCACCATCGTAGTTTTTACAAGCCCAAACAAAATTACCATTCCATTTTAAGGCAGAAGCCACCATGTCATCAATTAAGCGGTGCTCATATACGATACCTTTCGCATCGAATTGAGCTTTGTAATCTGCTTGGAAGATTTCTTCAAAGATATCTTTGAAACGACCATCGTATTTTTTCAAGATGGTATTTTTCGTAGACAAGTAAAGAGGCCATCCTTTGCTCAAAGCCATGTTAAAGCATGAGTGAGCAAAACCGCGGATAGATTCATCGGTGTTGTACATCGTTAAAGCTACACCATCACCTTTAAAGTTATATACCTCAAAAGTCTGAGCATCACCACCATCTTCAGGAGTGAAAGTAACCGTTAATTTACCTTTTCCTTTGGTTACAAAGTCAGTTGCACGGTATTGATCTCCAAAAGCGTGACGACCAATCATGATAGGAGCTGTCCAGTTAGGGACTAAACGAGGAACGTTAGCACAAACGATAGGCTCTCTAAATACTGTTCCATCCAAGATGTTGCGGATAGTACCGTTGGGAGACTTCCACATTTGTTTTAAATCAAATTCCGTTACACGAGCTTCATCAGGAGTGATGGTTGCACATTTGATACCTACACCATATTTCTTGATTGCCTCAGCAGCCTCAATCGTTACTTGGTCATTGGTTTCATCGCGGTATTCTACACCTAAGTCATAGTACTTAATATCTACATCTAAATAAGGTAAGATCAATTTATCCTTGATGAATTTCCAAATGATTCGGGTCATTTCATCGCCGTCCAGTTCTACGACAGGGTTAGCTACTTTAATTTTTTCCATTGTTTAATACAAGTAAATGATGTTACGTTCACAAAATTACCAGACCACGTCTTGATAATCTTGCAAAGGTAAAGACTAA
The DNA here is from genome assembly GCF_003143535.1 of Aquirufa nivalisilvae. Classification (GTDB taxonomy): domain Bacteria; phylum Bacteroidota; class Bacteroidia; order Cytophagales; family Spirosomataceae; genus Aquirufa; species Aquirufa nivalisilvae. The sequence goes on from NZ_CP029346.1 coordinate 553,267, forward strand.
ATCTTTTTTACTCCATTATTTCAGGCTAAATTTGAAGAATTTACGAATAAATTTTTCATGGAGACGATTATTAAAATTGCATGTAAGGATGAGAAGGGTTTGGTTCACAAAATCACAGGTATCTTATTTGAACAATTAGTCAACGTGACTCGAACCAATGAGTTTGTGGATGAGGAGTCGGATCGTTTCTTTATGCGTATTTCCTTTACGGGTCTTTGTGATTTGGCTTTAGTTCAAGATCAATTGTACTCTATTTTACCTGAGCAAGCTGAAGTGGAAATTATTCCACCTAAGCAAAAGCGGGTTTTAATTTTAGTAACCAAAGAGCACCACTGTTTGGGCGAATTATTGATTAAGTACCAATACCAAGATCTGAATTTTAAAGTGGAAGCTGTTATTGGGAATCATGAAGATTTAGCCCCTTTGTGTCAACAATTTCATGTACCCTTTCATTTTATTTCAGCGGAAGGAATGGATAGAGAGGCTCATGAAGGATTAGTCAATCAGCAAATTGCTTATTATCAGCCTGATTTAATTGTATTGGCTAAATACATGCGGATTCTAACGCCTCAATTCTCTTTGAAATATATAGGTAAGTTAATCAATATACATCATTCCTTTTTGCCAGCTTTCATTGGGGCTAGACCATATCAACAAGCCTTTAATCGGGGCGTGAAGATCATTGGTGCTACGGCCCATTTTGTGACGGACGATTTAGATGAGGGCCCAATTATTTGTCAGGAAATTGTCCCAGTCAACCATACTTATTCAGCTAAGGATATGTCCAAGGCGGGGAAAGATGTAGAAAAAATTGTCTTAGCCAAGGCTTTACGTTTGGTTTTGGAGGATCGAGTGTTTATTCATCAAAACAAGACCATACTTTTTGAATAATTTTTGCTTGAAAAAGCGTAAATTGCATTCCCTTTTTTTAATCGATTCAAAATTATGTTTGAGAATTTAAGTTCGAAGTTAAACTCTGCCATGCGTACCCTGAAGGGGAATGGCCGAATTACTGATGTCAATGTAGCGGCAACTGTGAAGGAAATTAGAAGAGCCTTGATGGATGCCGACGTGAACTATAAAGTTGCCAAAGAAATAACTGATCGGATTAAGGAGCAGGCTTTGGGGCAAAAGATTTTGATTTCGGTGGAACCAGGTCAATTGTTGGTGAAGATTGTTCATGAGGAGCTGACTCAATTGATGGGAGGGCAAAAACAAGAAATCAATCTAAAAGGTGATCCTTCGGTAGTATTGATTGCAGGTCTTCAAGGTTCTGGTAAGACTACTTTTTCTGGAAAATTAGCTCAATACATTAAAAAGGGAGGTCGCCAAGTTTTATTAGTAGCCTGTGATATTTACCGTCCTGCGGCGATTGATCAGTTGAAAGTATTGGGTGAGCAAGTTGGGGTAGAGGTGTATGCGGAACCTGAGAATAAAAATGCCGTTAGCATAGCTGAGAACGCATTGTCTTATGCCCGAAAGATGGGTAAGAAAGTCGTGATTGTGGATACCGCCGGTCGTTTGGCCGTGGATGAAGCCATGATGAATGAAATTGCGGCTGTAAAAGCAGCCATTAAGCCAACGGAGATTTTGTTTGTGGTAGATTCCATGACAGGTCAAGATGCGGTAAATACAGCTAAAACCTTCAATGATCGTTTGGATTTTGATGGGGTGGTATTGACCAAATTGGATGGTGATTCACGAGGTGGGGCGGCATTATCTATCCGTCAGGTGGTAGAAAAGCCAATCAAGTTTATCTCTACCGGCGAAAAGATGGAAGCTTTGGATCAGTTTTATCCTGATCGTATGGCTAACCGTATTTTGGGTATGGGTGACGTACTTTCCTTGGTAGAAAGAGCACAGCAAGCATTTGATGAGGATGAGGCAGCTCGATTGAACAAGAAGATTCGTCAGAATAATTTCTCATTTGAAGATTTTTATGCGCAGTTGCAGCAAATCAAGAAGATGGGGAATATCAAGGATTTGATGGGTATGGTACCGGGCATGGGACAAGCTGTGAAAGATGTGGATATTTCCAATGATTCATTCAAGCCAATTGAAGCCATTATTCAATCCATGACCTTGAAAGAGCGTCAAAATCCAGATATATTGAACCCTTCCCGTAAAAATCGTATTGCAGTGGGTTCGGGAACTTCGATTCAACAAGTGAATAATCTGTTGAAGCAATTTGAAGATATGCGTAAGATGATGCGTATGATGAATAAGGTTCAAGATGGTAAGATGAAAATGCCGAATATGGCCAATATGATGAAGCGATAAGCTTTACCATGATGATATAGAGAAAGGGAGCTTCGGCTCCCTTTTTTGTTGGTTTATCTTGAAGGTGGATTAGTTTCTTGGATTTCGACAAGATGTGTTAATGCATCCAACATGTAGGTAATAGGTGAAATAATTAGAAATGCGTAGGCCATGACTTTGGAATTGATTTTATAAACTAATGGAAAACTTACGGCCATCATACTTAATGTAAAATGAGGGATTTTATACCGAATTAATACCACTTTCATGTGAATGAAAGGTTTATTTGCTGAAATAATTAAAGCTTTTGATTTGATTAGTCCAAAGAAAACCAATCGTAATTTGTAATGGCCATAGCCTTTGGATATGCTCCACAAGGAAATGTCATCTTGTAATGGGAAGATAACACCATTAACTTCCAATTTGGTTGGAATGATATGGGTAAAGTACGCTGGTACTTTATGTAAATAAAGAATCGTATTCAATGTATTAGTGGTTAATGTATTATAAAGAATTCCCAAGCTTAGGCAGGGGGCTTATTCACTATGCCAAAATATGGATTTTATAGAAGGAACAATAGGGGGATAAATAAATTATAAGTTTACTGATAATTTTTTATCAATAAACTTATAATTTAATACAAATTGAATTTGGAATTACTTCCGAATGATAGCTCCTAATTCCTTCTCAAAACGCTGGATGAATCGCTCCATGGTGGAATCAATCACCTTGTCGGTCAAGGTTTGGTTTTCATCTTGCAAGATGAAACTGATGGAATAAGACTTTTTGCCTTCACCTAAATTTTTGCCCTCATAGACATCAAATAAGGCCACTTGTTTCAAGATATTTTTTTCGGTTTGTTCGGCTACTCGTTGGATTGCTTGGAAACTCACTTCTTTATCGATGACCAAGGATAAATCACGACGCACCTCGGGGAACTTAGCTATTTCTTGGTAGACAAAATCTGTTTTCTCTTGTTTTACCCAATAATCCCAGTCGAAATCCGCCATGAACACATCTTGTTTGACATCAAATTTCTCAGCTAAATTCGGATGTATCATACCTAATTCTAGGCAAGTTTTCTTTTGAACAGAGATGCGTAATCCATAGGCAAAAACGGATGATCCTTCAATGACTTCCGTATCAAAAGGTTTGTTGCCTAAGTGTTGCATCACAGCTTTACACACTTGAAACAAATGATATAATTGCGTTTTTTGTGGAGCTTGATCCCATGTTTCACCTTGCCATAAACCTGTGGCATATAGAGCGGCATGGCGCTTTTCAATGTATTTAGCGCCTTTTTTATGGTAAGTTTTACCAAACTCCACTAATTTTAAATCCTTCTGACGGCGGTTGATATTATGTGCTAGAGCCTCTAATCCATGGAAAACCATGTGCTGGCGCATCACGCCTAAATCCTCAGAAAGTTTATTTAAAATCTCTACTGATTCAAAGCTAATATCTTTTTCGATCCAAGTATGAAACTCAGCTTTAGTTAGGGAGTTGCTAATGATTTCTTGAAATCCTTTGGCTGCCAATTGATAAGCAATCGTTTGTTGGACTTTCTCTTTGTCCAATGCTGGAAATTCAGAGATGAAATGTGCACTTAAATGTTCTGATAATGGGATATTATCCAAGCCATGAATTCTCAAAATTTCTTCGATGACATCTGCTTCCCTAGTTACATCCACTCGATAGGCAGGAGCAATCGCTGTGAAACCTGTGGAACTTGAATTCTTTAATTCAAAATCCAAGGCAACTAAAATTTCTTGGATACGCTCAGGTGCTAATTCAATTCCCATGATGGCATGAATACGCTCATAAGTCATGTCGATATGTGCCAACTCAGGTTGATTTGGGTAGTAGTCAACTAATTGAGAAGCTACTTGCCCACCTGCTAATTCTTGAATCAAGATCGTGGCATATTGTAAAGCCAATAATTTAGCTTCTACGTCAGTACCACGTTCAAAACGAAATGAGGCATCTGTTTTTAGGCTATGGACTTGTGACGACTTACGGATGCGTTCAGGTCTAAAATGTGCTACTTCCAAAAATACTCGAGTTGTATTTTCTTGTATGCTAGAGTTTGAGCCACCCATGATTCCTGCTAAGCCAATTGGGCCAGATGCATCACAAATCATGATTTCTTCTCCATCTAATTTACGTTCAATACCATCTAAAGTTGTAAAGGTAGTTCCGGCGGCTAAAGTCTTAACAATTAATTGTTGACCATTAATTTGTTCCCAGTCATAGGCATGCATAGGTTGACCTAAGCCATGGCAAATAAAATTGGTGATATCGACAATGTTATTAATTGGACGTAAACCAATCGCTTGCAAGCGATCTATCAGCCATTCAGGAGATGGACCAACTTTGACTTGATCTATACTAATACCGCAAAAACGAGTACAACCTTCGTCTTCGATTTGAACTTGAATAGGGAAAGTGTTGGTGCCCTCTTGGAAGGAACTAACATCAGGTAATTGGATGTCCAATCCACTGACAGCACGAATATCTCTGGCTACACCCCAGTGAGAAGCGGCATCTGCTCGGTTAGGAGTAAGGCCAATTTCTAGTACTAAATCTGATTGGATATTGAAATAGGTGGTAGCTGGAGTGCCATTGGCTAGATTGGTTTCTAATACTAAAATGCCATCATGCGAATCGCCAATACCTATTTCATCTTCAGCACAAATCATTCCTTCAGAGACTTGACCGTATACTTTTCTCTTTTCAATGGTAAAAACGGGTTTAGCTTCTTTGTCATATAAAGTAGTACCAGGTGTGGCAACGATAACTTTTTGACCTTGAGCTACATTAGCCGCACCACAAACAATTTGAAGTAATTCATCCTGTCCTACATCAACTGTAGTGGCACTCAATGCTTTTTCTTTGACTTGGAATTTTTCACAGCTGATAACTTCGCCTACTACAAATCCTTTTAAGCCACCAGGAATTTGATCGTGCGCTTCAATACCTTCTACTTCTAATCCTGTATTGGTTAATAAGACATCCAGTTCTTCTGGACTACCTTGTTGAGGAAGTTGTGATAAGTCTATAAAATCGTTAAGCCAAGTTGTTGAAATCTTCATATTCGATTACCTAGGGAATTTCATTTTATAATCCACAGAAACCTTTCCGCGGGTGATATCCGTTAATTTATTTTTGATGAGGCGCTTTTTAACCACATTTAAATGGTCAGTGAAAAGGATGCCTTCAATATGGTCATATTCATGTTGAATGATTCGGGCAGCTAAGCCTTCGAATACTTCTTCTTTTTCCTCCCAATGTTCCGTATAATAGTGAATTTTGACGTATTCTGGTCGCCATACTTCACCTCTAATACCTGGGATAGATAAGCAACCTTCTTCGAACCCCCATTCCTCACCTGTTTCATCAATGATGGTAGGGTTGACAAATACTTTTTTGAAATCGATGAGTGAAGTATCAATATCTTCCTCTTCTTCTCCTTCATTCATAGGGCGTCCATCTACCACGAATAAACGGATGTCTTTACCGATTTGTGGAGCAGCCAAACCTACGCCGCTGGCAGCATACATGGTTTCAAACATGTCGTCTGCTAAGGTAATTAAATCGATACTGCTAGGTTCGATGTCTTTAGCTACCTTTCTTAGGACTGGGTCACCGTAAGGTATGATGGGATATATCATGTTCAATAGAATTCAAACTACGAATTTAACTAAATTAAATGGAATGCCCGCTAAACCTTTATGCTTTGGAATGTCTAAACAGGACTGATTTCAGCATATTTTTTGTAATTTTGTAGGATTAAAACCTGAGTAGCAATTTAACCCAGAAAAAATAACATGAATAGAAACTTCTTTAAGGCGCATCCATGGCACGGAATTCAAATTGGTGATCAAATGCCAGAATTAGTGACGGCTTTTATTGAAATTGTACCGACGGACACCGTTAAATATGAAATTGACAAACAAACAGGCTATTTGAAGATTGATCGTCCTCAAAAGTTTTCTAATATAGTTCCAGCCTTATATGGCTTTTTACCTCAAACGTATTGTGCTGAAGGGATTGCCGAATTAGCGAGAAAATATTCCGGAAAAGATATTTTACAAGGAGATGGAGATCCATTAGATATTTGTGTGTTATCCGAAAGAGCAATCACACATGGTGATATTTTATGTCAGGCGATACCTATTGGAGGAATCCGTATGATAGATAAAGGAGAGGCTGATGATAAAATTATTGCTGTTTTAAAGGATGACCCTATTTACGGTAAATGGAGAGACATTTCAGATGCTCCCAAGGATATCGTTCAGCGATTGAGACATTATTTTTGGACTTACAAAATGTTGCCAGGAGAGACCAGTTCTTTAGCGGTGGATATTGATGATGTTTATGGTAGAGAAGTGGCACATGAAGTGATTCGTCAATCAAGAGAAGATTATCGTAAAAACTTCGGATAGTCATATCTCCGTTGTTTGTTAGATTTTTCCTTTGAACATATTTTGTGATGGATTGTTATGTAATGACATCAAATTCGCAAAAAAATAAATAGATATGTGGCAATTTGTTAAATACACCCTGGCGACGATTGTAGGAATGTTTTTGTTCCTACTTGTTAGCATCATCCTACTAGTTGGAATAGGATCAGCCATGAGTTCATCAGACTCAGAATATGAGGTTAAGGAAAATTCCATTTTGAAATTGGATTTGAATCGACCTATGGCAGAAAATGCTTCTAACGAAGACAATCCTTTTGCAGAATTTCCGAATCCATTTTTCTCAAGTACAGAGAAAGTTGGGCTTATTCAAATTCTTTCAGCTTTAGAACGGGCTCGAGTAGATGATAAAATCAAAGGAGTTTATTTAGATGTAAGTATCCCCTTAGCGGGATATGCGCAATTGTCTGAGATACGTGATGCCTTAGAGAAATTCAAAAAATCAGGAAAGTTCGTTTATGCCTATTCTAATTCATACTCCGAAAAGGCCTATTATTTAGCTTCTGTTTCTAATCAATTATACTTAAATCCTGCGGGTTTATTAGACTTTAATGGAATTTCGGTTCAATACATGTTTTATAAAAAAGCATTTGATAAGTTGGAAATAGAACCTTTGGTATTCCGAGTAGGTACATATAAATCAGCTGTTGAGCCATTTATCCGAGAGGATATGAGTCCTGAAAGCAAGGAGCAAAGTTTATCCTTTATCCGTTCCATTAATCAGGTGGTATTCAATAAAATATCTCAGAGCAAAGGGATTTCTGTTCCTCGTTTAGATCGAATTGCTGATAGCTTACAAGCGATGAACCCTAATAAGGCAGAAAAATTAGGCATGTTGAAGTTGAGCTATTGGGACCTATTTGAATCAATGTTGAAGAAGTCCGTAAAAATTGGGGAAAAGGATAAGTTGAACTTAGTTAAATTATCAGACTATTTGCATGCTAAAAACCCAATTCCAGAAGTAGAGGGAACAAAGAAAATTGCTGTTTTAGTTGCAGAAGGAGAGATTGTTGGAACAAGGGGAGGAGAAGGATCCATTGGGTCGGATGATTTCGTGAAGGAACTGCGCAAATTGAGAGATAATACATCAGTAAAAGCTATTGTATTGCGAATTGATTCACCTGGAGGGTCATCATTGGCTTCTGATATCATGTGGAGGGAAATTTTATTGGCAAAGAAGGAGAAGCCAGTCATAGCATCCATGTCGAATTATGCAGCATCTGGTGGATATTATATGGCAATGGGAGCTGATGCTATTGTAGCGCAGCCAACAACCATTACTGGATCTATTGGGATATTTGCCCAATGGTTGAATTTGGAAAATTTCTTTAAAAATAAATTGGGCATTACTCAAGATCATGTTAATACCCATGAGCATTCTCATTTTATGAATTCGGCCGGAACATTGACCGATTTTGAGAAATCAATTATTCAAAATATGGTGAATGAAGGATATGAAAGCTTCACAAGTAAAGCAGCATCAGGTAGGAAAATGTCTTTAGATAAATTGAAATCCATTGCTGGCGGTCGCGTTTGGACAGGGGAACAAGCCAAAAAGATTGGATTAGTGGATGAATTAGGAGGGTTGGACAAAGCGATTTCTTTAGCAGCTCAAAAGTCTAAGTTGAAAGATGGTGAATACAAAGTTGCTGTTTACCCTAAGGCTAAATCTTTTTTTGAATCAGTTTTAGAATCAGCTACTTCTTCGGAAGCAATGGAGCTGCGTTGGGCAAAATCTAATTTACCATGGGCTAAGTCGGTATTCGAATTAGATCGTTTGAAAAAACGCGAAGGCTTTTTAGCGATGATGCCTTACATGATGGAATTGGAATAGAGTTTCGTGTTAAAAGATTTTCAAAGTATCTTTGAAAAAAATTTGAATTATGATTCGTAATAATTGGACCCGTGCCGAAGTGGAGGCCATTTTTAATCAGCCATTTTTAGACTTAGTTTATCAAGCTGCCACTATTCATCGCCAATTTCATGACCCCAATGAAGTGCAAATAAGTACTTTATTATCTATAAAAACAGGAGGATGTCCAGAGGATTGTTCTTATTGTTCTCAAGCAGCACGATATCATACTAATGTAAAAGTTCAAAAGTTGTTGCCTTATAATGAGGTAATTGAAGCGGCATTACGTGCTAAGGAAAATGGGAGTTCTCGTTTTTGCATGGGAGCTGCTTGGAGAGAGGTAAGGGACAATTCTGATTTTGATAAAGTAATTGACATGGTGAAGGGAGTTAATTCCCTAGGCATGGAAGTTTGTTGTACCTTGGGTATGCTGAGCGAGCAGCAAGCTGAGCGCTTGAAAGAAGCAGGATTATATGCATATAATCACAATATTGATACCAGCGAAGAATATTACGAAGATGTGATTTCTACACGTACCTATGATGATCGTTTAGAGACTTTAGGAAATGTACGTAAAGCAAAAATTTCTGTTTGTTCGGGCGGTATCATTGGGATGGGTGAAAGTGTGGATGATCGCATAGGGATGTTGTTAACATTAGCTAACTTACCTGAACACCCTGAATCAGTTCCTGTTAATAATTTAGTTCCTGTGGAAGGTACGCCATTTGAAAACCAAAAAACGGCTTCTGTTTGGGAATTGGTACGTGTAATTGCCACGGCTAGAATTATGATGCCTAAATCAGCTGTTCGATTATCTGCAGGAAGGTTGGAGTTGAATTATGAAGGTCAGGCTTTCTGTTTTATGGCAGGAGCAAATTCTATATTTTCTGGGGATGTGTTATTGACAACACCTAATCCAGATGCTAAGTCGGACGCTGAATTATTTCAGATTTTGAGTATCAAACCGAAGGAGGCTTTTAAAGATGCGAAGAAGCTTGGTATTGAGTTTAATCAAATACCAAGTGCTCAAGGGTTAGAGCATATTCATTAAGAATTTCTTATGTTAATGGGAGGGCCGGGATTTAAATCCCGGCCTTTTTTATTTATTATCCATGGATTTAAATCCATGGATATCATGTTGAAATTTGATGTACTCATAGACCTTATTCAAAGCCAATTTTGAGACAGAAAATGCAGCATAACCAATTTGCCATTCAAGTTTATTGGGAGGAGAGTATTGTAAATTAATATACCTTGAACTGCTCCCTTTAATCTGTTTGATAATGAATGAAATCGATTTGGTTGAACAAATTGAAAATAAACAATGAATGCGATTTGGCATGGAATTGATGATGATAAGTTGACAATTCATCTTTTCTAATTCCGCTTGAATATGTTTACATAGCGGATCTTTTAATTCAGGTAGGATGAATGGCTCTCTATTTTTTGTTGTCCATACGGCGTGGACATAAATTTGAATTAGTGAATCTGACATATTCATGAAATTTTCATAAGTTCAATTTCATGAATGCAGAAATAGTTTACAATCTACTTTTTGATAAATTGAAACAGAAGAATCAATTTTTAGATGTAATATCAATTAACTGAAATTTCAGCGATGGATTTATTGGGGGAATCAAATAGCTTTTGAGAAAACTATTTGCTTAGAAAACCTTCTTCATTGTGTAATGTTGTATTTCCCCAAATAAGAGATACGATTCTTTTTCTATCTGATAGCCTAAGCTTTTATAAAATGGAACTGCATTTTCTCGAGCCTCAAGAATAATTTCTTGCCAAAGGTTTTCCTTAGCTTTTTGTTCTAGGTATTTCATAATCAGTCTACCAATACCTTTTCCCTGTTGAGAATGATCTACTGCCACACAGCGAACTTGTCCCTGTAGAGGACTTGATTCATGCATTCGAGCAACTCCTAATACTTGGTTATTTTCTATAGCTAATACATGAATAGCATTTTGATCATCTGGTAGATGCTCTGAGCCAGCTGCTTGATTCCATGGTTCTCGTAAAACCTTGAAACGAAGCTGAAAATATGCTTCCCATTCATCTGGATTATTTGGGCTACGAATTTCCATGAAATAAAGAAAATGGGGTGAAAATGTAACGCTGTCAAGGTTTAGAACCTTGACAGCGTTGGATAAAACTACTCGAATTCAATCGATAAACCAATCAGATAATTGATATTTCAATCAAATAATCAAAAACTCAATTATTATTTAGCAAAATTCACAGCGCGCATTTCACGAATAACCGTGACTTTAATTTGTCCTGGATATTGCATCTCCTTCTCTATTTTTTGAGAAATGTCAAATGACAAATTCGATGCTTTCTCATCACTTACATTTTCCGAATCTACCATGATTCTTAACTCACGACCAGCTTGTATTGCATAGCATTTTTGAACTCCATCAAAGGAGGTGGCCAAAGCTTCTAAATCACGTAAACGCTTCATGTAAGACTCCATCATTTCACGACGGGCTCCTGGTCTAGAACCAGATATCGCGTCACAAACTTGAATGATGGGTGAAATCATCGATGTCATTTCGATTTCATCGTGGTGGGCACCAATGGCATTACAAACCTCAGGATGTTCTTTGTATTTCTGTGCCAACTCCATACCTAGCAAGGCGTGAGGTAACTCAGGTTCTTCATGCCAAACTTTACCAATATCATGTAGTAAACCTGCACGTTTCGCCAACTTAGCATTTAAACCTAATTCTGCAGCCATAGTAGCACATAACTTAGCTACTTCACGTGAGTGTTGCAAAAGATTTTGACCGTAAGAAGAACGGAAACGCATACGACCAATCATTTTGATTAACTCGGGATGCAATCCATGAATGCCTAAATCAATCACTGTTTTTTCTCCAATCTCAATGATTTCATCTTCAATATTCTTTTTAGTCTTATTGACTACTTCCTCAATACGTGCTGGGTGGATACGTCCATCTTGTACCAAACGGTGTAAAGATAAACGTGCAATCTCTCTACGTACAGGATCAAAGCCTGAAATGATGATTGCTTCTGGAGTATCATCAACGATGAATTCCACACCTGTAGCCGCCTCTAAAGCACGAATATTTCTACCTTCTCTACCGATGATTTTTCCTTTAACATCATCCGACTCAATGTTGAAAACAGATACACAGTTTTCGATAGCATTTTCAGCGGCGGTACGTTGGATTGTTTCAATAACCACCTTTTTGGCTTCTTTCGTAGCCGTTAATTTAGCCTCTTCAATAGCCTGTTTCACCAATGAACTTGCCTTACTTTCAGCTTCTGCTTTCAACGCATCCATGATTTGCTGGCGTGCCTCATCAGCAGATAAACCAGCAATTTTTTCCAATTGACTAATTTGATTAGCCAACATAGCTTCTGCTTCTAATCGCTTTCTCTCAACATCCTCTAACTTCTTACGGTAATTTTCCTCTTTCGATTGTAAGCTCTGCTTCTGAGATTGAAGCTCTTGATCAGCTTGCCTTTGTTGCTCTTGTTGCTGCGTCAATTGACGCTCTTTTTCACGTAGTTTTTGCTCATTTTCAACTAAAATGCCCTTTTTGTTTTGAGTATCTTCTTCAAATTCAGCTCTCAAGCGAAGGAAATTTTCCTTTGCTTCTAACATACGGTCTTTCTTAAGGTTTTCTGCAGAGATCTCTGCGTTTTTAAGGATATCTTCCGCCTTTCTTTTGGCATCATCCTCTATGTTTTTATTCACTTTAGAAAAGAAAACTTTTCCAGTAAATACACCACCTGCTAAAAAAACGATGGCTACAACTATTTCTATTATCATGGAACCTGTGGGTTTATTTACATTGGCTCCGTCCTTACTGAATCAAGAAAAAGGGGATTAATTATATGGCGTAAATTTCAGTCAATTCTAACAATTGCTTGTTTTCATTCAGTATGTTGGATTCTAATGAACGATGCTGTTCATCAAACTTGATGCCACACATGGCTAAATCCAAAGCGACCAAAGCCATGACAGCACTTGGATCTGAACTATTTGTCTGTTGTTCATAGTATTTGACCAATCTATTAACCAAATTAGCTGCATTTCTCACATATGCTTCCTCTTGTGGATCAACCTTCATCGCGATGGTTTGAATGCCCAATATTAGGTTACATGGTAGGTTTTGGCTCATGGTTGACGCAATTGCTCAATACACTGATCTATTTTTACGATATATTCGTCTAACTTTTCCTTCAGTTCAGCAGTCGGTACCGCTGTGTTATCTGTATTAACTACAATTTTAACAATTTTATCTGATTTTTTAAAGTTTTTCTCCAATTCTTTTAAACGTCGTTGCGACCGATTTAGCTCCTCAATTTTAAGATCTAGCCTTTCTTGAGCCCATTGCAATTGCTGCGATAATTCACGAATTGTGCCTTCATTTTCTTGCAAACGTGTGACCATCTGACTAATTTTTAGTCGGAGGCTCAAGTATTGCATTTTAATGTCTTGCTTCATGAATCGAAGAAAATTACCTGTTTTTTATTTGGGGTTTCCAGCCTTTCCACTGAAATTCTTTACCTAAGAGAAAGGCTAAAATTACTAATAATCCTGCATTTTGGGTGAAGAACATAGGGATAGGAATTTGACCTAGGTAATTACCAGAATAAATGGCCAAAGCGCCCATACCTATATAGATCAATGCCTCCTTCCAGCGATAAGGTGTAGGGTCATATATTTGGCCTCCAACATAACACATCAATGTCATAATTACACTGGATAAAAGAAATGCCCAAGCACAAGCCATGTATCCAAAGGTAGGTATCCAATAAATATTGCCTAAGATAGTAACCGCCAGACCTACCAATGTGATAATTGTTCCCATGTAGGTTTTATTCGTCTGCTTAAACCAAACGGATTGTGTATAATATATTCCCAAAAATAAATTAGCCAACAACAAAATAGGAACCACACCGATGCCCTCCCAATAAATGGCCTTTTTCAAAAATAATTGTTGTATCCAAAATAAATTGGAAGATACCCCAACCCACAACAAGGTACAAACAATCACAAACCAATGCGTGACTAAAGCTAAATTCTCTTTATTGTTGGCATTGTTTTTCTTACCTAAGAAAAATGGCTCAGCTGAATATTTAAATGCCTGAATTGCCAAACTCATAAAGACAGAAAGTTTATAGCAATTCCCATAAATCCCCAAAGCATCTTGGGATGTTTGTCCCGGATAAAACCCTTCCGGTAAATATTCTTCAAGTAATAATCGATCAAACATGACATTGAACATAGCTGCCAAGCTCATGAACATGATAGGGTATGAGTAAATCCACAGGGATTTAAATTCTTTCCAATCCCATTCCCAACGATAGGCTCTAAACTCTGTCCCTAACCAATAAAACAAGCTGGCATTGGCAATTAAATTTGCCATGAAAATATAGCCAGCCCCAATCGATGGATCATATAAATCGCGTAAAAAATGAGGCCAAGAAACACCCCAAACTCCATCATGTAATGGCTTTAGACCCACTAAAAAAATCAAGTTTAAGCTGACGTTAATTAAAATGGAAATAATCTTAGCCAATACAAATTTCTTAATCTTTTGTTCCAAACGCAGTCGAGCAAAGGGAATAGCCGTAATTGCATCAATGGCTAAAATTAAAGCAAGCCATTTCAGAAATACGCCTTTACCTGCATACCCTAATTGAGCCATCAAAGGGTCAGAAAAGAGGAATAATATCAATGTAAATAATCCTGAAGTGACAATTATCGCTGACAAAATCAGATTGTAATATTTTTGAGGAGCCTCTTTTGCGAAGCGAAAGTAGGCGGTTTCCATGCCATATGTATAGACAATATTGGCGATGGCCATATATCCATAAAGCTTGACATTGATGCCTAATTCAGCTGGAAGAAATGCCCATGTATGGACAAATACAAGTAAAAAATTGAGCGACCGACCTAAAATGGTACTGAATCCGTAAGAAAGGGTCTCGCCAGCTAATTTTTTAAGTATTGACATAGGTTGATGTTACCAAAAACCAAAGTTACATTTTTTACTGAGGAATGAAGGATGCCTGCTTGAGAATTAACGAATACCCTTGGGCCTCCTTACTGTTTTTGATATCCAATCGTTTGGTAGAAATGTTCCGCATAGTTTTCACTCAAAGGAATATGATTTTCTCCAATCTTAATTTTTTGGTTGCGGATGGATTCTACTTTTTTTAAGGAAACAATGAACGATTTATGAATTCGAAGGAAATCAGTGGATGGTAGTTTCTCTTCTATGGATTTCATGGTCATTCGACAAACCACAGGAAATTTCTGGGTTTTTAAATGGATTTTAATATAGTCTTTTAAGCCCTCAATGTATAAAATATCATCTAGCATAATTTTCATTAATGAATAATCTGCATGGATAAAGATGTATTCCAATTTGGTATTATCCGTGATATGCTGACCAGATGACTTCTTGCTTTTAAAGAAATCCAAGGCTTTATTGGTGGCTTTTAGAAAACGTTCAAACGATATAGGTTTTAACACATAATCTACCACATCCAAGTTAAAACCTTCAATGGCATACTGTTGATAAGCTGTCACAAAGATCACCATGGGTTTCTGAGTTAAGCCTTCCAAAAATTGCACTCCTGTTAAACCAGGCATTTGAATGTCCAAAAATATTAAATCAACAGGTGATTTTTGAAGGTATTCCATGGCCTCGAAGGCATTTCTGCAACGAGCTTCCAGTTTCAGAAAAGGAATTTTCGCAATATTGTCTTCCAATAAATCCAGAGCCAAACTCTCATCATCCACTGCAATACATCGAAGGATGGTAGATGATACTTCCGTGAATTTTTCGTTTGAGACCTCTTCTGACATAATTAAATGTGTTGAATTTCTAATTCAATATGATAGTATTCCCCTTCCTCTGTGATTTTTAATTGATGCTCATTCGGATAAAGTAACTCCAATCTACGTTTAACATTGGTTAATCCAATACCTGAGCTATCATCTTTTTTCTCACTAATTTGAGAACTCACCTTGTTTCGAACGCCAAAATACAATTTTTCACGGTCATCCAACAAGGTAATTTCAATGATGGGATTCATGACCATGCCAACACCATGTTTGAAAGCATTTTCTACAAATGGAATCAACAACATAGGTTCAATGGAATTGGGAACATCTGCCAATTTATGATTGAAGGTTATTTCAATATCATTACCAAAACGAATTTTTTGCAACTCGATGTAATTTTCAAGATAAACCATCTCCTTACTAATCGCAACTTTTGCATCAGTCGTTTCATAAATCATGTAGCGCATTAACTCCGATAATTTAATGACTACTGATTCAACCATTTCGGGTCTTCTTCTAGATAAAGAGACAATGCTGTTCAATACATTGAACATAAAATGAGGACTAATTTGAGATCTTAAAAAAGACAATTCCGATTTCAATCGTTCATTTTCTTCTTCTTTTTGAATCTCTTTCTCTTTTAAATTATCCGATAAGAATCGATAAGAAACACCAATGGCAATGATAAACAATAATTGGAAAATTGTGCCCATAAAAGGCCCTCTTCTGAATCCGCCTCCGCCTCCTCGTCCTTTAACATGATCTGAAATAATAATAAACTCTTGTAATTCATAATACACCCAAATCATGCCAGGGATAGCAATCGAGAGTAAAATCAAGTATAGTACAATCCCTTTTTTCTTTAAGATTTTAGGAATTAGAATTTCTGTATTTAAATAAAAGAAAGGAATGTTACTGAAAGCAAAGGCAATGAAAAATAATGTCCAAGAATTGTAACGTTGTAATGCCTGTGGATCAGTTGAATTGGGGCTAGGTCTCATCCAATATGGCAAGGCCATGAAACATGCCCAGAATATGACATGTAGTAAAATGGGTTTGAATCTAAAAATTTTATTTGGCATCGTTTTTAGGGTACATCGAATTCAAATTAACTTAATAATTCTTATATTTCTCATAAATTTTCTACCATATTCCCAATTGTGCCGATGAAGTAGCCAATTGATTTTTCGGTAGAATCGAATTTAAACCCAAGATTACCCAAACCTAATTGTAAAAAATGAAAAAACTTTTCCTCTTTCTGCTATTGCCCTGTGTATCATGGGCCCAGCAGGAGATACCTCTGAACGACCTTCGAGCGTTTGATCAGCCAAGTAATAATTGGACCATCGAACAAGCAGTTAAGGCCAATTACACAGATACCTCTTTTCAAGTAAGTCCAGGTAATGGCATCTTAGTCAATACCTTAAGGAATGGTAAATACAAACGTTCCGATGATTTAAAATTCAAATTGAATCATGGAGATATCCGTTTGATTCTTGATTTTATGCTTCCTAAAGGTGCCAATTCTGGTATCTATTTGCAAGGTCGATATGAAGTGCAATTACTTGATTCTTATGGAAAGAAACAGCGTATGAAATATGGCGACTGTGGAGGAATATATGAAAGATGGGATGATGCTAGAGGTAAAGGATATGAAGGATATGAAGGTTATGCTCCACGACAAAATGCGTGCAAGGCGCCAGGCTTATGGCAAACCATTGAAATCGATTTTCAGGCACCACGATTTGATGCTAGAGGAAAAAAAATCAAAAATGCTATTTTCAAAAAAGTGATTTTGAACGGAATTTTGGTTCAAGAGAACATCGAAGTTTCAGGGATGACACGTGGTGCTCTGTTTGATAAAGAAGCTCCCATGGGTCCAATTACCATCCAAGGAGATCATGGTCCAGTGGCATTTAAAAACTTACGGTATGAAACATACGAAAAGCCAACAATTAGCCTGGGCGACTTGAACTACGCTTATTATGAAGGAGCATTTACTAATTTACAAGCGAATAATGCTACTCCTTTGTTGAAAGGTAAAACCACTGAAATTACAGGCAAGACCATCAAGGTTCAAAAGGACTTCTTATTAGTTTATGAGGGAGAATTAAATGTGCCAGAGGCAGATACATATGAATTCATTACACATTGGACAGGTAAAGGTCGATTGGAAGTAGATGGACAAACCTTGAACCAAGGTGATTATTGGTATTCAGACCGTGTTAGTCATTCCAAAGTGCTAAGTGCTGGAAAACATGCATTCAAATTAAGCTTCAGCAAAGATTTCTCTTGGGGAAATAGAGCCTTGGGCTTATTCGTCAAACGCATAGGTTCACCCTTAGTAGCACTGCATGCCAGAACTTCGCTACCTGACCCAGAGGCCGTTGGCCTTATTGAAGTAAAGGCAGAAGTAGAACCCGTTTATCAGCGTTCATTTGCTTTTCATCAAGGGACTAAAAAGACTCATGTGATTCATTTAGGTGATCCCTCCGGTGTACATTATTCATATGATTTAAATCAAGGAGCTCTATTGCAGGTTTGGAGAGGGAAATTTCTTAATGCCACTCAAATGTGGGAAAGTAGAGGAGAGCCGCAGACTGCCGAACCATTGGGCCTAAATCAGGTGATGGATGGCAAGTTTCCTTTAGTGCCAAGTGGTCAAGCTCAACCTGATTCAGTTAATAATGGTCAATGGATGTATAAGGGATATAGAATTCAACATGGTAGACCTGTTTATTTATACCAGTGGAATAATGTGTTGTTAGAAGACAATTTAGTTCCTAATTCGGCTGGAACAGGTTGGACTAGAACCCTGAGTTGGAAGCCTGCCCAAGGAACAAATCCTTCATTTGATTTAATCTTAGGGACAAGTGCTTCCGTGGTGAAAGTGCAGCCTGGTTTAATTTCATTGGATGGGAATCAATATTTCATTCAGTGGAATGGCGGTTCAGAATCGGTGCAAAGTCTAGCTAATGGGAAGCAGCAAGTACGCATTCCTATATCAGGAAATAGTATTTCATATCAAGTGATTTGGTAAACCTTATTTTAACATGAAACACAACTTAAGTATCTTATTATTATTCATTTCGACCTTTGTCTTGGCCCAAAGCCCATCTACAAAAACTGAAAAGGATTTTTATGAAATAAAAACGTTACCCATTCCTCAAGATATCTACTTGGAAATTGGTGGAATTGCCACCATGCCCGATGGTCGCTTAGGCGTTAGTACTCGTCGCGGGGAAATTTGGATTATTGAGAATCCTTATCAAAAGGATAGTCATCAAACGTATTACCGTCGTTTTGCTAGTGGAATGCACGAAATTTTAGGTTTAGCCTATAAAGACGGTGCATTTTATTGTTCGCAACGTGGCGAATTAACCAAAGTTTCTGACACGGATCGAGATGGCGTGGCAGATCGATATGAGCCCATTTATCAATTTCAACTTTCAGGAAATTATCACGAATATACCTATGGACCTGTTTTTGATAAAAATGGAGATATGTGGGTAACACTCAATTTAGCTTGGGTAGGTTATGGAGAAGGTAAATTTTCCAAATGGAGGGGTTGGTTAGTGAAGATTAGCCCAGATGGAAAATTGGAGCCATTTGCTGCAGGTTTACGTTCGCCTGCTGGTTATAGCATCAACCAAGAAGGAGATATTTTTTATGGAGAAAATCAAGGTGATTGGGTTGGGTCGGGTCGTGTGACTCATTTAGCCAAAGGGGATTTTGCTGGTAATCCTGGTGGATTAAAATGGGCCAAAGAACCGAATAGTCCTTTTAAGTTGACTTTGGAAGAAATTCCTGACAATGGGTCTCCCATGTTTGAGGCAGCCAAAAAAGTGAAAAACTTGAAGCTTCCTGCTGTTTGGTTTCCACATGCCATCATGGGTATTTCTACCTCAGATATTTTACAAGATACTACAGGTGGGAAATTTAGCCCATTCCCTGGACAGTATTTTGTGGCGGACCAAGGACAATCCAAAGTCATGCGGATGGGCTTAGAGAAAGTAAATGGTGTCTATCAAGGATTCTGCATTAATTACCGTGAAGGATTTCAATCTGGGATTTTGAGAGAGCGTTTTGGATTGGATGGAAGTATGTTTGTAGGTATGACTTCCAGAGGATGGGGCTCAACAGGTAAAGATGATTTTGGCTTACAGCGTTTGGTTTGGAATGGTTTGATGCCATTTGAAATTAATATGATTGAGGCTCGTTCAGATGGATTTGAAATTAGCTTTACACAAGCAGTGGATGTGAATTCGGTAAAAAAGGCTGCATCTTATGCTTTGAGATCCTATATCTATAAATATCATCACCAATACGGTAGCCCGATTGTCGATGTGAAAGATTTAGCCATTAAAGGCATTGTGGTTTCTTCCGATAAGAAGAAAGTTCGTATTGTATTAGATCAAGTTCGTCAATATTTCATCCACGAGTTTAAACTTACTGGTGTGAAAAATGAAGCAGGAGAGCCCTTGTTGCATGAAACAGCATACTATACGTTGAATCAAATTCCTTCAGGAGACAAAGTGGTGTTAAACGCGTCGACTACTCCAATTATTGAGAAAGTGGCAGTAGAGAAAAAAGTGTCGAAAGCAGATAATGCGAAGGTGACTACTGTAATTTCAGATAATGAAGCCATGGCATTATTAAAGAAGCATACTTGTGTGGCTTGCCATGCTAGAGAAGAGAAATTGATTGGTCCCTCATTTACTGACATCTCTAAACGGAAATATAGCGACAAGCAAATTTTGGCATTAGTCTATAAGCCGAATCCTAAAAACTGGCCAGACTTTGCTACGGAAATGGCTCCGATGTCACATGTGCCAGCCAAAGATGTACTCAAAATAGCGTCTTGGATTAATGGACTTACTCAGAAGAAAGCGAATGATGCTTTAATTAATCGAGATTAAGATTAGTGTATAAAAAAAGTCTCCTTGAAAAAGGAGACTTTTTTATTTGAGATAAAAACAGTCTTAAGCTTTTGGCTTAACTGAACCCGAAATCATCAAAATGATTTGAGATGTTGAACCATTGTTTATCACTGTAATCGTTTTGCTAAAGTTTCCAGGTCTACCTGTTGAGTTGTATGACGCAGTTACTTTTCCTGTTTTACCTGGCATAATCGGTTCTCTAGTCCAATCTGGAGTAGTGCAACCACAAGAAGGCTGAACATTTGAAATGACCACGGGCGCATTACCTGTGTTAGTGAATTCAAAGCTGTATGTTGCTTGAACTCCTTCGGCAATCGTACCGAAATCGTGCTTTTCCTTTTTGAATTTAAGAGCTCCTTGGGCGTTGGATTGAAATGCAAAACCTACTAGCAAAGCCAAAATACCAATTAATTTTTTCATGCTTTTTCGTTTGAAATTTTTCAATGTATGTATAGCAAAGCTATAACAAAGCAAAGATTCAGCAAAAGAATTTGCTTATTTTTTATCGAAGAATTGAAGGACTCAGTATTTGGCTCACGATTATTTTATCGTATTTTTACCTCGTAAATTTTAACAAATCTCCTTTGATTCTACCAAAGCCAACCCAATTTTCACGTGTTGAGATTGAATTCAATCCAGACAAAGTGTTGGAAGATTACCGTTTGGCAGTCATCAGCAGGCAATGTAGCCTTCTGGTTCGTAAAGAAGTTTTTTCTGGTCGAGCTAAATTTGGTATCTATGGCGATGGTAAAGAATTGTGCCAAATAGCCCTTGCGCGTTCCATGCGACTGGGTGATTATATTTCAGGTTATTATCGGGATCAAACCATTGGAGTGGCGATTGGGGACTTAACTTGGCCTCAATATTTTGCTCAACTGTATGGTCATCCAGATCGACAATTCGATCCTCATTCGGCTGGTCGACAAATGAATAATCACCATGCTACACGTTGGTTGGATGATCAAGGAGAATGGTTGGATCAAACCAATCAATACAATTCTGTGGCAGGAGTTTCCTCTACTGCCATGCAAATCCCTCGATCATTGGGCATCGCTTATGCTTCCAAAATGTATCAGTTTAGGGAAGATTTAGCACCTTTTAAAGCACTTTTTTCTAAGGATGGGAAAGAAGTATGTTATACGACCATCGGAGATGCATCTACCTCCGAAGGAATGTTTTTTGAGTGTATTAATGCGGCTGGAGTTTTGCAAATTCCAATAGTCTTTTCCGTTTGGGATGATGGATATGGTATTTCAGTACCTATTGAATATCAAACCACCAAGTCGTCCATATCCAAAGTTTTAGCTGGCTTTCAAAGGAACGAAAAAGAAAAAGGATTGGAGATCATTCAAGTGAGAGCTTGGGATTATCCAGGTTTGATTCAGGCTTACCAAAAGGCAGCTAAATTGGCACGTGAAGAATTTGTTCCATGTTTAGTACATGTGATTGAGTGTACACAGCCACAAGGTCACTCGGCCTCCGGTTCTCATGAACGATACAAATCTGCCGAGCGATTGGCTTGGGAACATGATGTGGACTGTAACGTTTTGTTTCGTCAATGGGTCTTGGATCAAGGGTTTGCCAATGAGGAGGCTTTAAGAGAAATAGAAGAAGCAGCAGTTTTAGAAGCAAGGAAGTACCAGAAGGAAGCTTTTGCGGCTTATATGGCTTCTATCGAACCAGATAAGAAAGCATTTTTAAGAGTAGCACAAAATTTAATGGAATCTACCAATGAAGGGAATCTATTATCCCCTATTTTGGAAGAGTTAAAACAGCTACCTTATCCCATATTTAGTGATTTAGTTCGAGCAGGTAGAAAGACTTTGAGAGCATTTCGAGTGTACCAAGGACCTGCAGTTAAATTATTGAGAAAGTGGCTAAGTGAATTAGAAGAAAGAAATCGTCGGAGATTCAGTTCACATCAAATTAGTCAATCTCAGCATTCCCCTTTGTTAGTAAATCCGGTAAAACCGATTTATCCCAAAGAGGCTACTTTTGTTGATGGCCGTGAGATTTTAAATAAGAGCTTTGCTCATTTTTTAGAAGATCCTAAGGTGTTTATTTTAGGAGAGGACGTTGGTAAAATTGGGGATGTTAATCAAACATTAGCAGGCCTGCAAGAAGTATTCGGAGATTTGAAAATCACGGATACAGGAATTCGGGAGATTAGTATTGTAGGTCAAGGTATTGGAGCATCCATGCGAGGTTTGCGACCAATTGTTGAAATACAATATTTGGATTATATCTTTTATCCATTCCCTGTCTTGGCGGATGATTTGGCATGCTTACATTACCGAACGGCTGGAGGACAAAAGGCGCCAATGATTTTACGAACACGTGGGCATCGATTAGAAGGGATTTGGCATTCAGGAAGTCCCATGGCAGTCTTGATTAATGGATTACGAGGAATTCATTTCTGTGTTCCAAGAAACATGACTCAGGCAGCGGGTATGTATAGAACCCTACTAAAAGGAGATGACCCAGGTATAGTAGTGGAATGCTTAAATGGGTACCGCTTGAAAGAAGCTTTACCAGAAAATTTAGATGAAATTACTGTTCCCTTGGGAATGCCAGAAGTTCTGAGTGAAGGTACAGATATTACGATTGTCACTTATGGATCTATGTGCCGCATTGTGATGGAAGCATCAGAAACCTTAGCTACAATGGGTATATCTGTCGAGGTGATTGATGTTCAGACGTTGTTGCCATTTGACCGAACTCAAAGTATTGCAGCTTCGATTCAAAAGACACATCGGGTGCTTTTTGCAGATGAAGATATGCCTGGAGGAACTACGGCATACATGATGCAAGAAGTTTTAGACAAACAAGGCGCTTTTGCATGGTTAGACACACCAGCTCGTTGTTTAGCAGCACCACCTCATCGTCCGGCTTACAGTTCGGATGGGGATTATTTCTCGAAGCCCAATGTCGAGAATGTGGTAGATACCATATATGAAATGATGAGAGAGTCTGACCCTGGACTTTTCCCCGCAATCTATTTCTAATCATGTCGGCTATCGCTCTTTATTTCCAAAACATTAAATCCGCTATCACAAGTACGCGGAAGGGCTTGGCTTTAACTTGGAAGCATGCGTGGAATGCAAGGAAACAAAGAACAATTCAGAACGTCCAAGACCCAGATTATTTTAAGTCGAACGACGGTGTTTTTACCTTACAATACCCACATCAAGAAATTCCAGCACCTGTCAATGGACGATATCAGTTGCATAATGAAATGGACGATTGTATTGTCTGTGATAAATGCGTGAAGGTCTGTCCCGTGGATTGCATTGAGATTGAACCTATCAAAGCTACGGGTTTGGTTGGATATACCTCAGATGGCTCCCCGATACGTTTGTATGCAGCTAAATTCGATATTGATATGTCGAAATGCTGTTTTTGTGGGCTTTGCACCACAGTTTGTCCGACCGAATGCTTAACCATGACATCAGAATATGATTTTTCGGTATTTGATGTCAAAGAACACAATTTTTCTTTTGCTAATCTAAGTCCTGAGCAAGCAGCAGAAAAGAAACAGTTATATGAGCAGTTTGTGGCAGAGAAAGAAGCCATGAAACAAGCAGCTAGCCAAGGGGAACTAAAAACAGAGGAAGTGAAACCAGCTGCTAAGCCAGCATTCAAACCAAGCTTTAAACCTAAGACAGAAGTAAGTGCGGAGGAGCCCAAGGAAGAAGAAGTAAAACCAGTGGCTAAACCTGCTTTCAAACCAAGCTTTAAACCTAAGACAGAAGTAAGTGCGGAGGAGCCCAAGGAAGAAGAAGTAAAACCAGTGGCTAAACCTGCTTTCAAACCAAGCTTTAAACCTAAGACAGATGTAAGTGCGGAGGAGCCCAAGGAAGAAGAAATAAAACCAGTGGCTAAACCTGCTTTCAAACCTAGCTTTAAACCAAAGGCAGAAGCTAATGCGGAGGAGTCTAAGGAAGAAGTAAAACCAGTGGCTAAACCAGCTTTCAAGCCTAGCTTTAAACCAAAGGCAGAAGCAAGTGCGGAAGAGCCTAAGGAAGAAGAAGTAAAACCAGCGGCTAAGCCTGTATTTAAACCAAGTTTTAAACCAAAGCCTCCAACCACAGAATCATGAATCCAATGATAGCCTCTTTTTTGGTATTGGCAGGATTGACTAGCGCAAGTGCTTTGGCTATGGTATGGACAAAAAATCTATTGCATGCTGCTTTAGCCATGTTTATGTGTATGTTAGGCTTGGCAGGTTTATATGTGATGGCATATGCCGATGTGATGGCAGTAGCTCATTTACTCATTTACGTAGGAGGGGTGTTGATCTTAATTCTCTTTGGTATTATGTTAACACAAAACCCTAGAGCCAATGTATCCGAGACTCAAAATGATTTATGGACAAAACAATCAGGGAGATTTTGGGCATTATCTATTAGTCTGTCTATCTTCCTCGGTTTAATTGGGATCTTAACTAGGTCCATGTCATCTTTTAGTATAGCTTCGGGAGAGATACAGCGTTCATCAAAATTGACACATTTAGGTTTGGCATTATTGACCGAATATTCCTTTGCATTTGAATTGTCGGGAGTATTTCTTTTGATAGCACTAGTGGGGGCAACTTATATAGCGAAACACCATGAATGATATTCCTTTAAGCTATTTTTTGATTGTCAGTGCCTTACTGTTTTCGTTAGGTTTAGGAATCATGTTGCTTAAGCGTAATATGATATTTGTTTTGATGGGAATCGAATTGATGCTGAATGCTGCTAATTTAAATTTGATTGCTTTTTCAAGACAAGATGATCAGATGCAAGGAATGGTCTTTTCAGTATTTGTTTTGGTGATTGGTGTATGTGAAATGACTATAGCACTGGCTATCATTTTACAAGTTTATCGTCAATTCAAGAACATTGATTTAGGAGCAGAAAAATCCAGATTTTAATCAACCCAATTTTTGATTTGATTTTTGAGGCTTAAGGCCTTCATTTTTCCCAATACTTTTTCTAATTCTTCCATAGGAGCCTCATCGATATTTTTTATCGTGCCAAATTTTTTCAAAAGTTTTTGGGCGGTCAATTTTCCGATTCCATCTAGTTCTTCTAATTGGCTCACGATAAAATTTTTGCTGCGTTTATTTCGATGAGCAGTAATGCCAAATCGGTGAGCCTCATCACGTAGCTGCTGAATAAGTTTAAGTGATTCGGATTTTTTGTCGATGTATAAAGGAAGGCTGTCTTCTGGGAAATAGATTTCTTCTAATCTCTTTGCTATGCCAATGATGGGAATCTGTCCATATATTCCAATAGCTTTTAGCGCATCACAAGCAGCACTCAACTGGCCTTTTCCTCCATCAATAATTATTAGGTCTGGCAGTTCCGCTTCTTCTTCCAATAAGCGGGAATACCTTCGGCCAACGACCTCTGTCATTGTAGCGAAGTCGTTAGGTCCTTCTACGGTTTTAGGTGTGAAGAGACGGTATTCTTTTTTGGCAGGCACACCTTGCAAAAAGCAGACCATGGCTGAGACGGGATTGGTGCCTTGAAGATTGGAGTTATCGAAGCATTCAATTCTCTGAGGTAATTTACTTAGATGAAGATCATTTTTGAGTGTTAGAAGGATACGCATTTTTCGGTCTCCTCCACTTTCTTCCGCGGCTTTTCGGTCAGCTTTTTCTTTCCTAAAGTACAAGACATTTTTTAATGACATGTCGAGCAACTTTCTTTTGTCTCCCATTTGAGGAAGTGTATTTTTAACTCCTTGGAATTCAATAGCCATGGGAATGTTAGAAATGATTTCTTTGGCACTGCTATGGAATTCATCTCGTTTTTCCCAGATTAACATGGTCAGGACATCGGCCTCTTCTTCGTTTAATTTTTTCTTTACTTCCCAAGTTTGCGACTGCGTGATGGTTCCATTAGTTACTTTCATGAAATTGATGTACGAAAGTTGTTCATCTGAAACAATGGAAAATACGTCGACATCATGAATGGCAGGATTAACCACGGTCGATTTAGCTTGGAAATTTTCGAGCAGTTGCCATTTTTCTTTCCATTCTTGAGCTTGTTCGAAGGCCAATTTTTCTGCGGCAGCTTGCATTTTCTCTACAAAAAACTGCTTAGGTTTTTGGTAGTGACCTTTTAGAATTTGAGAGATTTGTTCAATGTATTGTAAATAGTCTTCTTCGCTTTGCAAATTTTCGCAAGGTCCTTTACAATTACCAATGTGGTATTCTAGACATACTTTAAATTTCCCGTAATCAATGGCACTTTGTTTTAAAGTCAAAGAACATGTCCTGAGAGGAAAGAGTTGATGCAACATTTCCAATAAGGCATTCATGGATTTGGGGTTGGCAAATGGACCATAATAGGTACCCATTTTATGATCGATTCTCCTGGCAGTTAATAGGCGGGGGAAACGTTCATGGCTCAAGCAAATAAAGGGATAGGTTTTATCATCCCGTAATAGAATATTGTATTTAGGTTGAAATTGCTTGATTAGGGTGTTTTCTAATAGAAGGGCGTCAAATTCAGAGTGAACGATGGTGAATTCTAATCGGCAGATCTGTTGGACTAGCCTTCTCGTTTTTGTATCGTGGTTTTTAGGATTGACGAAATAGCTACTAATTCTATTTTTAAGGTTTTTGGCTTTCCCTATGTAGATGATGGTATCATGTACATCAAAATACCGATATACACCAGGTTCTTCTGGAAGTGTAGGCAAAATGCTTTTTGGGTCGAAGCTATTCATTGGTCAAATTTAGCAAATTCATTTTGAATATTGACTTAATTGGATTTTTCTAAGAACTATTGTTTTTTCTTGAACATTTATTTGCTTTTTTAGTTTATTTTTTTGCTACAAAAGTTAAGGTACTTATACCATTAACTCATAACTATAATATAATGGAATCTTAATACAGTACTATTGTATCATTACAATATAATATAATGCCTTTTTAGACCGTATACCCATAAACAATACTTTACCACTAAAAAATTGCATTTAATATTTGCAGATAAGTATTGAATTATACATATTTGGGAGTAACCTGCACCATAGGACAGTGTAGGATAGTTGAGTTCTTAGAAGAATTATATCTAAAGTAAAGGCAAATGGCATGCATTTGAATTCTGACTTCTGGTATTTTTTAAAGAATATGTCCCAGTTCTACAAATTGTTTAAATACTTTAAAATGAAAGGAGGTCTGATGGTTTAAAAAATGGCGATTATTCAAACGCATAATTTTAAATAAATAATTAATCAACTATTACTTATGAAACACAATTATTATCAAATTTTCAAAAGCTTCTTATTGCTTGCCATTATGGTGCTTGGGAGCTTTGCGTCATTTGCTCAAGACCGTAAGGTTTCGGGTAAAGTGGTTGGTACTGATTTACAAGGTATCCCGGGCGTGAGTATATTGGTAAAAGGAACCAATACAGGAACCACTACTGATGTGAATGGTGCATTCTCGGTTTCAGTTAAATCTGGAAACGCAGTAATATCCATTTCTGCAGTAGGTTACAAAACAAAAGAAGTTACTGTAGGTTCACAAGCCTCTATTTCGGTTACATTAGATGAAGATGTAAGCCAATTGAGCGAAGTTATCGTAACAGGTTATTCAGTAACCAACAAAAAAGAATCCACTGCTGCAGCATCTATTGTTAAAGCAAAAGATTTACAAATTGCCCCTTCAGGAAACGTTGAACAACAATTACAAGGTCGTGTAGCCGGTGTTACATTGATTACAAATGGTCAGCCAGGAACTAACAGTATCATTCGTGTACGTGGTTTTGGTGCATTCGGTGGTAACGAACCATTGTACATTGTTGATGGAGTACCCGTAGGATCTACGGATTTCTTATCACCAGATGATATTGAAAGTACTACAGTTTTGAAAGATGCGGCTGCAGCTTCTATCTATGGAGCTCGTGCTGCTAATGGTGTAATCGTTTATACTACTAAGCGTGGTCATAAAGGAAAAAAACCTTTGCAAATTACTTATGATGGATTGTACGGTGGTACAGATCCTAACGTAGGAGGAGCTCCAAAAATGTTAACTCCACAGGAGCAAGCTGATTGGACTCACGTAGCATACCGTAACAATGCGGCTGCTAACGGAACGGCAGTTTCTTATTCTCACCCGCAATACGGTACATCAGCACAAGCTACTTTACCTACATATTTGCACTTTAATGGACAAAATGGAGTTAGAGGTGCTGTAGATATGGCTGCTGCACAAGCTGCTTATGCTGCTAGCCCATTGACTACATTTGCAATTCGTCCAAATTTGGCTGGCACTAACTGGTATGATGAGATTACTCGTTTTGGTAGTACTCAACGTCACTCTTTAGGATTCAGCGGTGGAACAGACAATGGTCGTTTTTACATCGGTTTATCAGCTCAAGAGCAACAAGGTATCTTGTTGGAGAATGATTTCCGTCGTTATTCAGCTCGTTTCAACTCAGAGTTTGACTTAGGAAAGCATGTTAGAATTGGAGAAAACTTACAGTTCACTTACCGTTCAGTGAGAGGTCAATCAGGTGGTAATGGTGGTTTAGGTATTGCTGGTGATGAGTCAGTAATTTTATCTGCTTACCGTATGCCAACAGTTATTCCTGTTTATGATGATTTTGGTAGCTTTGCTTCTACTAAAGCAGCAGGTTTCAACAACCCACGTAACCCAGTTCGTTCATTGATGACTAACCAAATTAATGACCAAAACTACAATGCTAACGCAGTAGGTAACGTTTATGTTGAGGTTGAGCCAATCAAGGATTTAGTAATCAAATCAAGTATTGGAGGTCAATACAACAACTCTTATTTTGTTAACTATAACTACAAGTACTTAGGAGACTCAGAGCCAGAAGCTTCTGACAGTTTTTCTGAAGGTTCAGGTTATTCATTTGCATGGGTATTCTCTAATACAGTAGCTTACAAATATCAGTGGAGAAAGCACGGTATCAAAGCTTTGGCTGGTTTAGAGTCGTTGAATACTGGCCGTGGTCGTAGTATTTCAGGTTCAGGTATTAACCCATTCTCGATGGACTTAGACTTTGTTACTTTGAACGCAGTTCAGTCGCCAGTAGTTAGTTCTAACTTATTCAGTGGTGTTAACTTCTACTCACTATTCGGTAAAGCTGATTATAACTTCAACGAGAAGTATTATGTAACAGCAGTTGTTCGTCGTGATGGTTCATCTCGTTTCGGAGCTCAAAACCGTTATGGTGTGTTCCCTGCATTCTCTGCAGCTTGGCGTGTGACTTCAGAAGAATTCATGAAGGATCTTCCTGCAATCACGGATTTGAAAATTCGTGGAGGTTGGGGTGAAATGGGTAACTCAAATAACGTAGATCCTGCAAATCAGTACTCTTTATACGGTGCTAGACGTGATATCTCTTACTATCCAATCGATGGTCAGAGTTCAGGAGCTAACGAAGGTTATTTCCGTTCACGTATTGGTAACTCTGCTGCTAAGTGGGAAACTTCAGAAACAACGAACATTGGTTTTGATGCTACTTTCTTAAATGGTAAGTGGGAAGTTGTATTTGACTTATGGAGAAAAGATACGCGTGATTTGTTATTCAACGTACCACTTCCTGCGGTTGTTGGAACTAACGCATCAGCTCCATCTGTTAACGTAGCCAAAATGCGTAACGAAGGTATCGACTTCCAGGTGATCAATCGTGGTAACATTACGAATGAGTTGAAATATGAGTTGACAATCAATAACTCATTCTTGAAAAACGAAATCGTAGCGTTTGCTCCAGGAATTACTAACTTAACTGGTGGTGCATTCCGTGGTATTACTCCTATTCGTATGGAAATTGGACGTTCATTGTCTTCATTCTATGGTTATAAAGTAATCGGATACTTCAATTCAGCTGCTGAGGTGACAAGTGCTCCTTCTCAATCTGGTGCAGGTGTTGGTCGTTTCCGTTATGCTGATATGAATGGTGATGGTAAAATCACTCCAGAGGATCGTACTTATTTAGGTTCTCCAGTACCAACTTATACAGGAGGTGTTAATGTAGGTTTAACTTACCGTGCATTTGAATTGAACATGTATGTTTATGCTTCTGCAGGTAACAAAATCTGGAACCAATCTAAATGGTTTACTGATTTCTTCGGAACATTTGAAGGTTCAGGTAAAGGAGAGCGCGCTAAGCAATCTTGGACTCCAGCTTTAGGAAATAGTGCAGAGGCTCCAATCTGGGAATCAGCATCTAATATTTCTACCAGTGGTGCAGAGAACTCGTGGTATGTTGAAGATGGAGATTATATCCGTTTCCAAAATATCTCTTTGGGATATAACATTCCATCGAAATTTTCTTCTAAACTTGGTATTAAGCGTGCGAAGTTGACTCTTTCTGCTAATAACTTGTTGACTTTCACTAAATACAAAGGTTTAGATCCTGGTGTAGGTGGTGCAGCCGATACTAGTTTTGGTATTGACGTAGGTAACTACCCAGTTACTCGTTCATTCAACGCTGCTATCAACTTGTCATTTTAATCCGCGAAAGCCAATTTAAATTAAAATAAAATGAAAAAATATCATATTTTAAAACGATTAGCCTTAGTAAGTGCATCTGCATTTACCTTGACATTCGCTTGTAAAGATCAGTTTTTAGAGGTTTTGCCTACAGGTTCATTGGCTCAGGCACAATTAACTTCTAAGGCAGGTGTTGAGGGTACTTTGATTGGAGCTTACTCTGCTTTAGCAGCAAAAAACTTTACTCAAGTAGCCGCATCTAACAACTGGTTATGGGGTTCAATCTTAGGTGGAGAGAACAACAAAGGAACCGATGCGGGTGACTTTACAGCGATTAACCCAATTCAACGTTACGAGTCATCTCCAGTTTCTGGCGATATTAATGGTACTTGGCAAGCAAAATACGAAGGTATTGCGCGTGCTAATGCGACAATTAATTTAGCGAATGATTCTAAAGCTCTTTCTGCTGCAGATAAAACGCGTATCATTGCGGAAGCTCGTTTCTTACGTGCTCACTTTTACTTTGAGTTGAAGCGTTTATTCAACTCAGTTCCATATGTTGATGAAACAATGGATTATGGTAAAGGCATTGAGAAAGTTGGAAACTCTCCTGATATCTGGGGTAAAATCGACGCAGATTTCAAATTTGCATATGACAACCTACCTGAAACTCAGTCTTCAGCTGGTCGTGCAAATAAATGGGCAGCAGGTGCTTACTTAGGTAAGTCTTTGTTATACCAAGGAAAATTTGCTGAAGCAAAAGCTATCTTCACTACAGTTGTAGCTAGTGGTAAAACTACCAATGGCAAGAAATACGGCTTGGTGCCAAGATTCCAAGATGTATTCAATGCTGAGAATGATAACAACGAAGAAGCAGTATTTGCAATTCAGTCTTCTATGAATTCAGGTAGTGTAACTAACTCGAATGCTTTCGACGTATTGAACTACCCTTATAACACGGGTACTGATGGTCCAGGTAACTGCTGCGGATTCTTCCAGCCTTCATTCTCTTTGGCTAACTCATACCGTACTAAGGATGGTTTACCATTGTTGACTGAAACGAATGGAGCTCCTGCTTATAATGCACCTGAAAATGCAGTAAAGCATGACTATAAAGTAGCTTCAAGTGATCCATTTACTGAAGATAACGGTCCTTTGGATCCACGTATTGACCACACTATCGGTCGCCGTGGTATTCAATACTTAGACTGGATCGAGCACCCTGGTAAAAACTGGATTCGTGACCAAACTTATGCAGGTCCATATTCTCCTAAGAAATATGTATACTACAAATCTCAGGAAAATACATTGACTGATGGTTCTGGTTGGACACGTGGTTATGCTACTCTTAACTACAACATCATTCGTTATGCGGATGTATTGTTAATGGCTGCTGAAGCTGAAATCAAAGGTGGTGGAAGCTTAGCAACTGCTTTAGGTTATATCAACCAAGTTCGTAATCGTGCTGCTAACCCTGCAAGTTTTGTGAAAAACTTGAAAACAGGTGCTTTAGAAGCCAATTACGTCATTGCTCCTTATACAGCATTTGCTAGTGCAGATGAGGCAATGAAAGCACTTAAAATGGAGCGTATGTTGGAATTAGCTACAGAAGGTCACCGTTTCTTCGACTTAGTTCGTTGGGGTGATGCACCTAAAGTATTACAAGCTTACTTAGATTACGAAGGTAAAACTTTAGTAACTATGTTTGGTGGAGCTAAATTCACTACAGGTAAGGAATATCTTCCTATCCCACAAGCTCAAATTGATATCCAAGGATCTACTTTATTGAAGCAAAATCCTGGTTATTAATCGTTTGATTTAATTCTTGAAAAGGTGGGAACTTGTTCCCACCTTTTTTAATTTTAGCCTAGCAATTATAAAATGATGAATTCTCGACAACTACTTTATTTAAGTGTACTTTTTTTAGGAATTATTTCTTGTAAAAGTAAAACTACCTTCGAACTACTGCCTAGTGATCAAACAGGCATTCATTTTTCCAATCAAATTGTCGAAAACGACACGTTGAGTATCTTGAAGTATGAATACCTCTACAATGGAAGTGGGGTTGGAATGGGTGATTTTAATAATGATGGTTTATTGGATTTGTTCTTTTCAGGCAATCAAGCCAATGGAACTTTGTACCTCAATAAAGGAGAGATGAAGTTTGAAGACGTATCTAAGAAAGCTGGAATAGATACTAAGAACCGTTGGTGTGCGGGTGTAAGTGTGGTTGATATCAATGGAGATGGATTGCTGGATGTGTATGTTTCTGTGACCTTAAAAAATGCTGACAAAGACCGGGAAAATATGCTTTTTGTTAACCAAGGCATTAAAGATGGGATTCCTACATTTAAAGAAATGGCCGTAGAATATGGCATCAATGATTCTGGACATAGTCAACACGCGGCATTTTTTGATTATGATAAAGATGGAGATTTAGATTTATATGTATTAACGGATAAAATCACCGAATTCCCATCACTTTTCCGTCCAAAAGTTACAGATGGTTCTTATCCTAATACGGATCGTTTGTACCGAAATGATTGGTCAGATACAATGAAACACCCTGTTTTTACCAATGTATCGAAAGAAGCTGGAATTACCTTGGAAGGTTTTGGTTTGGGAATCAATATCTGTGATATTAATCAAGATAATTGGCCAGACATCTATGTGACGAATGATTATGTATCTGACGATATTTTATATATCAATAATCAAAATGGGACTTTTACAGACCAATCTAAGGTTTATTTTAAACATACCAGTTTAAGTGCCATGGGTAATGATGTGGCCGATATTAATAATGATGGACTGGCTGATATAATTGCTTTGGATATGCTTCCTAAAAGTAATGACCGTAAAAAGCAATTAGCTCCAGGAAATCATTATCAAACATATTTGAATAGCGATACCTATGGTTATACCTACCAATATATGCGGAATACTCTGCAATTGAATGCAGGGAAACAAGCCAACGGTCAACCTTATCCATTTCAAGAGATAGGTTTGATGGCAGGTGTGGCTGAAACAGAATGGAGCTGGTGCCCATCTTTAGCTGATTTTGATAATGATGGTTACCGAGATTTATTGATCACCAATGGATTTCCTAAGGATGTTACGGACCGAGATTTCATGTCTTATCAGGCGGAATCTAAACGTTTGACATCAGAATCTATCATGTTAGAAAAATTACCAGTCATTAAAATCAATAATTATGCCTTTAAAAATATGGGAGGCCTGAAATTTGATGATGTTAGTGCTAATTGGGGAATTAATGTAGCCTCATTTTCCAATGGAGCTGTTTATGGCGACTTAGACAATGATGGTGATTTAGATTATGTCGTTAATAATATCAATGACGAGGCATTTGTCTATAAAAATAATACGATTGATCAAGACAAAGAAAAAGCACAGTTTTTACGAGTTAAGTTTGAAGGAAAAGGTAAAAATGTGTTGGGAATAGGGGCTAAAATTGAAGGTGTTTTTGCCGATGGTTCTCGCTTTTATTATGAAAATACACCTTATCGTGGGTATCTATCGAGTGTAGAGACTGTAGCGCATATTGGTCTAGGTTCAAAATACGCGATAAAAGAAATGCGGATTTTCTGGCCAAATGATTCGATGCAAGTGATTAAAAATCCGGGTAAAAATAAAGTATTGACTGTCAAAATCGGGGATGCTAAATTGCCAATTCAATCGATGTTTGACCAAGAAAAACCTCTATTAGAAGATATAAGTGCCAGTTTGAATGTAACGGATGTACATAAAGAATACGATTTCGTTGATTTTAACTTTCAAATATTGACTCCTTTTAAACTATCTCAATTAGGGCCAGGCTGTTCGGTGGGAGATGTTAATGGGGATGGACTAGAAGACTTTTTTGTTGGAGGGGCTAAGTTTTATTCAGGACAATTCTATTTGCAACAAGCCAATGGCAAATTTGTATCTAAAACTTTGGATGGCGCTATCGACCAACCCAAAAAGATGGGAGAAGATTTAGGTTCTTTACTCGCGGATTTTGATCGTGATGGAGATTTAGATCTATACATTACTCGAGGGGGAGCCGAAGATAAGGCTAATTCACCAAGTTTTCAGGATGTCCTATATAAGAATGATGGTAAAGGAAATTTCACCCTAGATACTCAGGCATTGCCTACTTTCTTAGAAAGTAACTCTGCCGTGAGATCCATTGACTTTGATCGGGATGGGGACTTAGATTTATTTGTTAGCGGACGAAATGTTCCATTTGAATATCCGAAAGGTACCGTTTCTCGATTATTACGTAATGATTCTAAACCTGGTCAAATTAAATTTATTGATCAAACGGCAAATTGGGCTCCTGAATTATTGAATGAGTCATTAATTTGTGATGCCATTTGGTCAGATGTGAATCAAGATGGATGGGTGGATTTGGTATTAGCTGGGGAGTATTTACCCATTCAAATATTTGAAAACCAGAAGGCTAAATTGAAAAAATTGAGTGAAACTGGATTAGAGAAATATACAGGCTTGTGGGCATCTATCACTAGTGCGGATTTTGATCAAGATGGGGATATGGATTTCATTGCTGGGAATATGGGTAAAAACACCATTTTACGTGCGAATAGCAAACAGCCAGTGGAAATTGTCCATGGGGATCTAGACGGAAATGGAGTATATGATATATTTCCATTTGTGTATTTTCAAGGTCCTAAAGGTTTGTACGAATCTTATCCTTTGTTTGGTAAGGATGATACTCATAAGCAGTTGAATGCCACAAGGGCACGTTATGTGTATTATAAAGACTTTGGTAAAGCCAAACAGGAGAATCTATTTACAGATGCAGAAGAGAAGAAATCATCTAAATTGTCCTTTATCGAGAATGCCTCCGTTTACATCGAGAATTTAGGAAAAGGAAAATTTGCAGTACATGAGCTTCCAGCTATGGCCCAAGTTTCAGCCATGAATGGTATGCAAGTGATTGATATCAATCAAGATGGATATCTAGATGTATTATTTGTTGGAAATAATTTTGGAAATGAAGTTTCAACAGGAAGATACGACGCCTCGAATGGGGGAGTTTTATTGGGAGATGGAAAAGGTAAGTTTAAATATCAGCAGAATGCGGGTCTTTTTGTGCCAAGTGATGCCAAATCATTGGTTAGTATTCGCTTGGGTAAAGATCAGTTAGGTTTCATTGCTTTACAAAATAGAGGAGCAATGCACGTCTTTAAGCCTGTTAAAAGTTTTGTTCCTTTAACAAAAGATGCAAAGGATTTTACCTACCAATTCTTGGGTAAGAAACAAAAAGTAAACTGGAGTTATGGTTCTTCTTACTTGAGCCAAAGTGCTTCTGCTCAGGGTTTTGTGCCGAAAGGAGCCAGTTTAGCGAATTAAGTTTTTGAAATAGGTCAGTTGAAGTCCAGGAGTCAATTTGGTTCCTGGTTTCACTGCACCGAATTGGTAATTACCTAAAACGATGTCGATGTCTCCATCTTTATCTACATCTCCCGCATCCATACAGATGTAATGTCCTCCATTTCCAATATTTAAATTACTGACTTGGAAGGTCATATTTCCTTGGTTTTGAAAATATAGAAAGTTTTCATTGCGTCCTTTATCGTTTTCTGCAAAGAAGGCAATCATTGCCAAATCTAAATCTCCGTCTTGGTCAAAGTCTCTTGCTACCGTTTTAGAGGCACCATAAGAAGGGTAAAAATAGCCTTCTTTGAAGTTGTTTCTACCATCGTTTAAGTATACATGGACTCCATGAAAAGCCTTTTTTGATCGAGAGTAATCTGCGTTATCTCCATTGGAAACAATGATGTCATCATATCCATCTTTGTTCATATCAGCCACTTCCATATAGCTGCTTCCAAAAACTGAGTCAAATTGAAGCAAGGGTTTTTCTACGAAAATACCTTGGCCTTTATTGATAAATAAAGATACACCTTCACGCGATTGTGCCATTAATACCAACAAATCGGGTTTTCCATCGCCTGTATAATCTTTAATGACCACATTGCGTGCACCAGCTTGTGCTTTTAAGAGATGTTTACTTTTATTCATGCCATCAATCCAGGTTAATTGACCACGTTCAAAACCATATTCGCAAATCACAAAGTCCTGTACCCCATCACTATTGAAATCACTAATTTGAACATCCACTGGACGTTTTAATGAGTCAATCACAGCTTCCATTTTGCCTTGTGGATTGATTCCATACATGGTTCCAATTTTCTCATCATTGGGATACATTTTACCAATGGCCAATAGGTAGGGATTACCTGCTAAAATTTGAGTAAGAGCGACAGGACTCTGTGTTTCAATGGTATTTTTTATCTGTTTATTGGCATCTAAAACCCATAAGGAACGGTTACGGGTTCCTGCCCAGACTTCCGGTTTATCGGGATGAATTCGAAGAGAAATAACAACTCCAAGCGGGTCTTTTTTAGAAATATATGACTCTTCTTTAAAATGCAGAGTAGAGGTACTGATAGGACTTCTTTGTTTTTGCGGAAGCGGCTTCTCAGGGGCATTTTTGACATAATAATCTATAATGGATTGCCAATCTTCTTCACTGATTTTGGGATCTAGTGGGTAGATATCCATGGCTAAGGCACTTTGGTATTGCTCCTCTGATATTCGAGTCATTAATTGGAAGCGGTCTCCAATGCCAAGTCGATAGCCCATTTCAGGTAATACTCCCTCTTTCCAAGTTTTTTTATCCAATAAAGAAGGATCTGGAAATTTATGGCAGGAAGAACAGGTCTCTTTAGCTAGAGCTTCACTTTTTTCTTCAGTACTTTGTCGACAAGAAATAAATGCAGAAGAGAAAAGAAATAAGGCGGCAATTAATCGCATGTTATTGGACATTGGTATTTGGGACAGCGGTAGAATCTATGCCTACTTTACCACTACAAGTGAAATCGAATACAAATTTTTCAGGCTTAAGGAAAGGCATTTTTCGATACCCTTCAATGGCTAATGTTTGATCGGAATAAACTTTTTCCATGAATTTGGCATAGGCTGGCATGGCCATTTTGGCACCTTGGCCTAGCGCTAATGATCTAAAGTGTATGCTTCGGTCATCTCCACCAACCCATACACCTGCCACTAGTTTCTGAGTAACACCCATGAACCAGCCATCAGAGAAGTTGGAAGTCGTTCCAGTTTTGGCACCAATTTCATTTCCTGCTACAATGGACGTTCTTTTTAATCCTTCTGCTGTTCCACCAGGTTCTTGCACGGCACCTTGTAACATGTAGGTCATGAGATAGGCCGTTTCAGGTTTAATGGCAGCTTTAGCTGTTGGAGAGAATTCACGAAGTACATTACCTACTTTATCGGTGATTTTTAAAATTAAGATAGGCTCAATTCGCTCTCCACCATTAGCAAATGTACTGTAGGCAGATACTTGTTCATATACAGAAACTTCAGAGGCTCCTAAGCAAAGGGATGGGCCTTCATATAAAGGACTAGAAATTCCAGCTTTATGAGCAAATTCAGCTATTTTTTGAGGCCCCATTTCTTTCATTAATTTGGCAGAAATGGTATTAATGGATAAGGCCATAGCTCTTCTTAATTTTAGCTTTTCATAGCTATATTTTCCATCGGAATTTTGAGGCGTCCATGTTCCATTGGTTAAGCCATCTTCCTCTCCGAATGTCACAGGCTCATCAATTAACTCATCGCATGGAGTAGCA
Source organism: Aquirufa nivalisilvae (assembly GCF_003143535.1). Classification (GTDB taxonomy): domain Bacteria; phylum Bacteroidota; class Bacteroidia; order Cytophagales; family Spirosomataceae; genus Aquirufa; species Aquirufa nivalisilvae. The sequence goes on from NZ_CP029346.1 coordinate 591,784, forward strand.
ATCTCATTTTCAATGGCAGCACCATAAACAAAGGGCTTGAAAGTTGAACCCGGTTGTCTTTTACTTTGGGTAATGTGATCAAACTTAAAGTACTTATAGTTGATTCCTCCAATCCAAGCCTTCACGTGGCCGTTGGTTGGGTCCATAGCCATAAAACCACAATTCAATATACGCTTGTAGTAGTTCAGTGAATCCATCGAGCTCATCGTGGTATCAATATCCCCTTGATATGAGAATACTGTCATTTTCACTTTACGATTGAGCTCTTCCCAAACTTTAAATTCATCGTTATTATAGGCAGCCATCAACTCACGGTAACGGTCCGTGCGTTTCATAGCATCTTTTAGGAAACCTTTAATTTCCTTCATTTCTTCGTTCACCCAAGGATTTCTACCTTTCCAATGGGAATAGAATAAGCTTTGTTCTGCTTTCATATGCTCCTGAATGGACTCTTCGGCATATTTTTGCATGCGTGAATCGATGCTGGTATAGATGCGTAATCCTGAAGTATACAAGTTAATTTGCTGATCTTCTGGACGATCGGCATTAATTTCTTTGATAACTGATAAAATCTGCTTTCTAATGCTTTCTCTGAAATAGGGTGCGGCGCCTGTATTTTGATTTTCTACCTTAAACTTTAGGTTCAAAGGATTTTCCATCATTGTACGCGCTTCATCTTCGAGGACATAATCGTACTTGGCCAATTGCCCTAGCACAACATTTCTTCTTTCTAGGGTCTTTTCAGGTCTGATCCTCGGGTCATATAATGATGGGTTTTGGAGTAAACCAATTAGGGTAGCGGCTTCTGGTAAGCTAACTGTTTTTACATCTTTTTGGAAATAGGTCCGACAAGCCACTTGTATACCATAGGCATTATTGCCAAAGCTTACCTCATTGAGGTACATCGCCATGATTTCTTGTTTGGTATAGCGTCTTTCTAATTTGATGGCTAATATCCATTCCTTGACTTTAGCAATGGCCGTTTTTAAACCTCCAATCTTCATGAGTAGACCCATGTAAAGTGGATCATCTTCCCCAAACTCCACAGAACGGGTATGGAATAAGTTTTTGGCTAATTGTTGTGAAATGGTACTACCACCGCCAGATGTCCCCAGACTTAAAACCACACGCATCATGGAGCGCATGTCGATACCCGAGTGCGTCGTAAATCGGGCATCTTCAGTGGCCATTAAGGTGTTGATAATGGTAGGAGACAGATCTTCAAACTCCACAGGATTACGATTTTCCCTAAAGTATTTACCTATTTCTTGTCCATCTTCTGAAATGAGTAAGGAAGCTTCCTGACTTTTTGGGTTCTCTAATTCATAGAGACTAGGCATTCCGCCAAATAACCAAAGGAAATTGAAATTGACGGCAGTGATAAATAAGACTATAAACAGCGTTGAGCCTAATAGAAATTTATACGTAAATCGAATCAGTTTTAGATATTTTCCCTCTTCAAATTCGAACATGTTAGTTTTTATTTTTGGTATAGGCTTTCAATAAAGCTTCTGCCTCTGTTGTTAATGGGCTTTTCGGGAAAGCCAGAATGAAGTTTTTTAAATTATCTTGGTAGCTAGTGAATTCTTTTAACCCACCATAACAAAGCGCTTTTAAAAATACGACTTTATCTTCTAAGTTACTACCCGGAAATTGTTGTAAAATTTGCTGGCATTGTCGGGAAGCTTCGGAATAATTATTGGCTTTGAATTGTCCATAGGCTAACTCATAGGCTTTTTGTGCCGCCAGCTCATTTGTTTCTGTTAAACTTCCATTTTCAATTTTCAAAATCAATTGCTTGAAATAGGCCGTAGGGAAGCGGTCAAATAATTGGCTTCTATAGTTTTTTTGTGCGGGAGAATCTTTGTCGCTACTTAAATATAACAGATATAGAGCCTCGGCTTCATGACTAGTACCTGGGTAATTCGTCAATAATTTTTTTAATAAAATGCTGGCTTGTTCTTTTTCTCCTAATTCAAGTCGAACAAATTTTCCAAGCTCAAATAAGGCATCTTCTTCCCGTTTTTTCACTTGAGAAAGTTGGGCAGGACTTTTTGGAATGGTATTTAACCAAATTTGTAAGGAATCACTTAAAACTGGAATGTCGTTGGAAGCTTTTATGTTTTCAGACGAAGCATTACTCGAATTTTGAGTTAAATCTACAATTCGATTCGTCAGATTATTGTTTTTATTCTTACGATTCCAAAAATCTTCTAAAGTTCTTAATCCCCATTTATTGCTAAATTCTTGTTGACCTTGAATCCTAGCTTGGTCATTGTTAAAGTAAAAACTTTGTTGTTCTGGACTAGCAGGTCTACGAGTAAAAATAACCGTGTTTTGTACGGGTATATTTTTAGTCAATATGGAATCCGCTTTTCTCTGTTGTTTTTTTTGTGTCTTTTGGTACATGTCAGTTAATTCTGCTAGAGACATGTTGCTTAATTTCAACAAAGAGTCTTCTTGACTAACTGCTTTACTTAATTGTAAATAAGTAGACCATGTTGTTTTTAGTTTCTGCGTACTTGCGTAAGCTGCATGGTTGGGACTCATGTAAGTAGCAGCACTATCATAGTATTTGGCGGCATCATCAAAGCGTTTTAATTGTTTCGCAAAGAGATTTCCCAACTGTAAATAAAGTTCTCCTCGGTCGCTACCACTTTTACCTCCTTTGGTCCAATATTCTTTAGCTTTATCGAATTCCTTATTCTTAAAATAGATTTCTCCCAAGGCAGCGTATAAGGCAGGGACATGGTCCTCATTCTTAGGTTCCCGAATCATTTTTTCCAATTCTTCAGGCGCATTGTTTAACTGATGTACGGCTAAAGTCGCATGGAATTGTAATTCATAGCTAGCCTTTGATTTTTTTACTTTGGCATAACTTTCCAAAGCCAATTGGTTTTTGCCTTGCGACTCAAATAGTTGACCTAAAATAAAGTAAAGTCGAGCTTTTTCTTCCCCAGATGAAAGCGAAGGAATGATTTCTTCCAAGAGAGCAATGGTCGGAATCAGTTCTTTTTTACTCTGGTGGTAATATGCCCTAGATAGTAAATAATTATTTTTTTGCGTTTGACTAAGGTCCAAGCTTTGAATGAATTCACCTACTTTTTCTGCGGAAGTGAAATCATGTTGATGGATATAAATTTGGTATAGATGAATCAAAGACGTGCTTTGAGAACGCGGGTCATTGTCAATGGAGTTAACAAATTTGAAAGTCTCTAACGCATTTTTATAATCTTTTTTGATGTAGCGACCCCAACCTATCAGTGTGTAGGCATCATCTACAAAATGGGAATTTTGGTGACGGTCAATCACCAATGAAGCTTTCTTGATGACTAAATCGATATCAGTTGCATGTTGTTGGCCAAAGGTGGAATCAATGGCAGGTATGATGGGAAGCATTGATTTATAATCCTCCTTATGCTCTTCCCAAAACTTCTTTTGTAAGGATTTTTTCAAGCGGTCAGCTTGCCAAATAGCATTATATTTGGCATTCAGGTTATGAAAGGCAACGGCAGCTGGCTTTGTGCTTTGTTGAGAACAAGCACTCACAAGGGCTAATAAACCAAGAAGCCAATATCGTCTAATCATGTAGGAAACCAAAATTGTTCAAATTTACAATTTATCTCAACGAAAAAGGGATAAATTTAGCGTGGCTTTACGATTAATTTAATTCAAACGGATGAACTCTTACCAAAAATACATTGGAGCGGCATTTCAAATGTTGGTGACCATCTTATTGGGTGTTTGGTTGGGGAGGTATTTGGATGCTTATTTTCATATGGAAAAGCCTTGGTTGACCATCGTTTTCTCTTTAGGCTCTATTGTTATTTCCATGGTGGGATTGATTCGTAGTTTGCCAAAATAATTGCGAATTAGCTCGATTTATAAGCCGATATATTTCTGTAAATTGCTGAGATTTTCCATATTAACTCAAATTTTCCGTGTTCGAGGGTCGCAGACAAATTCTTTTGTTGTTCTTTATCATCATTGGATTGGTGTTTTTGGGGAAGTTATTTTTCCTTCAAGTGATTGATGATAGTTACGAAAAGGCGGCAGATAACAATGCCATCCGTAAAATCATTCAAATTCCCTTTCGAGGTGAAGTCTATGATCGCCATCATAAACTGATTGTGTATAATACTCCCGTGTACGATTTGTACATTACTCCTCGTAAAGCACATGTGCGAGATACTTTACAATTTTGTCAGCTTTTTGGAATTACCAGGGCATATTTTGATTCTACTTGTAAGCAAGCTAGAGCTTATTCTCGAGTAAAGCCATTTCTGTTTTTGAAGCATTTATCGAAAGAGGATTTTGCTCGAGTTCAAGATGCCATGGTTGATTTTCCTGGGTTTACCTTTACTACGACAGCTTTCAGAACTTATCAATCTAAGGCTTTTTCGAACGCATTAGGTTATGTGGCAGAGATCAATCCCAATTCCTTGCAGAATCAAAAAGACGATTATTATCGCCAGGGAGATTATGTGGGAGTTTCTGGGATAGAAAGTTTTTATGAAGAAGATTTGCGAGGCCAAAGGGGTGTAAAGTATCGAATGGTTAATAGTAATGGAGTAGAAAAGGGAGATTTCAAAGAGGGGCGTTTGGACATCCAACCTATTGCGGGTAAAAATTTATATACTGGAGTTGATATCCGATTACAGGAATATGCAGATAGTTTAATGCAACATAAAGTAGGTTCTGTTGTGGCCATTGAACCTTCCACGGGAGAAATCCTAACCATGGTTTCAGCACCTTCCTATGATCCAAGTTTATTGGCGGGTCGAAACTTTTCTAAATATTATCGAGATCTGGCTTTGGATCCCATGAAGCCATTGTTGAATCGTCCGCCTTCTGCGTATTATCGACCGGGTTCTACCTTTAAATTGATTCAAGCTTTGGTAGGTTTGCAATTAGGTATCATCACACCCGCTAGTGTATTTACGCATGCTGGTGCTCCAGTTAAATGCCACTCACATAATACGTCGCACAATGATTTGCATAATGCCATTCAATGGTCTTGTAACCCGTATTTTTATCATGCATTTCGAAAAATTTTGTATGAGGATACTCAAGGTAATACCTACGAGAGATCAGCTCAAGGTTTGCAGCGGTGGTCAGAATTAGTGGCTAATTTTGGGTTTGGGAGGAAGTTGGGTGTTGACTTAGGAAATGAGAAAAAGGGTATTTTGCCCAATGTTGAATATTACAATCGAGTGTACAAGGGAGAAAATACTTGGAAGTTTTCCAATATTTATTCTTTGAGTATCGGTGAGGGAGAATTGGTCGTAAATCCTTTAAAAATGGCCAATGTTGCTGCCATTATTGCCAATCGTGGCTGGTACATCCCTCCGCATTTAGTGAAGGCGATTGGAGATAATAAAGTAGTTGATCCATTTTATAAAACGCCTGTTTCTGTTGGAATTGATGCCAAGCATTTTGGGGTAGTGATTGAAGGAATGAAAGATGCCGTGTTGCATGGAACAGTGGGGGGGGACGGTAAAATTCCGGATATTGTGATGTGTGGAAAAACGGGAACGTCACAAAATGCCAAAGGCGAAGATCACTCCGTGTTTATTGCTTTTGCTCCTAAGGATAATCCCAAAATTGCCATTGCTGTTTTTGTAGAAAATGCTGGTTTTGGTGGTTTTGCGGCAGCACCAATTGCATCGCTAATTATTGAGAAATATTTGAAAGGTAAAGTTGATAGAAAGGCGGTGGAAGAGAAATTCATGAATAAAAGCTATCTTCCAAATGTGTTATCTGTCACAGGCCCTAGACCTCAGAAAACTAAAAAAGATACGTTAAAATGAGTAATCAAAACCAATTAGTGAGTAAAGTTGATTGGATTACCATATCCCTTTATGCATTATTTGTGTTAGCGGGCTGGATGAATATTTATTCAGCTGTATATAATCCTGAGACACATATCTCGATTTTTGATGCTGCGTTTTATGATTCCAATGCTGGTAAACAATTGATTTGGATTGGTACGAGTTTGATTCTCATCATTTGTATTTTTGCCATTGATTTTCGGTTTTTTGAGGCCTTTGCTCCCATCATATATGCCAGTTTTATTGGTTTGTTAATTCTAGTGCCATTTTTAGGAGTCACTGTAAATGGATCTCATTCTTGGTTTAAATTTGGTTTTATCACTATTCAGCCTGCTGAATTTGCTAAGACGGCGACGGCTTTATTGTTGGCTAAATACATCAATGAACCTCAAGTGAATTTATCTAAATGGAAAAATCAATGGGTTGCAGCAGCCATCATTGGATTGCCCATGATATTAATTATTGCCTCCAATGAAACGGGTTCAGCATTGGTATTTGCCTCCTTTTTGATTTTACTTTATCGGGAAGGTTTGCCGGGAGAATACCCCGGTTTATTCATTGGGTCAGTGACGATTTTTGTGTCAGCTTTGCTGCTGAGTCCCTGGACTATTTTAGCCTCTTTAATTGTCATTGCTGGAGGTATCATTGGTCTTTCTCCCATATATATTCAACGCTTAAAGCAAACCTATATTAAAGCAGCCTTATTTATTGTAGGGATTATGTTCATGGTTTTTTTGGTTGACTTTGCCGTGAATAAGGTCTTAAAAGAACATCAGCGGAATCGAATAAAAGTGTTGATAGACCCATCATTTGATCCTAGAGGTTTGGGATATCAGCTAACCCAATCCAAAATTGCTATTGGTTCGGGAGGTTTTTGGGGCAAGGGTTACCTTCAGGGGACTCAAACTAAATTTGATTTTGTGCCAGCGCAAAGTTCGGACTTCATTTTTTGTACCATTGGTGAGGAGCAAGGATTTTTTGGTGTGCTGGTGGTGATCATTTTGTTTATGGTGTTTTTATGGCGGCTGATGTATTTAGCTGATCAGCAGCGGTCCCGATTTGCGCGAGCCTATGGATATGGAGTTGTTGGAATATTGTTTTTCCACTTTTTGGTCAATATTGGTATGACCATTGGCTTAATGCCCATCATTGGTATTCCTTTACCTTTTTTTAGTTATGGAGGCTCATCTCTTTGGTCATTTACCATACTATTGTTTATATTTCTAAAATTAGATTCGCATCGTTCGGATATGCTTTCTCGTTAATTACCTAAACCTATGATAGAAGAAAAACTAAGTTCTAAAGCTAAACTCTTAATAGCTGTGGCAGCCCTAGGCTATTTTGTGGATGTGTATGATTTAATTCTATTTTCAGTAGTTCGAAATCCCAGTTTAAAAAGTTTAGGTCTTGTTGGGCCTGAATTATTGAATCAAGGTTTAAACTTGATGAATATTCAGATGGGAGGGATGTTATTAGGAGGTATTTTGTGGGGGATTTATGGAGACAAAAAAGGAAGGAAATCGGTGTTATTTGGTTCTATTTTATTGTATTCAGTAGCAAATGCCTTCAATGGAATGGTTCATGATTTAGATACTTATGCCTGGTTGAGGTTTCTAGCAGGAATTGGTTTGGCAGGGGAATTGGGAGCAGGAATAACCTTGGTTAATGAAACTTTACCACCTTCCAAACGCGGAATAGGAACTTTGATTATTGCCGGAGTAGGTGCATCAGGGGCCATTTTTGCGCCTATTGTTTCCAATTTTAGTTCGGATCCTGAATGGTGGAGAACATGTTATTTTATTGGAGGAGGCATGGGATTAGCATTGTTGCTTTTACGTTTAGGGACTTTTGAGTCGGGCATGTTTTTGGAGTTAGAAAAGAATGTTAAGCGAGGAAATTTCTTCCAATTGTTTTCTCATAGAAACATTTTTAAGAAATACTTGTATTGTATCTTAATGGGGCTTCCGATTTGGTATATCATTGGCATTTTAGTTTTTTCTTCTCCTGAACTATTACAAGGTATGGGCTTAAAAGGTGTTATAACGGGGGGAGATGCGATCATGTATTGTTATGTAGGCTTGTCGGTGGGGGATTTTGCTAGTGGCTACTTAAGTCAGGTATTAAAAAGTCGAAATAAATCTGTTATGACCTATTTAATCATTGCGTGGATTTTGACTATTTATTTCCTATATGCGATGTCAGACATTTCTGTAGTCTATGGAAATATCATGATTACTTTATTGGGATTCTTTGGCGGCTATTGGGCTGTATTTTTGACAAGTTCTTCGGAGCAATTCGGAACTAATTTACGGATGACAGTGACTACCACTGTCCCTAATTTTGTTCGCGGAGCTTTGATTCCGATTAGCTTATTGTTTAAGTTTTTGATACCTAATGTCGGCATGGTGAATTCAGCGGCAATCGTGGGAGCCTTATGTTTCGGATTGTCGATTTGGTCTGTAAGTCAATTGAAAGAAACTTTTGGTAAATCGTTGGATTTTATAGAAGAATAATGGCATTAATATCTAGGAAGAAAAACCTGTATAGGATAAATAATCAGCTAAGGCGCTACTTACATAAGTATGGTCGCGAGCATGCTATGAATATTAGCTACCAGGATTTACTTCGCTATGATAATGCCATCACATTATATGATAAAAATGGTCATGATACCTTATGGGAAACTGTTTTTTATTCTCCAGCGGATCAAGAAGAAGTGCATGAATCTCTAAAAAATATTTATGCAGATTTAAAGACAGATGGTAATGAGGGTGTCATTAAGCACTTGGTGATCGATCGGGTCGACTATTGTACTTATGGGAATACGCATCCATTTCGGATACGTATAGTTAATAAGGTCAATGATATTTTTGATTATTTCTACATCAAAGTGGCTGATGCTTCACGGGTATATGGTTTGGAACTAGAGCATATTCTTTCTCCCAACCGTATCAATTACGTGACTTATGACAATACCTTGGTGGAGGAGCATATCGCAGGTGTTCCTGGGGATGTTTTTTTGAAGCAAGACTTGGAGAATGACTTAGAGTCGCCCATTCGTTTGGCCAAGGAATTTGTCAAATTCAATGAGCGCTGTTTGGTACAGCTTTTAGGGGATATGCACAGTACGAATTATGTGGTGATAACGACCCCAGATTTTGATGATATCTATTATCGAATTAGACCAATCGATTTTGATCAACAATGCTATGAGGGAAAGCGATCTGTGTATTTACCACAGTATTTCAAGCAAAATAATCGACTTGTTGAATTGGGTATGAAGTTTATGACACCCGAATCTGTTTGGCAATACCAAATAGAAGAAAGGTCGATGATTGCGAGTCGACTGAAATCGGAAAGTCAGCGGGTTTATGATTTGATGACGGTGATGGCCAAGGATGATATTGCGCCTGTTGAAAATATGGAGCAATTGCGTTTGGAATTAGCGCGACATTATAATGATGATCGTTTTTTGAACTGTAAAACGATGGGTGAAATTGTTTGGAGTAGTTTAGAGCTGGTGATGCGTCATTAAGCTTTTTGGTAGGCTGCCATGGCCATACAAGAAAATCCTAAAATCAAGGCAAGCCCACCGATAGGGGCTACAGCTCCCCACATGTTCTGTTGGGTAATGCATATCAAATACAAAGCACCTGGGAATATAATACTTCCAGCTAACAAAAGATAAGAGGCTAATTTCAAAAAGCGATTTCCAGAATTGATTTGCCATATACCCAATAGCAATAAAGCTAGCGCTCCGTACATTTGATATTTAGAGGCTGTTTCAAAGGTATCTAAACGTTGTGTGGATAATAAATAGGCTTTCCAAGCATGAGCGCCAAAGGCACCAATGGCGACAGAAAGCGTAGCTAAAATAGATCCAGACAATAAGCAAAAACGTTTCATGGGAAAAGGATAAAAAAAGCCTTGATGAACAAGGCTTTTAAATTATGAGGCGAAAGAAACTTTTAAATCATTTAGTTTCCTTCGGATAGAATCATCTACTTGTTTGTCTCCTACACGCAAGATAAATCCTCCAATTAAGGATTCATCAATGGATTCGTGTAATTGAACATCTTTGCCAGAATATTCTTTTACAATGGCAATTACTTGATTGCGTTGCTCTTCTGTTAAAGCAGATGAGGTTACGACATCAGCCTTTTGAATTCCTTTGTACGAAGTATATAATTCAATGAATTGTTTCGCGATAGCAGGTAAGAATTGTTCTCTGTTTTTACGCGTGATAATTTCAAAGATAGAATAGGAAACAGCATGAAACTTATCTTTGAATAATTTACTCAAGATAGTCATTTTAGTGCCGTGCTTGATAATAGGGCTTTTAAACGCTAGAACCAATTCCTTACTGTTTTGGCAGGTTTCTTGGAAGCTCACCATATCTCGGTAAACATCTTCCACCACCTTTTTTTCAATGGCTAAATCAAGCAAAGATTTAGCGTAACGGTGGGCAACAATTAACTCAGACATTTGATCAAATTTAAGGTGTTGCTTCTTATTTTAATGTGACATCTGCAATCCACTCAGAAACTAATTTTTCTTGAGCTGCTTTGTCTTTCAATTGGCTTTTTAATACTTTCTCAGCTAGGTCAAGTGATAAACTAGCTGCTTCCTTACGAATAGAGGCTACAGCGGCTACTTTTTCTTGTTCAAATGCTACGCGAGCTTTTTCAATTTCTTGATTAGCGGCAGTTTGAGCATCTAATTTAGCTTGAGAAATCATGGCATCAGCAGCTTCTTTAGCTTGTTTGATTAAAGCATCACGCTCAGCACGTGCAGAAACTAACAATTGCTCGTTTCCAGCTTTAAGCTCAGCCATTTCTTTCTTAGTTTCCTCAGAAAGTTTGATCGCTTGGTCGATTGACTCTTCACGCTCATGTAATGATTGAATGATGGGCTTCCAAGCAAATTTTGCTAGAAGAAAAAACAAAATTCCGAATACGAGAATTTGCCAAAAGATAAGTCCAAAATCTGGGGTAATTAACTCCATACTTGTGTATAATTAAGATGTTAGAATCTTCTTAAAAACGCAATTTGGTGCCTAGTGCGACCAAATTGCGTTTGAAATTTTTGAGTCATTTGCCAAGGCTAACCCGAGGCATGACCTGGTGTTGAATTACTTTAAAGTAACCAACAAACAAATTACAGCAGCGAAAAGAGCAACCGCCTCAACGAAAGCAGCTACGATCAACATCGCACCTTGGATTTTTCCAGAAGCTTCTGGTTGACGAGCGATAGATTCCATAGCAGAACCACCGATGTTACCGATACCTAAACCAGCACCAACTGCAGCTAAACCAGCTCCAACACCTGCAAGACCAGTTCCTACAGAAACTTCCAATAAAATTGATAAAAGAGACATACTAATTGGGTTTATGAATAAAAATTAAAATACAAGTTCTAGTGATGGTGTTCTTCAATTGCCGCTCCAATGTAGGTAGAAACCAACATGGTGAAAATAAAGGCTTGAATGAAGGCCACGATCAATTCAATCACGTTCATGAATAAAGAGAACGGCACTACAGCGATTCCTAAAGCAGAATTCTCAAAAATAAAGATCAAGGAAACTAAACTCAATAAAATAATGTGACCGGCTGTCATGTTAGCAAACAAACGCACCATTAAAGAGAAAGGCTTCATGAATACACCCACAATTTCCACGGGAGTCATAATCAATAACATCCATTTAGGTACACCTGGCATAGCAAATACGTGTGTCCAGTAGGTAGCTTTACCATTTAAGTTAGTTACAAAAAAGGCAATGATAGCTAAAACGGCCGTTACTGCGATGTTACCAGTTACGTTGGCTCCACCAGGAATCAAGCCCAACATATTGTTGAACCAAATAAAGAAAAACACCGTCAATAAATAAGGCATAAAACGACGGTAGTGTTTTTCGCCAATATTGTTTTTAGCGATTTCATCGCGTACAAAAATGATGATAGGCTCAAATAGGGATTGAATTCCTTTAGGTGCACGGTGAGGGTTTTCTTTGTATGTTTTACCGATACCAATGAAAATGCTTAATAATAATACGGCTGATAGTAATAATGAAGCTACGTTTTTTGTGATAGATATATCATAAACCTGCTCTCCATTTTCAGCATGGATTTTTCCATGTTCTAATTTTAAACCTTGGTAAGGAACTTCTTCATGGTGTTCGTTTTTGAAATTAGAAGACGAAAATACCTGCAAACCAGCTGATTCAGTGTATACGATACAAGGAAGAGGTACAGTGGCATGAAAATGACCAATTGTGAAGAAATGCCACTCATGCTCATCAGCAATGTGGTGTAAGATCATTTTTCCAGCATCGAATTTCTCTTCTTGTTGAGGAGCATGTTCGGTGGCTTCAGCAGCAACAGGCTCGTTGGCCCATGCGGTGAAACTGAAAAGGGAAATGAATAATCCGAGGATTATATTTGAAAAATACACTTTTTTGAAAATGGACTTACCCGACATCTTAATGCTCGCTTTTACTTTAATTTCTTTGATTAATATAGCTAATTCGTTGATTAGCTGGATGTAGAAAAGGATTTTTACGACTTTTGGCCTTGGCCTTTTCTAAAAACGTCGCAAGTTACGAAGCAAACCAATTATTTCAAAATTTGTACTACATAAATAGAGTACAAAAAAATTCCCGACGAATAAGATCATTTCTGGAGTTCCGATGTAGCCAAAAACACCGATAAAAATGAGGCTAGCAATGAAGCGGATGGCTAGTGAAGCCATATGGAAAGGGATGAATTTTTCACGATCATTTTTCCAGCCTATTTGATGTAAGGCATGACTTAAATAGGCTAAAAAGAAAAAGAAGGCCCAGATGAATTTAACATCTTGATGTAACCAGCTGGCCAAGCTACTTTGATGAAGTCCCCAAAGTACCAATCCCAAACCTCCATAAAAGCTGATTAATTTAAGCATGGTGCAAATATCTGAATTAAGTCGTAGAATTTTTTCCATCCTTGACTAAATTATTATTTTGCCAATAGCTAGGTAATAATTATCAACTAGTGAATTAAATATGTAGAATCAGGGTTGTACCTTAGTCAACTTAGATTTGTCAACTCAGATTTGTCAACTTTTCAAAAGTTGACAAATCTCCCCGACCTGCCCGACCTGCCCTACCTGCCCGACCTAACCGATCTCCCCATTTCAGCGATATTTTTGGAATTCTTCTATTTCATCCTTTACTTTGTAATCCCAAGTCAATCGCACAAGCAGCATTGATTTATAAAGAAGAAGGGAGAGACTAGGCTCAATGAACTTCTGGCAACCAGTTGAAAAACTAAGGTGCTAACTCCTACCCCAGGCAAATGCCTGTTTAGGGAAATATAAACGAATTGTACATGCAAGCTGAGTTTAATCATTTTAATTCCTCGTCTACTTTTGCCCTAGAAATGGGTGGAGAACTTCCATCGATTCAATTGGCCTATGAAACCATGGGTAAATTGAATGCCCAAAAAGATAATGTCGTTTGGGTATGCCACGCTTTTACAGGGAGTCACGAAGTGTCTGATTGGTGGCAAGGATTGGTGGGCTCTGGTAAATTGTTTAATCCAGAAAATCATTTTATTGTCTGTTGCAACATATTGGGTTCTCATTATGGTTCCACAGGCCCACTTTCTATAAATCCATTGACAGGCAAGCCTTTTTATCATGGATTTCCGACCGTCACCATTCGAGATGTGGTCAATAGTTTTGAATTACTGAGAAAGCATTTGGGGATAGACCGTATCAAAACCTGCATTGGAGGCTCTTTGGGTGGCCAGCAAGCATTAGAGTGGTCCATCATCCAACCCGATTTAATCGAAAACCTGATTTTGATTGCCACCAATGCGGTTCATTCGCCGTGGGGTATCGCTTTCAATGAATCACAAAGAATGTCCATAGAAGTGGATCCTACTTGGAAGGAATCTCAACCAAGAGCCGGTATAGAAGGGATGAAAGCAGCAAGAGCAACCGCGTTAATCTCCTACCGCAATTATGAAACTTATCAAATTACGCAGGCCCGTCAGGAAAACACCACAGGGGAGTCGCTGCGTGCTATCTCATACCAGCGCTACCAAGGAGAAAAATTAGCCGGCAGATTTAATGCCTATTCTTATTATATTTTGTCTAAGATGATGGACTCCCAAGATGTAGGGAGAAATAGAGGAGGTGTCGTAAAAGCCTTGAAGTCCGTGAAGTCCAAAACCCTAGTTATTGGTATTAAGTCGGATGCTTTGTTTCCTATTGTGGAACAAGAATACTTAGCTAAACATATTCCAGGGGCATCTTTTCAAGTGATAGATTCCCTTTACGGTCACGATGGTTTTTTAATTGAAAGTGGTTTGATGACCAAGGCGATCCGCCTATGGCAAAAGCTACTTCGTTTGGAAGTCAATCCTATGGCCGATTTTTTCAAAGAATTAGAAATTAGACATATTTCTTACGCTTCTTAATCATGAAATTTACCGATCAAGTAGTTTGGATCACCGGTGCTTCTTCTGGCATAGGTGAAGCTTTAGCGCAGGCCTTTGCTCAAGAAGGAGCACATCTAGTTTTATCTGCTCGGAGGGAAGAAGAATTACTACGCGTAGCAAGTCTTTGCCAAGTCCATGGTCATTCCGTTTTGGTTTTACCATTTGATATGACGCAATTGGATCAGCACGATTTGATGCTAGAAAATGTCATGGCTACCTATGGGCGCATCGATGTCATGGTATTGAATGCAGGAGTAAGTCAACGATCATTTGTAGAGGATACCCAATTGGAAGTATATCGCAAATTATTTGAAATCAATTTCTTTTCCATCGTGGCATTGACCCAAAAATTATTGCCCATATTTAAAAAACAAGGTTCTGGTACATTTGTTCCTATTGCTTCGGTCGCAGGAAGAATCTCAACTCCGAGAAGAGGAGCTTATGGGGCATCCAAGCACGCATTGATCGGTTTTTTTGACTCGGTTCGGGCCGAAGTTTACGACAATGGAATTGAGGTGTGCACCGTTTTGCCAGGGTATATCAAGACAAATATTTCCTTGAATGCGATGAATGAGCATGGGCAAGCCTACGGGAAAATGGACCCCAATCAGGCCAAGGGTTTAGATCCAATGCTCACAGCTCAGGGAATTGTCCAGGCTGTTTTTGCCCGAAAGAAGGAATACTTTATTGGAGGTAAACTGGAGGCGCTCGGTTTACTAGTCAAGCGCCTCAGTCCATCTTTATTGATTTGGATGATGAGAAAAATCAAAAATACTTAAGCCGCAACTTCTTTTTTCTCACTGAAGAAAAGTATAAACAAAACTAATACTAAGCCTGCAATTGCCGCAGGAACCATCCATACCGCTTGCCAATCATGGATTCCATTGACGGTATATTGGTCTAATACGATTCCCGATAATTTGGAACCAATCCCCATACCTACTCCATAAGTGGCTAGGGTAATTAATCCTTGAGCCGCATTTTTTACTTTCTCGCCTGCTTTTTGATCTGTGTAAATTTGACCCGTCACAAAGAAGAAATCATAGCAAACTCCATGAAGTATGATACCTATAAAAAGAATCCATTCAGTACTGATTCCATCTCCATAACCAAAGCAAAGGAAGCGAATGACCCAAGCTACCAGTCCTACAATTAACATTTTCTTCACTCCTAAGCGCGTAAAAGCTAGTGGAATCAATAACATAAAAATGACTTCTGAAGCTTGTCCAAATGACATTTTATTTTCCACATTTTGCATGTGAGAATCAGTTAAGGACGGATTGGCCATAGCATAGTAAAACGATAGTGGAATACAGATTAAAATGGAGGAAACAAAGAAGATTAGGAAGGACCGATCTTTGAAAAGTTTTAATGCATCTAAACCAATAATCTGGCCAATGGATGAGTCTTTATCGGCTTTTGGAGGTGTGTCTGGAAGGAAGAAAGCATAAATTCCTAAAATGAAGGAACTAACCATGGAAATTTGGAATATAGCGACTTGGTCACCCAAAGCTAAGAAGCCGATGATGTTGGTTACTACTATCCATGCAACAGTTCCCGTTACCCGTATACTTGGAAATTCCTTTTCCGGATTATTCATTTGGTTCATCGCGATGGAATTTGACAAAGCTAAGTTGGGCGCGAAGCAAAGCGTATAAGCCAGGATATACCAAAAGAAAGTTTCAGGGTCTTTATTTTGACTCAAGAAAAACAAAATAATACCTCCTAAAATGTTCAAAACACCCATCACCTTTTGAGCGGAGAAAAATCGATCGGCGATTAGTCCAACAAAAAATGGAGCGGCAATACAGGCAATGGAGAATGTGGTGTATGCATTTCCTACTTGATCTCCCGTAGCATGTAGCGTCGTTAAAAGGTATTTACTCATTTGACCGTACCACGATCCCCATGAAAAGAACATAAGGAACATCATGACCATCAATTGAATTCGAGTACTGTTTTTCATTTTAGCATATATTGAGTGAACCAAAAATACAAATTTGAATGAATTTTACTTCTTTTAGAAAATAATTTTTAGACTCATTCGATGATAAATTTGAACTCTTTAATTGGTGTTTTCGATTTTTTTTGAATTCATCACCAAAATTTTAAACCTGAAAAGATGAAATGTGTCAAAATATTTCATAAAACAGCACAAATGAGGATTATAGACATTGCAATGGCGAAGTCTTAAGTATTTGATTTTCAGCGATATTTGTTGTTAGTTTGGCCCAAATTCGAGGTTTTAACAGTCTATTTGTTTACTAAATTACATGGAATTGAATTTCATCTTTTTGATTTCGGCTAGGCCAACAGGTAATTTTCAAGGCTCCACTGCCTTGTTCATGGCTTTGTTTGCCATCATTGCTTTGGTGCTGTTAGGAGTAGGGGGTAGGTTATATCAAAAACGTAAAGCTTGGATTGAACATAGTAAATTAACCTACGGAAAGGTTGTTGAGATTTCTCGTCGATATGCTCGTGGAGACCATGCTGGTCGTTTTCCAATCTATTTTCCCATTGTCTCTTATCATGTAAATGGACTAGAATTTCGTCGAGAAGCGGAAAGAGGCTTGATGAAAAATTATGAGATTGGTCAGGAAATCCCAGTTCGTTATTTATCTGAAAAACCATACGAAGCTTCATTAAATGACCAATCTGTGCCTGTTTTGAGCCCAAATGTGTTTTTTATTCTTGGTTTACTGATGTTAATCAGCGCGATTATTTTATCAGTTATACATCCCTAATTTTTATTTTTAAAATCTTAGTTTGTAATTTGTGTTTCAAATTATTTAAATGAGCATGGAAACTACTATTGCCAAGGAAAAAAGTGAATTTAGAAATTACGAGCAAGGAGATATCACAGCTGCTGTAAAAGAGCATTATAGGAAGATGCGTTCACGTCAGACCTATGATTATGTTCAAAGGATGAAGAAAAAGTATTTGACTTTTGAGCGCCCGATGGACTTATGGGATATGATGGAGCGTTTAAATGCTTTAGTGGATGTCAGTGATCCCGATTTAAATCTTCCTAACGTAATCCATTTATTGCAAACGGCTGAAGGTCTTCGTGCAGAAGGTCGTCCGGATTGGATGCAATTAGTTGGATTGATTCACGATTTAGGCAAAGCCATGTATTTGTTTGGTAGTGATGAAGATGGTACTTCTCAAGCAGAGCAGTGGGGATTGGTTGGAGACGTCTTTGCCGTTGGATGTAAATTCCCAGACTCTTGCGTTTATCCAGAATTCAATGCGTTGAATCCTGATTCATTGGTTGATCTTTACAATACAGATTTAGGTGTTTATGCACCAGGATGTGGTTTAGATAATTTGGAATTGGCTTGGGGACATGATGAATACTTGTACCAAGTGCTAAAAAATCACAAAGACAATAAAATTCCTCATGCTGGTATGGTGATGGTTCGTTATCACTCATTTTACCCTTGGCATACAGGAGGTGCATACAAACAGTTTATGACTGCGGAAGATGAGCAATACTTAGATTGGATCAAGGATTTCAACAAGTATGATCTATATACCAAATCACCTAAAGTACCTGATTATAACGAATTGAAGCCATATTATGAGCCGATCGTAGAAAAGTATTTAGGAAAAGGACCTATCTATTGGTAGTTTCTTTGTTGATACATATAAAAAAAGGTCTGAATATTTTCAGACCTTTTTTTATGGAGTAAATGTTCTTTTACCAGCCATCATCTTTTTTAGGTTTTACTACTTTCTTGTTCGTAGCAGCCGGTGTTTTAGCGGCAGCTACACTAGCAGCAGAGCCCTTTATTTGAACGTCCTTATCTACTCGACTAAATACACGACAAACAATTTTCCATTCATCATTGACCTTAAGTAAACTCAATAAATCAATGTATTTGAAATCCTGAAATTCTAGTTCAACGGTGGCAGTAGCAGAAACTCCAGCATAGGAATAGCCGACTAATTTGGTTGTGGCCTTCGCTCCACCTACAGGCGTATTACGAATAAAGTTTCTAACTGGGAAATCTTGGATTTTACCAGTGCTAGCATTGAAGGTTCTTAAAATGGCCGTTGGATGAAATGCTTTTCCTAATAAAGCGGTATCACCTTTGGTTATTCCATCTAAATAAGCATTGACGGTACTTTTAATGGCATCGTCATCTTGTGCCCAGGCCAATGTACTGAAACAAAGGCAAGCTAAACAAGTGATTAAAGTAGTTTTGATTTTCATGATTTTGTTGAATTTAATTAAATGCCTCCGGTAAATTCCATCGGAAGAGCTTCCCCTTTCATAAACAGTGCAGTCTTTTCAGGGTATAAAATAGATTGAACAATATTGACTTTTCCTAAAGAATGGTTGGCCATATTTCCTAAAATGATGATGGCTGAATTGTCTTTAGCATTGTGTAAATAATAATTTTTAAATCCATGCCACCAACCAGTGTGGTAAGTTAGCCACTCACCATTGTCTAATTGGGTTAATCTCCACCCAAATCCATAGTTTTTAGGTAATACATTAGGTGTTCGGTGCTGTGGAGAAAAGGCTTCTTCCAAGGTATTTAATTTAACGATGGATTCATCATTTAAAGCCATATCCCAGTGATGCATATCATCTACCGTTGAATAGATGCCTTTGTCACCTACCACACCATCCAAATGATCAAATCCTACCACAGCTGGTTGTCCTCTTCGAGGCGAATAACCTGTAGCTGCCGTTTTTAACATTTCAGGATGCATGGGGTCATAGACAAAAGTATTGTGCATGCCTGCAGGTTCGAAAATATGTTTCTTTAAGTATCCACGAAAATCTTCTCCGCTTAAACGCTCTACAATATACGCTAAGAGTAAATAATTGGTATTGTTATAGCTGAACTTGGCATTGGGACGATAATCGATTCGCGGTTTTAGTCGAATCATCATGTCAACCACCATTTTATTGGTCAATGGACTTTTCTTGTCGTAAAACTTATCCAAGCAGTAGGCATAATTGGGCAAACCCGAGCGGTGCGTCAATAAACTACGGATGGTTAAGCTGGAATCATATGGAAAGCCTGGAATATGTTTGTAAATAGGATCGTCGTAATTCAGTTGATTTTTTTCCTTCAATTGCATGATGGCTACCGCTGTAAACTGTTTGGAAACGGAAGCTAGCTGAAAATGTGTTTGGGTAGTTAAAGGATTTTTAGTGAAATAATTCGCAAAGCCAAATGCCTTTTTATAAATGATTTTACCATACTGCGAAACTAAGACAACTCCATTGAATCCAGTTTTGGAATGAAGTTTCTGAAAAAACGTATCCAGCTTTACTGCCTTTTGTTGGGCAACGGTTGGATTATATAAGGAAGCAATACTATCATTTCTTTTTTCTGTCGCAGAACTGAATTCAAAAAGGTGTCCTGGTTGATGTGAACAAGACAGAATCCCGATAAATGCACTTAGGGAGAATAAAAAGATGGATTTGGGGAGATTCAATTTCATGAATAGTTGGGTCTTTTTACGCTTCACAATATAGTAGAAATGTACAGTTATTTCAACTCAATTGCCGTAAAAACGAATAAAATAGATTAAAAAGACTTATTTTGGGAAGTCATTCATCAAAATGAGAATATTTTCCAATCTCGTAAGGCATTTTATGTTATTGCTACTTCGGCTTTACCAAGGAATGATTTCACCATTTTTACCTAATGCTTGTCGATATAATCCCACTTGTTCAGAGTATGCTAAACAGGCTTTGATCAAGCATGGAATCTGGAAGGGAAGTAAGCTAGCAGCCAAGCGTATCGCTCGCTGTCATCCTTGGGGAGGAAGCGGGTATGATCCTGTACCTGAGGATTGAAAATCTCCGACATATAGTATATACCGAAAGCGCTTTTGATTATATTTTTGCCAAAAAATGGATAAAATTTGACAATATTTTAGTCCTATTTTTTAAAAAGAGTATTAAAAATTGGTATTTGGATTGGGGCCTTGTTTTGGGCTTTTATCATCCATAAACGCCTAAAATTGGCCTTCTAGCTCTGATTTTAGATACATTACAATTTCAGTACAAGGGGTAATTTCTATCTTTTAAGTCCAATTTTTTTGTCGAATTATTCTACCTTTTACCGTTTAATCATTTTTTTTCTCATTTATTCTTAGTTTTTTTGTGAAAACTTAGAAACAACACGAACCATTATTGTAAGCTTATTCTGGCGTTTACACATTCCAAATTAAACCCAATGATCTCTTACTTGTTCTAGGTTTCCCAATCATTTATCATTTTAAACCCTTAATTATTCACCTATGATGCATTCTTACAAAAGAGTGGGTCGCCTTGTGCGATCAGGTGCATGCAAGCTTGGCCTGTTACAGGTTTTTGGTATTGCATTTGCACTATTAATGTCCTTGAGTTCTTACGCTCAGGATGCAGTTTCAGGGAAAGTGACCGATGCTAGTGATGGCTCGGGTATTCCTGGTGTGTCTGTTTTGATTAAAGGTACCACCAAAGGTGCTCAAACAGATGTTAACGGTAACTTCAAAATTAATGCTGCGTCCAATGCGACTTTGGTATTTTCTTTTGTTGGTTATTCTTCCAAAGAGGTTTCTGTAGCAGGAAAATCAGTTTTAGAGGTTAAGCTTTCACAAGAGGCTAGATCTTTGGAAGAGGTTGTTGTTGTAGGTTACGGTACTCAAAAAAGAAAAGAAATTTCTGGAACAGTAACTAGCTTAGGAGCTAGAGATTTTAATGCTGGGGTTGTAACAAATCCATTAGCAGCTGCTCAAGGTAAAGTGGCAGGTTTGGTGATTACTCAATCGAGTGGTGATCCCAATGCTCGTCCAACGGTACGTTTGAGAGGTACAGGTTCATTGAACGCTGGTTCTGAGCCTTTGTACGTTATTGACGGTGTGATTGGCGCACCTATCGAAAACATTGCTCCAGAAGATATCGCTTCGATGGACGTGTTACGTGATGCATCTGCGGCGGCCATTTATGGTTCTCGTGGTGCTAATGGTGTTATCTTGATCAATACAAAACGCGGTAAATCAGGTATTCCTACAGTAGATTATTCTACCTATGTAGGTAGCGAATCAATTTCACAACGTCCACAATTGTTGAACGGTGCTGAATTCCGTGCTGCAGCAAAGAAATACAATCAAAACTTTGACGACCGTGGAGCAAATACTGATTGGTTAGAAGTGATTACTCGTAATGCTGTTTCTCAAAACCACAACTTAGGTGTTTCTGGTGGATCAGAAAATTTAGCATACCGTGCTTCTGTAGGTTATTTAGATCAAATCGGTACCTTGATTGGTTCAGGTAAAAAGCGTTTAACAGGTCGTTTGAACTTAGATGCGAAAGCGATTGACGGAAAGTTGAACATGAAGTTCAATATGTCAGCTTCTCAAACAGATGGTCTATTTACCGACAACCGTGCGATTGGTTTTGCGATGAACATGCGTCCAACTGATCCCGTGTACAATGCAGATGGAACTTATTTCCAGATTCCTGGAACATTTGCCAACTTCAATCCATTAGCAACTTTAGAAAACAGATCGAACAAGCAACGTTTGCATGACTTTTTATTCAATGCACAAGCTGGTTACAACATTACACCTGATTTAGTTTTCAAAGTTTCAGGAACATTACGTACTCAAACTGCTGATAACTCAGCTTACTCACGTTCTACTCCTGGTAACTTGTTGTTGACCGTAGGTGGTAACTCTGCTCAAAGATTCTTGAACTCCGTGACAGATCAGCAATTAGAAGCAACTTTGAACTACACGAAAAAATTGAATGATGTTTCTAACTTAGTTGTTTTAGCTGGTTATACATACCAAGATGTAGTGAATGATGGTTTTGGTGCATCGAACAATAATTTCTTAACGGATGCTTTTGAAGCTAATAATTTAGGTGCTGGTCTTGGTATTCGTTCTAATCCAAACTTATTAGGATCTTACAAGAATGAGTACAAATTGGTTTCTTTCTTAGCTCGTGCTCAATATAGTTTGTTGAACAAATATTTCGCTACAGTAAATATGCGTCGTGATGGTTCTACTAAATTCGGAGACAACAATAAATGGGGTCTTTTCCCATCTATTTCTGTGGGTTGGGCTATCAGCGAAGAAGATTTCTTGAAAGGCTCTTCTACATTGGATAACATGAAAATTCGTGCTAGCTGGGGTAGAACTGGTAACTCAGAAGGTATTCGTCCATTGTTGTCTAAATCATTCTACGGAGCTTCTGGTTCTTATTATGATGGTGCTGCTGACGACTTCTTACCAGCTTACGCTATTCAATCTAACCCAAATCCTAACTTGAAATGGGAAGTGAACGAAAACTACGGTGCAGGTATTGACTTCTCTGTTTACAAAGGAAAGTTAACGGGTTCAATTGACTGGTATACGCGTCAAACAAAAGATATGTTGTACACAGTTAACGTGCCTCAAGAGCAAGGTTATGTGTATCCATCGATGTTGGCAAATATTGGAACGATGCAAAACCGTGGGGTAGAGTTAACATTAACTTACCAGTGGATTGATAAAGGAGATTGGTCAGTGTATTCAACTTTAGCAGGATCATTCAATCAGAATGAAATTGTTAGTTTGAGAAATGATCAGTTTGCTGCGCCAGATCAGGTATTCTTATCTACTTCATTAGGTAGCTTTATCCGTGGTACATCAGCTGTTAACTTCTCTGTGTTACAAGCAGGTCACCCAGTGGGAGAGTTCTACGGAGCTAAGATTGCTAGAATTGAAAACGGTAAATACGTATTCCAAGACCTAAATGGTGACGGAGTGGTAGATCCAAACGCAAAAGATAGAACGTATTTAGGAAATCCTAACCCGACTTTTGTGGGTGGTATTACAACCAATGTTCGTTACAAAGCGTTTGACTTCCAATTCCAAGTAACAAGCCAATTAGGTGCGAAAATCGTTAATACAAACGCCTTATTGTTAGGTCGTCAAGACGGACGTATTGCTGAATCTGGAGCATTGAAATCTGCTCTAACATCAGTAATCAATGATGAGCGTACTATCCCAATGGATTACTACGTAGAGTCTGGAAATTTCTTCCGTATTAACAATGCTTCTTTAGGTTATACTTTACCTGTGAAAGGAGTATTCAAGAGAGCACGTATTTATGTAGCAGGTAATAATTTAGCTGTATTCACTAGTTATACTGGTGTAGATCCTGAGGTAAGTCAAGCATTAACGATTGGTTCTGCGGCTCCAGGAATTGATGTTCGTGAGACATATTACAAAACCCGTGCATTAACTGCGGGTATTAATCTTACGTTCTAGACATACAAATAGATTAGTTATAGACATTAATTAATATCATTGAAATATGAAAAAATACATATATAAAGTACTTTCAGTAGGTGTAATTTCATCGTTAGCCCTATCGTCTTGTACAGATTTAACTGAGCCTGTGTATGATGCAATTCCAGCAGATCAATTCTTGAAAACGGATGCGCAGATTGCAGCGGCACTTGGACCTGCTTATGGAGGTTTGAGAGGTATTACTTGGGATTGGTTTAATCCAAGTGAAGCTTCTTCTGATGAGTTAATTGTACCAACCCGTGGTGGAGACTGGTACGATGGTGGAGATTGGTTAGCTTATTCTCGTCATACTTGGACTCCACAACATGGTCCAATCAACGGTATGTGGGGATTTATTTTTGGTAACATTTCTCAGGTAAATCAATTGATCCCAGTAGTGAAAACAAATCAGAAGGCAGTGGATGAGCTTCGTGCTATCCGTGCATTCTATTATTTCATGGCGATTGATGCATTTGGTAATGTGCCAATTATCACTGATCCAACTTCTAAAAGTGATACTAAGCCACGTGCTGAAGTGTATGCTTTCATCAAATCGGAGTTAGAATCTTCTATTCCTAACTTAGTGGCTGGTAAGGCATATTCTCGTATGACGAAGGATGCTGCTACTATGTTGTTAGCAAAGTTAAAGTTGAACGCTGCCGTTTATTCTGGAACTGCCGATTGGCAAGGAGCTTATAATGCTGCTGATGCGGTCATCAAATCTGCGAATAACTACAGTTTGTCTTCTTCTACAGTTTCTAACTTCATTGTTCAGAACCAAGGATCAGGAGAAAACATTTGGACTATTCCTTTCGATAGCTTCAAAGCAGGTGGTATGAACTTTCAAATGAGAACCTTACACTATGCTAATCAGCAGACATACGGTTTAGGTAACTCACCTTGGAATGGTTTCTGTACTTTAGCTGATTTTTATAACTCATTTGAATCTAAAGACTTACGTCAGTCGATGTGGATCAAAGGTCAGCAATTTGCTGCTTCTGGAGCTCCATTAACAGATGCCAAAGGTAATCCATTGGCTTTCGTGGCAGATTTCCAAAAAGATCAAATGACAGATGCAGATCCTGAATTCCAAATCGCAGGTATTCGTTCTCAGAAATATGAGATCCAACGCAATAACCCTAATGGAGATCAGTCAAATGACTACGTTGTTTTCCGTTTGGCAGATGCTATCATGATGCGTGCTGAAGCTGCTTTCCGTTTAGGAAATACGGCTCAAGCCTTAGCTGACTTGAACACGATCAGAACTCGTTCTGGTGTGGATGCATTAACGTCTATCACGGCTGCTGATATTTTAGCTGAGCGTGGACGTGAATTTGCTTGGGAAGGTTGGAGACGTAACGATATGATTCGTTTCGGAACTTTCTCTCAAGTACGTAAATTCATGAAAGTAACTGATAAATCGCGTGAATTATTCCCAATACCTCAACCACGTATTGACGCGAACCCATTGTTGAAACAAAACCCTGGGTATTAATTTTTAATTTGATGATAAAAAGGCAGAGCCCCTGGTTCTGCCTTTTTATTTTATTCTGTCCATTCCCTTTGTAATTTGTAGCCTTAATTAGAAATTTATAAGCATGAAGCAGTTTTTCCTGTTTTTTTCTTTCTCTATCGTCTTGTTTTCTTGCAAGACAAAAGAAGACACACTTTTCGAAGAACTACCTGCTTCTGAGACAGGGATTGATTTTGTGAATCGAAGTTTGGATAGAAAAGACTTCAATATCTTTAATTACCGAAATTTTTATAATGGCGGTGGCGTTGCCATTGGGGATGTTAATAACGATGGATTGTCTGATCTATTTATTACATCTAATTTTGAAGAGAATAAATTATACCTCAATAAAGGCAATATGCATTTTGAGGATATTTCGCAGCAAGCAGGAATCACCGGAAAAAAGTTTTGGTCTACAGGTGTAACTTTTGCCGATATCAATGGCGATGGCTTGATGGATATATACGTGTGTAATTCAGGCTCAAGAGATCAACGGGGAAATCAACTTTATTTGAATCAAGGTATTAAGGCAGGTATTCCACAATATAAAGAGATTGCCAAAGAAGCAGGACTTGAAGACGGTGGGTTTTCTACCCATGCGGCATTTTTTGATTACGATCGAGATGGGGACTTAGATATGTATTTGCTCAACAATAGCTTTACACCCATTGGCAAATTAGGTTATTTGAATTTGCGTGAACAGCGCGATAAATTAGGAGGAGATAAACTATTTAGAAATGATAGTGACGGTCAGGTCAAATTCACTGATGTTTCAGAAAAAGCAGGCATTTATGGAAGTTTGATTGGTTTTGGATTAGGAATTACAATCGGCGATGTTAATAATGACAATTGGCCCGATATTTATATATCCAATGATTTCTACGAAAGGGATTATTTGTACATCAATCAACACGATGGCACTTTCAAAGAAGAGTTGGAAAAGGCGATGCCTCACATAAGCTTAAGCTCCATGGGGGCAGATATTGCTGATATCAATGATGACGGAAACCTAGATATTTTCGTGACGGATATGTTACCTGGCGACGATCGTCGTTTGAAAACCACCAGTATTTTTGAAGGTTATAATCTCATGGAGCTAAAGCTGAAACAAGGTTTTTGGCATCAATACATGAGAAATAACTTGCACTTAAATAATGGCGATGGGACTTTCAGTGAAATAGGACAATTGTCTGGGATACATGCTACCGATTGGAGCTGGGGAGCTTTGATTTTTGACATGGACAATGATGGTAAAAAAGATATCTTTGTGGCCAATGGAATCGCCAAAGATTTAACCGATCAGGATTTTGTCGACTTTCTTGGAGACCGAAATACCATGCAGCAAATGCTGAATGGAAAGAAATTTGACTATAAAGAATTTACGGATAAAATCTCATCAGTACCAATCCCTAATTATGCTTATCAAAATCAAGGAGACTTTAAATTTACCAATCAAGTCAAAGCTTGGGGCCTTGAAGGAACTGGTTTTTCCAATGGTTCTGCCTATGGAGATTTAGATAATGACGGCGATTTAGATTTGGTTGTGAATAATGTCAATGCTCCTTTGTCTGTCTTTAAAAATAAGTCAACAGAAAAGTTGAAGCACCATTTTTTACGTGTTGCTCTTAAAGGCAAGGCAAAAAACTTGAATGGAATCGGCTCGACCGTAACAGTTTACCAGCAAGGCGATGCTAAAATGTTGCAGCAAATGCCTAATCGTGGATTTCAATCGTCCAGTGACCATCAAATGGTATTTGGTTTAGGTGATCGTTCAAAGATTGATTCGTTAAAGATTGTTTGGCCGGATGATTCATATCAAGTGATTCAACAAGTGAAAGTGGATCAATTAATTGTCTTGGATCAATCAGCAGCTAAGAATAAGTGGGTCAATAAGGCAGCCAATCCTCGTTTGCTTTTTGCTGATGTGACTTCAGGAAAACTGAATTATGTTCATCAAGAAAGCATTTTCAATGATTACGACCGAGATGTTTTATTGAAACAAAAGTTTTCTACCATGGGGCCAGCCATGGCAGTGGGGGATGTTAATGGAGATGGCTTAGACGATATTTATTTAGGTGGTGCGGCAGGACAAGATAAAAAACTATTTATTCAACAAGCTTCGGGTGTTTTTAAAGAATCTCCACAAGCAGATTTCGCTTTTGATAGAACCACAGAAAATACGGATGCCCTGTTTTTTGATGCTGATAAGGATGGTGACCTCGACTTATTTGTGGTTACAGGAAGTAATGAATTTGAAATCAATGCACCAGAATTACACGATTTATTGTACTTAAATGATGGCAAAGGCCAGTTCAAACGAGATACTCGTTTTCCTGCCATTAATGAAAATGGCTCCACAGTAGCTGCAGGAGATTTTGATCAAGATGGTGATCTCGATTTGTTTGTCGGTTCTCGTATGATTTCTTCTAAATACGGATTAAACCCAGTGAGTAATTTGTACATCAATGATGGCACGGGTGGTTTCAAAAACCAAAGCAAACGATTTATGCCTCAATTATCTGAGTTGGGTATGGTGACTGATGCTGAATGGGTGGATGTGGATGGAGATCGATATGTAGATTTAGTTGTAGCACAAGATTGGGGACCCATCAAAATATTTAAAAATGAGCGAGGCAGACAACTCTCCCTGATGGAAGATTTGAAGGGATCTGAAGGCTTATGGAGTTCTATGAAGGTAGCAGATATTGACGGAGACGGAGATATGGATTTGATTCTGGGTAATTTGGGATTGAACTCTAAAATTAGGGCCACAGTAGAGAAACCAGCTTATTTGCATGTCAACGATTTTGACAAAAATGGAAGCTATGAACAAATCATTTCTTGCATCACCGAAGACGGAAATACCTACCCTATGGTGCTGAAAGGAGAGATTCAGCGTGCCTTGCCCATGATTAAAAAGAAGTTTATCAAGTATAAAGATTATGCCAATAAGACCATCGATGAATTGTTTGATGAAGATCAACGACAAGATATGGTGACTAAACAAATAACCACGACTTCATCCTCATTCATGATTAATAATGGGAAAGGCCACTTTAGTTTGGTGCCCATGCCCGTGGAAGCGCAGTTTTCTCCGGTTAAAGCTATTGAAACGGGTGACTTTAACCAAGATGGTAAATTGGACATACTTTTAGCTGGTAATTTCTTTGATACTCTTCCTGAATGGGGAAGGTTTGATGCCAACTATGGCTTACTATTAGTAGGCAAAGGCCAAGGAAAATTTGATGTAATTAAATCCAAAGATTCTGGATTTAAAACCCTAGGCCAGGTTCGGAATATGGCCAAAATTAAATCGGCAAAACAAGGAATCCTTCTTGTTTTAGCCAAAAACAATGAAGCCGCTCAGTTGTTTCAATGGATTAAATGATCTGTTTTTTTTACATGAAAGTAGTGAATAAAGCCCTAGTAGCCCTTTTCTTATCTAGTATGATGTTTGCCTGTCAGACGAATGATTCTGACTTGGTGTTGTTTGAGAAATTAGATTCAAAACATACAAAAATCGATTTCATCAATCAGATTACCGAAACCAAAGATTTTAATATTTTAGACTACCTCTATTTCTACAATGGGGGTGGAGTGTCATCTGGTGATATCAATAATGATGGATTGGTGGACCTGTTTTTTGTTTCCAATCAAGGGAAAAATAAGTTGTATTTGAACAAAGGCAATATGCAGTTTGAGGATATTTCTCAAAAAGCAGGCATAGAAGGATTTTCAGATTGGAAAACTGGTGTAACCATGGCCGATGTGAACGGGGATGGATTGCTGGATATCTATGTTTGTGCTGTGGGTAATTTCAAAGGAATGGAAGGTTCCAATGAATTGTATATCAATAATGGCGACTTAACATTTACTGAAAAAGCGAATCAGTTTGGTTTGGATTTTACTGGTTTTTCTACTCAAGCTGCTTTTTTTGACTACGATAAAGACGGCGATTTAGATTGTTATTTGTTGAATCACGCCGTTCACAATACCCGCTCATATGACCGAGTGAATACGCGGATGTTGAAAGATAATGAAGCTGGAGATTATCTCTATCGTAATGATGGAGGACGTTTTGTGGATGTATCCAAAGAAGCTGGAATTTATCAAGCTGCTATGGGATATGGATTAGGAATATCCGTTGCTGATTTGAATAATGATGGTTGGATGGATATTTACGTGAGTAATGATTTTCATGAAGATGATTATTACTACATCAACCAGAAAAATGGCACGTTTCATGAGGGTATTAAAGAGCACTTTAAGCACCTAAGTCGCTTTTCCATGGGTTCAGATATTGCAGATATCAACAACGACGGATACCAAGATATCATGACGTTGGATATGTATCCGGAAGATGAAAAAGTGGAAAAATCCTCCGTGGGAGAGGATCCGTTGGATATCTATTTATACAAATTGCAGTTTGGATATTTCAATCAGTACAGTCGCAACTGCTTGCAGCTGAACATGGGAGGGGAGAAATTTAGCGATGTCGCTGTTTCTTCTGGCGTGGCTGCCACCGACTGGTCATGGAGTACTTTGATGGCTGATTACGATGGGGATGGCATCAAAGACATATTTGTTTCCAATGGTATTTTACGTCGACCGAATGACCTGGATTATTTAAAATTTGTCATAGGAGATTCCTTGCATTATGGTTTACCTACTTCACATCAATTGGATCAAAAAGCCATTGATTTGATGCCTAGCGGTAAGTGGCATAATTACCTTTTTCAAGGGTCCAAAGATTTACGTTTTAAGGATAAATCTCAGGCTTGGGGTTTTGAGGCCGCAGGAATTTCCAATGGTAGTTCCTATGCGGATTTAGATAATGATGGAGACTTAGACTTAATTACGAATAACCTAAATGAAGCTGCTGGAATCTATCAAAATAATGCGCGTCAGTTATTAAAGCATAATTACATTAAAATCAAATTCAAGGGCTCGGATAAAAACACCTTTGGGATTGGAGCTAAAGTGATTCTAAAAACCAAGGATGGCCAGCAATTACAACAATTAGTGCCTACTCGCGGATTCATGAGTTCAGTTGAGCCTAGTTTGTTGTTTGGTATAGGAAAACAAACCCAGATAGATTCAGTCTTGGTGATTTGGGAAAACGAAAAGATGCAAATCTTGACGAAGCCAACTATTAATACGACACTGACGGTAGAACAAAAAAATGCTTCTATCCTAGTGAAAGATTTTTCATTTGTGACTAAGCCTAAGCCTTTGTTTGAAGAAGTAAGCAAAGCGGCAAATATTCCTTATAAGCATCAAGAAAATACCTATTTTGACTTTAACCGTGAATTATTAATTCCATTTAAGGTGTCGATTGAGGGCCCTAAATTGGCTGTTGGTGATGTGAATGGCGATGGACTAGATGACTTTTATGTGGGAGGTGCAAAATACCAAGCCGGGCAATTATACCTACAAAAAAGTACGGGATTTGTATTGTCCAAGCAAGCCGCATTTTTAGCTGATTCTTTGCAAGAGGATGTGGATGCTTTATTTTTTGATGCTGATGGAGATAAAGATCAGGATTTATATGTAGTCAGTGGGGGAAATGAGTTCTACGACAATATGCCTGAACAATTTGATCGATTGTACATCAATGATGGGAAAGGGAACTTTACTCGAAATCCAAAGGCTCTTCCACCGATGTATGACAATAAATCGGTGGTTCGACCGGTCGACTTTGATCGAGATGGAGATACCGATTTGTTTGTAGGAGGTAGGGTTTTGGCCTATCAATATGGGCTTTCGCCTAAATCCTATTTATTGATCAATGATGGTAAAGGTAAATTTGGCGATCAAACGCAGCAAAGGGCACCAGGGTTGAGAGAAGCAGGTATGATTAGTGATGCTGTTTGGGTAGACTTGGATCAAGACAAAGATCAGGATTTGGTTGTTATTGGCGATTGGATGCCCATCAAAATGTTCTATTATGATCAAGGGAAATTGACTTTAAAAGAAAATGAATTGTCAGAGTTAAGCGGTTTTTGGGCGGGATTAAGTGTCGGAGATTTTGACAAAGATGGCGACATGGATTTAGTGGTAGGCAATTTAGGAACCAACACCAAGCTTCGTAGAGATCCAGGAGGAGAGCTGAAAATGTTGATCAAGGATATTGATCATAATGATACCAAAGAGCATATTGTAGCCTATAACCGAGCAGGTAAGGATACTTGGTATCCCATCAACAGTAAGGATGAAATGGGCAAACAGATACCAAGTATTATCAATAAACGATTTACGGATTATAAGAAATTTGCTGGTTTGAGCATTGATGAGTTATTTGAAAAGGAGGAATTGGAAGGAGCCATTGAAAAACGAATCAATACGTTTGAATCCATTTACGTGGAAAACCTTGGTGGAGGTAAATTTAAAAGAAAGGATTTACCAAGCTTAGCTCAAGTCTCCAAAATCATGGTCATCAAGACAGAAGACGTCAATATGGACGGAAATTTAGATGTGATTATCGGGGGTAATTTTAATGGAGCCTCCATGTATCAAGCACGATATGATGCTTTCTTTGGACTTATTTTGGCTGGAAATGGTCGAGGCGATTTTAAAGCGTTGATTCCTACAGATACGGGTTTACTCTTAGAAGGGGATATTCGAGATATCAAGCAAATCAAAACGGCTAAAGGGAGTTTATATTTGGTTAGTCGGAATAATGATCAGTTACAAGTCTTTAAAAAACTGAAATAGGCTATGGGGCGGCTAAACCATGGGAAGCTTCGAGTTCATCCATATTCACCCCAAGGTGTGCAAGTCTTTCTATGGTTGGCAGTTTTGAGTATATCTTTACTCACATGGAATTGTCAAGATACTCAAGTAGCCGAAGGAAAGGCCTTGGCACAACAACATTGTGCTACTTGTCATGCTTTACCAAGCCCAGATTTACTACCTAATAATGTTTGGAAGTACAGTACATTGCCTTACATGGGAACACTCATGGGGGTTCAGAAAGAAATCGATCAATTACAGAAACCATTATCGGATTACGCCATATTAAAATCTCCCCAAGCTCTTATTTCCGACGATGATTGGGAAAAGATCAAGGCATATTATTTAGCAGAGTCTCCATCAAAATTTCCAGAAACAAAAGTAAGTTCGATTGCCCCATTAGAAAAGCTTTTTAGAGTGGAGGATTTGCCACTGAAAATGGAAGGAGGTACTTTCCCAAATTTTACTGCCATTAAAATTGATGAAGGAAATAGGCAAATCATTGCCGGAGATCAGTCGAATCGGATTATTTGGTTATTGGATAAGCAGGGAAAAGCTATTCAGCAATGGAAAGACCAAAATGCTCTAACACATGTGGAGGGGAGTGCTGGAAAATACCGTTTTACTTATATCGGTACTACTACTCAGGCTAATCCAGATGTGAATGGAGTTAGTCAATTAGTGCATTTTACAAAAGAAAGCACCCCAATCATTCAGCAGGATTTAAAAAACTTAAATCGGCCCTTGCAAGTGAGTTCTGCCAATATGGATGAAGATGCTGGAGATGAGTTGATTTCATGCGAATTTGGTTTTCAAGTAGGGGGATTATCCATTTGGAAAAAAGGAAAAACAGGTTCATGGGTTCAACATGTGGTGGAGGCACAAACAGGGGCAACTCGGGTAATTATTAAAGATTTTAATCAAGATGGAAAGCAAGATATGTTGGCTCTATTTGCGCAAGGAGATGAGCGAATTATCCTGTATTTGAATCAAGGAAAGCTAAAGTTTAGTCAAAAAATTCTCTTGCGTTTTCCTCCCATTTACGGAACTAGCTCTTTTGATATAGCGGATTTGGATCAGGATGGAGATTGGGATATCGTTTGTACAGCGGGCGACAATGCAGATTTTTCAACTGTTTTAAAACCTTATCATGGTGTTTATGTATTTACGAATGAAGGAGACTTTACTTTCAAACAACGTGCATTTTTCCCTCAAAATGGTGCCACTAAAGTTTTAGCAGCTGATTTTGATTTAGATGGAGATCAAGATTTGGTTTCTATTGCCCTTTTTCCTGATGTACAAAAACGGGGAGCAGAGGGATTTTTGTATCTGGAAAACACAGGTAAATCTTTCCAAACAAAGAGTTTGCCGATACAGCATCTTGGCCGCTGGTCCGTGATGGATGTAGGTGATCTCGATGGTGATGGAGATTTGGATATCGCTTTGGGCAGTCATGCCGTAGCAAAATTCCCTGAGGGGAGCTTTGACCCTGCCTGGAAGCAAGCAAAAGGAGTTTTAATTTTACGCAATCTGAAGCGATGAAACAGGTTTTGCTTCTGTGTTGTTTCCTATTGTCCTTCGCCACGTTGGGTCAAAAAAAAGGCAATTTTGTTTTTTCAGGAACCATACAGGATATAGAAACAAAGGCACCTATTGAAGGAGCTTCTATCTTTTTTTCGGGTCTTTCCATTGGAGCAAGAACAGATTCTTCTGGGCATTTTTCATTATCACTTCCCGCTCGTTCCTACGGAGCCGTTTTTCGAAGCCTTGGTTATAAATATAAAACAGCTAAAATTGACTTAAAAGAAAATATCCAGATATCCATTTATTTAGAGAAGTCGGAACAAATTTTAGATGAAGTAGTCATTTCAGAGGAGAAGTCTGATGCCAATGTGAGCAGAACCATCATGGGGGTGGAAAAGATGTCGTCAAATACGCTGAAAAAATTACCCAATTTGATGGGAGAGGCAGATGTGATTCGTAGCATCATGTTGCTCCCAGGTGTCTCCACTGTAGGAGAAGGTGCTTCTGGCTTTAATGTGCGGGGTGGTAATGTAGATCAAAATTTGGTCTTGCTGGATGGTGTGCCTTTGTTTAGTACTTCCCATTTATTCGGTTTTTTTACGAGTTTCAACGCCGACATGGTGCAGGATTTGAGTTTGTACAAAGGAGGAATTCCGAGTAAGTATGGAGGTCGCGCATCGTCAGTGTTGGATGTGCGCATGAAAGAAGGGAATTTTGAAAAATGGCAATTCCAAGGAGGAATTAGTCCCATATCCAGCCGACTGTTGATAGATGGGCCTTTGGTTAAAGACAAAACATCTTTAATTGTTGGGGTTAGAGGATCACTTTCAGATTTTTATTTGGGGTATTTCCCTAATCCGGCACTTCAAAAAAGTAAAGCCGATTTTTACGATGTGAATTTCAAATTGACTCACCGAATCGGGAAAAACCAGCGCATTTCCTTATCCGCCTATGCAAGTTATGATGGCTTCAAATTTGCCGCAGATACCATGTACGCTTGGGAAACCAAGACTATCAGCCTCCAACACTTTGCCTTATGGCGAGATTGGTCGCATCATTTTACGGCATTTGCAAGTGAATATGCCTACGGTATTGAGGGCTTGAAATCTGGCTATGAGTTTATTTGGCGACCGTCGATTACCCAAAAGACCCTTCGGGAAGATTTAAGTCTGGATTTAAAACAATGGGGACGGAGTGATTTTGGAGTAGAATTTACGAGTTACCGAAATGACGCGGGAACCTTTCGACCAAGTACAATGAATTCTGTGGTGAATACCTTTCCCATGCAAACTGAATATTCACGTGAAATGTCTGTATATATTGGGCATAGCTTACCGATATATAAGCGGATGAGTCTTGATGTTGGTTTAAGGTACGCCTATTATCAATTACAGGGTCCTCAACAATTTTATCGCTATAAATCAGGAATTCCTCGTGCCATTAATACGATTACAGACACGTTACGCTTTCAATCTGGCGATGTGGTTCAATCATACGGAGGCTTTGAACCTCGCTTGTCATTGGCCATAAAACTGGATACGAATACCTCCATTAAAATAGGCTTTAACCGTATGCAGCAGTTTATGCATTTGTTGTCCAATACGATGGCCGTATCACCTGTGGATATTTGGAAAAATTCAAATCCATATTTACCCCAACAAGTATCAGATCAATATTCGATCGGGATTTTTCGGAATTTTAGTAATGCACAAAATGCCATTTTTGAGGCATCTGCCGAAGTATATTACAAGCGATTAAGTAATGTAATTGATTACATAGATGGGGCAGCTCTTTATTTGAATCCAACGGTGGAGACTGATTTGTTGGTTGGTGAGGGCCGTGCCTATGGGGCTGAGTTTTTTTTGAAAAAGGCACGGGGGAAACGTTTGACTGGCTGGGTTTCTTATACCTACGCACGTTCGTTCCGTATGATTGAAGCCAACGGAAGTCAAATGTCAGCCAATTTCGGGAAGGAGTTTCCGGCCAACTTTGACATGCCACACAATTTTAAATTTGTGTTGAATCATCGTTTATCCAAACGAATCACTTTTAATGCGAATTTTACCTATACTTCTGGTCGGCCGATTACCTACCCGAATGCCCGTTATAAAGTTTATGCGTTCAATGATTTATATGATTATGGATATGCGAATGGGATTTTTCCTCGGCCGGGCTTGACTCCCGTTACTGGGGGTTCAAGCTATACCTATTTGACGGGGACAAACATACAACCCTTATTGGACGGATACTCAAGTCCAAGTTTCACCTTGCGTAACCAAGAACGTATACCTTATTACATGCGCTTGGATATTGGATTCACGATCGAACCGAAGGAAGGTAAACGCTGGCAGGGTAGTTGGAATTTTTCCATCTACAACCTTTTTGCCCGTGAAAATGCCTATTCCATTTTCTTTCGGTCATCAACAGGTTTGATTAACCAAGCGCGTACATATCAATTGTCTGTGTTAGGAGCAGCCATTCCGTCCTTGACATATAATTTTAAATTCTGATGAAGAGATTCTTGGTATTGGTCGGCTTATTAGGTTTGTTCTCTTGTGAGACGGAAATAACGGATTTCAAGACAGAAAACTTGAGTGACGCCTTTGTTGTATATGGAGAGATGTCAAATATGGCTGGCCCTTACACCGTTCGACTAAACTATACTTCAGCTTACTCACCATTTGATCCTACACAATTCCAAGGTCAGCCGGTTCCTGGTGCAGCTATACGGATTGTGGATGAGATTGGGTCAATCGCTGCACTCAAAGAGATTCAAAAAGGCATGTACCAAACGCCTGCCACATTTCAAGGTCAGGTAGGTAAAAAATACCGCTTAGAAATTAGGACAGCCGATGGTCTTGATATTGCATCGGATTGGCAGCAACTATCGATGCCCCTTGGATTGAAGTCATTTACGTCCACCTATAAGAATGCGGACAAGGTAGAG
The DNA here is from genome assembly GCF_003143535.1 of Aquirufa nivalisilvae. Classification (GTDB taxonomy): domain Bacteria; phylum Bacteroidota; class Bacteroidia; order Cytophagales; family Spirosomataceae; genus Aquirufa; species Aquirufa nivalisilvae. The sequence continues at coordinate 628,099 of NZ_CP029346.1, forward strand.
AACATGTATTTTAAATTACAGGCAAGTGTACAAGATTCGCGCGGAACGGAGGATTATTATTTTGTTAAACGTCAAGATTTCATTCAGTTTTTGACTACTTGTCCTAACCCACCACCACCACCTGCTCCGGTACCCATTTGTTACAATAAATGCTGGCAGGCAAATCAAAATACCCAGCCCATATTAGCAGATGATAGTTTTTTGGATGGACGGGAAATCGATATACCCTTGTTAACAATCCCCTACGATGATTTTACAGAATGGGTTGTACAGCTGGAGGTTTACCATGTAGATAAAGCGACGCATCAGTACTGGAAACGCCAAGAAGCCCAGCGCATTTTGGATGGAGGGATTTTTGATAAGGTACCTGCGCAAATCATTGGTAATTTGACTTGTTTGAACAAGCCAGACCGACAAGTATTGGGCTATTTTATGGTGGCTGGCAAGTCGAAAGAACGCATGCTGGTGGATCGCTATCATGGGATTCCGGCTGAATCGTATCAAAAACTTGTTAATTATATTGAGTTTAACAAATTGAGGTATCAAAATTCCCCCTTGTGGGATTGCCGTCAAGCTGCATGGATTCCATACAATGTAGGATTGACCTTACCTGTGTACTGATAAATAATTTTTTTCATTTTTCCCTTTATTTCAGTAATCCATAAAGGTTGTTAGAATCAGCCCATTGAAACGCAAACTAGTATGCTTGCATAATATATTTTTTTTCTGCATTTTTGGATTTCTAATTTGTAGATCGATATGGCAAAAGAATATGATCGTCGGAATCTCGACTTTATTTTAAAGGAAGTGTTGGACTTCGGTTCCTTATGTTCTCACCCTTATTTTGCGGATTATACGCCCGATATGTTTGATATGGTATTAGACTCTGCTGATTCCATCGCAGAGAAATACTTACGTCCTCATTTTGTGGATACCGATAGACATCCCGCTGAATTAATTGATGGGACAGTACATGTACACCCATCTACAGAGGCTTATGTGAAAGAAATGGGAGAATCAGGTATGATTGGGTCTACTTTCTCATATGAAAAAGGTGGACAGCAATTACCTAGCACGGTAGGAGGAGCGCACGAGTTTATCCGTGGAGCGGCGAGTAATTCCATTGTGATGTTTACTGGTTTGACCAACGGTGCAGCTCATTTGATTGCATCTTTTGGTTCGGAGGAATTGAAAGCAGCCTATGTGCCAAATATGTTGAATGGACGTTGGACAGGAACCATGTGCTTGACTGAACCACAGGCAGGTAGCTCATTGAATGATGTGTCTACTCAAGCCAAGGATCTAGGCAATGGAACATATTCCATTAAAGGACAAAAGATTTTTATTTCTGGAGGAGATAATCAATTTTCAGAAAATATCATTCATCTCGTGTTAGCTCGATTGGAAGGGGCTCCTAAAGGGACCAAAGGGATTTCGTTATTTGTAGTTCCCAAGCGTAGAAATGAAAATGGTCAATGGATTTCTAATGAAGTGATTTCTCTAGGACTTTACCATAAAATGGGCCAGAAAGGAACACCTGCTTTGCATTTATCTTTTGGTGATAAAGGTGATTCCATCGGTTATTTAGTAGGAGAGCCTAATAAAGGATTATCCTACATGTTTCAAATGATGAATGAAGCTCGTTTAGGAGTAGGAATGGGAGGAGCTTACATTGCTTCTGCGGCTTATCATTTTTCGAAGCAATATGCCAATGAGCGTTCGCAAGGAAGAAAGTTGAGTAATAAAGATCCAGAAACACCTCCCACTTTGATTAAAAACCATCCAGATGTTCAACGGATGTTGTACTTCCAGAAGGCGATTGTAGAAGGAGCCATGGGCTTATTATTCCAGTGTTTTATGTGGGAAGATTATTCCAAATGCTTGACTGGAGAAGAGGCGGAAAACTACCATACCTTATTGAATTTGATGACACCCGTAGCTAAGACTTATCCTGCTGAGATGGGCTTGCAAGCGGTAAATCAAGGCGTTCAGGTTTTGGGAGGGTATGGATATACCGAAGATTTTCCTTTGGAGCAAATGGCTCGCGATGTGCGGATTATGTCCATTTATGAAGGAACAACCGGAATTCATGGATTAACTTTATTAGGAAGGGAAATTCCAGCGAATCAAGGAAAGGCATTGAAGTTATTGTTGAATCTAATTCAAAAAGATATTGAGGAGGCTAAAAAGCAAACCAATATTCAGCGTTATGCAGAAGAGTTAGAGCAAGAAGTGGCCAAATTAGGTCAAGTGACGATGCATAAATTGAAAATCGCAGCGGAGGGAAAACCAGAATTATTCTTAGCTGATTCTACTTTATATATGGAATTATTTGGCTTGATCGTAGTGGCATGGCAGTGGATAAAGCAAGGGACGGTGGCCAGTAAATCATTAGAAAACAGTACTTCTGCGAAGGAAAAAGAGTTTTATCAGGATAAGTTACATACCATGAAATTCTTCTATCACTATGAAGTGCCGAAGGCTTTGGGATTGAATAAACGTTTAATGGATACGGAGAATTTAACTGTATTTGAATCATAAATTATGAATTGTATGAAAAGAATAGTAGCATACGCTTGCCTTATATTGACTTGTACATTGACCGCAAATGCTCAAACAAAGTCGGCATATAGCGCATATGAATTATTTCATCCTTTATGGAATTACCAATCCAACTCGCCGTATCGTTCTGGTTCTGGAATACCTGGCCCATCTTATTGGCAAAACTCCGCTGACTATAAAATTCAGGTGAGTTTGGATGAAGAAGCTCGAAAAATTTCAGGAGATGTAGAAATTACCTATAAAAACAATTCTCCAGATAAGCTAGGTTTCTTATGGTTGCAATTGGATCAAAACTCCTTTAATACACAATCCAGAGGAGGTAAAACGACCCCAATTTCAGGTGGCCGCTTTGGTAATGTGGGTTTTGATGGTGGATATAAAATAGAGAGCGTATTAGTGGATGGTAAAGCCACTCCTTTCATCGTGGAAGATACCCGGATGCAGATTCGTTTGGCACAACCTTTGGCTGAAAAGTTAGGACAGGCTAAAATCAAGATTGTTTATTCATTTACTTCTCCGCAAAATGGCTCAGATCGCATGGGTTTGCAGGATACTAAAAATGGGATGATTTTTCAGGTGGCTCAATGGTTTCCACGCATGTGTGTGTACGATGATATTGAGGGCTGGAACGTACTACCTTATTTAGGAGCAGGTGAATTTTATTTGGAATATGGCAATTTTGAATATGCCATCAATGTTCCTGCATCGCATATCGTCGTAGGTTCAGGAGAATTACAAAATCCATCTGAAGTATTTACTGCTGAGCAATTAAAACGCTGGAACGCAGCTGCGAATTCTGAAACTACAGTTATAATTCGTGGTGAAGATGAAGTAAAAAACCCTGCATCTCGACCAGCCAAGGATCGATTGACTTGGAAATTTAAATGTCAAAATGCCCGTGATGTGGCTTTTGCGACATCGAAGTCGTTTATTATGGATGCGGCAAGAATCAATTTGCCAAGTGGAAAGAAATCCATGGCTATATCCGTTTATCCAGAGGAATCCAATGGTAAAAATGCCTGGGGAAGATCTACCGAATATGTAAAAGCCTCCATTGAATATTATTCCAAATGGTTGTATGAATATACCTATCCTACCGCAACTAATGTGGCTGGAATTGTGTCAGGAATGGAATATCCGGGTATTATTTTCTGCGGATTTCGTGATCAAACAGCGGCTTTATGGGGCGTAACAGACCATGAATTTGGCCATAACTGGTTCCCAATGATTGTGGGAACCAATGAACGTAAGTTTCCTTGGATGGATGAAGGATTCAATACCTTTATCAATTTTTATTCCACTGATGCCTTCAACGATGGGGAATATAAGAACCGTAAGTTTGACATGCACCAAATCGCTAAACCGATGTTTAGAGAAAATGCTGACCCAATCATGTCGATTCCCGATGTAGTTCAACCAAGAAACTTAGGTTGGGAAGCCTACAATAAACCAGGTTTTGGATTGAAGATATTGCGTGAGCAAATTTTAGGAGCTGATCGTTTTGATTATGCCTTTAAGAATTATATCAAAAATTGGGCATTTAAACACCCGACTCCTTATGACTTTTTCCATGCCATGGAAGATGGAGCAGGAGAGGATCTAACCTGGTTCTGGAGACAATGGTTTTTTGAATTGTGGAAGTTAGATCAAACGGTAAGTGATGTGGTGTATGTGGATCAAAATCCTGCCAATGGAGCCATCGTGACCATCAAGAATTTAGATAAAATGATTATGCCGGGAATTGTCGAGGTAGAATTATCTGATGGAAAAAAAGAACGTTATACTTTCCCAGTAGAGATTTGGCAGCGTGGAGGCAGTTGGGATTTCAAGACCAATACAAGCTTGCCAATTAAGTCAGTAACCATAGATCCAGATCATGTATTCCCTGATTTGAATCCTCAAAATAATACTTGGAAGCCTTATTCATATCGAGCACCTAAGTCGAACTAGTAAGGATTTCCAAGATAATAAACCTTTGTTCTACCCCATTATCAATTATGCTTTCATCAGCAAAACTAACATGCTCCAGACGTCGCAAGAAGTCTGGAGCTTATATTTTATTTACGGTTTAGAATCCGACCAATATCATTGGCTTTAGCTAACTCCTCTTTGAGTTTATCATAGCTACCGGATAGCATCAAACCTTTGTATTTCAAAAGGGTATTGATGTATTCATCCAACACATCCATCAAGTTTTCTTGATTTTGGTGAAAGATTTGAATCCAAGTTTCGGGGGACGACTTGGCTAAACGAACCGTAGATTCAAAACCGGTAGATGCCAGTTCGAAAATACGTTTTTCATCTTTTTCCTTTTCCAAAACGGTATTAGCTAAGGCAAAAGAGCAAATGTGGGATATATGAGAAATATAGGCCGTATGGACATCATGGCTGATGGAATCCATATAAATCAAGTTCATGTGTAAGCCATCTTGGTAGAGACTCTCAATGGTCTTTTCGGCATCTGGATCACTTAATTCTTGGTCACAAATGACACAACGTTTCCCTTCAAAAAGTCCATCGATAGCTGCTTCTGGTCCAGAAAATTCAGTACCAGCCATAGGGTGAGTAGAGACAAATTGTTTTCTTCTAGGATGGTTTTTAAGTGCTTCGTAAATGGGGCTTTTGGTTGATCCAACTTCTATTACAATTTGTTTTTGATTGAATTGGTCCAAAATTTTGGGTAATTGCTCGACCAAATTATCTACTGGAGTAGCAATAATCAGTACATCGATTATTTGTAATGCTTCATCCAAAGGTAAAAGACGATCAATTAGACCTAATTCCAAGGCTCTTTTTTGGTTAGGGCGATTAGTATCGATACCGATGCATTCTTTAGCCCAGCCGCTTTTACGTAATCCAAGCGCCATGGAACCACCAATTAAACCTATTCCTAAAATTCCAACGACTTTATTAGATTCCATTCGACTGTGTTTTTATGCGGTTAATAGCTGTTTCAAAAAGGGAAATGGGGGCACATAACGATATTCGAATGTAGTTATTCCCTTGACTGCCAAATATGCCTCCAGGTGTAATGAAAACGGCATTCTCACTTAATATTTTATCAGAAAGTTCATATCCACTGGCAAAATCAGCAGGTATTTTAGCCCAAACAAACATACCACTTTGCTTAGGATCATACGTGCATTTTAGTAAATCCATTAATTGGAAAACTACTTTCTGGCGAGAAGAATAAATCTCATTTTGTTGTTTAAACCAAGAGGAATCTGCTTTTAACGCTTCTACGGCTGCTTCTTGCAGAGGTAAAAACATGCCAGAGTCCATGTTAGATTTAAAAGTCAAAATAGGGGCTAAGAATTCTTGTTTTCCCATGACAGCGCCAATTCTCCAACCAGCCATGTTATGGGATTTGGATAGTGAATTCAATTCCAATGCCACATCTTTCATCCCAGGGATGCTTAACATACTAATGGGTTCATCATTTAAGATGAAGCTATAGGGATTGTCATTGACCAATAATATAGAATGGGCAATGGCAAAATCTCGTAGTTTTTCAAAAAATGCTTTGTCGGCCTTAGCGCCAGTAGGCATATGGGGATAATTGACCCACATGATTTTTACTTGGGATAAATCACGCTTGGCCAAAGCATCCAAATCGGGCAGCCAGCCATTGGCTTCTGACAACTCATAACTTTGAACTTCTGCACCTGTTAAGGCGCAAGCAGCTTGGTAAGTTGGGTAACCAGGGTTGGGAATTAAAGTAATATCGCCTTTTTCTAAATAGGCCATAGCAATGTGCATGATGCCCTCTTTGGATCCCATTAAAGGTAATATTTCCGAATTTGGATTAAGTTCTACTTGATATTGTTTATGGTAAAATTGAGCAAATGCTTCACGCAAGGCTGGTATACCTTGATAACCTTGATACGCATGATTTTCTTTTTTTTGGGCGCTAGTAATCAATGCCTGAATCGTGGCATCTGAAGGAGCTAGGTCAGGGCTACCAATACCAAGATTTAGCACAGGGATACCTGATGCTTTCAAGGCTGCAATTTGTTTTAGCTTGGTAGAAAAGTAGTATTCTTGTACGACTTGTAACCTAGAAGCTGGAGAAATGGTGAAGCTCATAAAACAAAAAAACCGACTTTGGGCCGGCTCATAATAAGTTTAAATTAAATCTATACCTACAATAGCCTATTGGCAGGATGGATATCCTGCGTAATAATAAGCATAGTAATAAGTAGTTGAATGCATAATCATGTGCCAAAGGTATAAAAAAAATGTTTTTATGCAAACTCATTCGTTGAGATGCCTAAAGTAGACATTCCAAATTGAGAACAAATCTTCTTGCCAATTAATTGGATTCATAAAAGTGATTTTCTAGTTTAGTGTCGCCTAATGGCAATCTAACCACTAAATTATATACCATGTGTTCTTCAATCAACCCTTCTAGGGCATCTATTTTTGAGCCATATTGGCTCATTCCCCAGCTAGATTTGGCTTGTTTTACAGAAATTCATACTTCAAGATGAATTTGGCCTACAGCGTTTTGTGATTCAAAAGTCTATTCGATTGGCGATATTTTATTTGAAGAAAAAGCTTTCTTGAAAAAGCAATCGTCTAGGTATTTAGGAGACTGAGCTCTTACATACTAACCCAATTATCTGCTTATTTTTCATTCTATTTTTTGGAATCAAAGTGAAAACTTTGATTTTCTAACCACTATGTATACCACTAATTCCTTAAGAATTCCCCATTCTTTTAGAAAGAGGGCAATTCGGTTCAGTCTATTTTATTTGATCTTATTTTTTATTTCTGAGAATATGTATGCTATCGGAAATAGTAAGGTGGTTGAATTTGAGAAGCAGGTGAATTTTCATACTCTTTCGAAAAAGCAAACCACGACGCAGCTCAAATTAACATTCTCGGATTCAACTATCATAGCTGGTAAATACATGAATGTGGCTATTCAAGCCATGGATGGGCAAGGTAAAGTAGATTTGACTTATCATGGGTCAAAACAACTTGTATTTCATGTGAAGGAAAACCAATTAGCACTTTATTCACCATTGGTAGATGGGGTAAATTTTGGGGAAACTATTTCCGTTTATTTTAACCAAGGTAAAGCTAGTGTCCTGATGGAATTATTTACTTCTGGGACAAATACCCTTCAAGTTCAAGAAAATGAACTGTGGTCCTCAGAATTAGTCATACAGGTGAAAAATGATTTTTGGCTAGGTTTTCAATTTTTCTTGCAGCCTCAAATTAAAAATCAATTACCGATTTCAGGAGTAAATCTGATAAAGGCCATAGATAGTTTTGGTAATCTGGTGGATGATTTTGATGCAAGTAAAAATCCAGTGACCCTCACAAGTGCCGCACTGAATGGAGTTATTAGTGGATTAGGATCAAAGGGCAATAATGTATTAGATCAATCTACCGATTTTGTAGCTGGAGTGGCAGATCTTACAGCCTTAGGTTTTACTTATACTGGATTGTATTATGATTTTGACGTTTTTACAGCATCTTCTGAAAATGGATATAATGTGGAAAGTGACATGGTAGAAATTATTCCTAATGATTTAATAGCTACTTATTTTGAATTGGAGGGAGGTAATTCATCTAAAGCAGGTAATATATACCCATTAAAAATAGTAGCTAAAAACGTAGCTGGCCAGACTAATTTTAATTATTCAGGGCTTAAAAAGCTTCAATTCGCAGGAGCAAGTGTAATTGGGATGTTTGCTGCAACAGCCAATGGAATCAATTTTGGAAATCAGATTGATGTTAATTTTACCAAGGGTGTTGCGCAGGTTGATTTGGTCTTAAAGAAAGTCGAACAAGCCAATATTTCATTGAATGATGGGGTTATTTCAACAACTTCTCCATTATCTATTCAGGTTAATGCTGGTTCAGCAACCCATTTTGAAATCAGAGCCCAGTCGAGTCAACTAGCGGGAGCTTCACAAACATTGAATATTCATGCAGTTGATGTCTATGGAAATGTAGATAATCAATATTTTGGAACAAAAACCTTAACCTTTACAGGAGCCAGTCCTACAATAACCCCAGTAAGAAATCCAAGTGTATCAGGCGTAGATTTTGGTCAACCTGTTCCGATAACATTTACGAATGGTATAGCACTAGTAGACTTGATGTTATACCAAGCAGAACTTGCTTCAATTTCAGCCAGCGATGGAACGATTGCATCGAATTCCTTCTCCATTCAAGTAAATGCTAATCCAGCAACCCATTTTGAAATCAGAGCCCAGTCGAGTCAACTAGCGGGAGCTTCACAAACATTGAATATTCATGCAGTTGATGTCTATGGAAATGTAGATAATCAATATTTTGGAACAAAAAACTTAACCTTTACTGGAGCCAGTCCAACAATAAATCCAGCAAGAAATCCTAGTGTATCAGGCGTAGATTTTGGTCAACCTGTTCAGGTTACATTTACGAATGGTATTGCTCTAGTAGATTTGATGTTATTCAAAGCGGAGCAAGCCACCATTTCGGCAAGTGATGGAATGCTTTCATCGAATTCCTTCTCTATTCAAGTAAATGCTAATCCAGCAAACTATTTTGAAATCATAGGTCAGTCGAGTCAACAAGCAGGAGTTTCACAAACATTGAATATTCATGCAGTTGATGCCTATGGTAATGTAGATAATCAATATTTTGGAACAAAAACATTGATGTTTTCTGGAGCAAGTGCGGCGACTAATTCAATAAGAAATCCTACAGTTTCAGGCGTATCCTTTGGTCAGCCTGTTCAGGTTGATTTTGTGAATGGCAAAGCTCAAGTAGATCTAACAATATATAAAGCAGAACAAATAGACATATTAGTCAGTGATGGAGTTATTTCTTCCAAAGCCTTAACCATTCAAGTAAATGCTGGTCCAGCGATTCAATTTGAAATTAGTGGCAATATAATTCAGCAAGCAGGAGCTTCAAAAACGTTGAATATTCATGCGGTGGATGCCTATGGAAATGTAGATAATCAATATTTTGGAACAAAAACCTTAACCTTTACAGGAGCCAGTCCAACAATAAATCCAGCAAGAAATCCTAGTGTATCAGGCGTAGATTTTGGTCAGCCTGTTCAGGTAACATTTACGAATGGTATTGCTCTAGTAGATTTGATGTTATTCAAAGCGGAGCAAGCCAATATTTCAGCCAGCGATGCAACGATTGCCTCCAATTCCTTCTCCATTCAAGTAAATGCTAATCCAGCTACCCATTTTGTCATCAGTGGGAATGCGATCCAACAAGCGGGAATTACCCAGACTTTGAGCATTAAAGCGGTAGATGCCTATGGTAATGTGGATAAAGGATTTATGAGTGGTTTTTCAGATTTGAATCTAATATTCTCAGGAGCAAATGCATCAATTAATCCAGTAATAGAGCCAATCATTCAAGGCCATTACGTATTTGGTCATATGAATCAAAGTTTGATTGTCTTATTTAATCAAGGAGTAGCTACAGTTGATTTAACATTGTACAAGGCAGAAAAGGCATCCATTGTTGTATCCAATGGGATATTATCGAGTAATCCATGGGAGATTCAAGTTAGTGCGGCGCCAATCAATAATCTAATTATAGTATTACAGAATGAGTTTCAAATAAATGAAGTTATCGGAGAAAATAATCAATTAATTGCCAAAGATGCATACGGGAATGTGGCCACTAGTTTTAATCCTGCCTTAGATCCAATAAATGTAAGCACAGATCTTCAAGGGACAGTCGTTGGAAAGGATGGGAATTCTTCCTTTGTCATTGACCAATCTACACAATTTATCGAAGGTGTAGCTAATCTGAAAACGCTAGGATTTAAATATTTGGGAGAACCGGGTGATGGAACTTTTACTTTTTCAACAGCTTCTGGCATCAAAGTGAAGAGTGCTTTGGTGGTTGTTTATCCAACTAAACAAAATAAATATCGGTTTAAAATATTAGGGGAATCAAATCAAATAGCGGGAAGGAGTCAAGTGCTAAATATTGCCATCCTTGACACCTTGGGAGCTCCTATAAATTCATTTAATGGATTTATGGAAGTAATATTTTCTGGTGCTAATACTTCTCTTGCTCAAAATGGAAGTCCAATTATTTATAATAATTTGAATTTACCCATTCCATTCGGAACTCGGACAGCATTGTATTTTGAGCAAGGTATCGCTCGTGCTCAGTTGACATTATATCGATCAGAACTGGCAACAATTGGTGCTGTAGAAATGGGAACCAATGTTATACCAAAAGACCAAGACAAATTATCGATACAAGTTAAAGCAGCAGATTTATATCAATTAGTTCCTGCATTGACCAGTCCGCAATATACGAGGCAAATATTTTCAGGAACCAATACCTTAACTGCCAAGGATGAATATGGGAATGTTTGTTTGGAATTTAATGCGGCAAACAATCCAATATCACTTTCATTGACAAGTGAAGATAACATTGGTTTAAAGAGTTTAGGAGATACCAAGATCCTGTCTCGCCCAACTGATTTTACTCAAGGTGTTGCCAATTTAAGTCAATTAGGACTCTATATTTCGAGTTTGGAAGGGAATAAGCAAATTATTTTCACTTCCAAAACGGGAATAAGTGCAACAAGTAATTCAGTCCAAATAGTCAAGTCTGCCCAATCTGTTTTTTTACATATTTCAGGTCATACCAGCCAATTGGCAGGAGAATTTCAATGGTTTCAAATTCAAGCTCTTGATGCTAATGATCAACCGGTAACTGATTATGAAGGGGCTAAATCACTCTTGTTTTATGGAGCAGGACAAGCTATTTCTAGTCAATATGTGTCGACTATTCAGGATTCATTGAGTAAGATTCAAGGGGATTTTGGTAAACCAATACTAATTAATTTTACTAGAGGCAGAGCCTTTGTAAAGCTGAATTTGTATTTGGCAGAAAAAGCATTTTTAACAACCCGTGAGTCCGTAAATACAGGGGCCATTGCGGGAGATTCATGGACGATTCAAGTGGAGGCTAATAAAGTAGCACAAATAGTGTCTAGCATAAGTAGTCCTCAAACCAATGGCCATCCGTTTGTAGGAGTAAATACCTTAACTGTAAAAGATGCCTATGGAAATGTGTGCCTCAATTTTGATGCATCAAAAACACCTGTAACTGTATCCACATCGACTAATGCCAATATTTTAGGATTGGGTTTGGAGAAAGAAAATAGACTAAATCAATCGACCGATTTCGTGAATGGTGTGGCTGATTTAACAGCTTTGAGTATCCTGTATTATAGCTCATCCATTGCATCAAAAAGTTCTAATAAATGGGTCAATTCTACGAAACAGGTTCAAGCGGCTCAGAACAGTCAAGTAGATCCATATAACCCTAGTTTTATTTTTTCCTTAATTTTTGAATCTAGTTTGATTAGTACCACCTTTTCAGGAGTCCAAATAGCCGGTCAAGAAGAGCGATTGATTATTTCGGGGTCTAATTTACAGTTTGCTGGGAGAAGTCAATATATTAAAATTCAAGCGAAAGATGCCCAAGGGGGTTTAGTTAGAACATACTCAGGAATTAAAAATTTACAATTTTCAGAATCTGCAACTTTGGGCATTGCGGGAACACAAGCTACTGCCAATGGAATTCCTTTTGGAAGTAATACCCCAATTCAGTTTTTTGAGGGCTCTGCTACCATCGAAATGATTTTGTACAATTTGTCGCTAAAAGATACCATTGCAGTTCATGATGGGACTATTGGGAGTGATTTGACAACGGATAAATTAATTGTTCAGGTATCAGATGGAAATTTCAGTAGCCCAACAAGCGGGAATCAGTACGAACTGACTGAAGACATTTACTTTGCTTTTGATGCTAGACAAATTCCTGTTTGGAGTATTCAAGGCAGAAATGTGGTATTACGAATTGATAAGACAAAAATCACCAATGATCAATTGGCGGATGTTACTACATTGGCCAAAATGGTGGAGCGCACAGATGCTCTGTATGAATTTTATAAAAATACCTTAGGCTATGAACCTCCTGGAGGTAATCCCAATTTTGGCTATAAAACCAGTGTGTTTTTTGGTGTTCCATCCTGTGGAGCAGGTTGTGGTTTAGTTGGGGCCAAGGGGATTGAAGTCAGTGGTTTTGAAAATATTTTTTATAACCTAAAAACTAATTCCAACATTAACCGTGATGTGATTTTGGCCTACGAATTCGGAAGGAATTTCTTTGATTTTAGTAGTAAAGTCCTATTCCCATATGCCCCTTATTCCAATGAAAAAAATGGGGGTATGGCTGAGGCTTTTGCCAGTTTATTTACAGCTTATGCCTTTGATCATATAATAACTGACCCCAACCAGCGATTGTATAATGAGGCTCTGACAAATATTTCATGGTTTAAAGAGAACTTTATTGGCTATATCAATGATTTAGAGGCTAATCCTTATAATGTTTGGGCCAAATGGGATCGTGTAGGGTATAATGATTACAATCGAGGAACTGGTACCAATACAGACGATGAACCCGCCTGGAAAGCAGTTGGGCTATTGCAAGGGATATTTGATACTTTTGGAAGGTCTATTTTATTCCCTAAATTCTTTTTGGAATTAAGAAAAATGCCACAAGTGAATAGCATTGAAGACGCACTCAGTAATATCGCTCAAGCCGCGGCTAATTGTACCCAAACCAATTTGGTGCCATTTTTTAAAAATGTAGTCAAATTTAATTTAAATGCCTCCACTGAAGCAGCTATGAATGCCTTGCCCGTTCATGCGGACCGACTCATTCGCTATGAAAATCTACTATGGTTTTTATCCCCATTTCATACTGTTCGAATCAATATTCGAAGTATCAATTATTTAAATAATCAGCATTGGTATGTGATAAAAAAAGGGAATATCATTATTTCATCAAGCCAACACGGAAACAATGAGATTCCTTATTCCATACTAGGCAATCAAAACGAGGTAAATTTGACCATTGAGATGCAGGATGCCAATCATCAAGTGTTGGATTCATATCCCATAACGTTAAAGAAAAGACATCAAATAGACTTATTGGATTACCCAGAGGATTTGCATGCAGCTAGCGTAGTTTCAAAAATATACCAAGAATCAGGTAAAGTAGTGATTGAAAATGAAAGCCCCAATTTCTATGATCATGGACATTTGGTACGCTCATTTAGAATTGTGAAAGATCGAACGATGCTTTTAACGAGTACCTTGAGAAGAATTGGTCCAAATTATCAATTTGGGATCTTTTCAAATTTCGCTACCATTTTTACCAAAGGGACATTTTATGGAACTAGTTCATTGCGATTGGGCTATGATATTGGTCAAAACAACACAAGCAGTGATTTTACATTAAATCAGTATGCATATTCTCGAAATATGTTGAAAACGGGAGCCGAATTGAGTGTAATAAGTGTCGGAGTAGAGTCCATTGGTGTTGGACAAAAGACCTATTTTTCCAAATTATTGTATCGTGATGTGACAGATACCGATGGTGATGGAGTTATTGATTTTGAAGATAATTGCCCAAGCACCTATAACCCTAATCAATTAGATACAGATAACGATGGCTTAGGGAATGTTTGTGATGATGACCTAGACAATGATGGGAATCCGAATGGCACGGATCCTAATCCTTTAATTGCCTTAGCCAATGATGATGTCATCCAGCAAGATTTTAATGCTGGGCCCATAACACTGAATATATTACAGAATGATGATTTCTTGCCAAGTTCAAATTTAAGTATTAGTAAAATTTCAGGGACAGCCCTCGGAAACTTAAATTTCCAAGTTTCCACAGGTAATATGGTTTACACTCCTGCTGCAATGGATGCAGATTCTGTGTCATTTACGTATCAAGTTTGTTATCTCCCAACGGGAGTTTGCTCTACTGCCCAAGTAACTATATTAAATACTTGGCAGGCTTCTAAATTTGTGATAAGTGGAAGTTCGAGTCAGGTAGCAGGAACGAGTCAAACAGTGACCATTCGAGCAACTACTAAAAATGGAACAATCGTAACGGATTATACAGGAAACAAGCAATTGCAATTTTCAGGGACGAATTCTTCTTCAGCACCTACTTATAAATCTCAAGCGAATGGAGTTAATTTTGGACAAGTAACACCAGTTAATTTTGTTAATGGTATTGCCCAAGTTGATTTGGTGATTTACAAATCAGGTTTGGATTCTATTAGTGCCCAAGATGTGTATATTCAGACCCTTGGATTAGACAGGTTAGGAGTGGATGTTTCTGCCAAATCATTTCAAAAGTTGGCCGTACAGTTACAAAGTCCTCAAGTTAATCAAACACCTTTTTATGGTTTCAATAAACTGTTGGCAGAAGATGAATATGACAATTCTGTAAGTTCATTCAACGCCACGTTAAATCCGATCACTATCACAACGAGTCAAGGTGCTTTGATTTCAGGCTTATCAGGAGGAAATCGATTAGTTAGTTCCAGTGATTTTCAGCAGGGCATGGCTAATTTAACCCAATTGGGCATAACTTATACAGGTGCTATTGGCTTAGATACCTTGATTTTTCAACCAGCCATAGGATTGGGAACTAAGGCGAGGATTGAAATTTTGTCTGAACTTATTAAACCTACTCAGCTACGCTTATTGGGAGATTCCGTTCAAGTAGCAGGAAGCTCACAGCTTGTTAGCCTTCATGTATTGAATGATTTAGGAGAAAAAGTTGATACTTATACAGGAACCAAAACAGTGTTGTTTTCAGGTGCACAAAATTCGATCAACCCCATTCTTCAACCTCAAGTACTTGATAATCAATCGCAAGTAAGAAGTTTCGGTTCTGCAACAAGCATTGATTTTGTTGGTGGGATCGCTCAGGTTTCCATGAAACTATTCCATGCTTCATTGGCCCAAATCCAGGTTCATATATTGGAAGATACCTTGGTATCTAGCATGTTACCTGTAACTGTAAAAGCGGGGCCATTGGCTAAGTTTAGTTTACAAATGACTAGTCCGCAAACAACAGAAACGCCTTTTGTTGGAGTTAATACATTGAGTGCTTTGGATGCTTATGGAAATCGATTGCTTGATTTTAACGCGGCGTTAAATCCCATTCAAGTAACTAGTACTTTGCCTGGTTTTATTTCTGGCCTTTCTGGTGGAGATCAATTAAATAATGCAGGCGACTTTGTCCAAGGTATTGTCAATTTGAGTCAAAAGGGAATCATGTATTTAGGCCCAGAAGGCAAAGGTTATTTTACGTTCAAAAGTAGTACAGGTGTTCAAATTACCAGTAATCTGATTGAAATATTGATGGCTGATTTTGATGGCGATGGAATCCCCAATTCCATGGAATGCTATCAAACCTTTACGCTACTAGGGAACTGTCAGGATTTTGATGGTGATGGAATTCCGAATTCGTATGATTTGGATTCAGATGGAGATGGTATTCCAGATGCTCGGGAAATGAATCGTGATTCGGATGGAGACCGCCATGCAGATTATCTGGATCTAGATTCAGATAACGATGGAATTTTAGATTCCATAGAAGGGGAATTTGATCCAGATGGTGATGGCATTCCTAATTACTTGGATTTGGACTCTGATAATGATGGTATTTTAGATGCTTGGGAAGCCACGGATAATAAGCGAGGCGTAATAGATGATAATTACGATGGGCGAGTGGATAAGAATGGCTTATTGCCTGATGCGAATGGAAATGGCTTGGCTGATTTTCTAGAAACAGGTTTTGGAGGTAGCCCGGCGCCAGTACCTGATACAGACCATGATGGCAAGTCAGACTATGTAGACGTGGACTCAGACAATGACGGAATCTTGGATAGCATTGAAGGAACGAAAGATATAGACAGTGACAGCTTTCCAAATTACCGAGATTTAGATTCAGATGGAGATTGGTTGGGAGATCAGGATGAAAGGAATGTCGATAATGATTTGGATGGTATCCCCAATTACTTGGATTTGGATTCAGATGGCGATGGTATTCCGGATGCCTGGGAAGGGAAAAATAAGTGTGCCACGTGTCAACAAATGAAAGATGATTTAGATGATGGTTGGGATGACCGGGGGCAATATGTCAAAGTCATTGATACGGATTTAGATGGTACTTCTGATTTTCTAGATTTGGATTCAGATAATGATTGCATCCCTGATCGAATCGAATTAGGAGCCGATGGCGATGGGGATGAAATTCCGAACTTTCGAGATTTGGATTCGGATAATGATGGAATATTGGATAGTCAAGAGGCCGGTGACTGCCAAGATCCATGGGATACAGATTTAGATGGCTTATTTGATTTTGAAGATGCGGATTCTGATAATGATGGAATTCCAGATGCTATAGAAGTAGGTGCTAATCCGACCAAACCAGTGGATACGGATGGAGATGGAAAGCCTGATTATTTAGATGTAGATTCAGATAATGATGGAATTCCAGATGCCGTGGAGGCAGGATCAAATCCCAGCCAACCTGTGGATACAGATGGAGATGGGAAGCCCGACTTTTTAGATCTTGATTCTGACAATGACGGAATACCAGATGCAGTAGAAGCTGGTGCAAAGCCGAGCCAACCAGTGGATAGCGATGGAGATGGGAAAACAGATTATGTGGATGTGGATTCCGACAATGATGGTATGTTAGATTCTTTAGAAGCAGGTTTAAATCCCAATAAACCTTTGGATACGGATGCTGATGGTTTAGAGGATTTTAGAGATTTGGATTCAGATAGTGATGGTATACCTGATTCAGTAGAGGCGGGAGATTTTCTTCACCCTTTTGATACAGACTTAGATGGTAAACCCGACTATCGCGATGTGGATTCGGATAATGATGGGATTCCAGATGTTGTGGAAGCAGGACCAGAACCAAGAATACCTTTGGATTCTGATGGGGATGGACATGCCGATTTTCGTGATACAGATTCCGACAATGATGGGATACTGGATGGTTTAGAGGCAGGTAATGATTTGACTAAGCCAATTGATACTGATCTAGATGGCAAACCTGATTACCGAGATACAGATTCGGATAATGATGGTATTCCAGATGCCGTGGAGGCGGGCAAAGATGCTAGTCATCCACTGGACTCGGATGGAGATGGGAAAGAGGATTTTCGAGATGTGGATTCGGATAATGATACAATTCCTGATTCGGTGGAAGCGGGAGTTGATCCTCAAATTCCTGTAGATACTGATGGGGATGGTTTGGCGGATTATCGAGATGTGGATTCTGATAATGATACGATTCCCGATTCAGTGGAAGCTGGCCCAATGCCAATAATGCCGGTGGATACGGATCTAGATTTGAAGCCAGACTACCAAGATGTGGATTCAGATAATGATACCATACCTGATAAAATCGAAGTTGGTCCAGATGTCTATCATCCTTTGGATACGGACTTAGATGGAAAAGAGGATTTCCGTGATGTGGATTCGGATAATGATGGGATCCCCGATGCGATAGAAGTGGGTCCGAATGTCAATGTACCACTAGATTCAGATGGAGATGGCTTAGCTGATTACCGCGATGTAGATTCAGATAATAACGGAATCAGCGATACAGTTGAAGCTGGGCCCGACCCATTACATCCTTTGGATACGGATTCAGACGGTATTCCAGATTACCGTGATCCAGATGATGACAATGATGGGATTATTGATGTCTATGAAAATGACATCAATTTTGGAGGCATGCTAGATTGTGATCAAGATGGAATAGATAATCGGGTGGATGCGGATATTTGTGAGATTTTTGCCCCTCAAGCTATTTCTCCTAACCAAGACGGAATCAATGATGTTCTCGTGATACCTGGCATTTTTAGAATGCAACCGAATCGATTCGTTATCGTGAATCGATGGGGAGATGTGGTTTATGAAACCAATAATTACCAAAATAATTGGGGAGGTTTGACAGATAAGACAATAGGTCTTTTGACTAATGATGGAAGGTTGCCTGATGGGACTTATTACTATTATGTAGATTTCTTTGGCAAATATCCTAACATCAGAACCTTTGTTTATATCAACCGATTAGCCAAATAGCGTGAATGGGTTTGAGCTTTTTTTAATTGAGCTGTTGAATGTACAGGGAAATTAAATCGGGCTCAAATCCTTTTCTCATGGCATATTGGTAGCATTTTTGCTTTTTTGCCCAATCATTGAGATCTTTTAGGTGCTTGAATTTTTCATTCAACATGGATTCCAAAGTGGATTCATAGGGGAGTTCGCGTAATTCACTTAATGCTGTTTGAACTAAAGCATCAGAAACTTGTAGTCTTTTCAGCTCAAACTTGATTTTATTTCTGCCCCAAGATTTTTGGTTGAATTTAGACCTGACAAATAGCCTTGCGAATCGCTCTTGATTGAGGTAGTTATTGTCTTCCAGCCAATCCAAATAGGCCTGTTGGTCTTCTGGTAATACCAAAAATGAGTCCATTTTTACTTGAATTTCCCATTTACAGCGTTCCTGATAGGCGCAGTAGCGAGCCAGTTTCTGTAACACCTCCGATTTCATGGAAAATTATTGGATAGGAGAGCTTGAATCAACCTCCTCGTATGCCTCCAAATTGAACAAATCATTCAACGCATCCACCATACTATCTGATTCGCCTCGTTTACAAGCGGCTTTTAAATGGATGATCGGCTGTTTGATAATTTTTTGAACTAAACTAGCCGTAATTTTCTCCAATTTCTCAGCCTCTTGAGGATTTAAGCCTTTTAGATGGCGATTGATTTCTTCTTTACGGATTTGCTCTAGTGCATTTTTTAATTTATGAATAGTCGGTGAAACTTCCATTTCTTTAGACCAATCATTGAAACTAATCACAGACTCATCAATGATCCGACGAACATCGGGTACAGAAGCCATCCGAATACGCAAAGCTTCGTCGGCTCGTTCTTTCAATGAATCAATGTTGTAGAGTAATACACCTGATATTTTTTCGATTCCATCTTCAATACTTCTTGGAACCGAAAGGTCAATGAAATATTTGAAAGTCAATATCGATAGTTTCTTTAATTCTGCTTGAGTGATAATTGGATCTTGGTTGCGTACTGAGGAGATAATGATATCTGCTTGCGCAATTTCCTTCCACAAATCTTCAATCGGTGCCACACGGAAAGGTTTATCGTGGGCTATTTTTTCCGCCTTTTCTAAGGTACGGTTCATGATGGTGATCTCTGCGAAATCTTTATCCTCCATGTTTTTACATACATCCAAGCCAATTTCCCCCAAACCTAAAATCAATACTTTGGGTTGAGTAATGGCCTGAGACAATTCTTCCGCTAAGGCGACAGTCGCATATGACACTGAAGCCGCACCATCACGGAACGAGGTTTCTTGCGCTACTCGCTTATTAGCATAGAAAATCGTATGCATTAAGCGGTGCAAATATGGACCAGCTAAATTTAAATCGGCAGATTGTTGATATGCCTTTTTGATTTGATTTGGAATCTGTAAATCTCCAACCACTTTAGATTGTAATCCAGTAGCTACTTCGAACAAGTGTCTTAAAGATGCTTCTGCATCTGATTCATGATGGAAATAAGGGGTGTATTCTTGCGTTTGATGCAAGCCCTTTTCAATCAATAAACTCTTAACTAAATCGTGGGAAATAT
Source organism: Aquirufa nivalisilvae (assembly GCF_003143535.1). Taxonomy (GTDB): domain Bacteria; phylum Bacteroidota; class Bacteroidia; order Cytophagales; family Spirosomataceae; genus Aquirufa; species Aquirufa nivalisilvae. The sequence continues at coordinate 648,207 of NZ_CP029346.1, forward strand.
CTTCTGGGGTATTGTAATACACCTCTGTACGATTGCAGGTAGATACAATCAACATTTCTTGTAATCCAAAAAGATCTTTACATTTAATAGCAAAGGCTCTACTTTCTTCCTCATTTAATGCCACTTGCTCACGAATCGTGAGAGGAGCAGAGCGATGAGAGATACTAATAGACTTAAACGGAATTGACATTCGGTGGTTTTGAAAAATAATTAACAAAAGTACAAACCAAAATTTATTTTATGTACTGTCTTGACAAGAAAATAGTAAATTAGACAAAGTTTAAATAACACAAGATGGACTTCAGCAACAAGACAGTTTTTATTACCGGTGCTTCAAGAGGTATCGGATTTGAAATTGCAAAAAAAATGGCTTCCGTGGGTGCAAACGTAGTTATTGCTGCTAAAACAGCCACCCCACACCCCAAATTACCAGGCACTGTTTTTTCTGCAGCCGAGGAAATTGAGCGTTTGGGCGGCCGAGCTTTACCTTTAGTCTTGGATATTCGTGATGAAAATCATGTTTTTGAAGCGGTAGAAAAAGCCGTTGAGACCTTTGGAGGCATTGATATCTTAGTTAATAATGCTTCCGCCATTTCTTTGACTGGGACCTTGTGGACCGACATGAAAAAGTACGACTTAATGCATCAAGTTAATGCCCGAGGAACTTTTTTGACATCCAAAGCCTGCTTGCCTCATTTGTTGAAAGCGAAAAATCCACATGTATTAACGCTTTCTCCTCCTTTAAATATAGAAGCGCGTTGGTTTGAAAACCATGTGGCCTATTCTATGGCCAAATTCGGGATGTCGCTATGTACCCTGGGTATGGCAGCTGAGTTTAAAAATAAAGTAGCCTTTAATTCGCTTTGGCCTAAAACCATCATAGCCACGGCCGCTATTGAATTTGCCGTTGGGAATTCAGATATGTTAGATCGGGCTAGAAAGCCAAGTATTATGGCAGATGCAGCCTACGAGATATTTAAACAAGATCACGTTACCTCCACGGGACAGTTTTTTATAGATGAAGAAGTCTTACGAGCTGCTAATTATACCGACTTTGATGTATACAAAGTCAACCCGAAGTGGGGTGATCATGAATTAATTCCTGACTTTTTTATTTAATGCCTTGCCTTTAATTCAATCAGTTCCCAGTTATCGACCTCCTTTTTGGTTACCCGAAGGACATACCCAAAGTATGTTTACCGCTTTATTTCGAAAAATAAATAACCAAGCACCTAATCGGGAGAGGTTGATATTAAGCGATCAAGATTTTGTAGATCTAGATTGGTACATCGATGCACCTTTGTCGGAAAAACCATTACTTATTATTTCCCATGGTTTAGAAGGGAGTAGTCAGGCGCAATACGTTAAAGGTTTGGCCAAAACCATGATAGAACAAGGTTTCAATGTGCTTGCTTGGAACTTTCGATCTTGCTCTGGGGAAATGAATCTTAAATTAAGATTTTACCATAGTGGTGCCACCGAGGATTTGGAAGAGGTGATTCAAACCTGTATTCAGCGAGGAGCGAATCGCATTTATTTGGCAGGTTTTAGTTTAGGAGGAAATCTTACCTTAAAATGGTTAGGGGAACAAGGGCAAAATCATCCAAATTTGATTCGAAAAGCTGTGGCATTTTCCGTACCTTTGCACCTTTCAAGTAGTAGCCGAAAGTTGGCACGACGAGAAAATGGACTCTACACTCATCGATTTTTACAAACTCTTCTATCTAAAGCAAAAGAAAAAGCCGTGCTATTTCCCACGGCTGTCGATGTGGCTATTCTTAAACGAATTAAAACATTGAGGGAGTTTGATGATGTGATTACGGGTCCATTGCACGGTTTTAAAGATGCAGAAGACTATTACGAACAAAATAGCTCGCTGTATTTTTTAGATAAAATTCAGGTTCCTACCCTGGTAGTGAATGCCCAAAACGATCCATTTTTATCGCCCGAATGCCTTCCCGCATCTCTGGCATCTAACTGGGAAAATGTCTTTTTGGAATTACCCACTCAAGGTGGGCATTGTGGATTCTATCCTTCAGATTATCGAGGAACCTTGTGGTCGGAACAACGGGCAATGAATTGGTTTTTGAATAAAGAAACGATTAATTATGTCGAATAAACAGTTGGAGCCATTGCACATTGTGATTGATTTTGATAGCACTTTTACCAAAGTAGAAGGGCTAGATGAGTTGGCGAATATCGCCTTACAAGGAAACCCGAAACAAAAGGAGATTGTCTCCAAGATTCGGGAAATTACCGAAAAAGGGATGTCAGGGTCCTATTCATTTGCTGATTCGTTGCGCGATCGCGTTGCTCTTTTATCAGCCAATCGGGGTCATGTAGACCAATTGATTGCTTTTTTGAAAGGTAAAATATCAGATTCATTCAATAGAAATAAGGAGTTTATCCAAGAGCATGCAGAGCAAATTCTAATTGTTTCTAGCGGCTTCAAGGATTTCATTGTTCCTGTTGTACAAGAATTAGGCATTCCGGCCGAAAATGTTTTTGCCAATACCTTTAACTATGATGCCGAAGGTAATATCACAGGATATGATCACGATAATTTATTGTCCAAAGACCGCGGTAAAGTAAGCCTCTTGCAATCGTTGCAATTGGAAGGAGAAGTGTATGTTATTGGAGATGGGTATACCGACTATGAATTGCGTGAGGCAGGTTTAGCCAATAAGTTTTTTGCTTTTACTGAAAATGTATCTCGCAAAGTGGTGGTGGAGAAAGCAGATCATGTGGTGCCATCTTTAGACGAGTTTTTATACATCAATGGATTGAGCCGTGCTCAGTCTTATCCTAAATCTAGGATTAAAGTTCTTCTTTTGGAAAACGTTCATCCACATGCCGTTCAAGCATTTAAGAAAGAAGGTTTCCAAGTTGAATTATTGAAAGGAGCCTTGGATGAAGCAGAATTGATTGAAAAAATCAAAGATGTGTCCATTCTTGGTTTGCGTTCCAAAACCAATTTGACTAAAAAAGTATTGGAGCATCCCAATGCCGCTCGCTTAATGTGCGTTGGTGCTTTTTGTATTGGAACCAACCAAATTGATTTAGCAGAATGCGAAAATCGGGGAATTGCAGTTTTCAATGCGCCTTATTCCAATACCCGTTCTGTTGTGGAATTGTCCATTGGCTTAATGGTTATGCTAACACGTAATATCTTCGAGAAGTCGACCCGCATGCATGCTGGAGTTTGGGATAAATCAGCTACCAACTCCTACGAGATTCGTGGAAAAAAATTAGGCTTAGTCGGTTATGGAAATATTGGAACACAAATTTCTGTGATTGCTGAGGCCCTCGGTATGGAAGTGTATTTCTATGATACCGTTGATAAGTTGGCCTTAGGGAATGCCAAAAAATGTTCAAGTTTGAAAGAATTGTTGAACTTGGCTGATTTTGTGAGTTTGCACGTGGATGGAAGAAAGGTAAATACCAACATCATTGGGAAGCAAGAATTTTCTTGGATGAAGGATAATGTGATTTTCTTGAATCTTTCAAGAGGTCATGTGGTGGAAATTCCAGCTTTGGTAGAGGCGATTAAATCAGGTAAAGTGTGGGGAGCTGCGGTGGATGTATTTCCGTATGAGCCTAAGACCAATGACGAAGAATTCATTAATGAGTTAAGAGGTTTGCCAAATGTTATTTTGACTCCACATATTGGAGGATCTACCGAAGAGGCACAAGCCAATATTGGGGAGTTTGTTCCGGCAAAATTGTTGCAGTTTATGAACAATGGTAGTACTTACGGTTCAGTAAACTTCCCTGAATTACAATTGCCTCCATTGGAAAATGCTCATCGTTTATTACATATTCACCAAAATGTACCAGGTATTTTGGCACAAATCAATAATGTATTTGCTAAGTATCACGTTAACATCATTGGTCAATACCTGAAAACGACGGAGAAAACAGGTTATGTTATCACAGATGTGGCCAAAGAATATTCCGAAGAAATCGTCAATGAATTGAAATTGATCGATAATACCATTAAGTTTAGAATGCTTTACTAATTATATGATGCAGCCCGTATTTTTTACCCCTGGCCCAGCGGCACTTTATCCTACTGTTCAAGGACATTATGAGGAGGCTTTTCGCTTGTCCATTGGTTCCATTTCGCATCGTTCAGCCCAGTTTAGGAAGATATACCAACATGCCGATGAGCAATTGAGGACGTTGTTTAATTTACCCAAACAAAACAATGCCATCCTTTTTACGGGGTCTGCTACAGAAATTTGGGAACGTATCATCATGAATACGGTGGAGCATGAGTGTTTCCACTTAGTGAATGGTTCTTTTTCAAGGAAGTTTTTTGATTTTGCTCAAGAGTTGCACAAATATGCCCATGCAGCGCATAAGCCATTTGGTGAGGGTTTTGATGCTGCTGATGTGGATGTGCCTGAGTATGCCGAGTTGATTTGTGCTACTGCCAATGAAACCAGTTCCGGTGTGCAAATGCGTTCACAAGAAATACATAAATTAAAGAAAGCGAATAAGGATAAGTTTTTGGCTGTAGATATGGTTTCTTCAGCTCCTTATACTAACCTCGACTTTAATTTAGTAGATACTGCATTTTTTTCTGTTCAAAAGGCCTTTGGTATGCCAGCAGGTTTAGGTGTTTGGATTGCCAATGAAGCCATGCTCGAGAAAGCAGAAAGAATGAAAAAGCACGAAGGTGTGATTGGAACTTACCATTCATTGCCAAGTCTTTGGGAGAATTATAAGAAGTTTGAAACGCCTGAAACTCCCAATGTGATGGGGATTTATGTCTTAGGTAAAGTGGCTGAAGATTTCAACCGAATTGGTGTGGATCAAATCCGTAAAGAAACGGACCGTAAGGCGAAAGCACTCTATGATTTTGCTAAGAAATCGGATCGTTTTGAGGCCTTTGTTGAGAATGAATCACATCGTTCACAAACCGTAGTTGTTTTGAATTGCCAAGAAGCAGCTGGGACTGTCATTCAAAAAGTGAAAAATGCCTCAGGCATGGTAGTGGGTGCAGGATATGGCAAAATGAAAGAAACACAAATAAGAATTGCTAATTTCCCTGCCGTTTCAAGTGAACAGGTAGAGGCATTGATACAAACCTTGAACTCTATTTAATTAGAAGAAAATGATTAATCCTGGAAATTCCATTCGTTGGGGCATACTTGCCTGCGGAAAAATCGCACGTAAATTTGCCGATGATTTAGCTTTTGTGTCAGATGCTCAACTGACTGCTGTGTCCTCTAGAGATATCCATCGTGCGGAAGAATTCGCGTCACACTATCCAGGTTCAAAGGCATTTGGTTCTTATGAAGAAATGCTTTCCAGTGGCTTGATTGATGTGGTATATGTGGCATCGCCCCATGGTTTACATCATGCGCATACTTTATTGTGTCTAGAAGCTGGAATACCTGTTTTATGCGAAAAGGCATTTGCTGTGAATGGCAGACAAGTCTCAGAAATGATACAAAAAGCAAAGGAAAAGAACTTGTTTTTAATGGAGGCATTATGGACAAGATTTCATCCATCTGTAGCAAAAGTATTAGACATTATCGAGTCAGGTAAGATTGGTCAAATTCGTCATGTGGCGGCCGACTTTGGCTTTAAAGCAGAATACGATGTGGAAAGTCGTTTATTCAACCCCGTTTTAACTGGAGGTTCTTTGATGGATATTGGTATATATCCCTTATTTATTTCCAAATTGTTGTTAGGACAACCTAAAACGTTGCTAGCCACAGGTACTATGGCACCTACGGGAGTCGACATGAATTGTGCCATTGCGACAAGCTATGAAAGTGGTGCTACGGCAACTTTGTTTTCTACTTTAGCAGCTCAAACTGATACCACTTGCACAATTTATGGTAGTCAAGGTAAAATAATGATGCATTCTCGTTTTCATGAAACCTTTGGAATTACAGTAACTTTAGAGTCAGGTGAAGTAGAAGAGTTTGAATGCGAACGCAAAGGATGGGGCTATTCCTATGAGGCGGAGGCAGTTCAAGCTGATTTACGAGCAGGCCGATTAGAAAACAAATGGATGACACATCAGTTTAGTCAGGAGTTAATGGGATTATTAGATGAAATTAGAAAACAGATAGGCTTAGTCTATCCTAACGAATAAGTATGAAAAAACACTTATTACTAGGTTTGTTGCTGTTATCCAGCACAGGCCTTTGGGCACAAATCGACAAATTTGAAAAGGAAATTAAGGCATACGAATCACAGGATTCACTTGCTATGCCAGCAAAAAATCTTCGATTATTTTTCGGGAGTTCCAGTTTTCGCCTTTGGAAAAGTTTCAACCAAGATATGGCGGCATATCCATCCATCAACCGAGGATTTGGCGGTTCTACCTTAGAAGAAGCCTTATATTATTTTGATCGTATGGTACTTAAATACCAACCAGCTTGGGTATTTATGTATGAAGGAGATAATGATTTGGCCAAAGGACAAAGTCCCGAGTTTATTGCCCAAGAATTTGTGGAGTTTTCCAAGCGTTTGAAAGAGAAATTACCTAACACAAAATTGGTTTTTATAGCTGCTAGACCTAGTTTAGCCCGTATTGCCATGTTAGATAAGCAAAAAGATTTAAACGGTCGGATTCAGCAAATTATAGCCAAAGAAAAAGGAAGATTTTATATTGATATGCAAAGCCCTTTTTTCCGTGCTGATGGCAGTTTAATGGACGATATATTTGTTGCGGATCGCTTGCATTTGAATGAAAAGGGATACCAACTATTTGTGAAGCAAATTCATGAATTTATTCAAAAGCATCCCTAAATAGTAGGTTTATGGTGAAAAATTATTCAGGAGCGAATTGGTTGCCTCATATTTCAGTGGATTGCGTGATCTTTGGATTTCACGAAAATCAATTGAAGGTACTTTTATTGAAATTTAAAAATACGACGGTTTGGTCACTCTCAGGAGGATTTGTTAAATCCAGTGAAGACATTGATCAGGCCGCTAGCCGGGTATTGTTTGAAAGAACAGGCTTGAAAGATATTTATCTGGAGCAGTTTTATACTTTTGGCGATGTTAAAAGGAATCACGATGCCATCAAGCAGCATGAGAAGATTCAAGAACAAATCGGAGAAACTCGGGTAGATACTTCATTCCTTTCAGATCGCTATATTTCGATTGGCTATTATGCCTTGGTGGACTTCTCTAAAGTTAATGTCAATTTAGACCAAATGTCGGATCAGTTCTCTTGGGCCGATATTCATGATATTCCTTCTATGTTTTTGGACCATCGGGCTATTATTGATAAAGCCTTAGAAAGGTTGCGTTGGTCTTTGGATCAAAAATTATTAGCCTTTAATCTATTGGCAGAGACATTTACCATGTCGGAATTGCAACAAGTCTATGAGACCATTTTGGGTAAAAAATTGGTGCGTACCAATTTCCAAAGGAAGATTTTAAGTATGGATATTTTGGTCCGCTTAGAAAAGCGCTACCTAGGAGGAGCCCATAAAGCACCCTATTTATATCGATTTGATGAGAAGAAAGCTAAAGCTTATCTTTCTGAATCTGATTTTTAATTTAAACGGTTATCTAACTATTTAAATTTATTATTCCAGATTTCCTGTTCTGCTACTTGGATGCCGTGCTGCGTATCATTATCGTATAGCTTTTGTGTGCTATTCATCCAGCGGTAAGCATCCAAAAACCACCATTGCAGCTCGCTTTCATACCAAAGAGGTCTTAATTTCTTTTGTTGGATTTGTTCTTTAAATAGATTGGCAGCTTTTTGGGTAATATTGAAATGGGTTGACTCGTGGTCAAGGGCCCTATCTGGAAGATTTTCTTTTTTCCAAGAAGATGAGCGAAGCATATACACCTTTACTTGTATAGGGAGAAAAAGGATTCCTCGCTCTATGCGAGGAGCTGCATGGTATTCAAAATTGCTAAATATTTGTGCGGCAAACCGAGAACCAGGATATGGTTTGGCCACAAAATCGCTCCAATCCAATTTCTTTTGGCCATAGAACAGGGTATCTAGGTCCAACTTCTTGGGGACATAATCAGGTAAAAATTCTACTCTTACTTCTTGGATTAAATGAGGGTCTTTATCCCAATTGTTTTTCCACCAGGTGGCAAATTGCGATTGTAGACTTTGAGAGCTTAATTTCGCCATTTCTTCCCAATGAGCTGATTTGCTTTTAAATCCTTGGGTTTTGAAACTGATTTTATAGGTATACAGTAATTGAGGGCCTATGATGGAGTCTCGATCTACATATATTTCGGCTTGAAATTGGAACGTTTCCTTCGAAGAAAAATCAAATTCTTTTACCTGAACATGTAATTGAAAGTCAGCAGTAGTACTATGGCTTAAAAGCTGCTTTTGAAAATACAGTTGAGCTGTCGGATTGACACCCCTTATTTTTTTAAATTGATAACTTGGAATCTGCCCGGATAGGGTGAATGATGAGAACAAATAAAAAGCACCTATCACTAGGTGCTTTTTAATGCTTGGTTTAACCCATATTGTGGTAAACGTTTTGAACATCATCATCTTCTTCCAATCGTTCAATTAATTTTTCAACGTCCGCCACTTGTTCGTCTGTTAACTCTTTGGTCTCATTAGGTATCCGCTCAAAATCGGCCCCTAATAATTCATACCCTTTTTCTTCTAAGTACTTTTGAATAGCGCCAAATGCGGTAAACTCTCCATAAATATTAATTTGATTGGTTTCTGTATCTAAAAACACCTCATCTCCTCCTAAATCAATCAATTCAAACTCGAGCTCTTCCAAATCGATCTCAGGCTTAGCTGCAATCTTGAAAGCCGATTTGCGGGTAAATATAAAATCCAACATTCCTTGAGTACCCAAGCTACCTCCGCATTTAGTAAACGAAGAGCGAATATTAGCTACTGTACGATTGATGTTATCCGTTGTGGTTTCCACTAATATAGCAATACCATGTTGGGCATATCCTTCATAAACTATTTCCTTATAATCCTCTTGATCCTTAGAAACGGCTCTTTTGATGGCACGTTCCACATTATCTTTTGGCATATTAACTGCCTTGGCATTCTGAATGATGGCCCTTAGACGAGAGTTTCCTGTAGGATCTGCTCCACCTGCTTTTACAGCAATAACAATGTCTTTACCGATTTTTGTAAACGTTTTGGCCATTTGACCCCAGCGTTTAAACTTTCTTGCCTTTCTAAATTCAAAAGCTCTTCCCATAATTCGTTGCGATAATTAATACTAGCTACAAAAATAAAACAAGCAAAAGGATTTTTGTCGATAGAAATAAAAAAACTCTAGAATTATTTACATCATCTTCAAGGCCTTGCCCTACAAGACCTACCTAAGCTTCCGTTTAATTTGGCTAAATTGCAGTTAATTGATTCACGACAACCATTTTTATGAAGCGACTTCTTCTCTTATTATTTACGCTTACTACATTTTCATCTCTAGCTCAAACAGCCAAACGAAACGAAATTTTTCAAATGCTTATTAAGCCTGCCAAAGGTTCCCTTAAAATGGATGGCAAGCTCGATGAAGCGGCCTGGTTGGAGGCCGCCAAGGTAAGTGATTTTGTTATGTGTAATCCTACTGATACACTTTGTTCCAATGTCCGTACGGACGTTCGAATGACCTATGATGATAAATACCTCTATATTTCAGCCGAATGTTTCCTGAAAGATCAATCACGTTATGTGGTGGAATCCTTGAAGCGTGATTTCAGTTTTGGTATTAATGATAATTTCCTTGTTTTCATCGATACTTTCGATGATAAAACCACCGGTTTTTCTTTTGGAGCCAATGCTGCTGGTGCACAGTGGGACGGACAGATGTCGGAAGGGGCCAAAGTAAACCTAAACTGGGATAATAAATGGGAGTCTTCCACTTCCTACAATAAAGAATCTTGGATCTGGGAAGCAGCTATTCCATTTAAGTCCATTCGATACAAAAACAATAGCACTCGTTGGGGAATTAATTTTAGTCGATTGGACTTGCAAGCGAAAGAAAAATCGGCTTGGGCGCCGGTACCACGACAATTCCCTACGGCCTCTTTAGCCTATTCTGGGGTTTTATTATGGGAAACGCCACCTCCAACACCTAAGCAAAATATTTCGGTTATTCCTTATGTATTATCAGGTGTAACTAGCAATTATGAAGCCCAAGATCCCACTAGTTTTAGAAAGCAGATTGGAGGGGATATCAAAGTAGCTTTAAGTTCAAGTATGAACATGGACCTGACGATTAATCCCGATTTCTCTCAAGTGGATGTGGATCGTCAGCAAACCAACCTAGATCGTTTTGAATTATTTTATCCAGAGAAACGTCAATTTTTTATTGAAAACTCGGATTTATTTGACGGCTTTGGAACGGAAACCATTCGTCCATTTTTCTCTCGCAGGATTGGTTTAGCATTAAATAACAGAACAGGAATTTATGAACAAACACCTATCACTTACGGAGCTCGAGTGAGTGGTAAATTAACCAATGACTGGAGAATTGGTTTGTTGAATGTACAATCTCAGCGAATTGATGATAAGGGCGTACCCACCCAAAATTATTCCATGGTGGCCCTGCAAAGAAAATTATTTGCTCGCTCTAATATCGGTATTTTTATGATCAACAAGCAGTCGTTCATTGATACCGAATTACAACGTCAAAATGGCTTTGCCGAATTCAATAGAAATATTGGTGTGGAATATAATTTAGCCTCTTCCAACAATTTCTGGACAGGAAAAGTATTCTATTATCAATCGATTAGCCCAGATGCCAAAGCTAATAATTTTGCTCATGCAGCCTCATTGGCGTATAAAGACAATCATTGGATCGTGAGTTGGAAGCATCAGTGGGTAGGAGATAGTTATAATCCAGAAGTAGGGTATGTACCTCGTGTTAATTATACCAATATTAACCCAGAAGTAGGAAAAATCTTTTATCCAAAGAGTAAAACCAGTAAGTTGTTTTATGCTCAAATTCGTTTGAATAGCTTAAGCTTTTGGAATAATTCAGGAGGTTTGACAGATAATACCACCTACATAGCTTTAGAAGGAAAAATGAAAGATCAGGCGAGCTTCTCGGCTTTTCATGGCTATGATTATGTTCGTTTATTATATGATTTCGACCCAACGCGTATGGGAAATATTCCTGAGAAAAAGGGGTCTGAACATACTTGGCGTTCAGTAGGTTTGGGTTACACATCCTCTCCAATCAAATTGTTTACTTATTCTGTCACTTCTCGTTTTGGAGGATATTATGGTAATGGAAATAGAACGGGTATTACGGGAGAATTAGGTTATCGTTTTCAACCGCATGTGGGGATTTCCATGGCAGTGGATTACAATAATATCTGGGGTGTGGAAGTGCCCGTTACGCAGGCAGATGGAAGCACTACTAAAATCATTTCAGCCTCTGAATTTTGGATTATTAGACCAAAAGTGGACATCACCTTTACTAATAAATTGTTTTTCACAACCTTCTTTCAGTTGAATCAACAAACCAAGAACATGAATCTTAACGCTCGTTTACAATGGCGTTACAAGCCAGCTTCGGATTTCTTCTTGGTTTATACCGACAATTATTTACCAGAGAATTTTCATATAAGAAACCGTTCCATAGTGTTAAAATTGAATTATTGGCTTAATTTGTAGGTCTAAAAATTAACAAACACAACCATGAAAAAACTTCTTGTTATTCTTTCTTGTATTTTAAGTTTTGGAGCTTTAGCTCAAAGCCCCGCTTCCCCTCCAGCAGTAGCCTCTCAAAAAGTGGGTACTACTCAGGTTTTGATTAAATATGCTAAACCATCTGTTAAAGGACGCTTAGTATTCGGAACCAAAGAACAAAAAGCCTTAGTGCCATATGGTGAGGTTTGGAGAACGGGAGCTAATGAAGCTACAACCATTGAATTTTCGAAAGATGTCGTAGTTCAAGGCAAGCCTTTAGCCAAAGGTGTATATTCTTTGTTATCCATCCCAGGTCCAACGGAGTGGACCATTATTTTCAATAAAGAGTCAAAAATGTGGGGAGCTTACACCTATAAAGCAGATCAAGATGCTTTACGAGTTACAGCTAAACCTAGTGAGCATGCCATGACCGAGCAATTTAACATCGGTGTTACAGAGACAGGCCAAGTGACTTTAGAATGGGATAAAACTTCTGTTTCCTTCTATGTGAAATAGGGTAAATGAATTAAAATTTAAGCGAACCAAACAGGTTCGCTTTTTTTATGTCAAAAATTCATTTGAATTCCTCAATGCTTTGGTTATTTTTACCCCATTATGGGCATGTGCCCCTAAGCCATTTTAACAAGATTGTGTTATGAAAAAAGTATTGATTGCAGAGGATAGTTCGGTCATTCAAAATTTAGCTAGAAAGATATTAGAGTTTCAAAACTTTGAAATTCATGCAGTAAAGAATGGACAACAAGTGTTAGACGAATTAGCCAAAGCTGATTTTGATATCATTCTTTTGGATATTAACATGCCTGTCATGGATGGAATGGAATGTGCAAGAGCGGTTCGTGCTTTAGCAGATTCAGCTAAATCCAACATTCCTATGATTGCTATCACTGGTAATGCAAGAAATTACAGCATGGAGGATTTCAAGGAAGCTGGATTCAATGATTTTTTAGCTAAGCCTTTGAATTTTGATGCACTTGTATCTCAAGTTAAAGCATTAACAGAATAACGGCATGTCGCCGATCTCGGTAGAATTTTTGGGTACGGGTACCTCACAGGGGATACCCATGATAGCCTGTTCTTGCGAAGTTTGTACTTCCTCTGATCAACATGATCAGCGTTTGCGAGTTTCTATGCACATTCAAACCCAAGGAAAAAGTTTTATCATTGATACGGGTCCTGATTTTCGGCAGCAAATGTTACGGGCAAGTATAAAGCACGTAGATGCGGTGATTTATACTCATGAACATAAAGACCATACGGCCGGCATGGATGATTTGCGGGGATTTAATTATGTTCAAAAATCCAGTATTCCCTTGTATGCTCAGGTCAGTGTAATTGAACAGCTTAAAAGGGAATTTGCCTATGCCTTCGGAGATAATAAATATCCAGGAGTTCCCGAAATAGAAACATTCCCCATCACGAATCAGGTGTTTGAAATTCAAGGGGTGAAAATCCAACCTATTTTAGTTCGTCATTACATGTTGGATGTGTTCGGTTTTCGTTTCGGAGATTTTACCTACATCACAGATGCCAATTATATTTCTGAAGAGGAATTGGAAAAAGTAAAAGGTTCACAAGTGCTGGTGATCAATGCCCTCAAGAAAACGTCCCATATTTCTCATTTTACCTTGGATGAAGCTTTGGAGATAATAGAGAAAGTAAAGCCTGAGCGCGCTTATATTACCCATATCAGTCATCAGATGGGTCTGCATGCAGAAGTACAAAAAGAATTACCCCCACATGTTTATTTGGCCTATGATGGCCTTCAATTAAGTTTATCATAATGCCTGTAGAAGCTGTTTTACTCGATATGGATGGAGTGGTGGTAGATAATTTACCTTACCACGTTGATGCTTGGTTGTTGTTTTGCGAGCAACATGGGATTCCATTAACTCGTGAAGTATTTTATCAAGAGCTCAATGGGATGAATTCCAAAGATACATTTGAGTGGTTTTATGGTCGCGAGATGTCTTTGGCAGAGATAGAACATTTAGAGGAAAAAAAGGAAGCTATTTATCGGGAGTTTTATGCTGCACATCGCAAGGCTGCCCCAGGTTTAATTTCCTTTTTGGAAGGATTGAAGCAGCAAGGTATTGCTTGTGCTTTGGCTACTTCAGCTGGTCAAGGAAATATTGATTTTATTGTAGATGGTCTAGGGATTCGTCATTTTTTTCAGGCGATAGTAGGAGGGGCAGAAGTGAAAAAAGGGAAGCCTGACCCTGAAATTTATTTGAAAGCCGCTGATTTATTAGGAGTAACATATGCCAACTGCTGGGTGGTAGAAGATTCCCTTCAAGGGATTCAAGCAGGCTTATCTGCTGGCATGCAAGTAGTTGGTATGACCACATCCCATACCGCAGCAGAATTGGCTCATACCCAAATCCAAGTACCCAATTTCGAGGGGCTTCTGGATTTGATTCAAACCAAATAATAATTCTCTTTTTTTAGATTAATCTAAATTTTCTTGGGTAAAATTAGGATATTTCCTAATTTTCAAAACCTTTACGTTCGTAAATGGTTAATCATCATTGTTCCTTATTTTAATAATTAATTCATCAAAAACGTTCCCTTATGAAAAGAAAATTATTATTCAGCCTTGGATTGGTGCTGTTCTGGATAGTTCCAGTGCTTGCCCAAGACCAAGTTATTTCTGGAAAAGTTAGCTCATCAGAAGATGGAGCAAGCTTGCCAGGAGTGAGCGTTTCCATCAAAGGAAGCTCACGTGGAATTACCACAGGTAGTGATGGTAGCTACCGTCTTTCCGTTCCTGGAAAGAATGCCGTTTTATCCTTCAGTTTTGTGGGTTTTGCAAGACAAGATGTACCTGTAGGCAACAAGTCGGTTATAAATGTATCCTTGGTGCCAGAAGCAGCCAGCCTAGATGAAGTTGTTGTCATCGGTTATGGTACAGCTAAAAAGCAAAATTTAACTGGAGCTCAGGTGAATGTATCTTCCAAGGCATTGGAAAATAAGCCAGTAACTAGCTTTGAAAATTTATTGCAAGGAAAAGCTGCTGGAGTTCAAGTAACCGCTCAAAATGGTCGCCCAGGTGCGCCTGCGTTTATACGTATCCGTGGTGAAGGAACCTTAACAGCCGGTGCTCAACCTTTAGTGGTGATTGATGGTGTGCCAACTGCTAATAGCGAAGGGGTTATAGGAAGCGTGAACGTTTTGAGCTCTTTGAATCCAAATGATATTGAAGATATTTCCATTTTAAAAGACGCCTCTTCTGCTGCTATTTATGGTTCACGTGGAGCCAATGGGGTTATTTTAGTAACAACCAAAAGAGGTAAAAAAGGAAATGCCAAAGTGACTGTTTCAACTTCATATGGTATCAACGAAAAGACTCCTGACAATTTCCAAATGATGAATATGCGTCAAAAATTGGAATATGAAAGAGACTTAGATTATGCCAATGAATATGTTGATGCAGCAGGAATTACAAGCCCAGCCAGTGCTACACAGGCTGAGTTGGATAAAGTTTGGGCGACTTTGGAATCTAAAAAAACAGATTGGTTCAATACTTTGCTACGTCGTGGAATGAACCAAGTAACCCGCGTAGGTGTGAGTGGGGCAAGTGATATGTTTACCTATAATTTATCCTTAGAAAATCAGATCAACGAAGGTATCTTCAAATTAGCATCTGACTTATGGAGAAAACAAGGTCGTGTAAACGTGGAATTCAAACCGAATAATTGGGCCAAGATTGGAACGAATATCAATTTCTCTAATATTAAGACCAATGAAATTCGTGACCGTTACAATGCACAGAACCCGGCATTTGCTATATATGCATACAATCCTTACGAGCCAGAGCGTTTAGATGATGGGACTTATAACCTAACACATCAAGGTTTCCCAATTTCAGAAGCTTTGGAAAATAACCCGGAAAGCTTAACAACTAACACAGGTATTTCAAGTGCTTATATATCCTTAACTCCAGTGAAAAACTTTGAATTTAGATCACAAGCTGGGGTAACTTGGGTAGATTATTACCGTGAGTCTTACATCAAGCCTAACTCCATCTTAGATCAGTATGTGGGTGACCCAGCTGCTCGTGGCTCTAAATCAGATAATGGTTATCAGTCATTCAACTACGTGTTTTCTAACACGATTAATTATACGAATACCTTTGATGATAAACACAGCGTTCGTGCTTTGGCTGGTGTTGAGTATACCAATGACAATTACCGTTCTTTCTCTTTCAGTACCAAAGGTTTTCCTAATGGTAAAGTAAGTACTCAAGACAATGCCTCTACTCCAGTTTCAGCTACATCAGCCAGAACAGATTGGACATTATTCTCTTTATTTGGACGTGTGGGTTATGATTACAATCAACGCTATTTCTTAGATGCTTCGATTCGTCGCGATGGTTCCTCTCGTTTTGGAGTAGATAATCGTTACGGCTTGTTTGGATCAGTGAGTGCTGGTTGGGAAATCTCCAAAGAAGCGTTCATGGAAGACTTAACTTTCGTGAATCAATTGAAGTTGCGTGCTAGTTATGGTACTTCAGGTAATGATCGTATTGGTAACTATACTTCCTTAGGTTTGTATCGTTATTCTAGTTATGGTACTACCTCAGCTACTTTTCCTTCTCAATTACCTAACTCTAATTTAACTTGGGAAAAATCAGCTTCTGCTAACATTGGAATAGATTTTGCATTGTTGAAAAACAAGTTGACAGGTTCTGTGGATTACTACCAAAAGAAAACGTCTAACTTATTATTTGACCGTCCAGTTTCTTCTACAACGGGTTTTTCTAGTAGAACTGAAAATGTGGGAGCTGTTGAAAATGCAGGTTTGGAGTTGACGTTAAATTATAAGATTATCCAAACCAAAGACTTGTACTGGGATATCTCGGCGAACTTTACCAACAACAATAACAAGGTGGTGGAGTTGACAGAAGATAACTTAAACCGTTCTGGTAGTGTTTCTAAATTGAAAATTGGTGAGCCTATCGACGTATATTATCTAAATCGTTATGTAGGTGTTAACAAAGAAACAGGTGCACCTATTTATTTAGATAAAAATGGATCAAGCACAGAAACTTGGAGCGCAGGAGATGCCGTTATTTTAAGTGGTAAATCTCGTCAAATCAAGTATTTTGGAGGCTTAGGAACTACGGTAACGTACAAAGGAGTTACTTTATCTGCTGATGCGGTATATCAAGGGGGCCATTATATCATGAACTTCAGATGGCAAGATTTGACATCTGATGGAGAGAATGTATATCAAAATCAGGCTGTAGATGCCTTGAATTATTGGAAAAAAGCAGGAGATGTAAATGTATTGCCTGATCCACGTAATCTGTATCAATCTTTCTCTTCTGATCGCTTCTTACAAAAAGGAGATTATATCCGTCTACGTAACGTAACCTTAGCCTATAATTTGCCTAACAACTGGGTAAAGAAAGCCAAAATGCAGTCGGTACGTGTATATGCTCAAGCGCAAAACTGGTTCTATTGGGCTCCAGAGTTTAAGGGAGATCCAGAAGTTGGATTTGGTCAAGCTGAGAGTACTGGAGGAACAGTTCAAGGTTTATTTGCGGCTTATTCATATCCGCAAACTAGAACGGTCAACGTAGGTTTAGATATCACATTTTAATTAGTAGAGACATGAAAATGAAAAAATTCATTCTAGCGATATGCAGTGTTTGCCTAGTGGGACTAGGCTCTTGTGAAAAAGGATTGGAACTGGGACCATATAACTCAGCAACCATCGCACAAGCTTTTGAATCTGATTCTGATTTTGCCAACGCAGTCAGAGGTATGTATGCCTCAGCTTTAGGAGGCTCTTATTATGGAGGTTCCATGATAAGTTTACCCGATATTTTATCGGACAATGTCCTAGTAGCACGTACAGGTCGTTTATCGAATCTTTCTTTCCATGAATGGCGTTATACAGCTGATGGAACTTGGGGCTTGTTTGCTACGGCTTATACAGGTATTCGTCGCGCCAATGCCATATTGGAAAATATTGATCGTTTACCTGCGGGAACATCCAAAGAGAATTACAAAGCAGAGGCGCTAGCTTTCCGCGCTATGGCTCACTTTGATTTGGTTCGTTTGTATGGAAAAGCTTATACTCAAGCATCAGATACCGACTTAGGGGTTCCTTACGTGACATCAACCGATGCTACATTGAAACCAAGTAGAGAATCTGTTAAAACCAATTTCAGTAAGATTGAAACAGATTTGAAAGCCGCTGAGGCAGCTATTGGTTCTGCTAATGGTATCTATCGTTTCAACAAGGCAGCCGTTTCTGCTCTATTATCTCGTGTCTATCTTTATGAAGGTAAATGGCAAGAATCAGCGGATGCTGCTACTCGTTCATTAGCATTAAGCTCTAATCCTGGAGCTTTGGCTGATTATGCTAGAATTTGGACAGATGCCGTGAATACGGGCGTATTGTTAAAATTGCAGATTGTTGATAAAGACCGTATCACTCCAGGTGTAGAATACAGCCAAAGTTCAGCTTCTGGTGTTCGTAATGAATATGTGGTGGATCATTTATTCTTACAATCTTTCAAAGCCAATGATGTGAGAACGGCAGCTTCTGTTCGTTTGACGACTTTCAATGGTCAGCCTTATAATTCGATTGCTAAATGGTTTGGAAGAGCTACGGGTAATGCCAACGTAACAGATTCTAAGGTGATTCGCGTAGCGGAGGTTTGGTTAAATTTAGCAGAGTCATTGGCTAATCTAGGTAAAAATGCGGAAGCCTTGACTGCTTTGAATAACTTACGTAAAAATCGTTATACGGATTTTGATGCAGGTAATTTTTCAGAATCTGGTAATGCTTTGAAAACGGCCATCGATTTAGAACGTCGTTTGGAATTCGCTTTCGAAGGTCACCGTTTGTTTGATTTGAAACGTAAAGGAAACGGAATTTCTCGTTCTTCTCGAGGTGATAAAGCAGATGGAACAGGTACTCCTGCTCGTTTCTTGTCTTTAGCTGCTACAGATTACCGTTTGCAATTACCTCTACCAAGTAATGAATTACGTGTTAACTCTAATATTCAACAAAATCCGAATTATTAATCGACGTATTTTGTGTGTTAATCGAAAAAGTCCCCATCAGTGGGACTTTTTTGATTAATATATTAGCAGAACATCTTTATATTTAGGAATTAATACCACTTATGAAGAAATTTCTTTACATCATATTAGGAGTGCTGGGTAGCTGGCAATTAGGTTATTCTCAACATCATAAAATGGATATCATTCCAGGTAAAATGATTGATGAATACACTCCTGAATACACTAAAATCAAGCGTGAACTTCCTGAGGGCTATACCCAAGAGATGCAAGACTGGGTAAGAAAAAAGAATATTGAAAGTAAAAGTACCCAAAATAGAACTTCTGCCAGTGCGGCTAAATTCACTTTAAGTTTTGAAACTCCACCTCCTGCCGATGTGAGAGCCGTTTTTGAAAAAGCTGCCGAATCATGGGCTGCCATATTAAATTCGGATGTTGAAGTGAAGGTGCTTTGTCGCTGGAGAAGCTTAGCAACCAATGTTTTAGGAAGTGCAGGTGCTACGGCAAACGTTCGTAATTTCCCTGGCGCGGCCAAAGTGAACACTTATTATCCCATTGCTTTAGCCGAAAAAATGGCTCATAAAAACCTGAATGGGACAGATTTTGATATCGTAGCTAATTTTAATGCGGATTATGCCAACTGGTACAAAGGATTGGATGGAGTCCCAACCATCAATCAGATTGATTTATACTCAGTAGTTTTACATGAATTTGGTCATGGTCTAGGATTTATTGGTCAAGTGGCGGTAGATAATTCAACAGCCTATTACATTTATCCAGGTATTTTTGATCAATTTATGGTCAATGGTTCGGGTCTTAGTTTGACAGATACCCTTAATTTTAAAAATGATTCTCCCGAATTAAAAGCGCAATTAACATCGGGAAATTTGTTCTTAAGCACAACCAAATTATTGGCAGCTAACAATAAAGAGAAAGCAAAATTATATGCGCCTACTACCTATACACAGGGGTCTTCTATCTATCACGTAGATGCCTCTAAATACCGCCCTAAGGACCCTAATGCCTTAATGACACCTAGTATTGCTAAGGGAGAAATAACTCGTGAGCTGGGAACTATCGTACCTGCAGCATTCAATGATTTTGGATGGTATTCTTCCAGCATTGTACCCACTGCCGATTTGTTTACCGATACGGAGGATGTTACCAAGGATTATGTATTTACAGTTAATGTATATTCGGATACCATCGTGAAAGCCAATTCGCTGAAATTGATGCTTTCTACCGACGGTACTATTCAAACTGCGACTTCTCGTCCATTAACCTTGTCTGGAACGAGCTATTCCTATACTTTGCCTAAAGACACCAAATTAAGAACCATCGCGTATTATTGGTCAGCTGAAGAAGCAAGTGGAAAGAAATTTACCACACCCGCACAAGCCCCACTGATTGCGGGTACTACCACCTCAAGTTATTATAAGTTTACGATTGGACAGGATACTGTAAAGCCAGTAGCGATTTATTCTAATCCACTGAAATATGTTTTTTCCAATCAAACCAAAATCAATTTACCAACCTTATTGGCCAACGATAATATTGGTATAGATACAGTATATTTGGAATATAGCATCGGTTCAGGTGCTGTGATTAAATCAGGATTTATTCGTTCTACGGCAGATGCATTCAGTTATAATGGAGCGTTTAACTTTGCGACTGGTCAGATTAAGGCCGGAGATATCATTAAATACCGAGTGGTTGTGAAAGACAAGGCTAAAATTGCCAATTATGTCTATTTCCCCGCTACAGGTAACTATGAGTTTGTGGTCTTGACCTCCATGGATGCTGTCAATACCTATAAAACGGATTTTGAAAATAAACCGACTGCTGATTTTTATTTGAAAGGTTTTGCCATCAATCAACCTACTAATTTTACTTCTCTAGGTTTGAATAGTGAACATCCATATGCCAATGGTTCAGAAGAATCCTACGATAATTCTGGAGGTTCAGATAAATTCACAAATAATGATGCGATTTTATTGAAACCGATTATCGTTCGTGCTGATACCGCTCGAATTACTTTTGATGAGGTAGTTTTGGTGGAAACGGCAGAGACAACTGGTACCTCATTCTTAAATGCCGATGGCACGGTGAATCGTTCTTTTTATGATTATGTGATTGTTCAAGGTTCAAAGGACGGTGGCCTTACTTGGAATAATTTACGTGATGGATGGGATTCCAATGATTATTCGGAATGGCAAAAAGCTTGGACAGGAACGAATGTAGATAAAAACGGGAATTCCACGCTCAAAGGAACGGCTACCTTATTTCAAAAAAGAGAAATTGATATATTAGGTTCAGGGAAATTTAATCCAGGGGATAAGGTTTTATTGAGATTCCGCTTACATTCCGACATCGGCGCCTACGGATGGGGATGGGCCATTGATAATTTAAATATCCAAGGTGCTCAGGCGGTCACACCATCTAAATTGGTTCTAGCAGTAGAAAATGGTACTGAAGCTACTGGATTACTTATTCGACCAAATCCAAGCCAAGGATTATTTAGAGTGCAGTTGCCTTTAGAACAAATGGGTCAAACCGTAGAATTACATGTGGTTGATTTACAAGGAAGAGTTGTATATCAAGATCGAGTAAACGTAGGCGGTTCTATGTTAGATAGGGAGATAGAGGCAGGAAATTGGCCAACGGGGACTTATTTTTGCATTGTTAAGACCGAAAAACAACAATGGGTGAAACGAGTATTTTTGTTGAAATAAACATCTAAATAGGGAATTAGTTTTCCATGCCACCTCTTTTTAATTATCTTTGCAGTCCTTTATAAAAAAGAAAATATGTCTTGGTTTACCAGAAAAGATAAGGGAATTCAAACTCCTACCGAATTCAAAAGAGAAGCTCCAGATGGTTTATGGTATCAATGTCCTTCCTGTAAGAAGGCCATCCATACAAGAGAACATCGTTTATTTGCTTATACTTGTTCCAATTGCAATTACCACGAGAAAATAGGTTCTCAAGATTATTTTGAATTGCTATTTGATCAAACTCGTTATACCGAATTAGATGCCCTAATGAGTTCAGGTGATCCATTGAATTTTGTGGATACGAAGAATTATCCTGATCGAGTAAAAGCTACCGAGTTAAAGACGGGTTTAAAAGATGCTGTTCGTTCTGCTTATGGAGAGATGAATGGCATGCCTATCACCGTAGCGGCAATGGATTTTAGTTTTATTGGAGGATCCATGGGTTCTGTTGTTGGGGAGAAGATAGCTCGAGCCATTGATTATTCTTTGGAACACAAGCAACCTTTCTTGATGATTTCACGTTCAGGTGGTGCTCGTATGATGGAAGCTGGTTTTTCTTTAATGCAAATGGCCAAAACTTCGGCTCGTTTGGCATTGCTAGATGAAGCGAAGATTCCTTATATCTCTTTGTTGACCGATCCTACTACAGGTGGTGTAACAGCATCCTTCGCTATGCTAGGTGACTTTAATATTGCAGAACCAGGAGCATTAATTGGTTTTGCGGGACCGCGTGTGATTCGTGAGACTATTGGTAAGGATTTGCCGAAGGGTTTCCAAAGTGCTGATTTTGTATTAGAGCACGGATTCTTGGATTTCATCGTAGATCGTAAAGACCTAAAAGATAAATTGACTTCTTTATTGGGCATGCTGCAGAAGTAATCCCAATTCAATCATCATAAAAAAAGTCTCCCGAAATTTTCGGGAGACTTTTTTATTTATTCAGCAGCTGGAGCAGCAGGTGCGGCAGCCGCTGCCTTGCTACGGCTTTTCTTTTCTTTCTCTGGAGGAGGAATAACATCTTCCACTCCGGCAAAAACACGACCACAGTGCTCACACACGATGATTTTCTTTTTGTCTTTGATGTCGGTTTGTCTTTGTGGAGGTACAGAACTAAAACATCCACCACAAGCACCACGCTTCACCATCACCACGGCTAAACCGTTGCGAGCGTTATCGCGTAATTTCTCGTAAGACTTAAATAAACGTGGGTCAACTAGTTTCAAAGCTTTCTCACGATCTTTCATCGCCTTTTGCTCATCTTCTTCACTTTCGTTGATGATCACTTCTAATTCTTTTTGCTTTTGCTCTAAATCTTTTTTGCGTTCAAACAAAGTAGATTCAACAGAAGCGATTTCGTCATTTTTGTTCAAAACTTTGAAATCAATTTCTTTGATACGCTTATCAGCGATCTCCATTTCTAATCCTTGAAGTTCAATTTCTTTCGAAATAGCTTCAAATTCACGGTTGTTACGCACGTTCATTTGTTGCTCTTTGTACTTCACAATTAACTTGTCAGAATCCTTTTTAGAATTTTTGTAGTTAGAAATTTGCTCTTCAAAAGACGCGATTTCTTGTTGGAATTTAGACAAACGAGTCTCTAAACCCATGATCTCATCCTCTAAATCACGTACTTCTTCGGGTAAATCACCTCTAACTTTCTTGATATTATCTAAGGCTGAATCAATGGTCTGAAGCTTTAATAATGCTTCTAACTTTTGGGCAATCGTAGTTTCGGTAGCTGTAGCCATTATTATTATTACGTTTGAAAGTGTCTAACTCTCTTAATTCTTATGCATACCTGACCGGATTGGTCAAGGTCTCGCTTTTCAGAACGGCAAAATTACTAAAAATATTTGATAAATAAGTATGGATGGCATCCTTTATCATAACTTCGGATTCATAATGCCCTATATCACAAAGCATGCAGCTATTTTCCCCATCAAAGAACTCATGATATTTTAAATCACCCGTCAAGAATGCATCGGCACCTTGTCGTTTCGCCTCAGCAATCAAAAAGCTGCCAGCTCCTCCGCAAAGCGCAACTTTCTTGATTTTCTTACTCAATATTGGAGTATGCCTTATAGCTGTTAAATCCAACGATTTCTTTACCCATTGAATAAAGTCCTCACCCGACATAGCTTTGTCTAATTCACCTATAAAACCTGCTCCCACTTCATTCCAGCGATTGGATAAGGAATGAATAAAATATGCCACCTCTTCATATGGGTGAGCTTTTTTCAATGCATGAAGTATCGTAGATTCTAGATGAGTAGGGAAAATCATATCCACTTTCACTTCTTTCACATCAGTCGCTATGCTTCGTTGGCCTATTACAGGATTTGCCTCATTCGATGGGGTAAATCTTCCTATACCTTCCGAGGCAAAACTACAAGCCGAATATTCTCCAATATTTCCAGCACCCGCAGCATGAAGAGCCTCGCGTACAGATTCCTGATTTTCTACTGGAACATAATAGCTGATTTGTTTTAGTGCATTTTCAGCAGGTAAAAGGACCTTGCCAGCCAAGCCTAATTTTTGAGCTAAATGATATGAAACTCCCTTAGGGGCATGATCTAAATTGGTATGAGATGCATAAAGCGCTACAGAATGTTGAATGGCTTTAATCACAGTCCTTTCCACATAATTTTTACCTGTCAAAGATTTTAAACCTTTGAACACAATGGGGTGGTGGGATATAATCACATTGCAGTCTTTTTGGATGGCTTCTTCGACCACCTCTTCAGTACAATCTAGGCTAATTAATACACCTTTTACCTCCATAGTAGGGTCTCCTACCAATAATCCTGCATTATCATAGGATTCTTGCCAAGCTAAAGGGGCCCACTCTTCCATACTCCGGCAAACGTCTGCAAGCTTCATATTCTTTTTTTAGTATACCAAAGGTAAAATTCTTTCGGGAGCTTTGAAAAAAATGGCTATATTTAAGCAGATGAACCCTATCTAATTGATTTAAACGTATGCGATGTAGACCAGCCATTGTGATCATGGAAAATGATCATGTATTATTAATGCGCTACCAATTTGGCTCAGGAATGGTGTATAATTTTCCAGGTGGAAATCCAGATCCAGGAGAAATTTTCACAGAAACCATTATTAGAGAGTGTCGAGAAGAATTAGCCGTGGAAGTAGAAGTTGGTAAGCTGCTTTTAATGGGTGAAATACCAGGTAAAGAAGATAAAAAAAGTGCCTTACACATACTATTTGAAGGGAGTATTGTTTCTGGAATTCCCATATTGCAAGCTCATGAAACAACGGCTCAAGAAATATGTTGGATTCCTATCTCCCAGCTAGCAAGTCTTCATTTATACCCGAACGTTGGGGTGGCTTTACAAGATTTGGTTTTCTTGCAAAAAAAAGGGGAATATGTAGGGGCTATTCAGCAGCCTTGGGTGGATTAGGCCATACATACGTTCCAAGGAGTAATCCAAACAAACTCGCTGCTAGACCTGGCCAAATGGAAGGAATTTCAGAGGGAGCTATAAACTGAAAATACCCCCAAACTCCTAGTCCCAAGATCATACTTAGGTGACTACCCATTGAACTGGCCTTTTTCCACCATAATCCTGCATTGAGCGGGATGAAAAGGGAAACCAAACCAAATGCCGAAGATTCTCCTACTAATTCAAAAATATTTTGCCTTTTGACAGCCATGTAAATACATGAGAAAGTAACCAATACGACAGATAGTCGTATGATTTGTAAGACCTTTCTGTCGGAAGGATGCTTCATCATCGGTTTGATTAAATTTTCTCCTAATACAGAAGCTGGGGCCAAAATAGCTCCACTGGTGGTACTTAATAAAGCTGAAAGCAATGCCCCCAGAAATAAGATTTGTATTCCCGTTGGCGTGAATTTCATAACCAAATGGGGAATTAATAGCATGTCGTCCGACAATAGACTCGGGTATAAACTTACTCCCAAAAAAGCAATCAGTAAAGGGAGCATAGCGACACTTAAATACATGATTCCTGCTGAAAAACTAGCTATCCCTGCCACATGTGCTGATTTGGCTGACATCACTCGCTGGAATATATCCTGCTGAGGAATAGACCCTAAACCGATGGTAATCCAAGCGGCGAGATAAGTAAGCCAAGAAGTGGCATCTTGTTTTTGAGGAGTGAATTGGAAGAAATTATCATTTTGACGCTCAATAATGGCACCTACATCGGGTGTTTTTTGATATAGTAGAAAAGCTAAAAATGCCAATCCAATGATGAGGATGATGTTATGTAGAAAGTCAGTAATAGAAATAGACCACATGCCTCCCAGCAAGGTATAGGTCATGACTAAGAGTGCACCGAATACGATTCCCCATTCCGTACTAATTGGTAAAAGTAAATGCAAGGTCAATCCCAAAGCCACTAGCTGTGCCGATATCCAACCAAAATAGGAAGGAACCATCACGATGGCAGAAAGTTTTTCAGAGAAATGGCCAAACCTTTGTTGGAAATAATCACTAAATGTCAACACTTTTAGTGGGTATAATTTACGGGCATAGATTGTTCCCACAATAACCAAACCTAAGGCTGCACCAAATGGCTCTTCAATGATCGATAAAACTCCCCCATGTACGAATTCCCTAGGCGCACCCAATATGGTCTCAGATCCAAACCAAGTAGCAAAGGTGACCATGGTAGCCAATGCAAAGGGAAGGTTTCTACCGGCCAAGACAAAATCTTGGGTAGTATGTACTTTTTTACTCGCCCACCAGCCCACTGCCAAGTTCAATGCCAAATAAAAAAGTACAAATGCGATTAACATGTTGAATAGAATGAGCTTAAAAATACGTAATTTTCTTTATGCATTTCCAATATCAATAGTCGTATCTATATAGAATGAACCATAAATACCCCGCTTATTTATTGTTTTTCCTTGCTTGCTTGTTTTTTAGTTCTTGTCAATCGGTCAAGATGAAAAAGGCTTTTGTGCATTCAGGACTCCATCAATTACATACAGGTATTCTCATTCAAGAACAGTCGGGTAAGGTAGTGTTTTCCCAACAGGCGGATCAGTATTTTATGCCTGCATCCAATGCCAAATTATTGACTTTACTCTTAGCCAAAACGATTTTACCGGATTCTGTGCCTGCTTTTGCCTATCAAGAGCAAGGAGATAGTTTGTATTTTTGGGGAACAGGTGATCCGTCAACCTTACATACCAAATTAAGGAATAGGTCTTTGTTGAATTTTTTACAAGCTTCTAACAAAAGTTTAGTCTATGCAGATGACGCCAAGTTAACACTTCCGCAAGGTGCAGGCTGGGCATGGGATGATTATCAAGATTATTATGCGGCTGAAATTTCATCTCTGCCACTATATGAGAATTTAGCACATTTTACGAATCTGGGGAATGCGTGGAAAGTTCATCCCTTGCGTTTTCAATCTAGTGTAAGTATCACATCGGATAAAGATGCTTCACGGGATCGATTGAGTAATCAATTTCATCTTCCTGCCCCAGAAGCCAAAACCTCTCCCAAAAGCATCACCATTCCATACCTAACTTCACCTGAGCTTACTGCGAGATTGTTGTCAGATACCTTGCATAAACCTGTTTATTACCGAGCTATCCAACGCAATCCACTTCAATCGAAATTGGTTTATGCTGCCCAATTAGATAGTTTGTTAGTCCCTTTGCTTCATAACAGTGATAATATGATTGGCGAGCAATTGATTTATTTGATGGCAGCTCAAAGAGGATGGAATGGCCCAACAAGCCAAATCATTAGTAAATTGGTACAGGAGCCTAGATTTGAGTTTTTAAAGCATGTGAAATGGGTGGATGGTTCAGGTCTTTCTCGGTATAATTTATTTCGTCCGAAAGATTTGATACTCATTTTACAGCATTTGCAGGAAAAATTAAGTGAATCAGAATGGAAGTCTCTTTTACCAGAATTGGGTAAATCAGGGACTTTAAAATCGATGAAATTGACTAACCCTCAATCCCATGCTTGGGCTAAATCGGGATCCTTTGGTAATACGTATAACTTGTCGGGCTATTACCAAAACGCTCAGGGTAAGCTGTATTTGTTTACTATCATGACCAATTTGGCCAATCAATCAGTGAGTGTCAATAAAAAACAAATTTTGGAGTTTTTAAATGTCTTGAACTAAAAGATAGTCGTCCTTTTTTGGTTAAACCTGGTATTATTTAATCATTGTTTTCAGATAGAATCATATGGATGGCATAGGCCTGCAATCCCAATATTTTGGCCATTTCACCCAGTTGCGAAATTTCTACGTGTAGATTTTCTTTATAATCCGCAAGGCAATATTTGTAGATAGCTTGTTCGATTGGATTGCTAATAAACTTACCAGCATTGGCTAATACACCATGAATAATGATGGTTTTGGGATTTAACAAATGAACAGCGATGGCAAGCACCTTTCCCATTTCATGCCCCATGTCCTGTAATAAATCAATGGCTAATTCATCTCCGCGGTTAGCCGCATCAATGACCATTTCAATGTCTATTTTTTCGAAATTCTCATTAGCCAATAATGAAACATGGCCTTCTTGAATAAGTTCCTTGATTCTCTTAACTAAATAGGACGCTTTGGTAACGGTGTCTAAGCATCCCACTTTCCCACAATAGCATAATTCACCCTGTGGTCTTACTTGTATGTGAGCTAACTCTCCTGCAAATCCAGATTCACCCAGTACTACTTGACCATTCACCAATAAGCCAAAGCCCACGCCATTCCAATCCATGTTAACCGTAATCGCATGTTCGATATTTTGGGCAAGGCCAAAATAATGTTCCCCTAAGGTGATTGCTTTCGTGTCATGATTAACATACGTGTTAACATGGAGTAAATTTTTAAGTTCATTAGGTAGACTTTTACCCTCCTTGCAAAGATTAGGATAGGTATAATTAATACCCGTTTTAGGATTGATAAGGCCGGGCATGGAAATACTGATGGCCTCAAGGTCTGTTATTTGACAAGAAGCAGATTGAAGAACCTTTAGTATTTCCTTGGTTAAGGAATCTGTAATGGGTTTATTTTCGATGACAACGGCGATTTTTTGACTAAAGATCACCTCGTTTTGTAAGTTCAATATATAAGCTTTACTCGCATAGGTATTCATATCTATCGCCAAAACATACCTTTCGTGGGGATTGAGTCGATATAAAGCAGGTTTTCGACCAAGCTGAACTTCAGCAGGGCCTATTTCTACGAGCCATTTTTCTTTGATTAATTCTTCAATCAAACTGGTTACAGACGGAACACTCGTGTGTAAGTGTTTGGACAATTGAGCTATAGTAAAGCTACCATGTGTGTAAAGATGTTGAAGAAGCTTTCTTTTAAGTTTATTCTTTTTTAGGTCAACAACAGATTCTTTTTCTTCATGATCACTTTCAGAAATTGATTTCGACAAATCTGACATAGTTTTAGGCGTATAAATGGATTGAACTAAATGCTTAATTGATCTTTTTCTAGAAAATTATGTTTAAAGTTTAACTAAATATAAACAATTCATAGAAATCTGGTATAAAACTTGTGAAAATCAATCGGTTAAGTCATGAATGAAATTGAATCGAGTCTATAAAACCCCCAATTGTAGCACTAAAAATCTGATTTATTGGATTGAAATAAACTCCGAAATAAAACATAGGTACCTGCAATGAAAAGAAGTACATAAATTCCACTAGTGGGGTTTTGAATCAATGTCCCCATTAAAAATAGTACGGAAATGAATAATAATAAGCTTGGGACATAAGGGTATGCCCAAGCCTGATAAGGCCGATGTAGTTGGGGTTCGGTTTGACGTAACCTTATCAAAGAAGAAAAGCCAGAAATATAACTTGCCACAAAGAAAAAAGTAGCGATATCCGACAAGCGTTCATTTAAGTTTTTTCCCATCAATAAGAGCAAACAGGACATCCCCACCGTTAAATGTGTCGCAAAACTTGGGCTACCTAAGCTATTTACTTCACTTGCTTTTTTCCAAAATAAGCCATCTCGACTCATCGAATAGAGCACTCGAGGAGCAAACATCACTTGTGTATTTAATATGCCAAATATG
The DNA here is from genome assembly GCF_003143535.1 of Aquirufa nivalisilvae. GTDB lineage: Bacteria > Bacteroidota > Bacteroidia > Cytophagales > Spirosomataceae > Aquirufa > Aquirufa nivalisilvae. The sequence continues at coordinate 677,705 of NZ_CP029346.1, forward strand.
CTAATTGCTAAAAAGGCTGTAATCCATTTGCCAGTACTGGCTCCAAAAAGCCAAGTGATGGCATCTGCTGCAGCTAATTTAGAATGACGTACATCTTCTAAGGGAAGGACATATAAGATGGAAATGTTAATGAATAAGTAAATCAATGCCACGGAAATAACCCCGATGTACATGGACTTGGGCATACTTTTAACGGGGTCTGCATTTTCTTCAGTGAAGTAAGCAGCTGTATGCCAGCCATCAAAAGCATAAAAAATAGATAGTAAAGCCGTCATGATACCCGACCAAAGAGGAAGTCCTCTAGGGCTTGCACTGGGTTCATGCCACATGCCACCTGAGCCGAATGCAAAGCAGAGGATTATAAATCCAAGTAACGCTAAGGCTTTGATTCCTGAGAGCCATTCCTGGGATTTACCTGCCATAACCACCCCCAATTGATGGAAAAACCAAAGTAGCGCTAATGTCCCTACCGCAACATAATTTTCCTGATGTTCAAAATAGGGGAATAAAATGCCCACATATTCACTGAATGTATAAGAACCAAAGGCCAAGGCTGTTATTGTCCCTAACCAAGAACTAATCCCCACTAAAAAACCAATGTATCTGCCAAATGCCCTTTCTGCATATCCATACCATGCCCCTGCTTTGGGAATAGACAAACTAAGTTCTAATACAGTACTGATACCTAAAAGCGCATAAGTAGCCACCAAAATCCATAAACCGACAATTAAATATGGATTGACCAATTGATCAGCAATAGGTCCAGGCTTACGAAGTATACCTGTGCCCACCGTGCCCCCCAAGGTGACTGCCACCCCAAAGCCCGTACCAAGTACTTTCCAAAGTTGATTTGTTGTCTTATTTTTTGACATAATTGAACAAAAATAAATATATTTAGCTTCTTGCAAGGCTTACCACGAAATGAATGAAAAAACTGATTTTCATTAAGCTGTGTGTTCTATTACTAATTTCTACCGCTCTTTATGCTCAAAAGCCCAAAGCAGTGAAGGAAGAGTATATTAATTTTCATTGGAAGAAAACCAAAAAGACCGTTTATATACCTTTTGATTTGTATTCTAATTTGGTGATTATTCCCATGGTCATCAATGGTTCAGACACGCTCAAGTTTATTTTAGATACGGGAGTAGGAACCACAATTTTATCGGATCCCGAAATCGCCAAAAAATTAAATCTTAAGTCCGTTCGCAAAATTCGAGTGAATGGGGTTGGAATGGGGGAGTCTATTACGGCTAATATTGTCATTGATGTCCGAATGAGCATAGGAGAGGCGCAAGCCAACCGACAAAGCATCATTTTTTTGGATACGGACGTGCTGGATTTATCCAGCTTTGTTGGAACTAAAATCCATGGGATTATTGGGGCTGATTTATTCAATAATTTAGTGGTTACCATCGATTATTTAAATCGAAAAATAGAACTTCGCTATCCCAATAATTATAAGTATCGCCCCATTAAAGGCCTTCAGTTTCCTATTACGATTTTGGATAATAAGCCCTATATCCAAGGGGTCAATTTGACCAATAAACGAAGCACCACTTCTGATTTACTTTTGTTAGACTCAGGTGCAGGTCATGCTTTTTCCATTGAAGGACAAACGGGAGATACAACCAAATTTCATTTGTCGAAATACCAATTCCAACTTGGAAAAGGATTAAATGGGGTGATTTTAGGGCATTTGGGTAGAATTAAACAAGTGGGACTAGGTCCTTGGAAATGGAATGAAGTAGTCAGTTCTTTCCCAGATTCTTTATCGTATCAGGTTAAACAAATGAAGGGTATTTCCCCTGTATCAGGAAGTATTGGAGGAGAGTTTTTGCGAAGATTCAAATTGACATTTCATTACCTGGATAACTATGTGGTATTTAAACCTATTGCTTCTCGATTGAATCGACCTTTTGAAGAAGGGCTTTCAGGGCTTACTTTGGTAGCTATTGCTCCCGAATTCAAGCGCTTTAAAGTGGAATCAGTACAAGATGGCTCACCGGCAGATGATGTGGATTTTAGGGCCGGGGATGAAATCTGGATGGTAAATAATCGTAAAGCTACTGAATATAGGTTGGATGAGTTGAACCGACTTCTTCAAACCAAAGCGGGAGATAAGGTGATGTTTTTGATCAAAAGGGGTACTGAAGTGCATTTAAAAGAAATGACCTTAAAAAAACTATTCTAGTTTTTCTTAATCACATAGCTCGCTACAATAGGGAAATGATCAGAATAGGTGATTTTTCGCAAGGTTGTAAATTGTAAAATTTCAAATTCTTTCGAGAAAAATTGGTTGTCGATCCTGACCATATACGGACTCCGATTCAAGGTAAATCCAAATCCTCGCCCTGCACTCTCGAAGGCATTGTCCATTCTTTCCCGGAGAGTACCATAGGCCCAGCCATAAGGGGTTTCGTTTAAATCACCCATCACCAAGACAGGGTAGGGGCTTTGCTGAATGATTCGATTGATTTGGCTGATTTCTTCTTTGTGACGAATGAAGCCTTTTTTCAGGGAAGCTATAATGCCTCGTCCTTCTTTCTTGGCATCTTCATAATCTTGATCTCTGATTTTCCCTGTGACTTTTCCTACGCGAATTCCCATGGACCAAAGCTGTAAGTTGATGACCCGAATGGTATCTTTATCCTTTACTAAATCCACAAATAGAAATCCGTTGGCAGAATTTTTAAACTGTTCTCCTTCTTGATGTATGATCGGATACTTGGAGAAAATGGCTAGACCCATCTTTTCCCTAGAATCAAAAATTTCTTTTTTTAGGGGTTGTATGGCATAATGCGGATATTGTTGCTTCATCATGCTGATACTTTTATAGGCCGGACGGTCAGCATTAGAATAGAATTCCTGAAAACATTTGATGTCCGCTTCATAGTCCAGCATGAATTTTTTTAATTTCTCCACATTGGCTTCGTTGCTTTCATAGGCATTGGAATACATACCATACACATTGTAATTCAATACTTTTATGGGCTTTTCTAGACTTTCTTTGGGGTTATGGATGGCAATGCTACGCTGAATGAAACTGTAGCCTAAAATCAATACAGTAAGGGGTAATAATGCCCTTTTGGCTCGTTGAAATATCCAATAAATCAGTGAAATGAAACAGAGAATCTGGGCCACGGGCATACTCATCATGATGAATCCTGCCAACCAATGGTCAATGATTAAAGAATAACTTAGTAGATAGGTCAATAAGGTGTATAAACACAAGGGTAAAGTTCCTAACCAGATGATGGAGGAGATAATTTTCTTAGGAAGAGATTCGGAGGTTTTACGCTTACCCATTCTCAAAGATAACAATTGAATGATTATGGGAGAGATATTTTATAAATTTTAGAAAGAGGATTGCAATTTTATAAAATAATGAGTACTTTTGCCATCCGATTTGATAACAAATATAATTCAAGAGCGAGTCTCAAATAAAAAGCAAATATTATGGCAAAGGTTTGTCAACTAACTGGAAAAAGAACAAGAGTTGGAAACAATGTTTCTCACGCTAACAATAAGACAAAGCGTAAGTTTTTCCCAAATTTACAGACAAAGAAATTCTTCTTAGAGTCTGAAGGTGTTTGGGTACGTATGAAAGTAAGCGCTAAGGCGATTCGTACCATCAATAAGAATGGTTTCGAAAAGACTTTAATTGCTTCTGCACGTAAAGGAACTTTATCTGTATAGATTGTAAAATTTTTACGAAATTAGAGCCTCTTTGAAAATCAAAGAGGCTTTTTTTGTTTCTCATGCTTTCATCTGAAGATTATATACGCTACCAAAAACAGCTCAAAATGGCTGATTGGGGAGAAGAACAGCAGCTAAGCTTAGCTCAGGCTAGGGTATTGGTAGTAGGTGCAGGTGGATTAGCCAGCGGAGCTTTACCTTATTTAGCAGCAGCCGGTATTGGAAACATCATAATTATCGATGGAGATACCGTAGACTTATCCAATCTAGGTCGACAAGTTATTTATCAACAAGCTGATTTAGGAGAGTTTAAGGCGAAAAAAGCCGAAGCTTATCTCCAGGCTTTAAATCCGAGTGTTCAAGTTCAAGGGATTGCTCAAAAATTGACAGAAGAAAATGCGGAAAATCTAATTAAATCGGTGGATTTGGTAATCGATTGTACCGATAATTTTAAGACCCGTTATTTAATTAATGACCACTGCGTAGCCTCGGGAAAACCTTTTATTTATGCAGCTATTCATACCTGGGAAGGACATTTAAGTGTATGTAATATGCGGATGGCATCGGGTAAAATGAGCCCAACCTACCGTTGTTTCTTTCCGAATGAACCAGGGCCCAATGAAATACCTACCTGTGATGAAGCGGGTGTTTTAGGTTTTTTGCCAGGTATTTTAGGCATCATGCAAGCCAAAGAAGTTATTTTTTGTTTGGCAGGTATGCCTTCTCCTGCTCAAGGTGCCTTGATGACTTGGGATGCACAAGAAATGCGGAGCCACTTTTTTGCTTTAGAAAGAGATCCTTTGGCCGAAGAAAAGATTTTTCCTCCAACAGAAGATAGTGGGAAAGTACGGGAATTAAGTCCAGAGGAAGCTTTTGCCCAATGGCAAGCTGGTCAGATCGACTATCTTTTAGATGTACGTGAAGAAGATGAATGGGATTTTGCTCGCATCGAAGGAGCCATTCATATTCCTATGAATGAGATTCCATCCAAGCTAGCCATGTTGCCCAAAGGCTCCAAAGGATTAGTGCTTTGCCACCATGGCATGCGCTCTGCTCAAGTTATTGTCTACTTACAGCAGCAAGCAAGCTTCAAACATGTGTATAATTTAGCTGGTGGTATCGACGCCTGGTCTAGGCGCATAGATCCGGATATTCCTCGTTATTAAGAAACGATAGTACCGTATAAATCAAACTCTTCAGCACGGTCAATTTTGACTTGAACAAAATCTCCCAAACGGGCATATTGTTCTGCAGGAATTAATACTTCATTATCGACTTCAGGAGAATCAAATTCGGTACGACCAACAAAATAACCACTCTCTTTGCGGTCAACCATCACTTTGTAGGTGTTCCCTACGCGAGCTTGGTTAAGCTCTTCCGAAATGCCTTGTTGCAAGGCCATGATGTCGTCCGAACGCTCTTGCTTCACTTCTTCGGGTACATCATCTTGAACAGAGAAAGCGTGGGTGTTTTCCTCATGACTGTAATTGAAAATCCCCAAACGATCAAAACGCATACGTTCTACGAAGGAATAGGTTTCTTCATAATCTTCTTCGGTTTCACCCGGATAACCTGAAATCAGTGTAGTTCTCAAAGCAATAGTAGGCACTGTTCCACGGATGGTTTCAATCAAAGCCTCTGTTTTTTCTCGGGTGATACCACGGCGCATACGCTTCAAAACAGCGTCTGAGCCACTTTGTAATGGCATATCCAAGTATTTACAAATGTTCTCTCTTTCTGCCATGGTTTGCAAGATTTCTACTGGGAATCCTGCTGGGTAAGCATATTGCAAACGGATCCATTCAATGCCATTGACATCGGAAAGACGTTCTAATAATTCTTTTAATTTTCTACCACTTGGGCTTCCTGCTTCTTTGAAATCCAAACCATAAAAGGTCAAATCTTGGGCAATCAGGATGAGTTCTTTGGTGCCCTTCTTAGCAAGCGAACTTGCCTCTTTCACCAATTCATCCATCGGACGAGAAACGTGGTTACCACGCATCAAGGGGATGGCACAAAAGGAGCAAGGGCGGTCGCAACCTTCAGCGATTTTCAAATAAGCGTAATGCGCAGGTGTAGTCAATAGGCGTTCACCCACTAATTCGTGTTTATAATCCGCTTTTAAGGCTTTCAGTAAGCGTGGTAATTCATTGGTTCCAAAGAAGGAATCCACCAGTGGGATTTCTCTTTCCAAGTCATCTTTGTAGCGATGAGAAAGGCAGCCCGTTACGTAAAGCTTATCTATTTTGCCAGCTTCTTTGGCATCAGCATAGCGTAGAATGGTATCGATGGATTCTTGTTTGGCATTATCAATAAAGCCGCAAGTATTTATGACAACGATGTTAGCCTTATCTTTTTTGGCTTCATGGGTTACTTCCAAACCATTCCCTTTTAATTGGGTAAATAGCACTTCCGAGTCGACCAGGTTTTTGGAACAACCTAGGGTGATGATATTGATGGAAGGTTTGGCGACAACTTTAGTTTTCATGAAGCATGATTAAATGAACGTGCAATTTACGAAGAAAGAACGAAACCTCGATTTTTACCTTTTTTGTGTAATTTTTTCTTTTCGGGATACAAATTTTAGATTCTTTTTATAGTATTGCAGTTCACAAAATCTAAATGATAATATGAAGAAATTTATTTTAACCTGCTCTTTGATAGCCATGGGGATTGTTACCTTGGCTCAGAAAGCTAATACATTGACTAGCAAGGAGAAGAAAGAAGGTTATCAGTTGTTGTTTGACGGAACTACGTTAAAAGGATGGCATGCTTACAATAAACCAGGAACCATAGGGACCTCATGGTCTGTAACGGATGGAGAGATTGGATTTGATGTGACCAAAAAAGATGGTGGGGATTTAACCACAGATCAGGAGTTTGAAAACTATGATTTTTCAGTAGATTGGAAAATTTCACCTAAAGGAAATAGCGGTATTATTTTCAATGTAACGGAAGATCCAAAATACCATAGTTCTTATAATACTGGTCCAGAAATGCAGGTTTTGGACAGTGACGGACACCCAGATGGAAAGATTTTTAATCACCGTGCAGGAGATTTATACGATTTAATTCATTCATCGAAGGAGACTGCTAAGCCAGTTGGCGAGTGGAATACAGCACGTATTGTGAATAACCGCGGTTTATTGCAGTTATATTTAAATGGCGAGAAAGTCGTGGAAACTCGTTATGACGATGAGAATTGGAAAAAGATGATTGCTGGTTCTAAATTCAAAAACATGCCAGGTTTTGGTGTGAACATGAAAGGCCGTATTTCATTGCAGGACCATGGCAATCCAGTATGGTTTAGAAATATCAAGATTAAGAAATTGTAGTTGAAATAGATTGATGATAAAGGCCTGGGAGAGATCTCAGGCTTTTTTTGTGGAGTTTTATCAATATGTTGATAATATTGATTGATGGTTTTTTTGTTGATTTAGCGCAAGATTATTCTAAAAGATTTGCTTCAATTTTGAAATGTTAAAAACAAAGGAAGAAGCCGAAAATCCATTCAAAGAGTAGGCAAAAATCACTTAATTACCTAACCATGAAAAAAATATTTAATTTTAAAAGAGTTGTTTTGATATGTGTATTTACTAGTTTATTGTGTTACACATTTGTAGGTTTAAGTAATGATCCAAGTATTGAAGAATGTACAGATCCAGGTTGGCGTTTTTGGGGTTATAGTTATGGTTGTGCGTGGGCAAGTAGTGGAAATGGACACATTGCCAATAGCATGCAAGATGGTTCATATTGTGTTGTTTTAATTCCTTATGAAAGGTATATATTAGGAATTATGATTGAACAAGGGACTGTGGAAAAAAAGATTGCTTGTCCAGAAAATCATTAAACTAAAATGCAAAGATTTTATTTAGTAATATTTTTTTTGATATTCAATTATTGTGGGTATTCCCAAAATATACAAGGCAAATTATTGAGTCTTACAGACAGTTCTGCTGTCCCATTCGCTTCCATCTTATTTGAACATAAAAAAGTAGGCTTTCATTCAAATGAATTGGGTCAATTTATATTAAAGTCTAATCAGTCAATTGACACCATCAAGATTCGGGCTATTGGATTTTTGGATACCATATTAATTATTAATAAAGCTCGAATAAAACCTGATTTAATTGTTTTTTTAAAACCTAAATCAATTATTTTACCAGAAATAAAAGTTTTTTCAGGGATTAAATCATTCTCAAGTATGAAGCCTAGAAAAACAGGTGAACTACAACAATGGGGAGGTGTTGGGTCTCAATATGGTTTATTGTTAGATGACCCGAAATTGATGGGTCGAAAAATGATGAAAGTTCATTTTTATTTGGCACATGGAGGAAATTATAATTACCCATTTAGGATTCGTATTTATTCTATTGAACATGGAAAACCAGATATAGAATTAACGAAAGAAAGTATCGTTGTTCGCGCTAGTCATAAAGGTTGGAACGAATTTGATATTAGAAATTACGACATTTTTGTTCCAGATGGTGGGTGTTTAGTGGCGATGGAGTGGTTAAATTTTGAAAACGTGGTTTCAGTTGATCTAATTTTAACTCAAGGAAAATATGCTGGGCAAGTTCTCGGAATGGGTGATTATGGAAATCGTTATTTGGGTTTTGTTAAAGATGATTTTAGTACTTGGCATTTTAATGGAGATTATTTACCTAGATACGAATTACCTGATAAAAGTAAGTTTATGAATCCAATGATTCGTTTAACGGTGAAATAATGTCCTCAGAATTCCGCAGCTAATGGAATTATTAATAAAGTGAATCGAAGATTCACTTTCATCAGTTTACATGTTATTATGTGATTCAAATAGATAGAATAGTAAATCCATTGAATCTTGTAGTTCGTTATAACATATTTGGAACAGTTGGTGTTTTATTCCAACAATGTTAATGAAATTAAGAAAATAATACACATTTATAATGCAGCTATTCGACAGGTTCAGAAAGGTATGTCGAATTGTTGATAGAAAAGAATCTTCGATTCTCTTTCATCTGTGCAGAGGCTGTTTTGTGTTACAATTGGGTGAGATTGTAAATCCTTTGAATCTGTTTTCGACATAGCATATGTCGAAAACAGCGGGTTTTTATCAACTACCTGGTCCTTTCTTTTTTTTGAAAAAAAAGAAATACCAAAGTAATCAATGCTCAATCAAGTTCTTGTTATAGAAAATTCGATATGACCCTGCGGACCATGTCGAACAGCGGTTTGTACTTTAGTAGGACACAACGAAAATCTTCGATGTTGATTTATTCTTTAAACTTCTTACTGTTTAAGGTTTTCTGTTTTATCCATTGAATGGATATGTCAAATGGTGCCGTATCTCGGTCATCAGATACCGTATTGTGGCCTAATTTTGAAAACAAGGTATATTCAAAAGGTTTGCCTTGAACTTTAAATGTATTTAATTGCTCCATACATAACTTGACAGGAATTTGGATGTCTTTCTCGCCAAAAAGCCAAAGTCCAGGAATGGAAAGAGTATTTAGAGAAGTTTTAGGATCAGTTGCTACGAATTGATACTTGTCTGGGTCATTTTTAGTATGTTCACGAGCATCTTCATCGGTATGATTTTCCCAAAAGTGATTGTTTCCATTGGTATAAAATTGAAATCGAAGCTGTTCTAGCGTGGTAATGGTAGGACAACTAAATAAAACCATAAATGCTATATGGGGATTTTTGCTGGTAGCTATTGGAATAATCCATCCAGCTTGACTGAAGCCAACTAATCCAATGGGCATTTTTTTACCTTTCAAATAGGTTCGAAACGTATTGACTGCTGAATTAGCATCGTGAGATAACAAATTAAGATTAGTGGTGTCAATATTATTCGTGCCAACAGATGGTCCTACATATATACCACCAGATTCTCCAACTCCGCGTTTATCATATGTTAATACGGCAATCCCAGCTTTTGCAAGTCGCTTTGCGAATTCCATTTCTCTTTTTACAGGGTCAGAACCATGAACAATGACCACGGCTGCAAATGGATTTTTAGGTAGTAAAACTGAGCCTGCAAGGGTGATGCCCTGACTTTCAAACTTGATGTCCTGAATGACCAAGTTAGTCGATTGTGAAAATACGGAGAGAGGTAAGCAAATTAATAATATCCCAATATAGATGTTTGAGCAAAATTTGATTTTCATAATGAGGTCAAATGATTGGAGAAGAAAAGCTGGGATTATTTATAAATGGCTTTGTTAAATTTACGACAAGTGGTTTACAAATCTCATTTATTTGTCATTCGGCATGCCCCTTCAGAACATGTTGAAAAGTGGGAATTTACTTACTACAAGTGGATTACAAATCCCATTTATTTGTCATTCGACATGACCCTTCGGAACATGTCGAACAGCAGGAGAACAACTCTCCATTTACAATTTGTCAATGCCTGAAATAGGTTGACCGTTTAAAAGTAAAATTTTAAACTTAAAATCTATTAATTATGGCCAACAAAAAGTTGTATCTTCAAAGTGTGTCACAAAGACGTCTTCGTCATTTTAGTGACAGTTTTAAAATGGAGAAAGTTCGAGAAATAGAACAAGGTCGAACTCGAGTTTCAGAAATTTGTAAGCAATATGAAGTATCTGGGACCAATGTGTACAAATGGATTTCTAAATTCGGTACAATGAAAACCAATAAGACCCGAGTTATAGTAGAGACACAGAGTGATACACAAGAGTTGTTATTACTCAAGAAAAAAGTGGCTGAACTAGAGCGTATCGTAGGTCAGAAGCAAATCTTGCTTGACTTTAAGGATAAAATGATTGATCTAGCCGAACAGGCATATGGGGTTGATATTAAAAAAAAATTCGATTCCAAACCCTGCGATACTACTGGCTCACCCGAGAAAAACATCACTTCAGCTTAAATGAATTGTATCGAAGTCTTGGAATGAGTAAGCAAGCTGTACATCAACAGTTAAATCGACAAATCAAGCAGGAAAAAGTTCAACATCATTTATTAAAGGTCGTCGATGAAATTCGAGTAAAACACCCCACTATGGCTATTCGCTACTTGTACTATATGATAAAACCCGATCATCAGCAGATGATGGGAAGGGATTTATTTGAGGTATTTTGTAAGCAACAACATTTAACTAGGCCTAGAATACACTCCTTTATCAAGACGACAGATAGTCAAGGAGTAGTTCGGTTTGAGAATTTATTGATACATCAAAAACCGAGTCGAATAGACCAATATTGGCAGAGCGACATTAGTTATTATCAAGTCAATGGAATCTATTATTACCTTACTTTTATCATAGATGCCTATACACGTCATATAGTGGGTCATCACACCTCTAAAAGACTATTGACTACTCACACGACCATTCCAGCCTTACAAATGGCCATCAAGCTTAGAAAACAGAGGCGATTTGATGATTTAATACTTCATTCCGATGGAGGAGGTCAATATTATGCCAGAGAATTTTTAAGCGTGACTCAAAAATATGGGATCAAGAATAGCATGTGCAAATATCCCTGGGAAAATGGGAAAGCAGAACGCATCAATGGTATTATTAAAAACAATTATTTAAGGCATCGTAAAATCAATAACTTCGAAATGCTAGTCAAGGAAGTTGACCGCGCAGTATCACTTTATAATCTAGAAAAGCCGCATATTGAGTTAAATAAAATGTCTCCTATTGCATTTGAAAAAAAACTACTAAATTTAAATCAAGCTATAAGCTAAATACCTAAAATAATTGAATATGAATCAAGTATAAGTGACACAAAACGGTCAACGTCATTCAGGCATTCACAATTTACCATTCACAATTTACAACTTACCATTTACCATTTACCATTCCCCCATCTATCATCTATAACTTATAATTTATAATTTCCTTACCAACCCATTCCCTTCGTCTTCGTTCTAACTCTCAATAAATTCATATCTGCTGTGATGAATAGGGTAGAACCATCTTCTCCAAAAGCAACGTTGGCCGTAGCACTGCCCGCCTCAATTCTTCCTAATAGTTTACCTGCTGGACTGATGATTAACACGCCTCCTGGTCCTGTGGCCCATAAGTTGCCTGCTTTGTCAATTTTAAATCCATCAGGCGCTCCTTGCCAACCTTTTTTAGCTAATTCCGCTCCATCAAAGAAGATTTTACCTTCGCCTAAGTTTCCGTCCTTATCGACCGGGAATGCCTTCCAGATTAATCCTTTCGGATCCGATTGGCCTACGTACAAGATTTTTTCATCCGGACTAAAAGCCAATCCATTTGGACGGGTCATGTCTTTCACTTGCAAGCTCAATTCACCCTTTTTGTTTAATCGATACACGCCTTGAAAAGGTAATTCTTTAGCAGGTTCATCCTTACCTCTGCCAGGTAATCCATAAGGAGGGTCGGTGAAGTAATAATCCCCTGAGCTGTGTTGAACCAAATCATTGGGGCTATTTAATTTTTTTCCTTCAAATAAATGTGCCAAGGTTTTCTTTTTGGCAGGATTGTCCAAAGGCATTTCAGCAAGCCTTCTGTCGCCATGTTCACATGAAACCAAGTTGCCTTTTTTGTTGATAATCAATCCATTGGCACCGGGCTCTTCCGAATAAGGAACGGTTCCCGTATAGCCAGAAGGTTTTAAAAACACTTCCACTTCTTTGCCTGGAGCCCATTTATGAATGACATTTTCTGGGACATCCGAGAAAAGTAAATATTTCCCTTTTTTCACCCATACTGGCCCTTCTGACCAAGTATAGCCAGTTCCCAAAATTTCGATGGGTGAATTAACATCCAGTAATTGGTCCAAGGCAGGGTCCAATCGATGAATCTTACCAATGGTCGGATAGCTTTTTTCCTGTGCATTCATGCTAAAAAGGCTGCCTGTTAAACAGCAAAAGAGGTAAAAGATGGTTTTTTTCATGGTCTTGAGAAAAAAAATGTGGGCTGGTTTGGCCCACATTTCATTGAAAAAATCAACTTATATATTATGTTTCTTCATTTCTTTTACTGCAAAATCGGCCGCACGGGCTGTTAATGCCATATAAGTTAAGGAAGGATTCACGCAAGATGCCGAAGTCATTGAGGCACCATCGGTCACAAAGACATTTTTAACTCCATGAACTTGGTTGTTGGCATTCAATACAGAAGTCTTAGGATCACGACCCATACGTGCCGTTCCCATTTCGTGAATGGCCATACCTGGATAAGAACCATTATCAAATGCTCTTACGTTTTTCAAGCCAGCGCTTTCCAACATTTCACGGGCATCTTCCATGATGTCTTTACGCATTTTCTTTTCGTTTTCCTTGAATTCTGCGTCAAATACCACAACTGGTAAACCCCACTTATCTTTGGTAGTTGGATCTAAATACATTTTGTTTTCATGGTATGGCAAAGTCTCCCCAAAACCACTTAAACCCATCATCCATGGACCTGGTTTAGTCATCGATTCTTTGTAGTCGATACCGAAGTTCAAATCACCTACACCACGATTCCAGCCTTGACGAGAACCACTGCCTTGGTACCCAAATCCACGTAAATAATCACGCTTATCGTTGCCAATGTTACGGTAACGAGGAATGTAGATACCATTAGCTCTACGACCAATGTAGTATTTATCTTCATCACCTTCCCAAACTCCACTCGCACCAATTTTGAAGTGGTGATCCATCAAGTTGTGTCCTAATTCTCCTGAATCATTACCGAATCCGTTCGGGTAGCGGCGAGATTTAGAGTTCAATAATAAGGCTGTAGTACTTACAGTTGATCCACAAACAAAAATGATTTTAGCGTAATATTCACGCACATCTTTGGTAACAGTATCAATCACACGTACACCTTTAGCTTTTTGTTTTTGCTCATCGTAAAGAATCTCCGATACCAAAGAATCTGGACGAAGCGTCATTAAACCTGTCTTAGCCGCTGGAGGCAAGGTACAAGATTGTGAACTAAAGTAGGCACCATAAGGGCAGCCTAAACGGCACTTATTGCGATATTGGCAAGCACTACGTCCAATACCTAATTGTGCTTGTTTCGCTTCGGATAAGTTAGCCACACGACCGATCGTCATGTTACGTCCTGGGAAGTTTTTCTCAATACGTTTTCTTACTTCCTTTTCTACGCAATACATGTCCATCGGTTTTAGAAATTCCGAATCGGGCAATTGAGGTAGGCCCAAAGCTTCACCCGAAATACCGACGTGTTTTTCTACGTAAGAATACCAAGGTGCAATGTCCTTGTAACGAATGGGCCAATCTACAGCAATACCATCTTTTAAGTTGGCCTCAAAATCGATATCACTTAAACGATAGGTTTGGCGTCCCCACATGATGGATTTCCCCCCTACGATATTCGGACGGAACCAGTCGAAACGTTTTTCTTCTTTGTACATGGAGTCGGAATCATTGAACCAATAGGTTTCCGTCATCTCATTGTAGGGATAATCACGCGCTAATTTTGGGTGAGTAGCCTTTTGTTCGTTGGTTAATAAACCATTGTATTTAAAGTCCCAAGGATCTTTGTAGCTAGGGGTATAACCAGTTACGTGCTCCATTTGACGACCGCGGTCTAGGACTAATACGCGCAAACCTTTCTCTGTTAATTCTTTGGCAGCAAATCCACCCGATACTCCTGATCCTACGATGATGGCATCGTATGTTTGATTTTTTATTGAATCTATATTTAAGTTCATTGTTATTCTAGTCTTGACATGAAAATTAAAGAGCCCACGTTTTTTGTCCTGGTGCTAATGGCATACAGCCATCGAATTTACCTGGGATAGGAAGGTATTCCAATGCCTTGGTAGCACCAATTTCAGAAGTGAAATAACCGGTAGTGGTTAATTCTTTCATCATGAAAAAGAAAGGAGTAGGAGCTTTTTTTCCTTTATTGGCAGTTCTTTCTGCATCAGATTCCAGCATGATGCCAGTAAGTGCTTCTTTCTTTTCTACGGCGCTAGCTTGTGCAAAAGATTTACCTGTTTTGGCTTGACAATTGGCTTCTAATTTCGCTAAACCAGCATAAAAATGCTCTTGTTCTTCTTTAGGATAGCAATCACGTACCACACGAACAATGAATTTTTCTACACCAGCAGCTTTAGCGCCAGGAGTACCACTGTTTGGGATGATTACATCGGCAACTTCAGCTAATAAAGACTCTTGATCAGCCGTCACACTGACAAATGCCCCATGGTTTAACTTTTCTCCACGCAGTCCAGCCATGGCAGGGGCAGAAACAACACCACCCATTAACATGACCACACGCTGTACAGCTTCTCTACGGTTAATGTTCATATTCAAATTAATTTATAAGGATTCAAGGTTAATGCATTGAAATAGTTCAATTTTTTCCATACGGATTTCAAATATATACAATTATAGCAAAAATACTAGTGGGTATTGGAGGTCATTTCTAAAAAAAATATTACGTAATTTGTGCCTATAATTCATGTATATGCCCATTTTAGCCGCTGATTTAGTTCGTCAAGTTCAGTCAGCCATTCAATCCTTATATTCACCTCAAGAAGTAGATGCTATAGCCTATTTGATGGTGGAGATGAGCACAGGTGCATCAAGGATGGATTGTTTGTTGGGAAAAGAAGTGGACGAAGTCCCGAATTGGGAAAGTTCCTTAGCTAGATTAGCACAGCATGAACCATTGCAATATGTATTGGGTAAAGGCTGGTTTCGAGATCGTATTTTTGGATTAAATCCACATACTTTGATTCCAAGGCCAGAAACAGAGGAATTGGTAGAACTGGTTTTGGGAAAAATACCTCATGAAAATATGCCATGTAAGCTATTGGATGTAGGGACGGGTTCTGGTTGCATTGCGATTTCCATAGCGTTGGAGTCCCCTCAAGTCCAGGTTTCTGCTTGGGAAATTTCTCCAGATGCCCAAAGACAGGCAATACAGAATGCAAAATCACTTGGAGCCCATGTGACCATCGAACTACAAGATGTTTTTCAATGGTCTACACGTATCGATTCTGAAACTTGGGATATCATAGTGTCCAATCCGCCTTATGTGATGTTTCAAGAAGCAGCACAAATGGAAAAACATGTAACAGCATTTGAACCTGGACTTGCGCTTTTTGTCCCAGATGCTAATCCCCTAATTTTTTATCAGGTGCTTGAAAGCATGGCATCCAAGCATCTTCGAGGGGGTGGTTGGATCATGCTAGAAATTAACCAAGCACTCGGAAAAGAAACAAAAGCTCTTTTTTCAACGAATCGTTGGAAAAATGTGGAATTGAAACAAGATTTTCATGGGAAAGATCGTTTTGTTATAGCTCAGAAGGACATTTAAATAAGGAATCTTACATTTGTCAGGGAATTGGAACATTTATCCTTTTAAAAGCATTTTAATGGAAATTTGCTTAGGACAGATAGTAATTTGTATACCTTTGCAGAGCAAAAATTTTAAAACAATATCAACAATGAACAGAAAACTTTGGATTGCTTTGGGCGTCATTGCTCTTGTGATTTTTTGGGGAGTCGGAGTACGTAATGGATTGGCTACTAGTGACCAAGAAGTAAAAGGATCTTGGGCCAATGTACAATCGGCTTATCAGCGTCGTGCTGATTTGATTCCGAACTTAGTTAAAACAGTGCAAGGAGTTGCCAATTTTGAGAAATCAACGTTAACTGCGGTGATTGAAGCACGTGCAAGTGCTACCCAAATGAAATTGGATGCCAAGGATTTAAGTCCTGAAAATATGCAAAAATATCAAGCGGCTCAATCATCTTTAGGTGGAGCATTATCACGTTTGATGGTGGTTGCAGAAAATTATCCTCAGTTGAAAGCCACAGAAAATTTCTCGGAATTGCAGGCTCAATTGGAAGGAACAGAAAACCGCATTAAAGAAGAGAGAGATCGTTTCAACGAATCGGTTAAATCTTATAATAGTAAAGTGGTTACTTTTCCGAATAACCTAATTGCTTCATTCTCTGGATTTACGGAGAAAGGATATTTCGAAGCAGAAGCTGGTTCTGATAAAGCTCCAGAAGTTAATTTCGAAGAGAAGAAATAAAGATGCACATTAGCCAGGAACAGCAAGCTGAAATTTTACAAGCCATTAAAGAAGCTGAATTAGGAACTTCTGGTGAAATTCGTGTGCATATAGAGAGTCATTGTGAAGGGCACCCGATCGAGCGATCGAAGGTGCTCTTTTTTCAATTAGGCATGAATCAAACTGATTTGCAAAATGGTGTTTTGGTTTATCTAGCCATTAAAGATCGTAAATATGCCATTATTGGGGACAAAGGGATTGATGCCCATGTAAGCCCCGAATTTTGGGAAACAATACGAGATGAAATGAGGCCATATTTGGCCAAGAATGAAATAGGAGCAGGATTAGCTTGGGGTGTTCGTCGGATTGGCGAAGTGCTCACCATGTATTTTCCTTATCAAAAAGACGATATCAATGAGCTCACGGATGAGTTGTCCTTTGGGGCTTAAAATTATACGCTTATTTATATTAAGCATGGCTTTCATAAGCCTGTCTATGCCCTTACTTTTGGCTCAATCGGGTATTCCTGAAAAGCCGAGTGGTTATGTGGTCGATTTGTCCAATAAATTAAGCCCTGAAGAAAAACAAAATTTAGAACAAAAATTGAGGGGCTATGCGGATAGCACATCCACTCAATTGGAAATAGTCATTGTGCCTACAACGGGTAATACTGATCCGTATGATTATGCCATGGAAATTGGAAAATCTTGGGGTGTGGGCCAAAAGGATAAAAACAATGGATTGGTTTTGCTGATTACTTCGGAAACCCGCAAGATTAGGATAGTTACAGGAAGGGGCTTGGAATCAGTTTTACCTGATGCTATTTGTAAACGGATAATCAATCGAATTTTAAAACCAGCCTTAAAAAAAGGAGATTATTTCGGTGGTATAGATGCCGCTACGACAGAAATGATGCAGCGGGCAAGTGGAACCTTTCAATCGGATGGAGAAGGTGAGCAACAAGATGGAATTCCTTTGGTATTCATCATTTTAGTATTCTTTATAATCATCACGATCATTCGTGCCATCAAGAATCGAGGTGGGGGATCTGGTCCAGGTTCAACCGGTGGAGGCATGTTTTTTCCACCAATCTTTATGGGTGGAGGTAACTCAGGAAGAGGCTTTGGTGGAAATGGCGGAGGAGGTGGTTTTGACTTTGGTGGTTTTGGTGGTGGCGATTTTGGTGGTGGAGGAGCAGGAGGAGATTTTTAACAGATGTAAATAACATGGTACAACAATTAATTCAAAATTCATTAGCGGAGTCTCAATCGGTTTTAGACCGATTTGTCAATAATCCAAAACAAATACAAGCCATTGAAGCTGCTGCACAAGTATTGGTGGAGGCACTAAAGAATGGCCATAAAATCATTTCATGTGGCAATGGTGGCAGTCATTGTGACGCCATGCATTTTGCGGAGGAGTTATCAGGTCGTTATCGAGAAAATCGTCCAGCTTTAGCAGCCATGGCTATTTCAGATCCCTCTCATATCACTTGTGTAAGCAATGATTTTGGATATAATTTTGTTTTTTCTCGTTTCATTGAAGGATTAGGACAAGAAGGAGATGTTTTAGTAGGCATTTCAACGAGTGGAAATTCAGCTAGTATTATAGAGGCTGTATCAGCAGCGAAGCAAAAAGGCATGAAAGTGATTTTGCTAACTGGGAAAGATGGAGGTAAATTAGCCAATTTAGGAGATGCTGAAATTCGTGTGGAGCACGAAGGTTTTGCAGATCGTATCCAAGAGATTCACATTAAGGTAATTCATATCATGATTCAATTAGTGGAGTACCATATTTTCGGTCGAAAATAGTCAAGGTGCCAACATAATTTAAATGCCTTAGATGTCGATCTAAGGCATTTTTTATTCCATTCAGAAAATGAATCTCATGAAAAAGCCCCTGAGATATCAGAGGCTTTTGGTATTTATTTTAAATAAATCTAGTATTCTCCTTCCGCTTCATTACTACCCATGAGCACATCCACTACGCGGGAGAAAATATTTTTAATACCTGGTTTATCATTTCCACCTTTTCCGGATTCCTTTTGACTATCTCCAATCGTAGCTGGTTCATGGTCCTCTGCTGGTATAGCTTGGTCTAATTGTTCGTAGTAGACTTGAACTAAACCGATAGCAGTAGCAAAGGAAGGATCATGGATTTCTTCTGACGCATGCGAGTTTTGAACGACCATAGGAACACCAATTCGGCATTCTAAATCAGTTACTTTTTGGAATAACTCTGCAATATCAGGCAATTGAGCTCCACCACCGCATAGCACGATACCACTTTTGAAGGTTTGTGGTTCTCCTACTTTACTGATTTCAGCAACAATTTTAGCGGCTAATTCTTTTAGGCGCTCTTCTAAAATAATGGCTAAGTTTTTAACGGATATAGGAGTAGGTTTGCGACCTGCAATACCAGGAATCATGACTACTTCATTGATGTCAATCAATTTACTAACGGCAGAACCAAAGGTTGTTTTTAATGCTTCGGCATTTTCTAAGGAAACATTTAAACCGATTCTAATATCTTCCGTCAAACGATCGCCTCCCCAATTTAAGATACTAGCTTGAACCAATCTTTTATTTTGATAGACACTGATTTCCGTAGTACCACTTCCGATATCCACTAGAACAACACCTTCTTCTTTTTCTTCAGGACTTAATACGGCAGTAGATGCGGCAATCGGGCTGAAATAAACATTGCCTTTTTTGATATGGTCAGACTCGGCAGCCACCAAGCATTGAACCAATAAGCCATATTTATCTGGATTAGCCGTTACAACCATGAAATCGGCTTGTATTTTTTGACCAATCTGTCCAACTGGATCTAAAGTGGTTGGTAAATTGTCAACTTTAAAACCAATGGGTAAAGTATGTAAAATGCAAGGATTTTTCTCTGCAATGGGTTTTTTAGCTTCGTCAATTAAAGCGTAAACCTCTTGAAGTGAAACTGCTTCACGCGGGTTTTTACGAATTTTAGTGCTCGAATAAGGTTGCACATTGATGTGACTACCTGATAGATTGGAGGCAAAGTAATAATCAGTATTTTTACCTTCCAATGCTCCAGAAATCTTTTTTAAAGCCTCTGCAATTGCAGCAGTTGTTTTATGGATATTGACAATTTCTCCTTGTAGAATATTTCCAATGGTATTGGCTTTACCAGATGCAATGATCTCTAATTTTCCAGAAGCATTTTGTCTGCCAGCTACAGCCCTAACGAAGGAGCTACCAATGTCCAATCCGATGATTAAATCGTTCCGCATAATTTGTTATTGAAGATTACTCTAGCCTACAAGGAAGCCATAAAGGGTTAAAAATAGCTATTTTGACTAATAATCGCAAATAACCTGATTCTTATATTTTAAGCGTACCCAACGATAGGTATTCCAACCTTTATTGGGGATTATTTTCTTATAAAAAAGGGCAAGTTTTTTGAATTTTGTATCAATATTGATCGGTAAACCGAAGTCGACCCGAGTGATTCCTAAGGTAGGAATCATCACAACGCCACCATCTTCAGCTACCTCTAATTGGGATATTTGTGCTCTCCAGAACTCATTATTGTTGATGAATTCGAAGAGCTGTATCAAGTGTTTTCCTTTGGTATCACTTAGGTTTTTTCGGTTCTTTTTGAAAAATGGTCCAGATACAACCAATATCCTTGGAGTAAAGAGAGGGCTTGTTCCAATGAACTTACCATCTTGAGTCACGTATTGGTCGCTTAGATTAGAATCATTGAGGGTATTTCTCAGGATACGTGCAATGGGACTATACTCTTTGACAGAAATGATGATTTTGCCAGAAAAATCAAAATGTGCTTCACAGGATTTTACCAAATGAATTCGCTTGACGCGCTCTTCCATCTGGTGTAAAGAAATATTTTGAAGGTATTTGCCTACGTAATATCTCGTTCCTTGTTCGGTAACAACATTATTGATATCTTTTTTCCCCAGTAAGGGTCTCTCGTTTTCGGAATCTAACTTAACAACGATCCCTGTACATTTAATATCATTGTACGCCAAATCGGAATAGATAACGGCAGCAACGCCCATGCTCAACAAGATGATTAAGCTGATTAATCGTTTGATTAGTGCCCACTTACTTGTATTTAATAGAGCCATGTAATGTTATGTTTTATTGTAAAGAGCTTTTCAAATCCGACAAAAGAAGATCAATATCTCCTGCCCCCATGGTTACTAATAATCGTGGTTTTTTGTCTTGAATGGCTCGCTTTAAATCATCTTTGCTAATGCATTGCTTCTTGTCTAATTGGACTTTTTCTAAGAGCTTTTCTGAATTTACACCAGGGATTGGAAGTTCCCTTGCCGGATAAATATCCAGCAAATATAATTCATCAGCAAGTGAAAGGCTTTGAGCAAAATCATCTAAAAAATCCCTAGTTCTGGAAAATAAATGTGGCTGGAAAACAGCTACAATTTCTTCATTGGGATATAATGCTCTCACCGAATTTAGGCAAGCAGCAATTTCAGTAGGATGATGTGCATAATCATCAATCATGACATGCTCATCCGATTCTACGTGGTATTCAAATCTTCTTTTTACTCCTTTAAAGCTGGCAATTCCTGCTTTAATTTCGTCCCCAGATAAACCAACTTGCATGGCTAAAGCCGCCGCAGCAAGCGCATTTTCAATGTTATGAAAACCTGGAATTCGCATTGGGATATCCATAATTTCTCCACCTGGATACTTCATATCAAATACCATTCGATGATCCTGGATTCGGATATTAACCGCCTGGAAATCACCAGATTCTATGCCAAATGTGGCATTTTTCTGATTGGATATTAAATCTAGACCTACTTTTTGAATGAAAAAACCTTGGTCTTGAATTTGGCTAACAAATAACTGAAAGGATTCCACAACTTGTTCGGAAGCCCCATAAATATCCAAATGATCTGCGTCGGTAGAAGTAACTACCGCAGCATACGGATGTAAGGTTAAGAATGAGCGATCATATTCATCAGCTTCTACTACACAAATGATATTGTCTTTGTCCTTGTTTGGGATAAAGTTGGTGCCATAATTTTGTGTAATACCTCCTAAAAAAGCAGTTACATTTTTGTTGGCATGTATTAATAAATGCGTCAATAAGGATGATGTAGTGGTCTTTCCATGGGTTCCAGCTACAGCTAAGGTAGGGATTTGTTGGGTAATCCAACCTAGTATTTCAGATCGTTTATATAGGGGTATTCCCAAGTTTAACAGGTAGTTTTTCTCTACATGATCTGCTGGGATGGCTGGCGTGTAAATGAATAAGCTATGTGCGGTATCTGCCAATATTTCGGCAGGAATGCAAGCAATATCATCGGTATAATGGATTTGCATACCTTCCTGACTTAAGGTTTTTGTCAGTGGACTTTCAGTTTTATCATAACCAGCCACAGGAAATCCATTGTGTAAAAACCATCGAGCAATAGCCGACATTCCTATTCCTCCTATACCGAGGAAATACACATATTTTAAATCTTTTAATTGAATATTACTTTTCATTCGAGGTCAACAAGGATAAAATGTTGGTAGCTATATCGTGTGCGGCCGTAGGTTTGGCCATGGATTTACTTTGTTTTTCTATTTGTGCTATAAGTGCTTTGTTTTGAAGGCTAGCAATGGCCTCTGAAATGAGCGTTTGTTTAGCCTCTACATCTTTGACTAAAATTGCAGCTCCTTGGGTTACTAGACTTTGTGCATTTTGGGTTTGGTGGTCCTCTGCTGCGCTAGGAAGAGGAACTAAAATACTGGCTTTCCCTACCAAACAGATTTCGGAAACAGACAAGGCGCCAGCTCTAGAAATCACTAAATCAGCTGCCGCATAGGCCAAATCCATTTCGTAAATAAAGGCAGAAACATAGGCATGTAAGTCCGCTTGATTTTGTACAGAGGCTTGTGCTTCTTTTTCAAATGGAATGCCTGTTTGCCAAATAATTTGCACTTGAGAACTGGCTAACTGTTCTAAACCCGCTTGAATAGCTAAATTGATGGTTCTTGCTCCTTGGCTGCCACCAATAATCAATATGCAGGGTTTGTCGGTCTGTAAACCAAAATGAGCAATAGCTTTCTCTTTTTTACCTACTTGATCAATAAGGTCCTTGCGTACTGGATTTCCCAAATAATGAATTTTCTCCTTTGGGAAGAATTTTTCCATGTTGGGATAGGCTACAAATATGCGCTGTGCTTTGGAAGCTAAGAACTTATTGGTAATACCTGCAAATGAATTTTGTTCTTGAATAACATAGGGAATGCCTTTTACCCAAGCTGCTAATAACATGGGTCCAGAGGCATAACCACCCACGCCAATGGCCATATCAGGCTTAAATTCATTTAAAATAGCAAAGGCTCTCGAAAGACTTTTGATTAATTTGATAGGGAATAACAAGTTTTTCATCATGTGCTGACGATTAATTCCCACGATGGGTAAGCCCACAATGTTAAAACCTGCTTTAGGTACTTTTTCCATCTCCATTTTTCCTTCGGCACCTACAAATAGAAATTCACTGTTTGGAGCAATTTCCTTTATGGCGGAAGCAATAGCTATCGCTGGATAAATATGTCCACCGGTTCCACCTCCTGAAATGATGATTCTATTCGGATTCACTAAATAATGGTTTTAAGATCTTTGGTTTCTTGTTCTTTATCTCGACTGACTGATAAGATGAGCCCAATACTAATGGCTGTAAATATCAAAGAAGTACCCCCTGCAGATACCATGGG
This sequence comes from Aquirufa nivalisilvae, assembly GCF_003143535.1. Lineage (GTDB taxonomy): Bacteria > Bacteroidota > Bacteroidia > Cytophagales > Spirosomataceae > Aquirufa > Aquirufa nivalisilvae. The sequence continues at coordinate 701,103 of NZ_CP029346.1, forward strand.
CATGGGTTGACCTGTTACTGGGCCAGCACCTACGGCCACTAGCATATTGATAAATGCTTGAAATACGATAGAAAAGGTGAGGCCTGCCGATAGTAATCCTCCAAAAGGTTTACCACTATGTCGGACGGCATTAGCCCCTCGATACATCAGCCAAAGGAAAAAGAGTGGGATGAAAATGGCTACCACAATTCCGTATTCTTCTACAATGATAGCATAAACAAAGTCCGATTCTGCTTGAGATAGAAAGTAACGTTGTTGGCTCCGCCCAGGACCTTTGGGACTTAATGCCCCAGTGGCTATGGCATAATAACTGCGGTAAAGTTGATAGTCCTCATCTTTTTTATCAACGGACTTACTATCTTTTTTACCTACACGATTGCTAAAGTTAGCAATTCTCGCTTTTACCGTTTTAGCTCTTTGTCCAATTTCAAGAGTGACTACCAAGCTAGCTAAAATAGCTACAGAGGCTATGATATAACCAATTTGTTTCCATGGTACTCGACCAAAAATCATTAGAATGATGCTGGTTAAGAAGATCAAAATGCTGGTGGAAAAGTTTGAGAGCATGATGAGAAAGCAGGTGATTCCAATTTTAATTAATAACCAAAGGAAAAACTGCCAATTATATGCCTCGGGGTTAGACTGACGCGTGGAAAAATCTTTAGACAGGCTACCAATCAAGCACAATTTAGCCATGTCAGAAGGCATGAAGGAGATGGGTCCAATTTCTAGCCAACGGCTAGCGCCACCTTTACTTTCTCCAAAAATAAATGCAAATAAGATGAGCATCCAAGAAAAAATCAAGGCGATATGGCTGTATTGGGCAAATTTCAAATAGTTCTGTCGAGAGAACCAAGACATCATAATAAATGAAAATGTTAATATCACTAAGGACTTAATAAAACTTAAAATGGGGTCCATAGGATTCATCATGACCATCCTTCCTTTGGCAGAAAACTGAATGAGTAAACCAAAGGCATTTAAGACAAAGACGATGAACCATATTTGGTAATCACCAGCTAATTTGGACTTGATGAATTCAGAGATTCTATTTTCCATCGTTGAGCATTTTTACCATAGCTTTAAATTGATTTCCACGATCTTCATAGTTTTTGAATAAATCAAAACTTGCGCAGGCAGGAGAAAGAAGAACGATATCGCCTGATTGCCCCCATTCAATACTTTTTTGAACGGCAGCTTGTAGATTATCTGTTGAAAATATGGAAGTACCAATAGGCCCAAAATGGGATTCTAATTTTTGATTATCTATTCCAAGACAAATGATGCCCTTCACTTTTTCTTTGACTAAATCATCCAATACCTCGTATTCGTTACCTTTATCAACCCCTCCAATTATTAAAATGATGGGCTGTTTGAAGCTATTCAGGGCATAAAATACGGCATCTACATTGGTAGCTTTGGAGTCATTGATAAATTGAACCCCCTTCCATGTCCCGCAAGGTTCTAGTCGATGTGGCGCATTTTCAAAAGTTTTTAAAGCCAAATGTATGGATTCTGCACTGATTCCAACAGCTTCTGCTGCTAGGATGGCTGCTGACATATTAATGGCATTATGTGGGCCTTTTAGAGGTGCATCCGCTAGGTTTAATTGGAATTGGGAAGAGCCTTTCAATTGATCATTTTGAATCAACATGTTGGCATTTGAATCATCAAAGCTGATGGTTTTAATCTGAGCTTGATGCGGTAATGAGCTTGCATGCGATTGAAGTACAGGATCGCCTGACCAAAAGATGCAAGTTGTATTTGTTTTGGCATTTTGGAAAATGCGGAATTTTGATTGAATATAATTTTCAAATTGGTATTCGTACCTATCTAAATGATCCGGTGTGATGTTTAATAAAACAGCTACATCTGGTGCAAAATGAAAGCAACGATCTAACTGAAAAGAAGAAATTTCCAGTACATAATACTCATGTTGCTTTTCCATGACCTGTTTCGCAAAACTATGGCCAATATTTCCTGCTAGACCGACCTTTAATCCCGCTTCTTTCAATAAATGATAGGTAAGTAGCGTGGTTGTGGTCTTTCCATTACTTCCTGTGATAGCAATGATTTTAGCCTGGGTATATCGAGAAGCAAATTCTATTTCTGAAACTAAGGAAATGTTTTTTTGCTTGATTTCTTTTACTATCGGGCTTTTTTCTGGTATACCTGGACTGATGATAATCTCCTGAGCTTCCAGTATTTTATCCATGGAATGCGCACCTTGCTCAAAAGGAATCTGAGCATCCAATAAACTTTGTTGATATTCAGGTTTTAATTGCCCCTGATCAGATAAAAATACGTCGAAGCCTTCATGTTTGGCCAACAGGGCAGCCCCCACGCCACTCTCACCTCCGCCTAGGACTACGATTTTTGACATTTGCTTTAAAAAGTAAGGAAAACTATAGATATAAACTTACTACAAGTTAGAAAATGTCTTGGACTAATGAAAATGCATGAGTAGACTTCTGGCTTAAAAATTGTCATTTTTTTCATGGGGTCAGCCTATGAAATGGACAAATTTGCTGGATATATACCAAGTAGGATAATGCAGCATTGAATGAGAGTAGGGGACAAAAAAAGACCAGCTAATTGCTGGTCTCTTTTGATATTTCGATTGGTTTTGGAATTAAGCCAAAGCCACACGTTTGAAAGTTGAGATAGTCAAACCTTTTTGAGTTTGCTCTAACAACTGACGAATGTTGATCGAAGAATCTTTTACGAATTGTTGGTTCAATAGAGTAGATTCTTTGTAGAATTTCTCCAATTTACCTACGGCAATTTTTTCTAACATCGCTTCAGGCTTACCTTCTTGACGAGCTTGGTCTTTTCCGATTTCGATTTCGCGTTGAATTGTTTCCGCATCTACACCATCTTTATCTAAAGCTACAGGCTTCATCGCAGTGATTTGCATCGCGATATCTTTACCAACTTCTGTTACGTCTGTTCCTTCAACACCTTCGAATGCTACTAAAACACCGATTTTGTTGTTTGAGTGGATGTAAGATACCACTTTCTCTGCATCAATGTTTTCATAAGCAGCTAAAGTGATTTTTTCACCAATTTTACCTGTTAATTCAATGATGTGACCTTCTACTGAACGACCATCTGAAAGAGGCTCAGCTAAAAGAGCAGAAGCACTAGGAGCGTGTGATTTCACAGCAGCTTCTAAAATGCTTTGAGCTAAGTTATTGAAATCGGCTACTTTAGAAACTGGTTCAGTTTCACAAGCAAGTGCGATTAATTTACCATTAGAATGATCGGCTGAAAGAGCTACGAGTACTACTCCCTCGTTGGTTGCATTTTCAGCACGTTTTGCGGCTACCTTTTGACCAGCTTTGCGAAGGATATCGATAGCTGCTTCGAAATCGCCATCGGCTTCAGTCAAAGCTTTTTTGCAATCCATCATTCCGGCGCCAGTCATTTGGCGTAATTTATTAACGTCTGCGGCTGTAATTGACATTTTATGAATATGTTTATTCTTGTTCTGCTTCTTTTTCGTACTTAGCGGCTACTTTAGCTGCTTCTTGTGATTCCTCATCAGCAATACGCTTTGATTCCTCTTCTTCAGCTAAACGAGCGTCATCTTTATCTTGTTTTCTTTCAGCTAAACCTTCTTCGATGGCCTTACTAATAGCAGCTGTAATAACTGCAATAGATTTGTAAGCATCATCGTTTGCTGGGATAGGGAAATCAACTAAATCTGGGTTTGAGTTGGTATCACACATAGCAAAAACTGGGATACCCAATTTTTTAGCTTCTTCTACTGCGATGTGCTCACGCTTTACGTCAACAACAAAAAGAGCAGCTGGAAGACGAGTTAATTCAGTGATACCACCTAATACACGCTTCAATTTCTCTTCTTCACGAGTCATCATTAAACGCTCACGCTTAGCAAGAGTTTTAACGATTACTTCGTCTTTTAACATTTTGTCGATGCTTGACATTTTCTTGATGGACTTACGTACCGTCGCGAAGTTTGTCAACATACCACCTAACCAACGATCGGTTACGTAAGGCATTTTTAATTTTTCTGCTTCAGCAGATACCACTTCTTGAGCTTGCTTTTTAGTAGCAACGAACATGATCTTACGACCAGAACGAACGATAGCACGCATTGCTGCAGTAGCTTCGTCTAAACAAGAAAGAGTTTTATTAAGATCGATGATGTGAATCCCGTTCTTCTCCATGAAGATGTAAGGAGCCATTTTAGGGTCCCACTTACGGGTAAGGTGTCCAAAGTGTACACCTGCATCTAATAATTCATTGTAGCTTAATTGTGCCATTTTTTGAGTTTAAGAATGAGGAAAAATAAAAATGTGGAAAAGGCATCGGCAACAGACAAGCCCTTTCCACGCAATTTGGGATTAACGCTTAGAGAATTGGAATCTCTTACGCGCCTTTCTTCTACCTGGTTTCTTACGTTCAACCATGCGCGGATCACGCGTTAGGAAACCTTCTTTTTTCAAAGGTGAACGTAATTCCGAGTCTTGCGTTTGCAATGCACGAGAAATAGCTAAGCGTAAAGCTTCAGCTTGTCCTTTGATTCCACCACCATCTACGTTAGCGGTTACGTCAAAAGAACCTAATGTGTTGGTTAATGCGAAAGGCTGATTAACGACAATCTGAAGAATTTCAGATGGGAAGTAATCAGTCATCGTACGGCCGTTGATTTTAATCTGGCCTTTACCAGGGGTCATTGAAATACGGGCGATTGCCGTCTTTCTTCTACCGATTTTGCTTGTTAATTCTGCCATTTGATTGAGGATTGACCTATTTTTGGGTCATATTGTCCGTTAAAACTTTATTTCTTTTGGTTGTTGAGCTGCATGTGGGTGCTCGGTACCAGCATATACAAATAGGTTAGTGAACAATTCACGACCTAAACGATTTTTTGGTAACATACCTTTCACCGCAGATTCTATCACACCGCGTGGGTTCTTAACTAACACCTCACGTGGAGTAGCAAAACGCTGTCCACCTGGATATCCTGTGTGACGGATGTACACCTTGTCAGTCATTTTCTTTCCTGTCAAGCGAACTTTCTCCGCATTGATCACAATGACATTATCACCACAATCTACGTGTGGAGTAAATGAAGGCTTGTGCTTGCCACGAATAATTTTTGCGATTTCAGAACATAAACGTCCTAAAACTTGATTTTCAGCATCTACCACCACCCAGTCTTTCTGTACTGTAGCCTTATTGGCGGAGATGGTTTTGTAACTTAAAGTATCCACTATAGTATTGTTTAACTGTTGAATCGCACCATCAAGACCACGGAATTTGTCTTAAGGATTTGATTATGACCTATTTTGCAACTAAACGGGCATTCAATCGAAAAATGGGAGTGCAAATTTAGAAATTCAAAGACTAATATCCAAGCGACATATCAAAAAATAAAAATATATGTTCATAAACAAAAAAGGAGGCGCTTGCCTCCTTCTTTGAATGATGATATAAGCTCTTATAAATTGCTTAAATCAAAGGTGTCCATAAAGGCTGTTGTGAATTTACCTGATTGAAAACCAGGGTCATCCATTAATTTGATATGGAATGGAATGGTTGTTTTAATACCTTCAATTACAAATTCTTGAAGTGCACGTTTCATGCGTAATAAAACCTCTTCTCTACTCTGACCACTAACAATAACCTTAGCAATCATGGAGTCATAATTGGGAGGAATGGTATAGCCTGAGTAAACATGGGAGTCAATACGCACGCCATGTCCGCCAGGCAAATGCAAATTGGTTATTTTACCTGGAGAAGGGCGGAATCCATTGGATGGATCCTCCGCATTGATACGGCATTCCAAAGCGTATAATTTAGGGAAATAATTTTGTCCCGAAATCGCAATTCCAGCAGCTACTTTAATTTGTTCTTTGATCAAGTCAAAGTCCGTAACTTCTTCTGTAATTGGATGTTCTACCTGAATACGTGTATTCATTTCCATGAAATAGAAGTCGCCATTTTTGTCTACCAAAAACTCGATGGTACCAGCACCTTCATATTTGATAGCCGCAGCTCCTGATACAGCGGCAGCTCCCATGCGGTTGCGTAAATCATCTGTTAATGCAGGAGAAGGAGTTTCTTCACATAATTTTTGGTGACGGCGCTGAATAGAACAATCACGTTCTGATAAGTGACAAACCGTACCAAATTTATCTCCAACTACTTGAATTTCAATATGACGAGGTTCTTCCACAAATTTCTCCATGTACATACCATCATTACCAAATGCTGCAGCCGCTTCCATTTTGGCATCATCCCAAAGCTTGGCAAATTCAGATTCTTCTCTAATGATACGCATACCACGTCCTCCACCTCCAGCCGTAGCTTTGATGATGACAGGGTATTTGATTTTTTTAGCTAATTCAATGGCTTCTTCAACTGTATCTAATAAACCATCTGAACCAGGAATGACAGGAACACCTGCTTTTTTCATGGTATCCTTGGCCGTGGCTTTGTCTCCCATGGAATTAATCATCTCAGCTGACGCACCGATGAACTTGATTCCATGCTCTTCACAGATGCGAGAAAATTCAGCATTTTCAGACAAAAATCCATAACCTGGATGAATAGCATCTGCGCCAGTCACTTCGGCAGCAGATATAATAGCTGGAATACTTAAGTAAGATTGCTTGCTAGGAGGGGGGCCAATACAAACCGCCTCATCTGCAAAACGAACATGCAAGCTGTCGCGATCTGCTGTGGAAAATACGGCAACCGTTTTGATGCCCATTTCCTTGCAAGTACGAATAATACGAAGGGCTATCTCCCCACGATTCGCAATGAGTATTTTTTTAAACATAGTAATTCTTATTTGGCGCTCTATACCATTGGAAATCGAGCGTTTATTATGCTTTTTCTACTAGGAAAAGGGGTTGGTCAAATTCAACAGGTGTGGCGTTATCCACCAAAATTTTCACGATTTTACCCGATACTTCAGCATCGATCTCGTTGAATAATTTCATTGCTTCAATCATACAAACCGTTTTACCTGGTTCGATGCTTGATCCAACTTCTACATAATTACCTTTTTCTGGCCCAGGGGCTAAATAAATGGTTCCAATCATCGGTGATTTGACCGTATATAAATTGTCTGCTACTGGCGCTGGAGCTGCAGGTGCTGCTGGTGCCGCTGCAGCTACTGCTGCCACTGGTGCCGCTGCAGGTGCAGGCGTATGTACAACCTGTACACTTGGAGCCGCTTCTCCATGTTTTTTAACAGAAACTTTTAATCCTTCAGTTTCGATACTAACCTCTGCAAGAGGTGATTTTGCGATATAATCCAGTAATCGCTGTATTTCTTTGGTGTCCATTCTTGATAGTATTTGGTTTACCTGCTTGTATTGTGGTACAAATGTAATAAAAATGAGATAAGCTGTTTATTTTACTCGCTCCGCATAAGCGTAGGTACGTGTATCGACTTTGATCACTTCGTCTTGTTCAATAAAAATAGGTACGGTAATTGTGGCACCAGTCTCTACGGTCGCGGGTTTTTTAGGGGAGTTAGCCGTATCTCCACGAACACCTGGTTCTGTGTAAGTTACTTTTAATTCAACGAATGGAGGTAATTCACATGAAATAGCCTCATCATTCTCTGTATTAATTAATATTTCAACCTCTTGTCCTTCTTTCATCAAATCTGCCATGACCACCAAGTTGTCGTTTAACAAGATTTGCTCAAAAGATTCATTGTCCATGAAGTTATAACCATATTCATCTTTATAGATAAATTGGAATTTTCTTCTTTCCACTCGAACAGGGTAAATACTTACTCCTGAGTTGAAGGTATTATCAATCACTTTACCCGAGGTTAAAGATCTTAATTTCGTACGAACGAATGCTGGACCTTTACCAGGTTTAACGTGTAAAAATTCGACAATGGAAAATAGGTCATCATTGTATTTGATTACCATTCCATTTTTAATGTCTGCTGTAGTTGCCATGTATATAATGAAAAATTATTTCGGATTATAAGCCCACTTTACATAAGCTGATGCCCAAGTAAAGCCTCCACCGAAAGCTGCTAAAATTAAATTATCTCCTTTTTTCAATTGGTTTTCATAATCCCAAAGACATAATGGAATAGTGGCCGCTGTGGTATTACCATAGCGATGAATATTCAACATCACCTTATCTTCTCCAATGTTCATGCGATTGGCTGTAGCATCAATGATACGCTTATTAGCCTGGTGAGGCACCAAATAAGCGATATCATCACCAGTCAAATGATTTCTCTCCATGATTTCAGCCGAAATATCGGCCATACGAGTCACGGCAAATTTGAAAACAGATTGACCTTCTTGACGAATGTAATGTAGTTTTTGATCAATGGTTTCATGCGTCGGCGGGAAAGCACTTCCTCCTCCTTTTTGCATCAAACTTTCACATCCTTCACCATCCGATTTCAAAATAAAATCCTGAACTCCTGTTCCATCTTCTGTCGGTTCCAACATCACAGCTCCAGCTCCATCTCCAAAAAGAATGCAAGTGGTGCGGTCAGCATAATCAACAATGGCAGACATTTTATCAGCTCCTACTATAACGACTTTCTTGTAACGACCAGATTCGATAAATGCGGTACCAGTTCCTAAGGCATTTAAAAAGCCAGAACAAGCCGCAGCTAAATCGAAAGAAGCAGTTTCGCGGATTCCCACTGATTTGCAAATCAGGTTAGCGCAAGATGGAAAGAAATAATCGGGAGTGACGGTGGCACAAATCAATAAATCAACTTCCTCAGGTTTCGTGTTCGTTTTCTTCAATAAGTCGGTAACCGCTTTGGCTCCCATATATGAAGTACCTAAGCCTTCGCCTTTTAGAATTCTACGTTCTTTGATTCCTGTACGAGTGGTGATCCATTCGTCGTTAGTTTCTACTAACTTTTCTAATTCTTCGTTGGTCAGCACATAGTCCGGCACATATCCTGCTACTCCGGTAATAGCTGCGTTTATTTTATGGGTCATGTTTCTTTAACCTAAACTATTTTTTATTTGTTCTCGATAATGCCTTTGATTTTCTCGCAGACTTTCGATTCCACTACGGACTTACAAAGTCCAATCATATTTTTGATAGCAACGGGGCTAGAAGCGCCGTGTGCAATGATGACATTGCCATTGATTCCAATGATAGGGCTACCGCCGTATTTTTCGTAATTGGTGTTTTCAACAAAATCATTGGTCATCCCTTGGTCCTTCATGATGTTATAGATGGATTCACCCATTTTTAACATAATGTTTCCCGTAAAGCCATCCGTCACAATAACGTCAGCTTTTCCCTTGAAGAAATCTTTTCCTTCAATATTGCCTATAAAATTAATTTTAGAATTTGCTTTTAATAAAGCATGTGTAGCCTGAGCTAAAATAGAACCTTTTTGTTCTTCTTCGCCAATATTGATGAGACCTACTCGGGGAGATTTGATACCTGTAGTGGCTTCGAAATAAACTGAGCCAAGTATGGCAAATTGTTCGAGCATTTCAGGCTTACAATCGGCATTGGCACCAATGTCCAACATGACGGCGTATTTGCCATCCGTTTGAGGAACAAAACCTGCGATGGCTGGTCTTTGAATGCCTTCAATGGTTTTAACGGAGAATAATGATCCAACCATCATTGCACCCGTATTACCTGCTGATGCAAAGACATCAGCTTTGCCTTCCTTTAAAAGACCAAACCCAATTCCGATGGAGGAATTGGGTTTTTGGGATAAAGCTCGAGTAGGGTGCTCACCCATTTCAATCACTTGATCTGCGTGAATGATTTGTATTTGCGTTCCCGAATAATGATGTTCATCCAAAATAGATTGGATCGTATCACGGGGACCTACGGCTAGAATTATTTCATTATTGGAAAGACTGGGAAGAGCTAAAAGAATACCCTCTATTACTGCTTTTGGAGCAAAATCTCCACCCATCACGTCGACCGCTATTTTCATCTAATTATGTTTAATTACTAAAGCTTGGGGCAAAAATAGTATTAAATTTAGTCAAAAAATAGCATTTTAACGGGATATTTTCGCTTGTCGCAAAAATAAGTTCTTTTCCTTAATAAAGAGAAATAAGACTAAGAAGAATAACCTTCTACAATCATCTTTCCTTTATAGAATAAGTTTCCTTCGTGAACGTGTGCACGGTGGAATAAATGAGTTTCTCCTGTTTGGCTATCCACAGATAATTGTCTTGGAGTGCTAAAATCGTGAGAACGTCTTTTGTCACGGCGTGTGGTTGAAATCTTTCTTTTAGGATGTGCCATTGTATGTAAATTGAATTAATTTCTAATTATTATCTGTTAATTTTTTTAATGCTGCCCAGCGTGGATCTATACTTTCTTCCTCTGTTTTGGGGATATCGGTATCCTTAGCTGTGGTATATAAAAATTCGTTTTCAGCTGATTCATCTTCTGGTTTAACAAACCTAGGATGTAATTTTTTCATAGGTACTTGTAAAGCTATGAAATCATATAAATCCTGCGATAAATCAAGTTTTGGCTCTTTTCTGTCGATTAAAAACAAATTGTCGCCCAAGTCCTCAAAATGATCCCCGTATTTGTAAATTAACTTTTCCTGAATGTCCAAAGGGAATTCAAATTCCTCGTTGGATCGATCACAAATTAAATTCAAATGGCCTTTGATTTTCATCAAAACCTGAATCATCGTAGCAGATTTATTTAACTCTATCTCTGCCTGAAACTTGCCTTTTTGTACCCATTCTTGCTCAAAAGCCTTAAAAAAATCATCTCCGCCCTCAAAGCTATATCGGTACGATTTGTCTTCTAGGGAAATGATGGGTATCTGATAGGCATCCAATACTTTCATTGTCTCTCGGGTAAAAAGGATTGCAAAATTAGTCATTTTTTTGGAAACAGCAAGGCTATGCTGGAACAATTTGATAAAATCTTACGACCTTTGGGCTCATGAATCAATTACCCGCCTCCATTCGATCATTTATCCGGACTTGGCTGTTCTTCGAAGTCATTGTTTGGATATATTCCTTGGCCTTTCATCGCTTTGATCAAGTGCGCTGGATCAATGAGTGGCATCAACCCATATTGGATCACTTATTTCGTTTTTTCACCAGTTTAGCTGAAGTTTTTCTCCCTTTACTTTTTGCTGTATTTCTATATTTCAAACAAAGGAAATGGGTGTTGCCTTATTTAGGTTCTTACTTGCTATCTACCCTCATCACACAGGGGCTTAAGCATTTTGTTTTTGAAGGTAGCTTGAGGCCATTTGCTTATTTTAGGGATGAAACTTATGCTTGGTATACCGTTCCTGGTGTATTTATCAATGAATTTAATAGCATGCCTTCTGGTCACACAGCTGCGGCCTGGTTTATGTTTTTCTGGATGGCTTTAGCTGCTAAATCAGCCCGCTGGGGTGTTTTTATGGCTTGCATGGCCTCAGGGGTAGCGCTATCACGTGTTTATCTTTTTCAGCATTTTCCTATCGATACCGCAGTTGGGGCCATCATCGGTGTACTGAGTTCTGCTACCTTATATTATTTGACCATCTTTAAAAAATTGGCTAATGAATCCAATCCTTCTGCGTAAGCCTTATCTTTTTTGGGCCCTTATCGGCGCTTTGGTTTACATACCTTTTCTTGGAGCGAGCCATTTATTTGATTGGGATGAAATCAATTTTGCCGAGTCGGCAAGAGAAATGATTAAAACGGGCGACTACCTTAGTGTGCAGATTAATTTTATGCCTTTTTGGGAGAAACCTCCTTTGTTTATTTGGTTACAAGCTTTAAGTTTTCAATTTTTTGGGACATTTACGCAAAAGGCTTGGACCAGTATGGAATTTGCCGCTCGCTTTCCCAATGCCTTGATTGGTATAGCTACTTTGCTAACATTGTACCGCATTGGAGCCAAGCATTTTTCACCTAAAATGGGGCATTTGTGGGCATTTTCCTATTTGACTGCCATTACGCCCCATGTTTACGCCAGTTCAGGAATCATTGATCCTCTGTTCAATTTGTTGATTTTCTTAGGTGTATATCAGTTGATCCTATCTTTTTGGAAAAATTTTGCGACTAAAGAGCTAATCATTTCATCCATTTTCATCGGTTTAGCCTTATTAACCAAAGGCCCCGTAGCCTTATTGATTTGGGGGCTAACTGCTGTCATTTATGTACTATTGAGTCGGACGGAGTGGGGCCGACTACTAGCTTGGTTGAAAGCTTTGACTTGGGTAAGTATCATTGCGATTTTCTTCTTTGCTTCTTGGTATGGAATCATTGCCATGAAATTCGGAACAGGTATCATTGCTGATTTTTTTGCTTATCAAATTCGCTTATTAACCACGGGAGATGCCGGACATGGTCAGCCTTTTTATTACCATGCATTTGTGTTATTGTTGGGTTGTTTTCCTATATCCATTTGGGCCATCAGCCCATTGATATCAAAGAAATCTGATGTGAATCTAGCGACGCAGGAAGAGCGCAATCTTAGTGTTTGGTTTCGAATCCTATTTTGGGTAGTCTTGATTTTATTCAGTTTGGTTAAAACCAAAATTGTGCATTATTCATCCATGTGCTGGATTCCATTGAGCTTTTTTTCGGCACGGGTTTTATGTGATTGGGAATCGGGCTTCAGTACCTGGAAGAAGGGTCACAGTATCGGCCTGCTGATCATTGGTTTATTATTTTCATTGATCTTGTCCTTGGTGCCTTATATTGGGTCACATTCTTTTGAGATAATACCTTTGATTCAAGACAAGTTTGTTCAGGGAAATTTACAAGCGCCAGTCTACTGGTCAGGCTTTGAAATCCTGATCGGAGTCGCTTTTGCATTGGCGATCATTTATTGGATTGCTCAAAAGGGGGCACTAGTACCTAAGCGTATCTATGGTTTGATGATTACCGGAATTGCCATCATTATGATGTACATGGCATTGGTAGTCCCTAAAATAGAAGGTTATACTCAAGCTACTGTTATTGATTTTTATGAATCTAAGGTAGGGCAAAAGGTGTATATAGAAACCGTCGGTTTTAAATCCTTTGCCCACCTCTTATATTTTCAAAAAGAAAGCGCCTCTCCAGATGGAGAAACCCTCTTAGGTATGAAAACCGTGGATAGGCCTACCTATTTCGTCATGAAAAACGATGTGGATGATATCATGAAATATCATCCACATATTACCTTCATGAAAGAAGAGAATGGTTTCTTATTTTATAAACACAAATAATTAAGCTAATTCTTTTTCAGTAAAGAAAAATGCACCTTCAATAGCTGCATTTTCATCTGAATCGGAACCATGGATGGCATTGGATTCCAATGACCTGGCAAATTGCTTGCGAATGGTGCCTTCTGCAGCTTGGGCAGGGTTGGTAGCCCCTATTAGCGTGCGGAAATCTTCCACCGCATTTTCTTTTTCTAGCACCATAGGAATGATAGCACCCGAACACATGTAATCACACAAACTTTGGAAGAAAGGTCGCTCCGCATGAACGGCATAAAATTTACCTGCTTCTTCACTACTTAATTGTATTTTTTTAAGAGCAATGATTTTAAATCCAGCAGCTTCAATTTGCTGAATGATAGGCCCTGTGAATCCATCTGCAACAGCATCTGGCTTAATCATTGTAAAGGTGCGATTTGTAGGCATAGTAAAATTTTTATTCAAATTTATCTTTAACTTTGCGAACGCCCAAATTTATTATGGCGCATTATCAATTTTATGTCTTCCATTTCGGCGCTTCAAGCACAATTAAACTCTGGTACTAAGGCGGTCATTACGACGCACTTTAACCCTGATTCAGATGCCATCGGTTCATCTTTAGCCTGGCAAAATTATTTGGCCCAGCGAGGTTTGGATGTATGTGTTATTGTTCCATCAGCAGTTTCGGCTAATTTAAAATGGATGCCGGGATCTGAGAATATTCTCAATTTTGAAGATACCTTACATAAGGTTCAAATTGATGCCCTGTTGAAAGATGCCGAATTTATTTTTTGTTTGGACTTTTCAGGTATGCAACGTTTGCATGGCTTAAGCCATTCCATCAAAGCAGCACGAGGAACCAAAGTGGTGATAGATCATCATTTGAATCCAGAAGATTTTGCGGATTATTATTATCATCGAACAACAGCTGCTTCTACTTGCGAGCTAATTTTTGATTTGATTCAAGAATGGGGAGATGATTCATTGATAAATGAAGCCATGGGTTCTTGCTTGTATTCTGGCATAATGACTGATACGGGTTCCTTTCGCCATCCAAATACTACAGCCCATGTACATGAAGTAGTAGCTCAACTCATTCAAAAAGGCGTTAATACGAATGCTGTCCATCGTAAAATATTTGATTCTGCGAGTTTAGATCGATTACGTTTTTTAGGGCATGTGCTTGCGAATCGACTGGATTATTTGCCTGATTACCATTTGGCATTGATGTGGATTACAGAAGAGGATCAAAAACAATTTAATTCACAAGCGGGAGATACGGAGGGAATCGTGAATTATGGTCTACAAATTGCGGGAGCAATATGGGCTATCTTATTAATACAGCGTCCTGATGGAATCAAATTATCGTTTCGTTCTATTGAGCCATTTGCTGTGAATGAATTTGCATCAACTTATTTTGAAGGTGGTGGTCATAAAAATGCCTCAGGTGGTCGATTTTCTTCGAGCTCTATCGAAGGAGCGAAGGAAAAATTGCAAGAAGTGTTACCTTTGTATCTTTCTGAAATAAATCGAGTTAAAAATTTATAAACGAATCAATCTAAAACAATCCATAACAGACTTCGGTCTCAACAAAACAATCATGCGTAAACAACTCATTGGTCTTTTATCAGCAGTCGTATTTTTGTCTGCATGTAATCAAAACAAAGTCGAGGTGATCGATGGCGTAAAAATTCAATTTCACAGTCATGATGACAAAGCCAAAAAGCTGAAAGATGGAGACATCATTACTTTTGGATTAGTGATTAAAAATTCAACAGATTCTGTTTTACAGGATACATATAAAGAAGGAAAACCAGGTAAAGGAATGATCCAAGCTCCTAATAATGCTCCAGGTTCATTCAAAGGTACATTTGAAAACGGTTTACGTTTATTGGCATTAGGAGATAGTGCTACTATTTTAGTTCCTATTGATAGCTTAACAAAAAATATTCAAGCGCCACTTCCTCCATTCTTGAAGCCAGGTTCTGATTTGAAATACACAGTGAAGGTATTGAAAGTACAATCTCGTGCTGAATTTGAAAAGGAAATGGAAAAAGAAGCAGCCGTGAATAAGCAAGCTGCAGCAGGTAAATTAGCTCAAGAGCCAAAAGTGATTGCTGACTATATTGCCAAATCAGGTAAAACTTTCCAGAAATCTGCTTCAGGTTTGTATTATTCTATTCTAAGCCCAGGTGCTGGTGTAGCTGCTAAAATGGGAGATACTTGGACTGTAAATTACCGTGGTTCTTTCGTAGATGGAAAGGAATTTGATAAAGGTAGTGCTGCAGAAATGCCATTGGGTCAAATGATCCCAGGTTTTAATGAAGCCTTAACTTTATTGAAAAAAGGTGGAAAAGGTGTTTTCGTGATTCCTTCAGCTTTAGGTTATGGAGATCAAGAGCGCGGACCTATTCCTGCGAACTCTGTTTTAGTATTTGAAGTAGAGTTATTGAACAAAAAATAAATTTTTAAGGGGATTTCGGTCCCCTTTCTTCTTTATTCCATACGAATCCGAAACCTTATTCGTTTAGGATGGAATAAAATGAGTGAATTAGTGAATGTATATGATGATGGTCAATCGAATGTTTGTTAGAATTAGTGCTTTTTTGGCTTTGACTTTGGGTTTGGGGGCTTGCTTAAGCAATGTTGAATTGGTGGATGAGATTAGAGCGAAAGAAAACCAAGCTCAGATTGCTTCTTATTTTTCAAAATTGGGACAAAGTCCTGTTGCCATGGAAAATGGGGCTTACTACGTCGTTACAAATACTAATTCGGCTGGTGAGTTAGCGACCAAAGGCGATACGCTTTCGGTGCATTATGAATTTGCAAATTTGCTAACAGGTCAGGTTTTGGATAGTACCGATCGTAAGTTAAATACACCTTACATTTATCGCTATGGTTTTACCAATCCTGTTTTTAGTCGTTTGATGGCATTTATTCGAGAAGGGGAGCAAGCGATCATGGCTTTACCGGGAACAGCTCAAGAATTTCCAGGTCTTCCTGCTTATACCCCTATGAAAGTGACCATTAAGTCATATAAAGTTCGTAGCCAAGAAGATAATATTAAAGAATTTATTGCCCAAAAAGGATACAACGTGACTGAAACTACTACAGAAGGTTTACGATTTATCCAATTGGTTAAAGGAACAGGTGATTTACCTGCATCAGGAAAAATTGTTAAGATTAAATACACAGGAAGATTCTTAAATGGATATGCTTTTGACGGTAATATGTTGAAAACAGATAGTTTATCAGTCACCATTGGAGGAACTCAGACGGTACAAGGTTTCCAAAAAGGAATTGAAAAAATGCGTTTAGGTGAAAAAGCCATTTTAGTGTTTCCATCCACTTTAGGATATGGACAAGCAGGTTCAGGGAGTATTCCTGGTTTTACACCTTTAATGTTCGAAGTATATTTAGCCAAAATTAACGAGTAGTTACCATGACCAGAAGTACACTTTACCTAAGTTTTGTTTTAATATTTACGCTTTTCGGATTATCAAGTTGTGATTTTAATGCCATTGATCAGCAGGTAGAAAACAACGAGAAAGATATTCAAAAATACATTGCAGATAATAAATTAAATGTTCAGAAATCACCTGAAGGGATGTATTACTCCATCTTATCAGCAGGAACTTCTGGCAAGCAAGCTGCTTATACAGATTTAGTCAAGTATCACTATGTGATGACTTTGTTAAATGGATCTAAAGTTGATTCCACCTCCCGATTATTGAAACAGCCACGTGGCTATGTAACAGGAAGTTTTGAGAGTGTGTTTACGCTTCCTTTGCGTTACATGAAGGAAGGTGATAAAGGGGTATTTATTTTACCAGCTAGTTTAGCCTTTGGAGGGAGTTCTTACGGGAATGGTCTAATCCCAGCCTATTCTGTTATTAAAATTGATATCGAATTGATTTCCGTTCAAACAGAAAATCAAGTAATCGAAGAAATGAAGAAAACCTACAATGTCAATAATCCTGAAGTGACAAGTACTGGTTTGATCTTTCAAAAAACGATTTCTAATCCTACAGGTAAAGCATTGATACCTACTCAATCTTATTTGGTGAATTATACGGGTCGTTTAGGCTTTAGTTATTTAAAATTGGATGCAGCTGGCAAAGTTGTGTATGATCCTATTTTTGATTCCCGTACTGGAGCTTCCATGCTAGTAGGTGCTGGTCAACTCATTTCAGGTTTTGATGAAGGAATCATGAAGTTGAAAATGGGTGAAAAAGCAATTGTTATATTGCCTTCCAAATTAGGATATGGTGCTAATAATCAAGGATCTATTCCAGCCAACTCTCCTTTGTGTTTTGAAATAGAAGTACCTGTTCAATAATTTCATGCAACCTATATTGTACTTAGCAACACAAAATCTTCACAAAGTGGAAGAGATTGAGGCCTTATTGCATGGTCAATTTGAGGTTAGAACAGTACAAGATTTAGGGCTAGAAGAGGAGATTCCAGAAACAGGTTCAACGTTGGAAGAGAATTCCATGTTGAAGGCAAAATTCATTGCAGATCGCTACCATGTGACTTGTTTGTCTGATGATTCAGGTTTAGAAGTAGAAGCCTTACACGGTGCTCCTGGGGTTTATTCAGCCAGATATGCAGGCGAGCCTAAAAATGATCTGAACAACCTTAATTTGTTATTGCAGAACCTTCATCAAGAAGAAAACAGAAGAGCAAGATTCGTGACAATTTTAACATTTCATGAAAATGGGAAATTTGTTCAGTTTGAAGGAGAAATAATCGGGGATATTACCCATGAAGCTAGAGGAAATGCTGGATTTGGTTATGATCCTGTTTTTCAACCAGAGGGATTAACAAGGACATTTGCTGAAATGACCTTGTCTGAAAAAAATCAAATGGCACATCGTGCCCGTGCTTTACAAAAATTTAAAGTATTTGTCGACGAAAATCGAAAATCTCACGACAAATAGTGTGATTGTTCCAATCAATCTGTATTTTTGTTACAGTATCTAATAAGCTTTAACCTTGTTTAATGGTAGATTAATGAATTGGAGAAGTCGTATTTTTTTGGCTCTACTGATTCTTTTGGTGGGTGTACATTGGGCTTCTGCGCAATATGTGATCAAGGGAAGAGTGACAGATGCTTCTAATGGCGACCCTGTGCCCTTTGCTTCTGTTGGTTTAGTGGGTCTTAATCTGGGTACTACCACCAATTTTCAAGGAGAATATACCTTTCATTCCAAAGTATTAACAGATTCCCTCTTTGTATCCTTCGTTGGATATAAAAAGCGGGTCAAATTCATCGATAAAAAGAAGGCAGTTCAAGAAGTTGATTTCCAAATGGAACCTGCTCAAAAGGCCTTGCAAGAGGTTATCGTTTATTCAGGAGAGAATCCCGCCTTTAAGATATTGCGCCAAGTGGTCAAACAACGTGACCTGCATGATCGGAATAAATTAACAGCTTACGAATATGATTCTTACACCAAAATGGAACTGGATGTAGATAATATTTCGGAGAAATTAAGGAATACGAAAATCATGCGGGAGATAGAATCTTCCATTAAGAAGTTTGAGAAAGAAGCCGGTGAAGATGGAAAGCCTGTAATACCGACGTATATCTCTGAATCTATCAGTAAATTCTATTATCGCGAGTCTCCGAGACGAAAGAAGGAAAAGATTATTAAAACCAACATCAAGGGGGTAGGAGTGCAAGATGGGGGCTTTATTTCCCAGTTGGTGGGCGGAAACTTGATTGCTAATTATAATTTTTATCAAAATTATGTTCCTTTTTTTGGCAAAGACTTTGCAAGCCCCATTGGAGATAATTGGAAAGGAAACTATAAATATTTTTTAGGTGATACGGTCAATGTTGACGGTCATGTGTGTTATCAATTGGATTTTGACCCTAAAAATCCTCTAGACCTCGTTTTCACAGGTCAAATGTGGATTGATACCACCAGCTTTGCTTTGGTTCAAATTGATGCCGCTATTGATAAGCAGGCGAATTTGAATTTCATCGACAAGATTAAAATTTCTCAAGAGTTAGAGCAAGTTGCCGACGGAGCTTGGTTACCTTCTCGTACCCGTTTTTTGATTGATATTGAAGAGTTGACCAAAGGTTCTGCTGGGATGCTATTGAAGATGTATATTTCCAATAAAGGTTTTATCGTCAATAAGCCCAAAGCTGTAGAGTTTTATGATTTGACATCTGAGGTGGCAGAAGATGCGAAAGAGCCTGATCCAGAATATTGGAAACATGCTAGATATGAGCCATTGAGTCGACAAGATCTAACAGCCTTTGCCTTAATTGATTCTGTGAAGAATTTACCCATCGTTCGAACTTATGTAGAAATTGCTGAGATAGCTTTGAGTGGCTATAAGAAGTTTAACGACATTGAAGTGGGACCTTATTTGAGCAGTATAGCTGTCAACAGACTGGAGGGAGCTCGATTTAGGTTAGGGTTTAGAACCAATTCTAATTTCGATAAGCATTGGATTTTACGTGGAAATGTAGGATTTGGTACCAAAGATTTAGTGCCCAAATATTCGATTGAAGTCAATTATCTATTCTCGAAAGCCAAATGGACCATTGCTGGTTTGCGACATTCTTATGATATAGAACGAGTCGGTTTAACGCCTGAATTGATTGGAGATAATCGCCTGTTTTATGCATTCACTCGTTGGGGAGCTTTTTCTGGAGCTTTTTTTAGGAGAGAAAGTGAAGCATTTTTTAGCACGGAAGTTACCAAAGGCTTGAGTTTTACGGCTCAAATGAACACACGTTCTTTTGATCCATTATTTAGATTTCAATATCGTTTAAATCCAGAGTTAGGTAATGCCTCACCTGTGCAAGATTATTATCAAGAGTCATTCGTTACATTAGAAGCTAGATTTGCCAGAGGAGAGACCTTCATTATGAATGGTAATGAACGCATCACCTTGGCTACCAAGCGTATTCCAGTAGTTACTTTCCGCTACCAGCGAGGATTTAAAGGCTTTTTAGGTGGAGATTTTGATTATGAACGTTTTACCTTGAAGGCATACCAGACTTTTAGGGTTGGAACTTTTGGTCGATCTGATTATACACTATCTATGGGATATACTCCTTCCAATTTACCTGCGCCTTTATTATTCCCTCATTTAGGAAATGAGACGCTGTTTTTTGTGCGCAGTGCTTATTCTACCATGAATTATTTTGAGTTTGTCAGTGACCAATTTATTTCCTTACAATACAATCATAATTTTGAGGGTTTATTGTTCAATCGAATTCCCTTGATTAAGAAATTGAAATGGAGATTTATTGCTAGTGGAAATTTATTGTGGGGTAGCCAAAGAAAGGAAAATAGAGACATCATGAAGGATGTGAATAATCCGTTGAAGTCAAAGTTTTTAGACATGTATTCTTTCGATTCGTTAAATCCTAGTATACCCTATGCGGAAGTAGGTTATGGGATCGATAATATTTTTAAGTTATTTAGGATTCAGGCCTTCCATCGACTGTCATATATGGATCACGGTTCGCCGAAAGCTTTTCGCTTGATGGCCTCCGTTAATTTCTCATTTTAGGCTTTTTTGGTATATTATGAAGATGAAAATTTAAACATTTCAAGAATGTTTTTAATCTTCTTGATTTTGGCTTTTAGCCCCCCTATATTTGGGTTCAGCGCCTTTCTATATTATGGTGACCTTTAATATTATTATGATTTTAATTCTCATTGGGCTTTGTTTGTTGAGCTATATTTTAGGCTCAATTCCAACAGCCATTTGGTATGGTGAAGCCTATCATGGGGTGGACATACGTACCTTAGGAAGTGGGAATGCTGGGGCAACCAATACCTTTCGTGTATTGGGTAAAAAGGCAGGAAGCATTGTGTTATTTGTGGATGCTTTTAAAGGTTTTTTAGCAACGTCACTTTCTACATTTCTATTTTATCTTCATTTAATTGATTGGCAAACCTGCGTGTCTCTAAAGATCGTATTTGGGTTTTTGGCTGTATTGGGTCATTTATTGCCAGTTTTTTGTGATTTTAAAGGAGGAAAAGGGGTGGCCACATTGATGGGGATGGTTTTAGCCTTACATCCTGAGGCAGCTTTGGTCAGTATAGCTGTCTTTTTATTGGTATTTTACTTATCAAATTTCGTCTCTTTAGGATCGATGGTGGCTTCACTCATGTTTCCTTTTTTGATGGTATTTAAAGTCTTTGGAGATGAATTTCCAATTTTGATTTATTTTGGTTTTATCGTTGCCTTCTTAGTCATATTTATGCACCGTAAGAATATTTCCCGCATTCTTCAGGGCACTGAAAATCGGATGTATCTAATCCCTCGAAAGAAACAATCCTAAGTCGTTTTTTTTTATCTTTGTGCGCGAATGATTTAATCCCATTCGCCTCTCCATATGAAAAAAACACAAGCTTATATTCAAGCTAATCAACCACGTTTTTTAGAAGAATTACTCGATTTATTACGTATTCCTTCCATTTCTGCGGATCCTGCTTATGCAGGTGATGTACGAAGAGCGGCGGAATTCATAGCTAATAATTTACGTCAATCTGGAGCTGATCAGGTTCGCCTCGAAGAAACGGCTGGTTTTCCTGTGGTTTATGGAGAGAAGATTATTGATCCCAATGCCCCTACAGTGTTGGTATATGGACATTATGATGTACAACCAGCCGATCCTTTGGAATTATGGGAAAGTCCGCCATTTGAGCCTGTCATCAAAGATGAAATAATTTATGCCCGTGGATCATGTGACGACAAAGGTCAGGTTTTCATGCATATAAAGGCCTTTGAAGCCATGTTGGCTACCAACAACTTACCTTGTAATATCAAGTTTATGATAGAAGGAGAAGAAGAGATCGGATCCAATAATTTGGCCATATTTGTGGCTAATAACAAAGACTTACTTCAAGCCGATGTTATTTTGATTTCAGATACAGCCATTATAGCCAATGATATCCCGTCTATCGATGTGGGATTAAGAGGCTTAAGTTATTTGGAAGTTACGGTACAGGGACCAAATCGTGATTTGCATTCTGGGGTATACGGAGGAGCAGTGGCTAATCCCATCAATATATTGTGTGAGATGATTGCCTCGATGCACGATGAATTTAATCAAATTACTATACCTGGATTTTATGAGGCTGTTCAAGAGTTAAGTGCCTCCGATAGGGCGGCTATGGCTCAGACGCCTTTTGATTTAGATGCCTACCAAAAGGACTTGGGCATCGCCTCGGTACATGGAGAAAAAGGATATTCGACCTTAGAACGAGCTTCTATACGTCCGACTTTGGATGTTAACGGTATTTGGGGTGGCTATATTGGAGAAGGAGCTAAAACAGTATTGCCATCTTTGGCTCATGCCAAGATTTCCATGCGTTTGGTACCTAATCAAAGTTCAGAGAAGATTACCCAATTATTTACGGATCATTTTAAGTCCATTGCACCTAAAGGAGTTAAAGTAACCATAACACCACATCATGGAGGTGAGGCATATGTGATGCCAACGGATACGATTGCCTATCAAGCGGCATCGAAAGCCTTGGCAGAGACATTTGGGAAAGAGCCTGTGCCTACCAGAGGAGGAGGAAGTATTCCTGTACCTACCGTTTTTGAAAAAGAATTGGGAATTAAATCGGTTTTGATGGGTTTTGGTTTAGATTCGGATGCTATTCATTCGCCCAATGAACATTTTGGATTGTTTAATTTTTATAAAGGGATTGAAACGATACCTCATTTTTTTAAGCACTTTTACGCACTTTCTACAAAATAATGGCAGAGAATTTAAGTAAGCTAGCAACTGAGTCTGACTCTAATTATTTGGATTTGGATAAACAGTCCGTGGAAACGATTCTACGACAAATCAATGCTGAAGATAAAACTGTTCCATATTCGGTGGAAAAGGTAATTCCTCAAATTGAAAAATTGGTTGGGCAAATTGTGTCCCGCATGGAAAAGGGGGGAAGGCTATTTTATATTGGTGCTGGAACTAGTGGTAGATTGGGCGTGGTAGATGCTTCCGAGTGTCCGCCTACATATGGTGTACCTCATGACTGGGTAATAGGATTAATTGCAGGAGGAGATGGAGCCATTCGTAAGGCTGTGGAAAATGCAGAAGATGATGAACAACAGGCGTGGTTGGATATGAAGGCCTATGATATTGATCAAAATGATGTGGTGATAGGTATTGCAGCATCAGGTAGAACACCCTATGTTATTGGAGGTTTGCGTGATGCTAATGCGCATGGTGTTTTAACCGGCTGCATTGTTTGTAATGAAGGAAGTGCTATTGCCCAAGTGGCCCAATATCCAATTGAAGTGGTGGTAGGTCCTGAATATGTCACTGGTAGTACCCGAATGAAATCTGGAACGGCGCAGAAATTGGTACTGAATATGATTTCTACTGCTGTGATGATTCGACTGGGACGAGTTCGAGGAAATAAAATGGTGGATATGGCGTTAAGTAACCACAAATTGGTTTTAAGAGCAATCCGTATGGTGAAGGAAGCCACTGGAGTTTCAGAAGAAAAAGCTTCGGAATTATTGGATCAACATGGAAGTGTAAGAGCTGCCGTAGATGCATTTCATGCTTCTATTTAATAAAAAGGGAGAAATATGCGCAAGAGCATATAGAAAATAACGTATTAATCCCTTATTTTGTGAACAATTAAACATTCAATCAAAATGAAAAAAATATCAAAATTTATTTTGGCTGTAACTTTAGGAACATTTGCATTTGGATTTCAGGCCAATGCGGAAGATTTTCCTGCTGATATTAAGCCATTAATGCAAAAATATACTTGCTTTGCTTGCCATAAGGTAGATGCTCGTTTAGTAGGTCCGGCTTATACGGATGTTGCTAAGAAAAAGTATAGCAATGCAAAAATTGTAGAATTAATTGCGAATCCAAAGCCTGAGAACTGGCCTGGTTACCCACCAATGATGGCATTGAAAAATGTGCCAAAGGCGGATGCCATGAAGATTGCTTCTTGGATCAACTCTTTGAAATAAATAAAAAATCCCGAATTAATCGGGATTTTTTTATGTCATTATTTGTGAAGCGACTTATTTAGTCGCTTTTGCTTTTTTGGGAGCTTTCGCTGCTTTTTCTTCTGTTGCTTCTTTTACTTCTTTAGCAGCTTTGGGAGCTTTCACCACTTTTTCCGCTTTCGGTTCTTCGGCGGCTGGAGCTGTTTGGAACATGTCAGGAGTATTAGTTACCAAAATCAAATACCAAGAAAGGATTTTTTTGATATCGGAAGCATAAACTCGATCAGAGTCATAATTGGGAACAATACTTGCTAATAATCCAAATAATTCAGCATCACTTGCCTTTTTAGGTTCAATGTTCAAAGAACCTTGACAAACAGAGTGAATCAATTGAAATAAATCACCTAAAGGCAATGTGCTGTCTTGATGATCGTCTAGATAAAGGGAAATATCCTTTAAAACCGAGATACGTGTTTGACCGCTAACAACAGATTTTTGTTTTAGAGCATCTAATGTTTCTACTATAACCCCAGTACGAGTGGGTTTCAACACTCTAAATAATCCGCTTTTGCCTGATATGTGGGCAATTTCATTTAATAATTCCATGTGTGATGTTTAATTCGGTCGCAAAAATATTAAGATTTCCTTGATTTATAGGGAGATGTGTCAATTAATTCCTGAATACTGGCTAAGATTTCTTCCCTACCTTGATGTTTTTCAGCAGAAGTGATGAACATTTTCGGTAATGCTTCCCAAGATTGCAACAAGAAGTCTTGGTAATGTTTGAAATTATCATCCACTTGTTTTTGAGATAATTTATCAGCCTTAGTGAACACAAGGTAAAAAGGAATTTGTTCTTCCGCCATTCTTTCCATGAAAGCAATATCCACTGGTTGAGGTTTTAAACGTAGATCGACCAATAAGAACAAACAGGTTAGACTTTTACGATTGATGAGGTAATCCAAAATCATTTTTTCGAATTCCTTTCTCTTTTCTTTGCTTACTTGGGCATAACCATAGCCTGGTAAATCCACTAAATACCAGTTGTCGTTAATTAAAAAGTGATTGATTAACTGTGTTTTACCTGGAGTTTGAGAGGTCTTTGCTAATTTTTTATGAAAGGTAATGGAGTTGATCAAAGAAGATTTACCCACATTAGAGCGACCAATGAAGGCAAATTCAGGAAATTTGTCCGGTGGACATTTTAAGTAATCGGTATTACTGGTGATGAATTGTGCACTAATTACTTGCATAGGGTAAATATTAAAGGATTACAAAGATACGAGGATATTAGTTATTAGGTAGTAGTGTTTAGTTATTAGATGTAAGTGTTTAGGTATTAGTGGGGTAGAATGAAGAATGTAGAATGAAAAATTATTAGAAACTGGTCAACTCTAATCAGGGAAGTACAAACACCGTCGGTCAGCACGAGCGAAAGATGATGAACGCAGCGGTAGACGAGGTTTTGACCCTAGCAAAGGCGATGCGTGTCGGCGTCAAAAATATAGGCGATAGCGGAGTGAATCACGGTTCCGCGCAGCGGAATTCGCCTTTGCTGAACGACAAAAAAGAAGTTTTTTTGTTTCTTTTTTTTCAAAAAAAGAAAATCCATGTGAATTGATGAAACGAAAAGTATTTTAAACTCTTTTGAATTCGTCACTTTTTCTTGAGCTTAACTTTCTTTGGCATTTCTTTTTTTTTAAAAAAAAAGAAACAAAAAAAACGGAAGAAATACGGTTAATCCTAAGACGAATTCCGCTGCGCGGAACCGATTGTCACTCCGCATACGGCTTTAATCTTTGACGCTTAGCTTTAGCCTACGCACGAGGTCAAAGATGCGCCTGCCGCTCCGCTCATGCCGCGTTCCCATCTTTCGTTGGGATTAACCGTTCAATGTATAATTTAAAATGAACAATGTAGAATTCGAAAATTGATAAACCGGTCAACTTTAATCAGGGAAGTACATTTTAAATTGGTGGTAACAACTCTCGAACATAAATAAGTTTCTTTTTTCATTTACCATTTACCATTCACAATTTATCATTTCTTGACTACCTTTGTGGCTTGAATAAGCATATGGAAGTATTACAAAATGATCGCCTGATTAGGGCAGCAAAAGGATTACCTGTTGATCGAATCCCTGTTTGGGTGATGCGTCAAGCAGGAAGAATTTTACCGGAATACCGAGAAGTAAGAGCTAAAGCAGGTTCGTTCATTGGATTGGCGACACATCCTGAATGGGCAGCCGAAGTGACTATTCAGCCTGTGGATCGTTTCGATGTAGATGCAGCCATCATTTTTTCAGATATATTGGTAGTTCCAGAAGCTATGGGTCTTCCTTATGTCATGGAAGAGCAAAAAGGACCTCTTTTCCCTCAGGTTATTCGTTCCCAGCAGGATGTTGATGCTTTGAAAACAGCAGTTCCCGAGGAGGATTTAGCCTATGTTTTAGATGCTATCAAGATAGTGAAGCGTGATTTGTCAGGTAAAATTCCATTGATTGGTTTTGCAGGAGCGCCATTTACAATCTTCTGCTATATGGTAGAGGGGAAGGGATCTAAAACTTTTTCTCAAGCGAAGAAAATGCTTTATGCGGAACCAGTATTGGCTCATGCATTATTGCAAAAAATTACGGATTCAACTATAGCTTATTTGAAGGCACAAGTGGCTGTAGGAGCCAACCTGATTCAAGTATTTGATTCTTGGGCAGGCATATTGTCGCCAGCACAGTACAGTGCTTTTTCTACTCCTTACCTCAAGCAAATTTGCGATGCTCTAACAGAGGTTCCTGTTACTTTATTTGCTAAAGGAGCATTTTTTGCGAGAGAAGAGATGGCTCAATTAAACTGTGCCACCATAGGATTGGATTGGAATATGGATATTCAAGAATCCAGGCGTTTGGTTGGTTCAAATAGAACCCTTCAAGGTAACTTAGATCCTTGTGCGCTTTATGGAGATTTTAAAACGGTAGAGGCAGAGACTAAGAAGATGATTGATCAATTCGGTACTCAGCGCTACATTGCCAATCTAGGTCATGGGGTTTATCCTGATATTCACCCAGATAAAGTAAAGTGTTTCGTGGATACGGTACATAATTATCCTGTTTAAAACTTATTACAATATTAAAGCTCAAACCAGCTACCCATTGGTGTAGCATATCAGTAATATCAAACAAAAAGCTCAGGGTTTAAACCCTGAGCTTTTTTGATTATCAATTTCTTGGACAATACGTCCAAATTCTCATTCGTTTTTGCAACGCTGGCAAGGTTTCAAACCTTGACAGCGTTTAAGCAAAATGGTTTTTTTACTTAGCACTATAGTTAGGTGCCTCCTTTGAAATACTAACATCGTGTGGATGACTTTCTTTCACACCTGCAGAAGTGATTTTTACAAATTTAGCTTGTTGCATATCGCAAATAGTTCCTGCTCCACAATAGCCCATTCCGGCTTTCAAACCACCCACCATTTGGTATAGAATTTCTGTCACAGATCCTTTAAATGGTACACGTCCAACGATTCCTTCAGGAACTAATTTTTTGATATCATCTTCCGCATCTTGGAAATAGCGATCTTTTGATCCATCTTCCATGGCTTCTAATGATCCCATTCCACGGTATGATTTGAATTTACGTCCTTCTAAAATAATCATTTCACCTGGGGCCTCATCGGTTCCAGCTAATAATGAACCAATCATCACCGTGCTAGCACCTCCTGCAATGGCTTTGGCAATATCGCCTGAAAAACGAATTCCACCGTCGGCAATTAACGGAACATTGTAAGGTTCTAAGGCCTTGGCTGCTTCATAAACGGCTGTTAATTGTGGCATTCCTACTCCCGCAATGATACGGGTGGTACAAATACTTCCAGGTCCTACACCTACTTTTACGGCATCAGCTCCTGCTTCAGCTAAGGCTTTGGCAGCTTCTCCTGTAGCAATGTTTCCAACAATCACATCTAAACTTGGGTAGGATGCTTTGACCGTTTTTAAAGCATCAATAACGCCTTTGGAATGTCCGTGTGCTGTATCAATACTAATGACGTCAACACCCACTTGAACTAAAGCTTGTACACGATCTAATAAATCATGTGTAACTCCTACAGCAGCACCTACGCGTAAGCGCCCTAAAGAATCTTTGGATGCTAATGGATGGCTTTTGCGTTTTAAAATATCTTTATATGTAATTAATCCAATCAATCGGCCATTTTTGTCGATGATGGGTAATTTCTCAATTTTATGCTCTTGTAGTATACTCTCTGCCGCCTCCATGCTGATTCCTTCATTGGCAGTAATCAAGTTTACCTTTGTCATGATTTCATGCACCGGTCTAGCTGTTTCTTTTTGGAAACGTAAATCACGGTTAGTCAAAATACCCACTAAAATTCCTTGAGTATCAATGACTGGAATACCTCCAATTTTGAATTCTTTCATGATGCGCTGAGCATCACCTAAAGTTTGCGTATCATGTAATGTAATTGGATCAATGATCATTCCTGATTCAGAGCGCTTTACTTTACGAACTTGTGCCGCTTGCTGCTGAATAGTCATGTTTTTATGGATGATTCCAATACCTCCTTCTTGTGCTAAGGCAATGGCTAAATCAGCTTCAGTAACTGTATCCATGGCAGCAGAAACAATGGGAATATTCAAACTGATGTTTTTCGTCAGTCGAGTTTGAGTCTTTACATCACGAGGTAAGACTTCAGAATACGCAGGAAGCAATAGTACGTCGTCGTAGGTAAGAGCTTCGAAAAGAAATTTGGATGAATCAAGCATGGCAAATAGTTTGAACGGGAATTGGATTTATCGGATGAAGGCGAACCATACCCTTATTTGCGAGACAAAGTTACAAATTTTTTTGTAATATTTGAAAGATGAACAAAAAATCCCTCTTAGTCACGGCCTTCGTTATTTGTTGTAGCTTTTTGACTCAAGCCCAATGGACCAAATATCGATTTGAAACAGCCAGAATGGGATCTCCATTTCGCATCATCGTTTCTACTCAAGATTCGATAGGCTTGTCGAATACAATTAAAAAAGCTCAGACATTGGCAGAAAACTTAGAAATGCAATTGAGCGATTACCAGCCAATTTCAGATTTAAGCCAAGTGAATCAAAGAGCTGGAACAGGTCAGTTTTATCCCATTCAAGAGCCATTTAAGGCTATATTGAAAGAATCTTTGTTGGCATATCAATACAGCCACGGGAATCTAACCATTTTCATAGGCAAATTAGTGGCTGCCTGGAGAAATGCTAGAAAAACGAAAGAGCTTCCTGCTTCTCATTTGCTTCAAGATTGGGTTAAGGCATTGCAATCACCGTGTTTGGAATTTAATGCAGACAGTAGTGCCATTCGATTAACAAATTCAGCTTGCCAATTGGATGTAGGGTCAATAGGTAAGGGCTTTGTGGCTCAAAGGGTATTGGATTTTTTAGTGAAATCAGGATATCCATATGCTTTGGTGGATGCGGGAGGAAAAATTAGTGCCAGCCAAGTAAATCCTCAGGGAGATGTTTGGAAGGTAGGCCTTGAATTGCCTAATTCTAAAAAAATCTCGACTGATTTTTTAGAAATCAAAAACCAGTCAATTGCTAGTTCAGGAAAAACATACCAACAAGTAGAAATTGCGGGGAAAAGTTATTCCCATGTTATCAATCCCAAAACGGGTTTGGGATTGGAACACGCACGATCGGCTACTGCCATTGCACCTGATGGTGCTCAGGCAGATTGGATAGCAACTGCCGCTACTATTATGGAAATAGAGGATATAAAAATCTTGCTTCAGCGATTTCCACGGGTGCAGGTGCTTGTATGGGAATACCAAAATGGGGAATTGGAAATATTATTGAATCATGGTATCTTGAAAGTCGATTAGAATTAAATTAAGAATGAATAGAAAAATACGTGTAATAGTACTGGCCTTGAGCGTTGGGATTTGTCAAATAGGAATAGGTCAACAATTGAAATCATACCGACAAATCATTCCTAATTCTACCGTGGCTTTTGATATGCAGGCTATTCCTGCAGGTAATTTAGTATTAGGTAGTCCAAGTACAGAGGTTGGAAGGAATACCGATGAAGGGCCGCAACTAAAATTGAGCATGGAGGCATTTTGGATGGGGAAAACCGAAGTGACTTATGATGAATACCAATTGTTTTTTGAAGAGGATCGTGATCCAGCGCCAAAACCAGCCAAGGAAGGGCCAGATGCCATTACTCGTCCAAGTCCACCTTACATTGATTTCACATTAGGTATGGGAAAAGTTGGTGGGTTTCCAGCGAACTCCATGCAGCATTTTGCTGCGCTCATGTATTGTAAATGGTTATATGCCAAAACCCAAATATTTTATCGTTTGCCTACGGAGGCAGAATGGGAGTATGCTTGTCGGGCTGGTGGAAAAGGAGCTTATTCTTCTCTCGCTGCGAATGAAAAATTAGAAGATTATGCTTGGGTTGCTACCAATTCAGGAGACAAATACCATCTGGTAGCTCAGAAAAAACCCAATGCTTGGGGATTGTATGATATGTTGGGGAATGTTCACGAATGGGTATTGGATCATTATGAACCAGCTTATTCCGCTAATAAGAAAGCTCATCAAGCAGTATTCAAAGATAAGTATGCGGAAGCAATCGTCAGAGGAGGAAGTTATCGAGATGAGGCTAACATGGCTCGAAGTGCCAGTAGGTTGGCGGCGGATCCTGTTTGGAACAGAAGAGATCCTCAAGAACCTAAGAGTAAATGGTGGAATGCGGATGCTCCGTTTGTGGGTTTTCGTATCATGCGACCAGCCAAGCAGCCAAGCCCTGAAGAAGTGCGGGCATTTTTTGATCAGTATTTAAAAGATTATTAACCTTCAAAATATATACCTAATTAACATGAAAAATTCACGTAGAGAATTCATTGTTCAGTCTAGTCTGGGAGCTGGAGCTCTGTTAGCGGCACCGCTAGTGGCTCAGGCTAATCCAGGGGTAAGTTTTAGCCAAAGTTTGGTAGGAGACACCTTAAAAGTAGCTTTAATTGGTTGTGGTGGTCGAGGTACAGGAGCTATCATTCAGGCTTTGAGTACAAAAGAAAATATTCAGTTGGTAGCTATGGCAGATGCCTTTAAAGATCGATTGGATGATTGTTATAAGAGTGTGATGAATTCCCGTGCCAAAGATACTTCGGCTAAAGCTGTGCCCGTGAATCAGAAAGTTAATGTTCCTGAAGATCATAAATTCGTGGGTTTTGATGCCTATAAGCAAGCAATGGCCTTGGCAGATGTGGTGATTTTGACGACTCCTCCAGGTTTTCGTCCCTACCATTTCGAGGAGGCTGTTCGTTTAGGAAAACAAATTTTCATGGAAAAACCGGTGGCAACAGACCCAGCGGGTATCCAACGTGTTTTGGCAGCAGCTAAAATAGCCAAAGAGAAGAAATTAAACGTGGTAGTGGGTTTACAGCGTCATTATCAAAATTCATACCGTGATTTGATGAAACGCGTGCAGGATGGACAAATCGGCGATGTTGTTTCAGCTTCTTGTTGGTGGAATAATGATGGTGTTTGGGTTAAACCACGTAAGGATGGACAGACCGAGATGGAATACCAAATGAGAAACTGGTATTATTTCAATTGGATTTGTGGCGACCATATAACCGAGCAGCATATTCACAATATTGATGTAATCAACTGGGCGAAAAACGGTTATCCTGTTAGAGCAAGAGGAACGGGTGGAAGAGAAGTGAGAAAAGGGAAAGATTACGGTGAAATCTTTGATCACCATATCGTAGAATTTGAATATGCTGATGGAACTATCTTGAATAGCCAATGCCGTCATATTCCTGGTACCTGGACTAAAGTCGACGAACATTTGATTGGAACGAAAGGAAAAGTGCTTTTTGATTCAGCCAAAATTTTGGATTTGAAGGGAAATGTGAATTATGCTTTTGACAAAAAGACAAAAGAGAATAATCCATATCAAACCGAGCATGATGAATTGTGGGCCACAGTAGCCGCGGGAGAATACAAATTTGCGGATGCTGAAAATGGGGCATATTCCACCATGACTTCTATTTTAGGAAGGATGGCTACCTATTCAGGACAGATTATCGAATGGGACAAAGCCATTAACTCAGGGATTAATATTGCACCAAGTCGCTTTGCTTGGGATGCAGATATGCCCTTGAAGCCAGATGCGAATGGTTTGTACCCAGTAGCAGTGCCAGGAAAAACCAAGTATTTTTAATAAAATAATCTTCAAAATTAGATTTTAGTGAGTAAATTGCCGCTTCAAATTTAGCGAAGTACAAGATGAACTATCAACCTCAAGATTTTTTACCCATTTTCGTTCAATTAGCAGCGGCATTGGCTTTTATCGTATTGGTCATGGTCTTGACACATGCTTTAGGTCCCAAACGCCATTCTGCGAAAAAGGATGATTCTTTTGAGTGCGGTATTGAGTCCATTGGAGATGCCCGTACACCGATTTCGGTGAAGTACTTCTTGGTTGCCATATTGTTCGTTTTGTTTGATTTGGAGATTGTATTTATGTACCCTTGGGCAGTGAATTTTAAGCAATTAGCATGGAATGGATTTTATGAAATGATCGTATTCATGGGCTTATTATTAGCTGGATTTATCTACGTAATTAAAAAAGGTATTTTAACCTGGGAAAAATAAACATTTAGCTTTTTGCTGGGTTTATTTTTAATAGAAAAGAAGATTATATATGAGTGATGCAAAAATTAATATCGTAGAAGCGCCGGCAGGTTTAGAGGGTCAGGGATTTTTTGCTACCAGTTTAGATTCATTAGTAGGGATGGCTAGAGCGAATTCGCTCTGGCCTTTGCCTTTTGCTACATCTTGCTGCGGTATTGAATTCATGTCTACTATGGCTTCTCACTATGACATTGGTCGTTTTGGTGCAGAGCGTTTGAGTTTTTCTGCGCGACAAGCTGACGTGTTGATGGTGATGGGAACGATAGCTAAGAAAATGGCTCCTGTGGTAAAACAAGTGTATTTGCAAATGGCAGAACCTCGTTGGGTTTTATCGGTTGGAGCTTGTGCTTGTTCTGGAGGTATTTTTGATACTTACTCGGTTTTGCAGGGGATTGATCGTATTATTCCGGTTGACGTATACGTACCAGGTTGCCCTCCACGTCCAGAGCAAATTTTAGATGGTTTTATGCAAATCCAAGAGTTAGCAAAAAATGAGTCTATTCGTCGTAGAAACCAACCAGAGTATAAAGCTTTGTTGGAATCATATGGTATTGAATAAGTAAATCGAGCATGGAAAACGTGAGTAATCAACAAATTATAGATGCCTTACAAGGGCAATTCGGTGAGGAAGCCATTTATGGAATCGCTGAATCCCATGGAATCTTACAAGTAACTACAGAAGTAGAACACATCGTTCCGATGCTTCATTTTCTTTATCAACATCCGGTATTGAAATTCCAATTTTTGACTGATTTGGCAGGAATTCATTTTCCTGAGGCAAAAGGACAAGAATTAGGGGTCATATACCATTTGCACAGCTTAGAGAATAACGTGCGTTTGTGGATCAAGATTTATGTGCCGATTGAAAAACCGGAAGTTCCTACCGTGACAGGCTTATTTGCTACTGCCAACTGGATGGAGCGTGAAGCCTTTGATTTTTACGGCATTATTTTTGAAGGTCACCCGAATTTGATTCGTATTTTGAACGTAGAGGATATGGATTACCATCCGATGCGCAAGGAATATCCATTGGAGGATGCCACCCGTCACGATAAAATAGATGAATTATTTGGTAGATAATCTACCTTCAACGAGCGAAACATGTCTGAAGTAGCATTAGTAAATAACCCCAACGTAGGTCTAGATAAGACGCCTAAAAGCGGACCTTATGTAAACGAGTTGACAACCCTAAATTTAGGGCCTACCCACCCAGCCACCCACGGTATTTTTCAAAATATCTTGACGATGGATGGGGAAACAATCGTGGATGCCGAACAAACGGTGGGATATATTCACCGTGCATTTGAAAAAATTGCAGAACGTCGTCCATTCTATCAAATAACGACCTTAACAGACCGCATGAATTACTGTTCAGCACCTATCAATAATATGGGCTGGCACATGACGGTAGAGAAATTATTAGGAATCGAAGTTCCTAAGCGCGCGCAATACATTCGTGTCATCATGATGGAATTGGCTCGTTTAGCAGATCATATTATTTGTAACTCCATTTTGGCCGTAGATACGGGAGCCTTAACGGGTTTCTTGTATGTATACCAATGGAGAGAGTTTATTTATGAGATTTACGAAGAGCTTTGCGGGGCTCGTTTAACGACAAACATGGGTCGTTTTGGTGGTATGGAAAGGGATTTGAGCCCGGTTGCCATCGAGAAAATCAAAAAAATATTGGCGGAGTTACCAGCTGCTTTGAAGGAATTCGAGAGTATGGTGGTTCGCAATCGTATCTTCATGGATCGTACTCAAAACGTGGGCGCTATTTCAGCGGAACGTGCGTTAAACTATGGTTTTACAGGCCCAAATTTACGTGCTGCGGGTGTGGATTATGACGTTCGTTCATTGAATCCTTACTCGTCGTATGAAGATTTTGATTTTGAAATTCCTGTAGGAACTAAAGGTGATACCTACGACCGTTTCTTAGTACGTGAAGAGGAAATGTGGCAGAGTTTACGCATCATTCAGCAGGCAATGGATAATTTGCCAGAAGGACCTTACCATGCAGATGCACCGCATTATTATTTGCCTCCCAAGCAAGAGGTTTACCGTAACATGGAAGCATTGATTTACCATTTCAAAATTGTGATGGGGGAAATTGATGCACCTGTTGGAGAGGTTTATCATTCTGTAGAGGGTGGTAATGGAGAATTGGGATTCTATTTGGTTTCGGATGGAGGACGTACCCCATATCGTTTGAAGTTCCGTAGACCTGGATATATATATTACCAAGCATTCCCAGAGATGATTAAAGGTTCGACTTTATCTGATGCCATTGTGACGATGTCATCGATGAACGTGATTGCAGGTGAGTTAGATACATAATACATGGAAGGTAAGAATAACATCGTTTTCCCAGCAGAAACGCTGGAATTAGTGAAAAAAATCATTGCTCGTTACCCAGAAGGGAAACAGAAATCAGCACTTTTGCCCATTTTGCATTTGGCACAAGCTGAGTGGAGATGGTGTAGTCCAGAAGTGATGGATTATGTGGCTTCTTTGTTGTCCATCAAACCCATTGAGGTGTACGAAGTGGCAAGTTTTTATACCATGTTTCATTTGGAACCAGTAGGAGAACATGTCATTGAGTATTGTCGCACAGGTCCTTGTTGTCTAATGGGTGGTGTAGAAGTATATGACCACTTGAAAAAGCGTTTAGGTGTTGAGACCGGTGGAACATCGGCTGATGGAAAGTTTACGGTAAAAGAAGTAGAGTGTTTGGCAGCTTGTGGCTGGGGACCTGTATTTCAGATTCGTGAGAAGTTTTACATGCACTTGACCAAGGAGAAGGTAGATCAAATCATTGATGAATTAGGAAAATAAGCGAGGATGAAGATATTAACCGAACATATTGAGGTACCAGGAATAGAAACGATTGATGTATATCGTAAGCATGGTGGGTACCAAGCGGTAGAAAAAGCATTGAAAAAAATGACTCCTGATGAAGTTACTGAAGAAGTAAAAAAATCAGGATTGCGTGGTCGTGGTGGAGCAGGATTCCCCGTGGGAATGAAGTGGTCATTTTTGGCTAAACCAGAGGGTGTCCCTCGTTATTTAGTTTGTAATGCTGATGAATCAGAGCCAGGTACTTTCAAAGATCATTATTTGATGTGGAAATCTCCTCATACCTTGATTGAAGGTATGATTGTGTCCAGTTTTGCTTTGGGAGCTAATACATCTTATATCTACGTTCGTGGAGAGTTGATGTATGTGATTCATATTTTAGAAAAAGCCATTCAAGAAGCCTATGATAAAGGTTTATTGGGTAAAAATATTTTAGGCTCAGGCTATGATTTGGACTTGTTTGTTCAGTCTGGAGGCGGTGCTTATATCTGCGGTGAGGAAACAGCCTTATTGGAGTCTTTGGAAGGAAAACGTGGTAATCCTCGTAATAAGCCTCCATTTCCAGCAGTTAAAGGATTGTGGCAATGCCCAACCGTGGTAAACAATGTAGAGTCTATTGCTGCAACTTCATGGATTGTGAACAACGGTGGTGATGCTTATGCACAGATTGGGGTAGGAAGAAGCACAGGGACTAAATTGATTTCGGCATCAGGACATATCCGCAAGCCAGGAGTATATGAAATTCCATTGGGAATTACGGTGGAGGATTTTATCTATTCAGATGAATGGTGCGGTGGTATTCGTGATGGACATAAGCTAAAAGCAGTAGTTGCTGGAGGTTCTTCTGTGCCTATTTTACCAGCAGAAATGATCTTAACGACAGCTACTGGCGAGAAGCGATTAATGACGTATGAGTCATTGTCTGACGGTGGTTTTGCTACAGGAACGATGTTAGGTTCAGGAGGATTTATTGTGATGGATGAAACGACTTGTATCGTTCATAATACATTGACCTTTGCTCGTTTTTATCATCATGAGTCTTGTGGACAATGTTCGCCATGTAGAGAAGGTACGGGTTGGATGGATAAAGTGATTAAGCGTATTGAATTAGGCCAAGGCCGAAAAGAAGATATTGATTTGTTAGTAGATGTTGCTAAGAAAATTGAAGGAAATACGATTTGTCCATTGGGAGATGCGGCTGCTTGGCCAGTATCTGCCGCGATTCGTCATTTTAGAGATGAGTTTGAATGGCATATTGAACATCCTGAATTAGCGACACAACCTGGAGCTGTTTATATGCGACCAGGAGCTAGCTGGTCTAATTAAAGATGGGGGCCAAAATTCTTTTTGTTGGGCATGACGCTAACCGTGCGGGAGCACAATTGGTCCTATTGCATTGGCTTAAGGAAAATGCGGCAAATGGCCATAAGGGCTATTTATTATTAGAAAAAGGAGGGGATTTATTAGCGACTTACCGGAAATATGCGGAAGTCTGGATTTGGAGGAGAGAGCACAATAAGTCGAGAAATATATTTAAAAAAATACCTTTTCTCAAAAGAGAGGAAAGTTCACCAGATCGGGAACCCAATAAAGCTGAAATCCAAGCCATGTTGAGCGATTTTCGCCAGCAGAAGTTTGATTTAATTTTAGGAAATACGGTAGCATCTTTATCCTTGATGCAACAGCTGACTTCCTTAAAAATAGCTTTTGGCGCTTATGTCCATGAATTGAAATTTTCTTGCGAGACGTATGCCTCGGAAAAAGATATGCAGTTTTTGGCACAAAAAGTGAAGCATGTATATGCCGTTTCAGAGCAAGTGAAAGTATTGTTGAAGGAGAAATATGAGATTCCATTTGAGAAATTGGATCTACTTCCTCCGGTAGCTGAATTGGCAAAAGCCAAATCTAGTTCATCTGAGCAAGTACGAGAACAATTGAATATCCCAGCTTCTAGCCCTTTGGTCTTAGGTTGCGGATTAGCCGAATGGAGAAAAGGAACGGATGTGTTTATCCGTGTAGCTAGACAAGTGATTCGCTTAAAACCCGAAGTTCATTTTGTTTGGTTAGGCATGGGAGATAACCTGTATTCAGCGGAACTCATTGAGGAAAAAGAGAAATGGGATATCAGTGCACAAGTGCATTTAATTCCTGCCAAAGCAGATACTAGAGCCTATTTTGAGGCTATGGATTTGTTTTTCTTGTCTTCACGTGAGGATCCATTTCCTTTGGTAATGTTAGAAGCTGGCCACCAAGGTAAACCTGTGTTAGGGTTTAGGGAAAGTGGAGGCATTGCTGACTTCACACAGGGACTAGAGGGTTTATTGGTAGATTATATGGATGAAGGTCAAATGGCGGATTTAATTGTACATTGGCTGAATACCTCGGAAATAGATCGATCAACGATAGGTGAAAAATTGAAAATTAGATCAACCCAATATACCGTAAAAGCCTTTATGGAGCGGTGGGCTGAATTAGAAAAAGATCTTTAATTGAACATGGATCAAGGGTCAAAACCCTTAAAAATAAAAAATGAAAGTAACAATTGATAACATCACTTTAGAGGTAGAACCAGGTACTACCATCATGCAGGCAGCAAGGATGATTGGTCCGGAGATTGCTCCGCCTGCTATGTGTTACTATGAACCTTTGAAAGGAACGGGTGGGAAATGCCGTGGTTGCTTAGTGAAAGTAACTGCAGGTTCTGAAAAAGACCCTCGTCCTATGCCTAAATTAGTTCCTTCTTGTATCACTTCGGTTCAAGATGGGATGATCGTTGAAAATACCATCAATGAGCAGGTATTGGAAACGAGAAAAGGTATTGTGGAGTTTTTATTGTTAAATCACCCTTTGGATTGCCCAGTTTGTGATCAAGCAGGAGAATGTCATTTACAGGATTTCTCCTTTGAGCATGGCGTTTCAGCTACGCGTACTGTAGAAGATAGAAATACCTTTGATCCGGTAGATTTAGGCCCTTACATTAAGCTAAACATGAATCGTTGTATTCTATGTTACCGTTGTGTATATGCTGCTGATCAGTTGACCGAAGGCCGTGTTCATGGTGTTATGCACCGTGGTGACCACGCCGAAATTAGTACCTACATTGAGAAAGCAATTGATAATGATTTCTCAGGTAATGTGATTGACGTTTGTCCAGTAGGAGCATTAACTGATAGAACCTACCGATTCAAAAGCCGTGTTTGGTTCTCTAAACCAGAAGATGCGCATTGCGACTGTGACAAATGCTCTGGAAATGTGACTTTATGGTATCGTGGAGATGAAGTTATCCGAGTTACAGGACGTAAAAATGAATGGGGTGAAGTGAAAGAATTCATTTGTAATACTTGTCGTTTCGAGCGTAAGAAGACTTCGGATTGGGTGATTGAAGGACCAACCAAAATAGCCCGTCATTCGGTTATTTCAGCCAATAAATATGGAGCTAATTTGATTCAACCTTCCTTTCCAATCAAGCAAGCAGCTTTGGAATATAAGTTGATTGACGATGATCGTGATCGTAGTTTTTTACCTGCTAGAAAGAGTCTTCCCAGTTCAGAAAAGAAATAATAATTATGGAATTACTTAATACCGTTTTTATAGCAAAAGCCATCATCGTAGGCGTCGTATTTGCGATTACGCTAGGGGTTGCTGCTTATTCAACTTATTTTGAACGAAAGATTGCGGCGTTCATGCAGGACCGAATTGGTCCAGATCGTGCAGGTCCATTTGGTATATTGCAGCCATTGGCAGATGCTGTAAAAATGTTCATGAAAGAGGATTTTATTCCTGCTAATTCCAATAAATGGTTGTTCATTGCAGGTCCTTGCTTGTCTATGTTGACGGCCTTGATGACTTCAGCGGTTGTTCCTTTTGGTGACTCTGTAACTATTGGAGGGGCAACATTTGATTTACAAGGTATTGATGTGAATATCGGTATTTTATGGGTATTCGGAATTGTATCCTTGGGTGTTTATGGCATCATGATTGGTGGTTGGGCATCTAACAATAAATTTGCTCTTTTAGGAGCTATTCGTGCGGCTTCTCAAAACATTTCGTATGAATTGGCGATGGGTATGGCCATCATCACTATTTTGATGATCACGGGTTCCTTGTCCACGAAAGAGATTGTAGAAGTCCAACAAAACGGACATTGGAATATATTCTATCAGCCTTTAGGATTCATTATTTTCATTATTTGTGCTTTTGCTGAATGTAATCGTACACCATTTGATTTACCAGAATGTGAGACAGAATTAATTGGTGGTTACCACACGGAGTATTCTTCTATGAAGTTGGGTTTTTACCTATTTGCTGAATACATCAATATGTTTATTTCAGGTGCGGTAATGGCTACTTTATATTTTGGTGGTTATGATTATCCAGGCGTTGAATTTGTTACCCAACAATTTGGTAGCAATGTAGCTAGCTTTGTAGGTGTAGGAGCTTTGATAGGCAAATCATTAGGCTTTGTATTCGTATTCATGTGGGTACGTTGGACCATCCCAAGATTCCGTTATGACCAATTGATGAATTTAGGTTGGACGGGTTTAATTCCTTTGGCCATGTATAATGTGGTTGTTACTGGATTCGGCATTTTGATTGGTAAACCATTCATGGTTTCTATTGCAGGATTGGTACTTTTAATCGCGGCATTGTTCGTGTGTGATCAACTATTAGTTAAGAAAAAAATCGCTTAGGTATATGAAATTAAGCAATAAAACCAAGGTGTTGGAGCAAGGGGAAATGACCCTAGCTGAGCGCATGTACTTACCTGCCATTGTAGGTGGTATGGCCACTACCTTAAAACACTTCTTTTCGAAGCCTGTTACCATTCGTTATCCTGAGCAAACAAGGTATTTAGGTCCAGTTTATCGTGGCCAGCATATTTTGAAGCGTGATGAGGCTGGAGCAGAGCGTTGTACAGCCTGTGGACTTTGTGCCGTAGCATGTCCAGCGGAAGCTATTTCCATGGTGGCGGAAGAAAGAAAAGCAGGAGAGGAAACGATGTACCGTGAAGAGAAATATGCGAAGGTTTATGAAATCAACATGTTACGTTGTATTTTCTGTGGATTATGTGAAGAAGCTTGCCCTAAAGAGGCCATATTTTTGCAGCACGATAAAATGGTGCCTGTATTCCACCAACGTGATGAAGTGATTTGGGGTAAGGATAAATTAGTTGAAAAAATGGATCATCGCTATTTGCGCGATGGTTGGAAATAAATTGATGTATGGAGATTTCTAATATTTGGTACTTTTTATCGGCCTTGACTTTATTGAGTGCTCTGATGGTGATTATTTCTAAAAATCCCATTCACAGTGTCTTGTATTTGGTATTTACATTTTTCTGTATTTCAGCGCATTATGTGTTGTTGAATGCACAGTTTTTGATGGCTGTAAACATCATCGTTTATGCTGGAGCTATTATGGTACTTTTCTTGTTTGTGATCATGATGTTTGATCTAAAGAAAAACATACCTGAATCAAAGAGTTCATTAACCAAATTGGCGGGCTCTGTGGTAGCAGGGACATTGTTAGTGATTCTTATTGCTATTATTCGTAAAAATACGATTCCTGCGCCGGCTGTAGAGAAGTTTAATTCCCAAACTGGTATGGTGGAAAACCTAGGCCAAGTTCTTTATGGAGAGTTTTTATTACCTTTTGAATTGGTATCTATCTTGTTCTTTGTGGCGATGGTAGGTGCGGTTTTATTAGGAAAAAGAGAAGCTGGAGAAAGAAATTTCTAAAAATATTCTTATTTGTAAATGGGCTGATAGGGATTCTATCAGCCTTTTTTTGTTTAAGCCAATTCAATTTTAATCTTCACCTCCAAATCTAAAATTTAGGCCAAAATTGATGGATATTCCTCCTAAATTGGGGCCATGTGCATTATATAATGTTATATTAGATGCTTCCACTAACAAGGATATTTTTTCGATAACCTTAGCTTCAAGTCCGATACCAGTACTATAGCCCAACATATTGGCAATTTCTGATTGAGTGACAGAAGAATAAGAATGTATAGGTGTTTTTATTTCACTGACGGCATAGCCTAGTCCAATGAAAATGTAGGGGTTGATGGGCATGGTCACCGGTTGTAAAAAAGTATGTATGAATCGACCGCCCATAATAGTAGTTTTTAGATTTTGATCGTTTTCAATGGGACCAGCAAAAGCTTCTAGTTGTGAACCTGGGGATACTTTCATCCGGAAAGCGATTCCTTGACATAAGGTGGAGTAACGATAGCCAATCGTATGTTTGGGAAGTTTATTGTATTCTTGACTAAAGGAGTGGAATGAATTCAATAAACAAAAGAACATTCCTATTGCACCAATTTTTACAAGTGCTCTCATGATTTCAAGTAATTATATTGAATAATGTATAAATACCTTAGTGGTTACACCTATGAAATACAGATTACTTGTTGCCAATGTATATACAAATGAATGGAATTCTATGAGTTCAACGAGTATATTACCGTTAAATCAACTGTTTTTTAGAGTGATCTAAAAATAAAAAAGCGAACCAATTGGTTCGCCTTTTCCATATTACAGAGAGCAGATATTATTTCTTGTTGATCTTTTGATTAAAGAATCCCACTTTTAAACCAATCTGACCTGAAAGCCCTGAAAGCTCAGGTAGTTCATCATTTCCTACGGCTAAACGGTAATTAGCCCCAGCGAATAAACGAATGTATTTGTGGACATTTAATTCCGCATTGATACCTGGTTGTATACCAAAAGCATTACGACCATTTCTCCAGTAAAAATTATCAAATCGTCCACCAGGGCCAGGCATACTTGCCAAAATAGCATCGTCTTGATAACGAATAACTCCAATCATCAAGGGGAAACTTAGGTGAACTAATTTATTGGCATTGGGTGTATAAGCTAATGATAAAGCTGAGAAATTTTGTCTCAAATCATTGGAATAAATTTCATTTCTGTGGCGCATACTACCTAAAAAGCTTGCACCAATTTCCCATTTATTGTTAAGATGCAAGGCTAAAATTCCACCTTGCTGAGGACCTAATTGCCCAAATTGAACTAGGGGAGCAAAAGATAAACCAAAACTTTTGATTTTAGGAGATACTCCTCCTTTAAATAAAGTCTTGGTTTCTGATGCATCTTTGCTTTCTTTTCTATCTTGGGCTGATAGCGTAGTTTGGGCAAAGCTACATGTTGAGATAAACACGGATAAGCAGTATATTAAAAAGGGGCGGATTGAATAAAGTTTCATAACATGGTGGTTTGAATTGACAGAACGAAAGTAGAAAGCAATTTTGATCTATATTTTTATATTCGATTAGCCTAGTTGAAAGGAGGATATATACCCCTATTTTGTCGATAAGAATGGAAATATTTAATGGAAGTCGAAATTTGCTCATTCGTCGATGCATTTTGCTGAGTAGAAGAGTGGATTTCTAATTTGATGCAGATTGGCTAGCTTTGTAAGGAATATATAGCGATTATGTGGAAAGCTTTATTACAACCTAAATCTCAGCGCACTTTTAAGATACTCTTCAACCTTATTTTATGGGGCTTGTGGATTGGTTTACCTTTATTAAGTCCTGTACATCAGTCACACTCCAACGATCACCCTCATCCACAT
Source organism: Aquirufa nivalisilvae (assembly GCF_003143535.1). Lineage (GTDB taxonomy): Bacteria > Bacteroidota > Bacteroidia > Cytophagales > Spirosomataceae > Aquirufa > Aquirufa nivalisilvae. The sequence continues at coordinate 744,383 of NZ_CP029346.1, forward strand.
CAAAATCCTGAGTTTACTGAGCATATTTGGCTAGAGATTTGCACAGTAGTTCCTCTGTTCTATACCATCACCTTAGTGTTAATTCCTATTGTATTCCGACAAGGAGGGGTTTTATCTTACATTGTTTCTGTTATTTTATTGGTAGTTTCATTTTGGTTCATCCAGTATTTTGTGATGGCTTATGTATTGCCATTTGATGAAAGAGCCTTAGAGTGGCCCACATTGAAGGGCTTTTTCCCCTTAATCATGATTACGGGAATCGCTTCTACCTATGGTTTGTTGCTCGAATTTATCACGATTGAAGCCAGAAATGAGGAATCAAAGAATGAGCAAATGAAATCGGAATTATCCTTTCTGCGTTCACAAATTTCACCGCATTTTATCTTCAATGTACTGAACAGTATTGTGTATTTAATTCGTACCAAAGCGGATAAGCAAGCGGAAGATGTAACCATTCGTTTATCGAATTTAATGCGTTATATGCTGTATGATTCAGATCAATCCATGATTCCATTAAATAAGGAATTAGAATATTTGAAGAATTACATTGATTTGCAAAAAATGCGTTTTGATGATGATGTAAAAATTGAATTTGAAGTTATTGGCAAAGTAAATAATTGCATCATTGAACCTATGTTGTTAATTCCATTTGTTGAAAATGCTTTTAAGCATGGGGTAGGATTTGTAATAGATCCCGTTATCAAAATCAGCTTTGGGATAGAAGATGGTATTTTGGATTTTAAAGTAGAGAATAAAAAAGGGGACAGAGATCCCAATGTCAAAGATGAGAGTTCTGGTATTGGATTAAAAAATGTTATCCGACGTTTGGAATTACTTTATCAAAATAGACATGTGTTGAAAATTGAGGATTTAGAAAAGGACTTTAAAGTTGGACTAAGATTGAAATTGCATAAATATTAGGCATATGGACAAATTGAATTGTATTGTTGTCGATGACGAAAACATGGGCAGAAAGTTATTGGAAGAGAACGTAAGACAGTTACCTTTCTTACACTTGGTGGCATCTTGCAAGAATGCTTTCGAGGCAATGGAGGTTTTACAGACTCAAACAGTCGATTTAATTTTTCTGGATATTCAAATGCCCGGTATGTTAGGGACTCAGTTTTTACAAACCTTGAAGGAAAAGCCTTTGACCATCCTTGTTACAGCCTATGATCATTATGCCGTAGAAAGCTATGAATTGGACGTGGTGGATTATTTGATGAAGCCAGTGAGCATTGAGCGATTTAGTTTAGCAGCACATAAGGCTTTGGAGTTATTCCAAAATAAGAAAAGCAAACTGGAAGCTGCTCCTAAGGTAGTCAATCAAGAAATACAAGCCCCAGAAGATTTCTTTTTTGTGAATGTAGAATATGCTCTAGTACGTATTTCTATCCCTCAAATTACGCATATAGAAGGATTAAAAGACTATGTTAAAATCTATTTAGAAGGGGAGAAAAGACCTATCCTGACGAAATTGACCATGAAGTCCATAGAAGCGAAAGTGACGAATCATTTATTTATGCGAGTGCACAAGTCATTCATCGTGAACATGAGAAAAATTGAGTCCATCAAACAGCAACGAATCAAAATAGGTACATTTGAAATACCTGTTAGTGATTCACATGCCAGTGAATTAATGGAAAAGTTGAATTTTACTCGTCCGTCTTAATTAAAAGAAGCTCAATTTTAGTCCTCCCGAGAAGTTTCTTCCAGGAGAAGCATTATAATATCTGGCTCCAACTGCATTTAAGTCTGGTCCTGCACTGTATTTTTCGTCGCCAATATTATCTGCGGCAAGCCATAATTCCCAGGAGTATTTTACCCCATTTTTTCGGTAAGATATTTTACTATTCCAAACCCTGCTTGACGGTAGAACGTCAGTATTAGCATCATTTAGGTATAAATAATCTGTCATCAAGAATTGCTGATTCCAGCTCAATCCAGGTAATAATTTCCATGAAAGAAGTAGGGATTGTTGGAATGGACTTGTTCCTGTTAAGAAATTCCCATTAAAGCTTTTTCCTGAGCTGCTATAATCGGTGAACCTAAAATTTTGCCAAGTTGTGGCAGATAATACCTGAAGGAAAGGTGTAGCTGTCCATTGTAAACTCAATTCCATCCCTTGCTGGGTTGTTTTTCCTACATTATCATAGAAGTCGGCTCCATCAGCTGCTCGGCGCAAGACAATGGTTTCATCCAAATTAAATTGGTATAGACTTAGGTCCCAAGTCAATTGGGTAGCTGGACTCCATCCACGATAACTAAGTTCATAATTCCAGCCTTTCTCAGCTCGTAACGAACGGTTTATTACATTGGTAGAGGGTCTGATTTCTGCAATGCTTGGGGGAGAAAAACCATGGGCTATTTTAGCGACAATATTCTGATTGGCACCTATTCTTCTAATGATAGCTAATCTTGGTGAAAAGATTCCTTCGCTGGATTGGTATTCTGTCCAAAGCTTATTGTAGCTACCCGCCAAAGTAAAGGCCCAATTTTTGATACCGTCATATTCTAATTGAGTGAAAATACCCCCTTGTTGCACACGTGTATTTTGTTCAAATTGTAAGGTGTCTTTCACCCCTTTTCTGTTGCCATAGGTCCGACTATCAAATTGTCCTATTTGAAATTCATATCCTAAATCCCAAGTAAATTGTCCTTTTCCTGCGGCTTGTTTATAGTGTATCACACCCCGATTATTCAGGTTCGGTTCTTCTCTGAACTCATAGTTTCTAATGGTGGGATTTTCTATACTATTCACTTGAATGGCATGAATTGCATCCCAAGCCCAATTGGCATTCCAAGCATTTGATACATGAGCTCCTACAAAATAACTCTTCAACTTAAACGTAGCCATTTGCTCGATAGCGCCTTTATTTATACCGGCAGCAGGACGAGCTTGAATTGGGTTTTCCTGATATTGTTTCAAGGTTAAACCACCTGGAGTCTGATAGGCTAAATCTCCATAATAAGCAATTAAGTTAATGGCTCCAGTGGTACCAAAGCTTTTATTCCATTCATATGAGAACCATTGTTTTTTCATTGCCGACTGATCACGGTATCCGTTTTGTTGCCAAAATGAGGTGTAAAATCGGTGAGAGCTGCTTGGTTTTCCCAAATGGATATCCCAAGATTGTTTGTATCCTCCCAAAGAATGAAAAAGTTCTTGATGCTGTACCGAAGGGGCTTGATAAGCCTGACTAGAAAGTAATAATACCCCACCAGTACCAGCGCCATAAAGACCTCCACTTGGGCCTTTAGAAACAACTAATTGTTGAAATTGCTCTGGATCTAGTAATGAAAAATACGAGTTATTTCCAGCATCCGTGAAGGACATTTGATTCCAATAGATTTTAACATTTCGGACTCCAAATGGAGCACGCAGGGAGCTACCGCGAATGGCTAAACGATAACTTCCAGGTGAGCGTTCTTCCATTCGAATACCAGCTTGTGAGTTTAAAGCAGGTAAAAAACTTAATGCATTTCCTACTTGCAGTTTGCTAGAATCTAATAAAACGATTGCATCCGGTGAACGAAGAGGATTTCGTTTCTTTTCAAAGGCTTGAACTTCTACGTTGGCTAATGTTTTATTTGAAAATTCATCTTTGGTTTGTGACCAAGCTAGCGTAGGGATAAGTAGCAAAATACAAATCCTATTGAAAAATGTAATGAGTAATTTCATTAAAAATAGTAAGTAAGGTAGGCAGAAAGAAAATGCACTTTCGACGCAGGAATCGATTTAGAATTGGGATTCGAGGACGAGCCCAAGTTAAGTAATTCATACATGAAAGTTGCCCCGATTTGTTGGCGTTTATATTCTAATTTTCCCTTGAAAGAGAAGTCATTTTCACTACTTAAAGTTTGAAAAGGTACACCTACGTAGCGCCCAAACAAGGTTACTTCGCGGATGATAGGTTCAAATACTTGTGCTGATAGGGCAAAGTCGTTTTTACCCGGAATTTTTAATCCAAATCCTGCTGTAATGCCATGCAAGCTATATTTCTCCTCTTCTATGTACTTGTAACTTGGCGTGGAAATTCTTCTCGCTAAAGATTTACTATAAAAACTCACCATGGGATAGAAAAAAGGATCTGTTTTTTTGGCTTTATGTAGCCATTTTAATCCTAATTCAGCCTCACCGCCTCGATAGGCAGATTCCAAATCATTTAAATTAGCTGGGGCATTTTGTGGTTCGATAAAACTGTAGTTGGCTAGGTCAACAGGCGAATAATGGGTATTCCCATAAGTTTTTAAACGTAGGAAAAATAGTTTATTCGCATTTGGCTTTTGAAAAGTGATTTGGGTGGCGAAATCAATGGTTTGTTGGTTTTCATACCACATTATATGGCTAGTACCTACACTAGTCTCTAATTTGAACTTTTGTCCCCAAACAATTTGTGAGGATGAAAGTAAAAATAGTAATAGTAAGTAGCTTAGTCTTTTCATATTCCTGTAAAATTAAAAAAGATTACCAGTATTTACCTCTTTTTTGCCAGCTAAAAACAAAGCCTCTTAGAATGATAATCAAGTGGTTAAAGCAAGTTGTAAAAAAACCAAAATGTTTGCTCAATATTTGAAAGCGTTCTTTCCAGCTTGTTTTTAAATTTTTGACGGAAGCCCCACCCATTAAATATCGGCAAATGGGATATTGGGTCTTTTGGATTTGGTGAGACAATTTCAAGCAATTGATCTCCCAATCTATGTCGGAGCTCATGCGATAATCCATAGAAAAGTTGGGTGCTAATTCTCGCCTAGCAATAAATGCTTGATGGCAAACCACCATACCTTTGTTGAAGTCCTTCCACGTTAATTGCTCAGGCAGTGCATGTGGACTAACTTCAGAACGCAAGCCAATAGCTTTACCTGAAGGATTGACAAATATGGCATCACCATATAATACGTCGGGGTTATTTTGCAAATCTTTCAAGATTTGTCGAAGCGTATCTGGCCCCGCAAAAGTGTCACCAGCATTTAAAAAATAAATGTATTTTCCAGTAGCTAAGGCCATTCCTTTGTTCATCGCATCATAAATCCCTTTGTCGGGCTCTGAAACGATATGGGCAATTTGTTTTACATAGGCTTGTACCAATTCTAAGGTCCGATCATGTGAGCCGCCATCCATGATGATAACTTCAAAATCTTGCTCATCCTGTGAAAAAATACTTCGTAGCGTATTTTCAATAAAGGCTTCAGCTTGGTATGTGACCGTGATGATACTGAGAAGTTTCGACATATCTATAGGCAAGTTTGGTAATACTCAAGATGTGTTTGAGCTATGATGGAGGCTTCGTAATGAGTTTCCACTTTTTTCCTGGCTTCTAAACCCAATGCTTCCGAACGAGGAAAGATGTAATCTATTCCTTGGCAAAGATCTTCAGCTTGAAGTTTTTGAGCCACATATCCATTGATTTGATGATCAATCATTTCGGGAATACCACCTACCTGAAAACCTATGCAAGGTGTTCCGCAGGCCATAGCTTCCATGATGGTATTGGGTAGATTTTCTTCCAATGAAGGGGTAATAAACATGGCCGCCGATTGGTAAGCCAGAATCATCGTGAATGCATCTTGAATTTTACCTAAGGTATGTATGGGCAAGGCCAAGGATTGCATGATATCCGGATCTGAAATTTCTCCCACAACCAAAAGTTCGGTTTGTTGGGCTAAGTCAGGATGCTTTTCAGCCCATTGTTGTAATGCCGTTCTTAAATAAGAAAAACCTTTTTCAGGGGCGGAGACGCGCATGGCAACAAACAATAAATAACTTTTTTCAGGATTTAGGCCTAATTGAATTTTAGCCAAATTTTGGTCGCTAGGTTTGAAAACCTGTAAATTGATGGGATTGGCAATGGTTTTAATCTCGATTCCATCTAAAATACTGCTTGCTTTGGCGCGATTCCCTAACCAGTTGGAGCAGGTGATGATGTGCAAATTGGGGTATTGAAATTGCTTAACTTTCTTAGCCCATAATTGATGAGAGAGGTCCATAGGTGTAGGATGAGCTAAAAACTTACAGCTTCCGCAGTCTTTCTCAAATCCTAAACAATCTCCGCTGTGGTGGCACCCACCTGTGAACGTCCACATATCATGTAAAGTCCAAAATACAGGTTTATTGAGTTGTAAAATTTTTTCAATGGAATCAATGGAAAGAAATCCGAAATTGACCCAATGTAAATGAATGATATCTGCTTCTTGGAGAGCAGGATGTTGGGAGATATCTTGACCAAAAATACCTGGATTAAATAGAAAACGGATTGATTTATCACGTTCAAAGCGAGCGAAATAGAGTCTTTCTGCGACAAAACGTACAAAGGCCATCCACTTTTTCCAGCGACTAGAGGCAAGGGAGATCGTTTGGTCTTGTCCTGTTTTTTCTTGTACAAGGGTGGTCACGTTATGTCCAGCTTTTTCCAGAGCTTCATGTAATCGACCACAGGCAATCGCTGCTCCACCATTGTGATTATGGTAGGAGAGTAAAACGATTTTCAAGGGTCTATCAGGATTCATGAATGTGGGAACAACTGATGAATGATGGCGGCAATTCTTTCTGCGGTATGTCCATCCCAGAGAGGAGGAACTTCCCCTTTTTTGACTTCTCCTTTCAAAATAGCTAGCAAAGCGGCATATGTTTTCTTAGGATCTAAATCGGCTAATAATTGATTCGTTCCCAAAGTAACCGTAATCGGTCTTTCTGTACTGTCACGGAAGGTTAAGCAAGGAACACCTAAATACGTTGTTTCTTCTTGAATTCCACCCGAATCAGTTAAGATAGCCGAAGCATTGGACATCAATTGAATGAATTCTAAATATCCCAAAGGCTCGGCAAGAATCAAATTCGGGATTTGATTTAAGCGATTCGTTAATTGAAATTTATCTATATGGGCTCTTGTTCTTGGGTGAATTGGGAATACGACCTTGGTTTGAGAAGTACTCAATTCCAACAATTCCAAGATGGAAAGAAGTCCTTGTTCGGTATCTACATTTGCCGGACGGTGCATCGTGACCACAATAAACTGATTGGATTGAACTTGCAAATCCTCCATGATGGAGCTCTGTTTGGCTTTTTCACGGTAACGTTCTAGGGAATCTATCATGACATTTCCCACAAAGAATACTTTTTCGGGAGCAATGCCTTCATTTTTAAGGTGTTGCATGCCACTTTCTTCCGTAACAAAGAGGTAATTAGCCACCGAATCTGTCAATATTCGATTAATCTCTTCGGGCATTTTTCGGTCGCCACTGCGTAAACCAGCTTCAACATGGGCCACTGGAATATCCATCTTGATAGCAACCAAGGTACAGGCTAGGGTAGAGGTTACATCTCCCACCACAATGATCAAATCCGGTTTCTCTGCTTGTACGATGGGTTCAAATGCCAACATGATTTTGGCGGTAACTTCAGATTGTGAACCTCCACCAATCCCCAAGAAAAAGTCGGGTTTAGGTAGTTCCAATTGGGTAAAAAATACATCACTCATTTTGGCATCAAAATGCTGACCAGTATGTACTATTTTGGATTCCCAGCCCTCCATAGCTTGTATGGCACGGTGTAGCGGTGCTACTTTCATGAAATTAGGTCTGGCACCTACTATTTGTAATACTTTCATGTTGATGTCGTCTAATGGATATATAATACTACCACTTATTTTGATGGCTTATGGCAAATTTAAATGCCTCCATGTAATTGTTTAAAACCGTATGGATGTTGATTTCTTGTTCAATAATCTTTTTGGAAGCTAAACCCATGGCCGTGATTTTTTCAGGATGCTGGAATAATTCAGCAATGACTCCCTCCAGACTTTCCAATGACCCTGATTCAAAATATCGACCATTGATGCCTTCCTTAACTAACCTTTTTTCTGTGCCGTCAGCCACCGAACATACCACCGGTTTGCCAAAACACATGGCCTCATTAATGGATAAGCCTCCCATGCCAGCTAACACATAAATACCCGATGCTAGGGTGATTTTACCTAATTCTTGCATGTCGTAAATGCCTCCCCAGAAGTGAATATACTCATTTGCATCTAGGCTTTCAACCAATTGTTTGAGCGTGGATAATTCTGGACCATCTCCTACAATATGTAATTCTGTTTGTGGAAATTGAGCTTTAAGCCTAACCGTTGCTTGAATGAGCAAGTCGACCTGTTTCCATTTGACCAATCTTCCCACATGCAATAATCGATATGGCTGTGTTTCAGGTAGTCCTGATTTTTCTATGGCCGTATATTGCTGAGCTATATAATCTGTATCGGGTGAATTGGCGGTTACAAAGACTTTTTCCTCCGAGACTCCGTAGCTAGCATGTATTTGCTTGGCTTCATCCAAATAATTGATGTGAGCATCTACTAAGTTGACAAAGCGCTTTCTGCTTTCTCTTACTATCCAATATTTTACATAGGCTAGCAGTGATGTGCTTTTCTGATGTTGTTGATTATTTTCAGTAATTCCTCCACCCCGTAAATAGTAATCAATAGCATCAGGATAGCTGGGTACTTGAAATGGAATCTCTTTAGAAATAAGTGCTACGTTTTGTTGGCGCAAAAAGCGATACCAAGAAGGATAAAAAACATAGGATAATTGGTATGGCCAATTGACCATCAATACATCTGGTTTTTCTTGAAGGATTAAATCCTTTAAGCCTTTAAAGAACTTTTTGCCATAGTAGGTAGTATACTCTTCGGCATAGATTACCTTGAATTCTATGCCACTTTTGCTCTCAAATACGCCAGCACCTAATGTAGCACCATTGCCAGAGGGAACCACCACAACGACTTCCACACCAAATTCATGCTGTAATTTATTCAGCACCAAATTATAATAATGAGGAAGGCCGCCGGCCAGGGACATTAATTTCATTTCTTCCAATAATTTTTAATCAATTGGTTCATATCTGGACTTAAATTAAGCTTCCAGGCTGCCAATAAAAACAAGATACTCACACTGATGGTCTTAACACTTAGATTTAAAAACCAGCTGAGCCATTTTTCTCCTCCAATTTCAGGTAATTGATTGACCAACAGGTAAATAATTCCACTTACTACCAAGATACCTAGGGTACGAATTTCGAAAGGTTGTAAGCCCATTTTGGCCCAAATAAAGACGTATTTGATGGTATTATAAATGAATAATGCCAAAAGGCTGGCAAAGGCTGCCCCATTAAACGAGTAAAGTGGAATAAATATCAGGTTACCTACGACCACAATGCTGGCCAAAATGATATAGAAAAGTAGGTCGTACCGGTAAAATTTTGAGTTTATTAAAATTTCAGAATTTAAACCAGTTCCCATATCAATGATCTTGCTGATACCTACCATCAAGACAACCCATCGTCCAGTTGCATAGACTTCACTCCTCGGGATGATTTGGTAGATTTGGTCCAGATTGACCCATACCAAAAGAAACAAGAAGCAACCCACTAAGAGTAGGTTTAAAGACGATTTCTTGTAGATATCTTCTATTTGGCTGGTATCATTTCTTTTCCAAGCTTGGGCTAATAAGGGGGTTGAAATAGCGGCAATTACATTTCTGGGAATGGCAATCATCAAGGCCATTCGGGAGTTGATGTCGAAAATGGCTGTGGTTCCCAGTCCACCAGCATAAGCTGGCAACATGATTTTCTCTACATGTTGAATTAGTGTGAAGCTGGCTCCTGCTAGAATTACCCAGGCACCATAACCTACCATTTCTTTGAAAATAGGCTTCCTCAAAAAGGAGAAATCCATTTTGGTATAAAATCGTTTTAACTGCTTAATGTACAGCAAAAGTGCTACCACGGCTAGTATATACGAAACCGTGATTCCTTGAACCAATTGATGGAAATTTAAAAAGCCCCAGCCATAAGCGACAATCAATAATGCATTAGCGATTCGTAAATAAAGCTCTCGAATGATGGCTGGAACTACGATGCGTAAATGGACCCGCGCATAGGATTCTAATACACTCATGTATAGAAAACTGGCTGTTAATGGGATGATGTAATAAAAATAGGTAGGTAATAAGGGGGAATTTTCGGCGTAAAATTGATTGAAAACCCCTCTTAAAGCGACATATCCCAGGCTAAACAATCCTAATCCTACCAGAGGAGAGAGTAAGAGAAAGGTAAAAAAACCACCATGTTGATTTTCTGGATTATCAAAGTGTGGGAAAAAGCGGACAGCGATATGAGGTATACCAAAGTGCGTAAAGGAAGAAAAAATTAAAGGAATACTGACCAATGCACCAGCTATTAAACCTACTTCCGCTTGGGTCAGAAATTTATTGTACAGAAAAATGACATTGAACGTCCCGATGGCCGTACCTAGATAGGTAACTATAGAGCCTTTTAAACTTTGTCGGATGACGATCCCCATGCGATTTTTTTAGAATAATCAACAAATTTACACAATTGCCTTCATTGAACGAATTCAATTTTAGGCCAATAACTGTTTAATACTTTGACTTAATTTACCTACTTCATAATGTTCCTGCATATGCTTTCTCGCGGCTATTCCCATTTGTCCGCATAATTCGGGATTCGAGGCCAAGCGGATTAAGGCATTTCCCATAGCCTCTACATCATGCTCGTCCACTAATATGCCGGTAACTTCTTCTATCACGGCCTCCGGTATACCGGCATGTCGAGTGGATACGATAGCCAAGCCTGTGGCTGATGCTTCTAAAATAGCCACAGGTGTACCTTCTGAATCTCCAGATGGTGTGACGATGGAATGTTGGATAAATACATCCGAAGCTTGCAATAAGGGTAAATACTCAGCGGGCGATTTTGCACCTAAAAAATGGATATTATTTTCTAACTGATGCTCTTGAACATAGTCTTTGGCTTCTTGCCATAAGGGACCATCTCCAACCATATTGAATTGAGCATCTGGGAATTGTTTCAACAAGATTTCAAAGGATTTGATGCTAAGCAAAGACCCTTTTTTAGCAGCAAATCGAGCTACTGAAATAAGCTGAAAAGGAGCGAGTTTTGTCTTTTGATTTGCTGGGTAAAATTGTTTTAGATCAACACCACAAGGGATAACATGAAGATTGGGCAAAGGGCCACAAATCTTTTCCAAGGTTGGTTTCATGGCAGATGCCACTACAATGATGGCCTTAGCTTTGGGTAAGACTTGAGCATACTTAGCGCTATAATTTTCCAGGGTTTTGGTTTCATTGGCGTCAAATCCTAAAAAGACGATTCCAAACGGTACTTTTTCGGCCTGACAAGCTTCGAAAATATGCGTTCCCAATGGCCCGTAATTAGCTAAAAATGCATCTATTTGATTGTTTCTGAGGTATTTTCTTAGAAAATACGTGTAAATCTTTTGGTATATATCAGGTAACAGTCGACGAAGGCCACCCCTAACCACCAGTTGATTTAAGGGGAAGGGATAAATGGATCCACCATGGTACAAGCGACTGGGCTGCCAACCTTCATAAAGAACCGAGTGTGGTTGAAGCTGTTTGATTTGCTCATCAATAAAGGTTTCAGAATAAGAAAAGTAATTGGATCGAGCAATAAGAAGCTTCATCGAATGGGGTTCGAGGTGAATGAATTAACGAAAATACGAAATTATTTTAAAGCCTTTCCGACTAGGTTAATCAAATCTTAGCTCTATTTTTGCAAGGCATTTACAGGTATGGAAAAAATATTACTTATTGGTGGAGCAGGCTTTTTAGGATTGAATTGGATTCAATTTCTCGAAAACCAAGTGGCTGGCCCCAAAGTAGCATTAACTGTTTTATCAAGGCATCATCATGCTGACTTAGCAAGGTTTCCTCAAGTGAAATTTGTTCAAGGGGATTATGGGGATTCTGATTTATTGAATCGTTTATTTCAAGAAGAACAGTTTAATCAGGTTTTCCATTTTGCCAGTACGATTGTTCCCGCCACTTCTACCCAAAATGTATCTGAAGATCTAGAGGCCAATTTGACTCCTACGATTCAATTGTTGGAGGTAATGAGGCAACATGATTGTCGCTTCCTGGTTTATTTTTCTTCAGGTGGTGCAGTGTATGGTAATGCTGGATTGAATGCATTGAATGAAAATCAGGCGTGCAAGCCTATTTCATCCTATGGCATTATCAAGTTAGCCGTGGAGCATTACATTCAGCTTTATTCTAAAATACACCAAATTGATTATTTGATTTTGCGCTTGTCGAATCCATTTGGGTATTTTCATCATTCGGATCAACAAGGTGTTATCAATATTGCTTTGCGTAAGGCCTTGCGTGGAGAGACGTTTACGGTATGGGGAGATGGTCGACAAACCAAGGATTATATTTTTGCGGAGGATATTGCTAAGGCTATATTTCAACTGTGGCAGTCGGGCCACAAAAACGATACCATCAATATTGGTTATGGTTCCGCTATTTCATTATCGACTATTTTAGATAAGATCAAAAGTCTAATTCCTAGTTTTCAGGTCGAGTACAAAGAAGCTAAACCGACCGATGTACCTCACGTCTGTTTAGATATCAAAAAAATAGAATCTCTCATTCCATTCGAAAAAACGCCATTTGATGTAGCGCTGGAGAGAACGTGGAAATGGGAAAGAAATGGTAAATGATGAATGGTAAGTGATAGAGTTTAAAAATGTTTTTAGTTTTATAAAACACTTTTAAAAGGTACTTAATTGTTTAATAAAAGTATGATAACGGAACTTATTTACATAAATTAAAGTCAGAAAAGCAATAATTAATCATTTACAATTCACCATTTACAATTTCTTAGCTACCAATATAAACGTACAAGCATCTTCTCTTCTGGATTTATTTCCAGCGATTTTGTCGAAGAAAATGATGAAAGGTTGTAAGAGCATGGACCAAAGAGGGCGGATGGCTTTCGGGAATTTAAATAATAGGCCATCTTGGAATAATTGTAGCCCCATGGAAGAACGAGCAAGTATTCCTTCAAAATAAACAATTTCAAAGCCAGCTTCTTTGACAATCTTTTGCAAGCCTGTCGATGTCCAACGCCAAAAATCGGTCGGGTCAGGATGGAACATCCAATAGCCGTGAGTGGAAAGAATCAATTTGCCATCTTTTTGTAAAATCCGGCAAGCCTCTTTCAAGTAAGATTTTGGATCTTCCACATGTTCTAATACCTGAGTGGATAAGACAAATCCCACGCTTTCATCGGGCATATCTATAATGCCTTTAGGATCTACTACTACATCTGCTTTGGTATTGAGCGCTAAATCTAAACCTATGTATTGCTCTACAAAAGGACCAAAAAGTGGTTCATAGGGCTTATTGCCACAGCCATAGTCGGCCAATAATTGGTGAGGAGAGTTTTTGACAAACAATTCAATGACTCTTTCTAACTGTTTTCTAAGTTGAATCAAATAATAATAACGAGCCGACATCCTTCCCCAGATTTTGGGATATAGACGTTCAACTCCAGCTTCTCTACTTTCCATAATTACAATAGTTTGGATAAGCGATGATACTCATCCTGCGAATTTTTATATTCAATATACTCTTTGGCTTGGTGTAAGTATTTTTTTGCTTTGGCTCTTTGGCCCGACTTATGTGCGATTCGGCATAAACCTAAATAAGCTAAGCCACGGATATCTTTAGTAAATCTTTCTTCAAATGGATATTGTAAAGCTTTTAAATAGTGGGCTTCTGCTTGCGCTAATTTTCTTTTACCAAACTCATCAGCCATACCTCTAAATACACAGACTGATCCAGTATAATATGGGATTTTTAGTTTCTCTAATTTGTCATTGTAGATTTCTCCTTCTTCAAAATTATTAGTCAATGCCAATAATTCGGCTCTTTGAAGTATAAACAGATGGTTGTTTGGGAAATCTTCTAGTAGAGCTTGGTTCAATGGAAGTGCTTTGGCAGGTGTACCCTCGTATTTATTGTACACATATCCCAAATAGAACCGACCTTCATTTTTTACAAAAATGGTTTTTCGAGTACTTTGATCTAAGTAGTTTAATCCAGCTCTTTTATTGCCATCTTCAAAAAAGACCATTAATGGTTTAATGACAGGATGGAGTTCGGGGTAAACGATTCGATAATAATTGTAGATCCCCGCTGAATACAAAAACTCGGGTTGCTTATCGGTATTTTTAAGCGCTATTTTCAAGAAAGAATATGACTTGCGGGTATATGAAACTGCTTTCATGAAATTTTGATTATCAGCCTCATAAGCGGCCAAAAAGCCCGTAGCAGATATACAGAAGAAAACAGCTTCTAAATCGTTTTCATTTTTTTCAAAAGCCAATTCAGCTAATTCAAAACTTCTTTCCAAATAGGCCAAATACGCTTTACTTTGATTCGGGTGGTCTTTAAGTGGAAAATATTGTTTTTCCCATTGCATGGCTAATAGTAAATAACCACTAGGGTGTTTAGGGTATTTTGTTTTTAATGCATTGAAATCGTCGGAAGCTTCTTTGAACTCATGGTTGTACATGTGGTTCAATCCATTGGAGATCCATTCTTTAGCTTGATTATCGGATAAAATTTGCCCAGAAATACTCCAAGACAAGAGCCAAAAAAGGACAATAAATATTCCACGCATAGATGCTCAGTTGAATTGCAAAAATACGTAAGTACTGTGGTTTTTGGGCCTAATTTTTTACTTTTGTTTCTATTTTATAATTAAACTTCCCGAATGATTTCATTTCAAGAATTTACCTTAGACAATGGCTTACGTGTGATCGTACATGAAGACCCCAGCACTACTTTGGCCGTGATGGATGTAATTTACGATGTAGGTTCTCGAGATGAAGATCCATCAAGGACTGGATTTGCTCATTTATTTGAGCATTTGATGTTTGGAGGCTCAGAAAATATTCCAAATTACGATAGTCCTTTGCAACGAGTAGGTGGGGAGAATAATGCTTTTACCACGCCAGATTTAACAAACTATTACATCAGCTTGCCCTATCAAAACCTGGAAACGGCCTTTTGGTTGGAGTCTGATCGTATGAAGCAATTGGCATTTAATCCGAATTCCCTAGAAGTTCAAAGAAAAGTGGTCATTGAAGAATTTAAACAACGCTATTTGAATCAACCTTATGGTGATTTGTGGCTCAAGTTTAGACCTTTGATTTACCAAAAACATGCTTATCGCTGGGCTACCATTGGAGCTGATATTCAACATATTGAGGAGGCGACTTTAGAAGATGTCAAGGCCTTCTTTTATAAACATTATGTGCCTACCAATGCCGTGTTGGTGGTGGCAGGTAAAGTGAAATTGGACGAAGTAAAGGTCTTAGCCGAGAAGTGGTTTGGACCTATTCCTGGTGGGGTAAAGCCCATTCGTCAATTGGTACAGGAAGATGTGCAACAGGAAAATCGCCATATGGAAATTACGGCCAAAGTTCCTTCTGATAGGATTTACAAAGCCTATCCCATGGTGGGACGTTATCATCCTGGTTTTCATGCCATTGATATGTTGGCCGACTTAATGGGTCGAGGAGAGTCGTCCTATTTATATGAGCATTTAGTACAAAATGAGCGCATTTTCGATTCCTTAAATGCCTATCAAATGGGTTCCATTGATCCAGGTATTTTGGTGATACAAGGACAAGTGACTGATGGTGTGGATATAGAAGCAGCGGATCAGGCTTTGGAAAAAGTTATTCAGGAATTTGTTCAATCAGGAATTGTGGAAGGGGCACTTCAAAAAGTAAAAAATCAAGCGGAGGCCAGCTTGGTATTCATGGAGGTGGAGGTCTTGAACCGAGCGATGAATTTAGCCATGGCTGCCAATGCTGGTGACGCCAATTGGGTAAATACAGAAGCTGAAAAAATTCAAGCTGTTTCATTGTCGGAAGTACAATCTTGGGCTAAAAGCTTGTTTATTGATGGGAAATCGAATACCTTATGGTATAAGAAAGAAATGAATTAGTCATGAAGATACGCGTAGGACAAGGGTATGATGTGCATCGCTGGGTGGAAGGAAGACCTTGTATTTTAGGAGGGATTGAAATCGAGTCAGCTAAGGGTCCTTTGGGCCATTCAGATGCTGATTTAGTTTGTCATGTCATTTGTGATGCTTTATTGGGAGCCACCAACCTGCGAAATATCGGTTTTCATTTTTCGGATAAAGATCCTCAATGGAAAGGGGTTTCTTCTACTGCCTTATTGACTCGCGTTTTAGAAATGATTCGAGAAAAGGGATGGAAAGTTGGAAATGTTGACGTGACCATTATTTTAGATCAACCTAAGTTAAATCCACATATACCCGCCATGCAGGCTAATTTGGCTCAAGTGATGGCTGTAGATTTGGATCAAATTACCTTGAAAGCAACCACCTCAGAAGGGATGGGTTTTGTTGGAAGAGGAGAAGGAATATCGGCCATGGCAGTGGCTCTAATTACTGCTGAGTAAGCTATGCCTATCAATTTAGAAAAAGAGCGATTAGAGATTTTAAAAAGGTACCGTAAGTTGCTTCGTACAGCTAAACCCTTTTTAAAAGATGATGATGCTAAGCAAATCAAAAAGGCATTTTTGATTTCGGCGGAGGCGCACAAGGAGATGCGAAGAAAATCGGGTGAGCCCTATATCTACCATCCTTTAGCGGTGGCCCAGATTTGTGTTGAGGAAATTGGACTGGGAACTACTTCCATTATATCTGCCTTGTTGCACGATGTGGTGGAGGATACGGATACTACCTTAGCAGATATTGAAAAAGATTTTGGTCCCAAGATTGCTTCCATTATTGATGGACTAACCAAGATTTCAGGGACTTTTGAATACGGAACATCTCAACAAGCGGAAAATTTCCGTAAGATGTTGTTGACTTTATCGGATGATATTCGCGTTATCTTAATCAAGCTGGCAGACCGTTTGCACAACATGCGTACGCTTTCCAGCATGGCTAAGGAAAAGCAATTGAAAATCGCATCAGAAACAATTTATCTATATGCTCCTTTGGCGCACCGTTTAGGTTTAAATGCGATCAAGACAGAATTAGAGGATTTGGGTTTGAAATACACTGAACCTGAAGCATTTAAGGAGATAGCCAATAAGTTGACAGAAAATAAACGTAACCGTGAAAGTTTTGTCGACCATTTCATTCGCCCTATTAAAAAATCGCTGGATGAATTACATCTGAATTATACAATCAAAGGTAGACCTAAGTCGATTTACTCGATTTACAATAAGATCAAAAGTAGCAATACGCCATTTGATAAAATTTACGATTTATTTGCCGTGAGGGTGGTGATTGATGTGCCTTTGGAAAGAGAAAAAGCAGATTGTTGGGAAGTCTATTCCATTGTGACAGATCATTATCGTCCTAACCCTAGTAGGCTAAAAGACTGGGTCTCAACTCCTAAATCCAATGGATATGAGTCTCTGCATACTACCGTGATGAGTTTGCCTTATGGCAACGATAAAGAGGGACGTTGGGTGGAAGTGCAGATTCGGACCAAACGGATGGATGAGATAGCGGAGAAAGGGGTTGCAGCTCACTTTAAATACAAAGGAACGGATACGCGCACTAGTCAAGCATTTGAATCTTGGTTAAGTCAAGTTCGTGAAGCACTTGAAACCAATGATAAGAGCCAGTCGGCCGTGGAATTGGTGGATGATATTAAAAACTCCTTGTATCATGAGGAAGTATTTGTCTTTACTCCTAAAGGTAAATTAGTTGTCTTACAGGTGGGTTCTACTGCATTGGATTTTGCTTTTGAAATCCACTCAGAAGTAGGAGCCAAGTGTATTGGGGCCAAGGTTGGAGGGAAATTGGTGCCTTTATCTCACAAGCTGAGTAATGGTGATCAAATTGAAATCTTAACTTCTTCCAAGCAAAAACCTTCTGAAGATTGGTTGCGTATTGTTACAACCACCAAGGCGAAAGCAAGGATTAAGGATTTCATTAAAGAGGAGAATAAGTCGCACGTCATCAAAGGACGTGATATGATTGAACACCGGTTGAAGATTTTGGGATATCCAAGTTTGACATTAGAGATTACCAATCAGCTAAGAGCTTATTATAATGCTAAGGATGCTAATGATCTTTTCTATCGTTTTGGGAAAGGCTATGTTGCGATCGAACAACTGAAGCATTGGAAGTCCGACAAAGAGATGCATGAGCGGAAGCAAGCTGAAAAGGCCATTCAGGTTCCTATTGTCGACAATAAGAGTTTTACCAAGGAGATGAAACGTGTACAGCATGACCGTAAGGATGCTGATATATTGTTGATTGGTGAAGATATGGATAAGGTTGACTATACCTTAGCTAAGTGCTGTAATCCAATTTCTGGCGATGATGTGTTTGGTTTTGTAACCATCAATGAGGGGATTAAAATTCACCGAACTAATTGCCCTAACTCCCCTGAATTATTATCTCGACATGGTGACAGAGTTATCAAAGCGCAATGGGCTAGTCAAATAGCTATGTCTTTTGTGGTGGATTTGGTTATCCGAGGTATTGATCGAGTAGGTTTGGTAAATGACGTGACTCGGGTAATTTCGGATGAATTAAAAGTGAACATTACTGCATTGAATATTGGAGTGAAAGATGGACTATTTGAAGGTCGAATTTCACTCATGATACAAGATACTGACCACTTGGTTGCCCTGGTAGGGGAATTGGAACGAGTGGCGGGAGTAATTGAGGTTGCAAGAGAAGAATAATAGCTTTTTTCAGTTTTTATAGCTTATTTTACGTCGTTTTTTTCGCTAAATGTCCACAGAAATAGATAAGTTCGATTCGGTTAAGAAAATTTTCACAGCCTACTTGGAAAACAAGGGTCTGCGCAAGACACCCGAGCGATTTGCTATCTTGGAGGAAATCTATTTACGCGACGACCATTTTGATGTGGAGGAGTTATATATCTCCATGAAAAACAAGAAATACCAAGTTTCGAGGGCTACAGTTTATAATACCTTAGACGTCTTGGTAGAATGTGATTTGGTAGTAAAACACCAATTTGGACGTAATCAAGCGCAGTTTGAGAAGTCTTATGGACGTAGACAGCATGATCATCTAATTTGTACAGATTGTCATAAGGTGACAGAATTCTGTGATCCACGCGTTCAAACCATCCAAAGTTTAGTGGGAGAAATGTTGCATTTTAATGTCATGCACCATTCTTTGATTTTCTACGGATCATGTACCAACAAGAATTGTGAACACCGAGCTAATTTCCAAGCGAGGTCCCAAGAATAAAAGAATTTAACAATAGTTTTTATGGCAGTTGATGTATTATTAGGCTTACAGTGGGGTGATGAAGGAAAGGGGAAAATTGTAGACGTATTAGCACCTCGTTATCAGGTTGTGGCAAGATTTCAAGGAGGACCTAATGCAGGTCATACTTTGGAATTTGATGGTTTTAAGCATGTGTTGCATCAGATTCCATCGGGTATTTTCCGTCAGGAAGTTCAGAATATCATTGGAAATGGTGTGGTGTTAGACCCTATTATTTTTAAGAAAGAAATAGAAGGCTTAGCTCACTTTAACTTGGATTTGCAGAAAAACTTAGAAATTTCTAAGAAAGCATCCATCATTTTGCCTACACACCGTTTGTTAGATGCAGCCTATGAGTTAGCCAAAGGAGAGGAAAAAATTGGTTCTACTTTGAAAGGAATTGGACCAACTTATACAGATAAAATATCTCGTCAGGGCTTACGTGTTGGAGATATGATTTCGCCTAATTTTTCGGAAAAATACAAAACGCTTGTGGATCGCCATAAAGCGATTTTGGATGTTTATAAATACGAATACGATTTGACGGAAGCAGAAGCTGCCTTTTTTGAAGCAGTAGAATTCATGAAGCAATTTGCCTTGGTGGATTCTGAGTATTCAGTGAACAATGCCATTAATTTAGGAAAGACGATTTTGGCTGAAGGAGCGCAAGGATCCTTGTTGGATGTGGACTTTGGTTCTTATCCATTCGTAACTTCTTCCAATACTATTTCAGCAGGTGCTTGTACGGGTTTAGGTGTTGCACCTAAAAACATAGGCGAGGTATTCGGTATTTTCAAGGCCTATGCTACTCGTGTAGGTTCAGGTCCTTTCCCTACAGAATTAGAAGATGAAGTGGGTGAGGCGATGCGTCAAGAAGGTCGCGAGTTTGGTTCAACTACGGGTCGACCTCGTCGTTGTGGTTGGATTGATTTACCTGCTTTAAAATATGCTATGATGATCAATGGAGTGACTCAATTGATTATGATGAAAGCTGATGTCTTGAATATCTTTGAAGAGATTCAAATATGTACGGCCTATGAAATGCCTGATGGCACCGTGACGGATCAAATCCCATTTGAGATTACGGATATTAAAGTAAAACCAATTTATGCGAGTCTACCAGGATGGCATTGCAGTTTAGAGGGAATGCGTGATTTTAATGAATTACCTGCTGAATTGACTAATTATATTGCCTTTTTAGAGAAGCATTTAAATTTACCGATCAACTTCATTTCAACTGGCCCAGATCGTGAGGCCTGTGTTTTGAGAGGGTCATTGGCATAGAAAGATGATGGCTTCGGATCGAATGGATTTGGCAGAATTGTATAAATTCGATGAGATTTACTGGATTCCAGCAGATCGCCCTAACATTTCATCCGAAGCTACTTTTACGCCTACAGAGACCTCAGTACCTGCCTTGGAAGCGCCTATAGCAGCTATCGTTGAAGAAAAAATCAATATCCCTGTTCAGGAAAAACCGAGTATCCCTTCAGGTCCCGGATTACAAGCCAGCCTGGTTGAAGAGGTGAAGTCAATGGAACCTAGCGTTCCTCAAGATTCAAAAGTTCTACCTATAGTCAATTGTCGTTTGGTCGTAGTAGGAAAGATTAATCCTACAGAGAAAGAGCGATTGCAATTGGTGTTTTCGGCAGCTCCGGTTTCTCTTCAGCCTACAGATTGGCAGGTTTTGGAACCTATGGATTCTTTTTCTTTAACTGAATATGTTGAAGGCACTCAAGCTCAAATCTATGTATTCCTAGGAGATCAAATTCCATCATGGAAAGAACAATTACCCGAAGGTAAAATCAGTCAAATTAGCAACAAAGCCATTTATTATTTTCCTCGATATATTTCCAGTCTAAAAGACTCCGAAAAACCATTGAAATTGGCGTTTTGGAATAGCATGAAGGAAATCATTTCTAATGGTAAATGATGAATTGTAAATGGTGAATGGAAGAAATTCAAATATTCACCATTTACAATTCACCATTCACCATTTATTTCATTGCCATTCTCGGCAGGGGACTTACGTCTTGGCCACAGAAAATACCAGCTTCTGCTTTGAAGTGGCCAGCCATAGCAATCATCCCAGCATTGTCTGTACAGTAGGAAAACGCGGGGATAAAGACATCCCAATTTTGTTGAGCACCTAACTCTTGGATTCCATTTCTAAGCCCAGAATTGGCAGCAACACCCCCAGCAATAGCAATTTGTTGACAGTTCTTTTCTTTCATCGCTTTTTTCACTTTGCGAAGTAACATGTCGATCAAAGTCTTTTGTACAGAAGCACAAATGTCAGCTTTGTTTTCCTCGATAAACTGTGGATTATTCTTCTGCTCTTTTTGTAAAAAATATAAAATGGCTGTCTTGATTCCGGAAAATGAAAAATCTAAACCAGGCATTTCACCCAAAGGAAAAGGGAAACGATTAGGATTACCTTCTTTCGCTAATTTGTCAATCATAGGGCCGCCCGGATAGGGAAGTCCTATGAGTTTGGCCGTTTTATCAAATGCCTCTCCTACGGCATCATCTTGTGTCTCTCCAATGACCTCCATCTCCAATGGACTCTTCACCCAAACCAGTTGGGTATGTCCCCCACTGACTGTTAAACAAAGGAATGGAAAGCTAGGTTTGGGGTCTTCAATAAAGTGAGCCAAAACATGGGCTTCCATATGGTTTACCTCAATGAGCGGTATATCTAAACTTAATGCCAAAGCCTTGGCAAATGAGGTGCCAATTAATAGTGCTCCCAATAAACCAGGGCCACGCGTAAAGGCAATGGCATTCAGTTCATTTTTGTTTATATTTGCTTTTTGCAGTGCTTCGTGAACGACAGGGATGATGGATTTTTGATGAGCTCTGCTGGCTAATTCTGGAACTACTCCTCCCCATTGTGTATGGATCAGTTGAGTAGATACAATGTTCGACCGAAGTTCACCGTTTACCATAATGGCAGCGGAGGTTTCGTCACAAGAAGATTCAATAGCCAGTAGATTCATATCGGATAAAAACTCTGCAAAAATAAGGCAAAATATGCCGTAATCGTTGGTTTTTCTGAAAAAGAAAATATGATTAAAGCAACCAAAATCTTCGCTAAATCCATTCTTTACGGTTTGGTGGGGATTTTTTTGTTGTTTTTTGTAACAGTCCTTTTGCTTCGAGTACCTTCCAATCAAACCCTTTTAGCCCAGTATTTTGCGCCCAAAATCGAGAAAGCCATTGGCTATCCACTCACCGTTCGGGCTATCCAACTAAAGTTTTTTGATGAAATAAGTTTCTGGGGTTTACGGGTCAAAGACCCTTGGGGAAAGGAAATGGTCTATATCGAACGATTGGATGTCAATTTTAATTTGTCCGATTTATTGTTCAAAGGAAGCAATCCTCACCTTGATTATGCCCGCTTATATCAGCCTAAAGTTCATCTGATTTTTGAAAAAAAATCAGGAAAAATGAATTTAGATGAATTTATTCTGCGCATCGATCACTGGCTGAATCCTGGCCCCAGTGTGGCAGGTCCAAGTTCTAAATTTGAAATTTTAGATGCCGAAGTAGTGGATGGCTCTTTTATGTTGGATGATCAACAAATTAAGAGTGAAGCTACAGCGAGGCATTTTGACCTGAATCACCTCATTTTTACCCACATTAATGCCAAGGTCAAAGACTTTTATGTGCAAGGGGATACCTTGGGTTTACAAACCATTGGGCTGAAAGCATTGGATCCTATGACTGGTTTGAATATCAAGGCCTTGGATACCAAATTCATGTATGCTGATAAGCAAATGCGTTTCGATCAACTGAATCTGTTTTTCAATGATTCTCAGATCAAAAACCAGATTGTTTTCGATTATACAAGTACCAAAGATTTTAAGTTTTGGAATAAGAAAGTGAGGATGAAAGCCTATTTTGACAACAGTCAAATTAGAGGTGAGGATCTAGGAAGGTTTGTATCGGATATGTACCAATACAAAGGTATGTATAAGTTGAAAGGTAATTTAGAGGGCCCAGTTGCCCGCTTAAATCTGAAGAATTTTGAGATGGCCTTTGGTAGTAAAAGTGTACTGCGAGGGGATTTTAGTTTCAAAGGATTACCTGAAATAGACAAAACAGTGATGGATTTTGACATGGTGAATTCCCTGTTTCATCCGCAAGATTTACAAGTCTTTTTGTCTAAATCAGCTGTTGAAAAAATGAATATATTGGGACCCGTTTCCTTTGGTGGGAAGTTCTCCGGAACCAATAAGGACTTCAGTACTTCAGGTAAATTAAACACGGGTTTAGGGTATATGGAGGGAGATGTGATGATGAATTTGAGTGATTCCATGGCTTTTTCTAAGTACCAAGGGAAGTTGAAATTGAAGAAATTTAAGTTAGGTAAATTATTCAGTTTAGAGGAGTATTTAGGAACAGTTGACCTAGAAGCTCAAGTGAAAGGGTCTGGCTTTTCAAGTAATTCAGCCAAAGTAGATTTTGATGGTCAAGTATCCGAGATCAATATTAAACGATACGCTTATCGTCGGGTAAGTTTGAAAGGTAATTTGCAGCGTCAATTATTCAAAGGATTGGTCTCTGTTAAGGATAGTAATTTGTTGGCTCAAATGTCTGGGGAAATTAATTTGAGACAGGAAAAGCCCATCTATAATTTGGAAGGTCGTATAGACCATGTGGATTTGGGAAGGTTGAAGATTACGGATACACCAATGCAATTGGTGAGTGATTTTCAGGTCAATATCGCCATGAATGATTTGGACGATTTAGAGGGGAAAGCCATCTTTTCTGAAGCCATTTTGGGTACTCCCAAGAAGATGGATTTACCGATACATTTGTTGACTTTTAGCTCAGATTTAAAAGGAGCCAAGCGACGTTATCGATTAAACTCAGATTTGATTTCGGTGGAGGCTGAAGGAGATTTTGTCCCTTCTCAATTGCAAAAAGATATGGGTCAGTTGTGGGAAGAATACACCTTGTATTTTACCAAAAACGAGAGTGAAAGAGCAGCTTATTATGCCGCTAAAACGCATGAAACTAGTCGCAAATATGTGTCCGACTTTACGGTTATTTGCCATGATGCCAAGCCCATTTTAACCCGTTGGTTTCCAACCATCGACTTAGCCAAGAACACCGTTTTTTCAGGGAGTGTTAATAAAGGGAGATCCGTTTCTCTGAGTTTGGAGTCATATCCAGATACTTTGGTTTTAGGGGGTTATAAATTTTATCAATCCATTTTCTCCTTCCAAAGTTCTAAATTTTTAGGAGGACCAGAAGTTTCTAGTAGTTTGGTTTTTCAATCTAGAAGACAGCATTTGAACTTCTTAACACCGACAGAAAACTTGAAATTGGATGGCCTTTGGGATCAAGATCGAATCAATTTTGAATTGGATTTTAAGCAGCAAGGGGATGATAATTCCGCCCATTTAGGGGGTGTTTGGCGCTTTGAGAAAGATGGTTTATCGCTTCGATTTAAAGATACGTATTTACGTATTTTGGGACAAGATTGGGCGGTCGACCCTGAGAATAAAATATCGATTCAAGGCAAGGAATTAAATGCGGAACACTTTTTGATTTCGAATCAAAAGCAGTCTATTGCATTGCAAGGGAGTTTATCCATGGACTCCACGGAGACCTTGCGACTCCGAGCAAATAAGTTTCAATTAGGGACATTAGCGCCTTTGTTTTCTTTGAAAGTTCAAGGAGAATTGAATGCCGAAATCAACATCCAAGATTGGTATCAGCATACTCGATTGGACACATGGTTATTGGTGGATTCACTACGTTTGAATACATTTTACATTGGTAATTTACAAGGGGTAGGAACCTATAATGCCGATTTAAAAACAATGGATTTGAACTATCATTTAAACCGTTTGGGTGAGTCGGTGATGGAGGTAGATGGTACTTATAAACCTTTTGAAACGAGAAATAAATTGGATGTTACAGCAGAGCTGAATAAGACTAATCTGAGTATTTTAGAGCCGTTTACGCAAGGTGTATTTTCTGGACTAGCGGGAGATGCCTCAGGTAAATTGAAGGTTAGAGGGACCTTGAATGATCCTGATATTGAAGGTAAAATAGTGCTTCAGAAGGCTAAGTTATTCTTTGATTACCTGAAAACCAGCATGGCATTTTCGGATACTGTTGAGTTTAAGACCCGACAAATCATAGGTCGAAATTGGAAAATTTCTGACCCAGAAGGTAATACCGCCAAGCTGAATGCCAACTTTATTTTTCCGATTGGAAGTCCTTTTGAAATGAATATTGAAGCGAATTTAAATCGTTTCAAATTGCTGAATACGCAACGGGATCCTACTTCATTTTACTATGGTACAGGTTATACATCAGGCCCCATGTCTATCCGTGGTACGGTACATGATTTGTTGATTACTGCCGATTTGAAAAGTGAAAAAGGTACCCGATTATACATTCCATTAGATCGAGAAAGTAGTACGGATAATGAGGAAGATTATGAGTTTTTTAGTAAATCCTTGCAGGTTGATGTAAATGCAGTGAACCAACAATTGACCTCCAAATTAAAGGAAGGAGGAATCAGTTTAGACTTGGATTTGGCATTCACTCCTGAGGCTTATGGCGAGGTGCAAATAGATAAGAAGAAGGGGGATTTGATGCGGATTTATGGCACAGGAAATATCAATATGACCTTGGATAAAAAGGGACAGTTTCGGATGATTGGGGATTATGCTATTGATCAGGGAGACTATACTTTCACCTTGCAGAATTTGATAAATAAACGATTTGCGATTCAGCGAGGCTCTAAGATTTCATGGACAGGAGATCCTTTGGAGGCCAATGTCAATATCAAAGCTATTTATACACAGTACGCGTCCTTGTTCCCAATTTTGTTGGATACAACTAATAAATCCAACTTGCCCGAGTTTAAAAGACGCTATCCAGTGGATGTGACCATCAACTTGCAAAATCGCTTGTTGTCACCCAATATTTCCTTTGATATTGGGATACGTGATTACCCGAAAGATGTACATTTGAATGGTGCCGTAACAGCCTTTACCAATCGGATTAAGACGGATGAGCAGGAGTTAACTCGACAAGTTTCGAATGTCTTGTTGTTTGGTCAATTGGTTTCACCTTTTGGAGGAAGTGGAATCGCCTTGGGTAGTTTAGTGGGTAATTTCACGGAAATGCTGTCCAATCAATTGAGTAATTTGGCCTCTCAAATCAATAAGGATTTGAACATTGATGTGTACTTAGGAGGAGGGAATTTGAATCAAGATATCTTATCTAATTTGCAATTGCGCGCTTCATATAATATGAATGACCGCTTACGGATTACCCGAAGTGGGGGCTTCACGGATGCTCGAAATCAGACGAGTCCTTTGATTTTACTAGGCGACTGGGCCTTGGAATATTTTGTGAAAAGAGATGGGTCTCTTCGCTTGAAAACCTATAACCGCAACGTCCAAACCACCCTGCTAGGGTCTTTAAACTCCTACCAAATTAACCAAACCATTGGAGCTAGTTTGTTGTATAACCGAAGCTTTAATAAGCTGTTTGGGAAGTGAGATTAATGTAGAATGAAGAATTAGGAATGTAGAATGGAATCCATTTATCATTTATAATTCATCTGTTATCCTTTCCTCTCTTTCATTGGGATTAACCGTTCAATGTAGAATGAAGAATGTAGAATGGAATCCATTTATCATTTATAATTCACCATTTACCATTTCCTTGCCGCCTTTGCTGAACGACAAAAAAAGGAGTTTTTTTGTTTCTTTTTTTTAAAAAAAGAAAGGCCTTAGTATAAGCTGTAATGATTGTTATTTTGAAACAACAAAAAAGAGTCCAACAAAATAGCTTTACTTAAGATTTAATTCATATGGTATTTCTTTTTTTTCATAAAAAAAGAAACAAAAAAAACGTAGAAATAAGGTTAATCCTAAGACGAATTCTGCTTCGCAGAACCGATGTCCACTCCGCATACGGCTTTAATCTTTGACGCCATCGCACATAGCCTATGCGCAGGGTCAAATATCCGCCTGCCGCTTCGCTCATGCTGGGTTCCCATCTTTCGTTGGATTAACCTCAATAGGTATGAGTGATTAGAATTT
Source organism: Aquirufa nivalisilvae (assembly GCF_003143535.1). Taxonomy (GTDB): domain Bacteria; phylum Bacteroidota; class Bacteroidia; order Cytophagales; family Spirosomataceae; genus Aquirufa; species Aquirufa nivalisilvae. Next base: position 771,605 of record NZ_CP029346.1, read on the forward strand.
AAATGAGCTACCAACATTTATATTTTATAATTCATCATTTACCATTTCCTTTTGCTTCGCTCATGCTTCGTTCCAATTTTTCGTTAGGATTTACTTTTAAATGTAGAAGGTAGAATGTAGAAAAGTAGTCCATCTTTTCTTTTTGAATCTTAATTTCTTGAGTTTTCGCAAGTCTTTTCTAGAATTATCATTCAATATTTAGGCTAGATTTGGCTTTTATGTTGAAGAATAAATTAATTCATTGGGTGGAGTTATACCAAAGCAAACCATTGTATGGGGCAAGACTTTGGTTTATTATTAAGTATTATTTTCCATTTCAATTTTTGATTACAGGATCAATAGCATTTTATATCGAACGTGTGCTGCAGCATCGAATAAATAGTTTATTTGATTTTTATAAATTGGACTCAGCTTTCTTTCTAATGGTGGTCTTTGTTGGACCATTTATAGAAACATGGTTATTTCAATAGTTGATTATTAACGTATGCCAACGTTTGTTTTATAAATTCTCAGAAAGAATTTGTCGAATGCTATCTATTGGTATTTCCAGCATATCATTTGCGGCAGCTCATTATGGTAATGATCCTTATTATCCCTTTTTAGTATTGGATTCAGGTTTAGTATTAGCATTGGTTTACTATTTTACCAAAAAGGAATTTGATGCTAATAAGGCTTTTGTTTTGACATTTTTACTTCATGTTTGTTGGAATTTAATTCCCACAAGCATATATATTTTATTCTTATGAGCATATCTTTTCCCCGCTTTTTAGGGCCATTTGAAGGGCTATTAATATTCTTTTCTGTTCTTTATTTGATAGCCCTTGTAATCGCCATAGTAATCACATTAAAATCAAAGTATTATTCCCCCATTGATAAATTGATTCGAGTTTTACTTATTCTACATGCTCCATTTTTAGGAATCATTTTGGTATTCTACGAGTGGAAATATGGAAAGTTATAGTCTCACATGTTAGATTCTACATTCTACATTTTTCATTCTACATTCCCCATTCTACATTAAAAAAGGAACCACTTTCGCAGTTCCTTCTAATCACTAAAACCTAATAACTAATAACTAGTTTCTTATTTCACCTCAAATCCACCCGTTCCAATCGCGAAACCTTCTGAGTATAATTCAATCGTGTATTTACCTGGTTTGTAAGCCACACCACCACGAGAATAGAATACATCTACCGCCTGATTGTTGTTGGAATAGGTCACTACTTGTTTAGCTGTATAGACCATTTCTTTTCCATCTTGAGTGAATTTACCAGAACCAGCTGCTTCGTCAGAAACGATGGCGCCATCAGCATCTAATACACGAACAAAAATAGTTTTGTTCTCTAATTTAGTGATTGGGTTGCTGGCCAAGTTGAACGTGATTTTCAACTTCTCAATTTTCTTACCATTGAAACGAGATTTCTCTGCTTCTTTTCCTTTGCTATTCACGGATAATACGCGTAAGCTTTGCGCTTTTAATGCCGCTGCAATACTCACTTTTCTAGCTAATTCCTTGTTCTTAGCCGTTACTTCAGATAGCGTATCTACCAAAGTTTTGTTTTCTGTTTTTAGGCCTGAATTTTCGGTATTCAAGGTTTGATTTTGTGTAGTCAACACTTGGTTGTTCTCCGTCAAAATTCCATTCTGCTTTTTCAATTCAACAATGTCAGCATCTTTCTTAGTCAACACTAAATCGTATTCTTTGATTTTCGCATCGTAAGAGGCAATCGTAGCGTGGTTCGCTTTTTTCAAAGAGCTTTTATCTTGTTCTAACTGTAATTTTAATGCTTCTAAATCACTCACTTGTCCACCTAAGGCTTTGATCTCCTCAATTTTAGCATCCAATTGAGTAGAAATGGAGTCCAGTTTCATGCGCGTATTCGCTAATTCAGTGGCTTTTTCTTCAATATTGACTGCTTGTTCTTGTGTCAATTGGTTAGAACGGAAATACAAGACGCCAAGTACTGCTGTTAATACAGCCAATACAATCAAGGCAATCTTTGAGGTGTTGTTGGATGTTTCCATTTGCTTGAAATGTTTATTTAAGGGTTTAATTCAAAGCAAATTTAACATTAATATTCAATATTTTCTTTTAAATAGGCTTTTGGTTAATTTGCGCCTCTGAAAGACATGAATATGCCTACGTATGATTTTATTGTGGTGGGTTCTGGAATCGCTGGCTTATCATACACAGTTAAGGTAGCCCAATACTTCCAGGATAAACAAATTCCCATCAAGATTGCCTTAATTACCAAAACGGTTGCTGAAGAGACCAATACCAAATACGCACAAGGAGGAATTGCAGCCGTTTGGGATCAACAAGATTCTTTTGATAAACATATACAAGATACCTTAGTAGCAGGAGATTTTGAGAGTGATCCTAAGGTTGTGGAATTGGTGGTAAAAGAAGCACCTGAGCGCTTGAAAGAGTTGATTTCATACGGGACAGACTTTGATCGTAGATCAGATGGAAGTTTTGATTTAGTGAAAGAAGGTGGACATTCAGATAAGCGCATTTTACATTACAAAGATTCTACAGGAAATGAGATTGAAAGGGCTTTGCTAGAAAAGGTGAAATCATTCCCTTCTGTTGATTTTTTTACTCATTATTTTGCCGTAGATCTAATTACACAACATCATTTAGGTGAGAAGGTGACCAAAGATACCCCACACAAAAAATGTTTCGGGGTGTATGTCTTAAATAAGAAAACCAAAAAAGTTGAAACCTTTATTGGGAAAACGACTTTGCTTGCCACAGGGGGAATTGGTCAAGTGTATCAATCGACTACCAATCCAACCATTGCCACGGGAGATGGAATAGCTATGGCCTACCGTGCCAAAGGTTTTGTGAAAGGGATGCAATACATTCAGTTTCATCCTACAGCTTTGTATCAGCCTGGCAAAAAACCCAATTTCTTGATTTCAGAAGCTGTTCGTGGGCATGGGGGGATATTAAAAAATCTGGATGGGTCAACCTTCATGGAAAAGTATGATGAGCGCTTATCATTAGCTCCTCGAGATATTGTAGCGAGGGCCATCGATTCAGAAATGAAGAAAAATGGTACAGATCATGTTTATCTAGATACTCGACATATTCCCAAAGAAGAAATTATTGCTCATTTTCCCATGATCTACCATTACTGCTTGGACCAGTTGGGAATAGATATGTCGCAAGAAATGATTCCTGTGGTGCCTTGCCAACATTATTTATGTGGGGGAATCATTGTGAATGAATACAGCCAAACCAATATTGAGCACCTGTATGCCGCTGGCGAATGTTCGCATACCGGTTTACATGGCGCTAATCGTTTGGCTTCTAATTCCTTATTGGAAGCAATCGTATATGCCCACCGTGCATTTGAAAAATCCATTGGTGAATTTGGTACACAGACCATCCCAGCTGGGATTCCTCATTGGAATGATGAGGGGACTAGAAATCCTGAAGAAATGGTTTTGGTAACCGAGATGACTCGTGAATTGGAGTCCATCATGAGTAATTATGTGGGAATAGTTCGTACCAATCGACGATTAAAACGGGCCTATGATCGCTTAGAATTGATCTATTTGGAACATGAGGAATTGTACAAACAATCCAAAATCACGGTTCCTCTATGCGAATTAAGAAACATGATTAATGTGGCATATTTAATCATTAAGCATGCTCGTGCCCAGAGAGAAAATAAGGGATTGCACTATAACCTGGATTTACTTAATGCGTGATTTGAGGTAGTGAACAATTACTTCCAATCCTTTTTCAAAATGGATGTTGTTCGGAATAACAATGTCACAGCTTTTTTTGTGCGGACGAATAAATTCTTCGTAAGTAGGTTTAACGTGGTATTTCCAACGGTACATCACATCTTGTAAATCATAACCTCTTTCTTCGTTATCACGCTTGATACGACGCTTCAATTTGATTTTGTTTTGTGCGTCAATGAATATTTTCAAGTCCAGCAATTTGGCAACTTCAGGAAAATGGAAGACGAAAATGCCTTCTACCACTAAAATTTTTCGAGGATAAAAATGCAAGATATCAGGTACTTTACTCGAGTTATTGAAAGTGTATTCTTCCCGAGTTACAATTTCTCCAGCACGTAATTTTTCTACATCTTTGGCAAAAGCTTCATCGTCAATGGCTCCCGGTAAATCAAAATTCTCAATCCCATTTTCGTCTTTAGTTTGATCTTGCTTGGGGCGGTAATAATTATCTTGAGATAAAAGACAGATTTCTTCGGAAGGAAACTGGGACATGAGCCTTTGTAAAAACAATGTTTTTCCAGAGGCACTTCCACCGGTGATTCCGATGATGTAGGGTCTTTCGTTGGTTGGGGTCATTGATGTAGCGAATTCGAATGCAAATTTGCGAAAAGCATTTAATTATACCTCAAAAAAATACATGTTTTCACCGTTTCACGTATTTTAAATAAAAAGTCTGCTTTTCCTTGACTAGTTTTTGACTCATTTCGAATTCTATGCTAGCCATTTGTAGGTCTATTTCTTCTTGGAAATACAGCTCTTGTGCACAGCCTTCATGGATGCGGCGCTGATCTACCGACAATTCCTCTTCTAATAGAATCCATCCTCCGGGTTTCACTAATCGTTTTAAAACAGGGAGAATTTCTTCTAAAGGGGCTAATTCATGCCATGCATTGAAAATGAAAATACCATCTATGCTGAGTGGGGCAATTGGAATTTCAGTTATGGGAGAATGAAAAATTTGGATCTGAGAGGAAAAGGATGAAGATTGATTTTTTTCAAAGTACGCAATGCTTTCTTGTACAGCTTCCAAGCTTAATACTTGAGTATTCAGGTCAACTAGAATGATTTCTCGACAAGGTTGATGCAATAGGAGATTCACCTCCCACCACCCAGATCCACAACCTAATGAAAGCAAGGTATCAGATGGTTTCCAGGGAAAATGCTCAAGTAATTGTTTCATGCATCAAAGAAAAGGAAAATTGTTGTTAGTGTTGATGGAAAATGAAAAATGAAGAATGTAAAATGTAGAATTTTGGCATTCAAATCTCGTCGTTCAGCCCAGCGAAATGTGATGAACGCAGCGGTAGACGAGGTTTTGACCTTAGCAAAGGCGATGCGTGTCGGCGTCAAAAGTATAGGCGATAGCGGAGAGAATCACGGTTCTGCGAAGCAGAATTCGCCTTGGCGGAGCGACAAAAAAGATTTTTTTGTTTCTTTTTTTGAAAAAAAAGAAAATCTAAGTGAATAAATGAAACGAAAAGTATTTTTAACTCTTTTGAATTCATCGCTTTTTCTGGAGCTTAATATTCATTGGTCTTTCTTTTTTTCATAAAAAAAGAAACAAAAAAAACGGAGGAAATACGGTTAATCCCAAGACGAATTCCACTTCGCGGAACCGATTGTCATTCCGCATACGGCTTTAATCTTTGACGCTATCGCATATGGCCTATGCTCAGGGTCAAATATCCGCCTTCCGCTTCGCTCATGCTCCATTCCAATCTTTCGTTGGGATTAACCCTGTTTTGTAAAATGTAAAATTTAGAAATAAAGTGATTAGGGTTTTTTATTAGATATTAGTGGGAATTAGAATGTCAAATGTAGAATTTCAATGGGGTGTCATGCAAGGTTTTTCCTGATTTCAAATATCAGAAAATGCTTATGGAAATGGAAAGACAGAAATTAATCAGTAATTTTCGGATACAGCATTATGTAAACCTAAACTACTTCCTATGGCGATATTCATTGCACCAACAGCCTCAGTAATGGGCCGAGTTTTTATTTCACCTGATGTGTCCATCTGGTACGGTGCAGTCATTCGGGCTGATGTGGAGGAAATTCATTTGGGTGAAGGATGTAATGTCCAAGATAATGCTGTATTACATGCAGATGAAGGAGATAAAACCATCATTGGAAAATTCGTGACAGTTGGGCATTCTGCTATAGTGCATGGTGCAGAAGTAGGTGAGGGGAGTTTAATTGGCATGCATGCCACGGTGTTAAATCGAGCTAAAATAGGCAAATATTGTCTGATTGGGGCACATGCATTGGTGACAGAAGGGATGGAAATACCGGATTATTCTTTGGTACTAGGTACACCAGCCAAGGTAGTTAAAACGCTAAATGAATCGCAGATAGAGCGATTAAAATACGGTCCACCTCATTATATTAAAATGGGGAAAAAACATGCCAAAGGGGAATATCCACTCATCACTCAAGCCGATTTTGAATCATGATTGATCTCATTTTAATCCGTCATGCCCATTCTGGGCCCTATGATCAGCCTGACAAAGAGCGTCAATTATCCTTGCAAGGGATGGAAGAAATGATTCTTTTGGCCCAAAAGCTCAAATCGGTTCATTTGCCTTCTGGTTTATGGTTATGTTCGGACGCTAAAAGAACGGTAGAAACAGCTACGGCTTTACGAAGTGAGTTAGGGATTTTGGGTCCCATTAATATAGATTCTTGCTGGTATCAAGCTTCTGGGCCAGATTATGTGAATTTGATTGAAAAACAAACGAGGCCTGTGATTTATTTGGTGGCGCATAATCCTTCGATATCTTACGTGGCATCCTATTATTCAGGTACATTGATTCAGATGGAAACGGGGGGCTGTTGTTATTTACGTTTTCAGTATGCCGACTCGCCTTCGGAATTAAGTAAGGGAGCAGGAGATTTAGTTTTTAATTTTAATCCACAGGTAGTATAATGAATAAAAATCAGAAAATTTTCCGCTGGGTACTCATTTTGTTCACCTTATTGATGGTTGCCTTAGCGATCGACATGGCTAAAAACACGACCGCGCCTTGGAATAAGAAGAAAGTGGAGAAGGGAAGGTAATAATAAGTTATTAGTGTTTAGGGATTAGTGATGCTTAGCTTTGTCAAATTTTTATCTAATTAATGCTTTAATTTTTTGAATTAAGTTTAAAATATGAATAATGCAGAAAAGGGAAAACAATTTGAATTATTGTGTAAAGCTAAGCTTTCAGAATTAGGATTTGAAAATTTAATTTTAACAAATAATACTGACAATGGAGCCGATATTGTTGGAGTTTTGGGAAATACCAAATATGTTTTTCAATGTAAAAATCACATAAAAAATCAAGGTAACAAATGTGTTCAAGAAGTGATTTCTGCTAAAACATTATATGGTGCGAATCGGTCAGTTGTAATTTCTAATTCTCAATTTACTAAATCAGCTATTCAACTTGCTAAGCCAAATTATTGCATTTTAATAACAGCAAGTGATTTTTTTGAACTTACGGATTTTTCTAATGCAATTAGAGAATTACCATCAATCGTTCCAATATATTCTGATGATTACGATCTATTCAAAATTTATGAGAATGTAAAGAAAAAAATAGGCAGGGTGCCTGGGAATGACGATTTTGACTCTTCTACTAAATATCAAATTCGAAAAAAATATGGTAATTTAACAAACTTTATAAGGTCTGTAGGAGATGAAATGTTTTCAATCAAGCCAAGTAATGTTAAAATCAAGGAAGAATATTATAGAATTAAAGATCTTATCGGTAAAACCCCTACCTTGAAGGATATATCAGAAAATTCAACCTTTTCAAGGAACTCATTCGCAACGTATCCTTTTACAAAATTACAAAAAGAATGCGGTGACAGACCAAATGTAGAAAGAGGTATTGAAAAAGATGAATTAGTCAACCAATTTTATAATTTGAAAAACAAAATTGGTCACTTCCCCTCTCCCAGAGAAATTGATGAATATGGACTATATAAAACTTCCTATTATCGAAATAAATGGGGAAGTTTTGATAATTTTTTAACGGAATTAAACTTAACAAGAACTAATCTTAATATTCAAAGAAGATATACTAAAGTTGAATTAACTCAATTATATTGTCTAATTGACCTTGTTTTTTCAATTCTAAATGAATCTGAAAATGGTAGGTTAAATCATTCAATACTTGAAAAATTAAATTATAAAGGAAAGAACTTAATTTCACCATCTACAATAAGTAAAAGGTTTGGTAGTTGGGATGCCTTTCAAATTTATCTTAACGAGATAGGAAATCAAGAAATTATTGAAGAATTAAAAAAGGTTTTAAAGAAGTTTACTTAAAATTTAAAAGTGCAACTTTTTGAAAATAAAGATATCCATTATTTGTATATCTAATTTAAGCCTTAATCTATCTATTACATATCATTACATGTTCTAATAAATTGTAAATCCACCCATTTCCCTGACCTTAATACCACTCATCATTTATTGCCACGATTCGTTAGGGAAAATCCCTAGTTTAAGCTGTTTTTGTAATTTATAATCCCCTAAAAACCATGACTACTTTACTCGTTTTCGGAATCATTGGCATCTTACTGATATTCTTTAGTTTGGTGACTGTTCAACAAGGTAATATTGCCGTTATATCCATGTTTGGTAAATACCAGCGCATTCTGCATCCAGGTTTGAATTTTAAAATACCTCTGATTGAAAGCGTCTTTAAAGTTATTTCCATCCAAAATCGCTCCATTGAATTGGAATTTCAGGCTATCACTATTGATCAGGCCAATGTGTACTTTAAGTCCATGTTGCTGTATTCCGTTATTAACCAAGAAGAAGAAACCATTAAGAATGTGGCCTACAAATTCATTGATGCCCAAAGTCTCATGCAAACTTTGGTTAGAACTGTAGAAGGCTCCATTCGTTCTTTTGTGGCTACTAAGCGTCAAAGTGAAATCTTAAGCCTGCGCAAGGAAATCGTTTCTTATGTGAAAGACCAAATCGATCAAGTGATGGAGGAATGGGGCTATCATCTTCAAGATTTGCAATTGAATGACATCACTTTTGACGAAGTTATTCTAAAATCCATGAGTCAAGTAGTGGCTTCCAATAACTTAAAAGCGGCTGCTGAAAATGAAGGTCAAGCCTTATTAATTACCAAAACCAAAGCTGCCGAAGCGGAAGGAAATGCCATCAAAATCTCTGCCAATGCGGAACGTGAAGCAGCTCAATTGCGTGGACAAGGCGTTGCCCTTTTCCGTCAAGAAGTTGCCAAAGGGATGTCGGATGCTGCTCGAGAAATGCAACAGGCCAATTTAGATACTTCAGTGATTTTGTTTTCGATGTGGACAGAAGCCATCAAGCAATTTGGAGAACAGTCAAACGGAAACGTAATCTTCCTAGATGGCTCAGCTGATAACATGCAAAGAACCATGCAACAAATGATGAGCGTCAATCAATTACAGACAATCAAACAAAACAAAAAGAAAGAGAGTTAATCCTCTCTTTCTTTTCTCTATTTAACGGATAAGACATGTGCCAAATGATGGTCGCAGTGCCAAGCATATATTCCTAATGCTTTGTCCAAAGGATAAGTAATGCCTCTTTCAGGATTAATATAGGCCTTTTCCCAATCAGATTCTTGGAGCTTGTTTAAAAGATAGACCCAACGCAAGTGAACATACTTAATTCCTTCCAAAGACCATTCAATAGGAGCTTCGTTGCCATCGGGTAAATTGGCCCAATCTCCCTCTGAATAGGGTTTGATAATGGGATTCTCTTCCGTTAAGGCTAGTTTGAAACGAATAAAAGAATTCATGTGGCTATCATTAACGTGATGAATTACCTGACGTGCAGTCCAGCCTCCAGGTCGATAGTGTTTTGCTAAGGTTTCATCTGACATGTCAGCTACAGCTTGTTTCAATTTTTCAGGAAACTCTGCTAATGTCTTGATCCAAGCAGTTCTAATATCTGGAGTGATGTTTTCAGGGGCTGAAAACTTGCCAACTGGATATTGTAATGGGTTGATATCCATAAGATTAAGCAGTTTTAATGTTGGTATAAAATTCAGTGATTTCTTGTGCTAATTGATGAGTTTGGGCAATTAATGGATGTACTCCTTTAGAAATAGACTCTAACATTTCTGCAGCAGAATCTTTATTCCATTGAGCTGTATTCACAGTAATTAATATCTCACCTTCTTCTAAAAGCATGGGAGTTTGAACAATAAATGCTTGCTTACCGGTGGCCGATAGGGCATGCGCTTGTTTTTTTACTGCTTCAAAACTCTCTTCTAATTCGTTCGTATTATTGCCCCTTATCTCTAAAAGAACTTTCTCTTGTTGGCTTTGAGCCAAAAGTTCTTCTTTGATTGATGTGTCTAATGCTTCTAATTGCTTGCGGATGGCGTGATAATTTTTACCTGTGCGCATTCTCTCTCTTAACGATTGACGAATGAAATAGGTGATAGAATCGGTAATAGTTAAACCGATTTCTGCCATTTGCTTGAAAATCAAGGAGCTGGGCGACATGCCCGGTATGGTGTTAGGGTCATGTAAAACCACAACGCCTCCTTCTGATAAGAAGCCGTCAATTCGAGTACAAACACCAAATCCTAAATCATCGAAGGCCTGACAAACCATCTTTTGGATTTTTTGCAAGTCCGCTAAGCTAGCATCCATAGGAATGCGTTTGCGCGTAGCTTTTGATTTGTATTTGGCATTGAAATCAAACACTTCTACTGATTCATCAATGACAATTTCGGTAGGAGGAAGGGCAACAGTATCACCTTTGGGACTTTGAATCACCCCACAACTAAATTCATTTCCATTGACAAAAGATTCTAACAAAATAGCATCTTCTGAATGGATGGAATGAATGCTGGCTTTGGTGACACTTAGTTTAAAATATTCTTGTAAAGTGGCAAGTAAGTCGGCGGGGTGTTGGTAGTTTTGGTGATTAAATCGGACTGGAAAACCGATTCCTTCGTCCAAATTCACCATTTTTTGTAATAAAACTAATTTATCGTCTTCCGTGAAATTCAACCAATCTTCTCGGTAAATCTCCTGGATAAATAAACACTTTTTGATGGCCTTGTCGAAGTCCTCTAAGGAATCTTTTTTCACAAAAGCCAAACCAATGGAAGAGCCTTGGTGGGGTGCTTTTGCAACAAATGGAATACCAATTTCCTTTTTTACTTGTTCAAATAGCGTTTCTCTGCCGTATTTTTCGTAGTCTTCACGCTGTAGAACAAAGTATTTTTTATCTAAACCAACACTCTTTTTTAACCAATCATTTTGCTTGGCTTTGTCGATACCAATGGAAGAACCTAGTAAACCAGGTCCAGAATAAGGTATGCCAAACCATTCCAATAAACCTTGGATGCTTCCATCTTCGGCAGCAGGGCCATGCATGGCTAGGAATACAAAATCAAAGTATTGAGGGAATTCATGGGGTTGTATTATTTGCCCTATTTCCGAAATGATTTGTTGGTATTCTTGCTCAGTTAAATCTTTTAGTGATTCTATGTATACCAAGAAAATATCGTCTTGAAATCTTTTAGGAGGAAAAAAATCACGAATAGAACTCGCATGAATTAGTTCTTCGTTGATTAAAATAAAATTACCTAAACTATCTACAAAAACTGGGACAGGCTGAAAAAGGGCTTTGTTGATGTGAGCCATAGCTGTTTTCCCACCAGCAAAACTGATTTCACGTTCACGAGCAGGTCCTCCAAAAAATATACCAATGCGCATCATGCAACTTAAGATTGTACGGTTTGACTTAATTCTTCTACTGAAATGATTTCGGGAACCTCTCGGCGAATGGCTTCCTCCACTCCGGCTTTAAAAGTCATGGCAGACATGTTGCACGACTTACAAGCACCTAATAAATTAAGCTTTAGGCGATTGTCTTCCGTAATCTCAACGATTTCCACATTGCCACCGTCGGCAATCAGGTAGGGCCGTATGGAATCAAGGGCTGCTTGTACTTTCAAGTATAGAGGGTGGTTTTCCATGGATTATTGACGTGGCGTAGACGCGTTTCTAATAGCAATTTGTTGGGCTAAATTAGCAGCAATGGTCGCAAATGCCGTGGCACTTGGTCCTTCCGTTGAGGCAATAGGCTTACCTTCATCCCCCGCTTCACGGATGGCTTGAATTAAAGGAACTTCACCTAAGAAAGGTACTTTGTATTTTTCTGCCAATTTTTTACCTCCATCTTTACCGAATAAGTAATACTTGTTATCGGGTAATTCCACAGGTGTAAAATAGGCCATATTTTCAACTAAACCTAAAATGGGCACATTGATGCCTGCTTGATTGAAGAACTGCAAACCTTTGGTAGCATCTGATAAAGCTACTTTTTGTGGAGTAGTTACAATAACCGCACCAGTCAGTTTAATCAATTGAACTAAAGTTAAGTGAATATCAGAAGTCCCTGGAGGTAGGTCAATCAATAAATAATCTAATTCATCCCAATTGGTATCTCCAAAAAACTGACGTAAGGCTTGCGTCATCATGGGACCTCTCCAAGGCACAGGACTATCGCTAGGAGCTAAAAAGCCCATGGAAATCATTTTAATGCCATATTGCATGATGGGTTGAATGCGGTTTTTACCATTGACTTCTTGAACCAAAGGTTGCAATTCCTCCGCACCAAACATCACAGGAATGGAAGGGCCTGAAATATCTGCATCTAAAATTCCGACCTTAGCTCCACTTTGTTTTAAAGCCATGGCTAGGTTGGCCGTAACCGTTGATTTACCTACTCCTCCTTTACCAGAAGCTACGGCAATCACATTTTTTACTCCAGGAATCAATGGGTCAGAAGAAGCTAAACTTGTCACTTCTGCTGTCATATTGATGCTTATTTTCAGGTCAGGATGTACCAAACGATGGATGGCTTCCTCACAATCTTGTCTGATTTTTTCTTTTAATGGACAGGCTGGAGTCGTTAATACGACAGTGAAACGAACTTCACCAATACCTAATTCCACATCTTTGATCATGCCCAAATTGACCAAATCCTTTTTAAGGTCGGGCTCTTGAACGGTACTTAAGGCACCTAAAATGATTTCTTTACTTACGCTTAATTCTCCCATGAATGCTTTATCTCTATCAAACCTCAAATATAAGGTATTTTCACCTTTGTTGGCCTTTCAAAATTAACTAATTGATAAAATTCGAGCTTGAATGGCTTGGACTATTTTGCTGGAATCATAGCTGAGGGAAGGACTTGAAAATTCGGCTTTACATTGTGCTAAACTTTGCAAATAAAGTGCTTTTTTGGCTGGATGGAATTGATGGTTTAGGGTTTGGAAAACCGATTTCCATTTTTTTTCAATGTTCAATAAGTCCTTACTGAAATAGCATTCAGTGAATTTTTGCCAAATATATTCTTCTGCCGTGTTATTGGGATGAATCATGTCGGATGCATAAAAACGATAATCTCGCAGTTCATCCATCATGATTTCATAAGCTGGGAAATACTCCACTTGAGTATGATTGTTTTTCAAGGTTTCAGCTGCCAAACGAAGGATTGCTTTGGAAACAGCGTTTTCTGGTATCCCATCTTTCGTATGTCTAACAGGTGAAACGCTTAGAATGATACGCAATTCAGGATTTTTCTTACCTACTTTTTGAATAAAATCTTGAAAAGAGTTTACTATTTCATCGACTGTAGACAAGCGTTTTTCAAAGGAATTAGCAGTTTGTTTATGGCAATTGGCGATAGGTCTTTTTAATTTTTTATCCCAATAATAATAAGCCGTACCCCAAGTAATCAATAAAAATTGAGATTGTCCGAGGCATTTTTTGACAACTTGTTGACGCTGCTGAATCAATTCCATCAAATCAGTTGGGTCTGTAGCACAAAGACTAGAATGATAATCTGGATGTAACCAAATGCCTTGCTGATTCACTAATTCTATGGGAGAAAGTTTATCCGTTTGAAGGGCTTTTAGGATAGCATTGGGATGAAATAATGTTCCAAATGGCTGGTTAATGATGTTTATGGGTAAATTTTCCATTCTTTTTCCCATGTTTTCGGCAAAGCAAGAACCTAGGCTGAGAACTTGAGATATAGGCTCTATTTTTTGGGAAGATTCAGGAATGGGAAAAGATGTAGTAAACTGCATAAATGATTGACAATTGTGCTTAATGGGCCTGCTAATATTAACGAGAAAGGTCCATTTTTAATATGATTGAAATGCTTGAATTTTGATTTTCAAGGTACAAAAGAGGCCGTTTGATAAGCAATATATTGAATTTTGAAGGAATTAAAGGTAGGATATGAACCTGATTGTGCATTAATTTCAATGGACAATAGTATTTTTCAGCGGTAGTTTTGAATTCGTCTTGGATTCTATTTCGAATCTGCTTGAAATCAATAACTTTGCGATTTGCATTTATTCATACAAATTAAAGGATATGTCGGAACTAGGAGCGGAGCGTGCACGATTAAAAACTCGGAATGACAATAAAGGTTGGAAGAAGTGGGGACCATATTTGACAGAAAGACAATGGGGTACAGTTCGTGAGGATTATTCGGCTCATGGAAATGCTTGGGACTCCATTACTCACGATATGGCGCGTTCCAAAGCTTATCGCTGGGGAGAGGAAGGTATTGGAGGAATATCAGATAATAAGCAACACGTTTGCTTCGCATTCTCTTTTTGGAATCATAAAGATCATATTTTAAAGGAGCGTTTTTTTGGTTTGACAGGTGGGGAATCTAACCACGGGGAGGATGTCAAGGAATTGTATTATTACGAGGATTCTACCCCTACGCATTCTTACATGCGTATGAGCTATAAATACCCTCATCAAGCTTTTCCCTATCAAAAACTGATTGACGAAAGTAAAAAAAGGACTCGTTTAGAGCCTGAATATGAGTTGTTGGATACGGGTATTTTTGATCGAAATGAATATTTTGATATCAAAATGGAGTATGCCAAAGCTGATGAGCAAGATATATTAATCAAAGTTACTGTTGAAAATAGGGCTAAAGTAGCGGCCCCCATTACCGTTTTGCCAACCATTTGGTATCGAAATACTTGGTGTTGGGGATATGAAAATTATAAATACAAGCCTTTATTAACTGGAGTGGGTCATTCGTTTATTGAGGTTGACCATCGAGTGGTGGGTCGTTTTAAGCTATATGCAGAGAATGCTGATGAGTTTTTGTTTTGTGATAACGAAACTAATTTCCGTCGCTTGCACGACTCCCCCAATTTGAGCCATTTTGTGAAAGACGGCATCAATGATTACATAGTTAATAAGGCTAAGAATTCGATTAATCCTAATAATATAGGAAGCAAGGCAGCTGTTCGTTTTTCGGCAAAAATTCCTGCAGGTGGTAAAAAAGTATTCCGCCTTCGATTAACTAACCAATCCATGCAGCATCCTTTTGAGGACTTTGAAGCTGTTTATTCCGCTAGGGTTGATGAAGCTAATGCATTTTATGATGACATGCATGGCAATGTAAAGGAGGAGAAATTACGTGATATTCAACGTCAATCCTATGCAGGAATGCTGTGGACGAAGCAATGGTATTATTATAATGTATTTGAATGGATTAAAGGGGATCCATCTATGCCACCGCCACATCCGAGTAGGAAAGTGGGGAGAAATAGTACTTGGCGGCATATGTATGCAGCCAATATATTATCCATGCCAGATAAATGGGAGTATCCCTGGTTTGCGGCCTGGGATTTGGCATTTCATACCTTGCCTTTAGCTAGGTTAGATCCAGATTTTGCGAAACGTCAATTGGCGGTTATTCTACGTGAATATTACATGCATCCCAATGGGCAAATTCCAGCTTATGAATGGTCGTTTTCGGATGTGAATCCTCCGGTACATGCTTGGGCGACTTGGAAAGTGTATGAGATAGATAAGCAGATGAATGGAGGGGTGGGTGATTTGACATTCTTAGAAAGAATTTTCCATAAACTTTTATTGAACTTCACATGGTGGGTAAACCTGAAGGATGAGGGAGGGAATAATATTTTCGGAGGAGGCTTTTTGGGGATGGATAATATTGGTGTTTTTGACCGATCGGCCACTTTGCCTACGGGAGGACATCTAGAGCAAGCTGACGGAACGGGTTGGATGGCCATGTACAGCTTGAATATGTTGCGCATTGCTTGTGAAATTTCCATTGAAAAGCCTGTGTATCAAGATATGGCTTCCAAGTTTTTTGAGCACTTTTTACATATTGCTGGAGCAATGCAGGCCATTGGTGGAGATAAATTGAACCTTTGGGACGAGGACGACCAATTCTATTATGATATGTTGCATAAAGAAGATGGTAGTTTGATGTTGTTGAAGCTGCGCTCCATGGTGGGTTTAATTCCATTGTTTGCAGTGGAAGTATTAACTTCAGAAATGTTGGAAAAACTGCCACAGTTTAAAAGACGGGTAGAGTGGGTGCTGAATAACCGACCAGATTTAGCCAATTTGATTTCTCGTTGGTATGAACCAGGTAAGGGAGAAAGTCGCTTGTTATCTATTTTGCGTGGTCATCGTATGAAAATGATCATGAAACGGATGTTTGATGAAACTGAGTTTTTATCCGATTTTGGCATAAGAACTTTGTCGAAATACCATCAACAAAACCCTTACAAGTTTATTTACGATGGAGGAACCATTCAAGTGAATTATGATCCTGCGGAATCAACGGGTGATATGTTTGGGGGTAATTCCAATTGGCGAGGACCTATTTGGTTTCCCATGAACTTCCTGATTATTGACTCTTTAAGGAAATTCTCGGATTATTATGGAACTGACTATGAAGTAGAGTTTCCTACAAACTCAGGCGTGATGGTCAATATCAAAGATGCAGCAGAGGGAGTCTCTAAGCGTTTATTGGATTTGTTTATTCCGAATAAAGAAGGCAGGATCCCGATGTATGGGAGCTATGAAAAGATGCAAGAGGATGAGAATTTTAGGGATTCCATGTTGTTTTTTGAGTATTTCGATGGAGATACAGGAAAAGGTTTAGGGGCCAGTCATCAAACAGGCTGGACAGGTTTAATTTCAGAAATAATACATCAATTATATGGATAAGCGTACACCAGAAGTAAATTTTGCTGCCTTGAATTTGGCATTACCACCAGCACCGAGTCCTTTAGGCGTTTACAAGCCAGGGCTTCAAATGGGAGAATTATATTATGTTTCAGGTCATGGACCTGTGCAAACGAATGGTCAATTAATCATTGGTCGGATTGGAGATACCTTTACGATGGAGGAAGGAAAACAAGCTGCCCAACAGGTCGGATTGACTATTTTGGCTACCTTAAAGGCTCAATTAGGTAGTTTGGACCGAGTGAAAAGGGTAGTGAAGGTGTTGGGTATGGTTAATTGTACTTCCGATTTTGAACGTCATCCCTATATTATTAACGGTTGTAGTGAGTTGTTTGCTCAAGTTTGGGGAGAGGAAATGGGTATTGGGGTTCGTAGCGCAGTAGGAATGGGAACTTTACCAGATAATATTCCTGTTGAGATTGAGGCTTTGTTTGAATTACATCAATAAACTGATATTAATTATCAGTATTGTCCGGGATGATATGGTTCAAAAAAGTTAGCTTTGAGCGCGCTGAGCTGTTGGATTTAACATTCACACACTTATACAGATCTATACCCACCCTTATTCACATCCACGTCCTCGTCCTGGTCCACACAGATTTGTCAACTTTTCAAAAGTTGACAAATCTAATCGACAAATCCAATCGGCAAATCTTGTCGGTAATTCTAAATGAGAAGAACTAAGCGACATGCACCAAGCACATTGTTTCATTTACTACTTGGAAATTTCCAACATTGCTTTTAGTGCTTTATAGGCAGGAATTCGAATTTCTTCGCTCAAATGAATTTCAGGGAGTTCATAGTACAATGCATTGTACAGTTTTTCCAAGGTATTCATTTTCATATAAGGACATTCACTGCAAGCGCAGGAGTTTTGTTCATTGGCAGGGGCAGGAATCAAATGCTTATTTGGAACTGCCATTTTCATTTTATGTAAAATTCCAGCTTCAGTAGCCACAATGAAGGTTTGTCGATCTGACTTTTCTACATAATTCAATAGGGCCGTTGTACTACCTACATAATCAGCCTCACGCAAAATCATCTCCTTGCATTCTGGATGGGCAATCAACATGGCATCAGGGAATTCAACGCGTAATTGTTTCAATTTGTCTAACGAAATATCAATATGCACCATGCAAGCGCCTTCCCACAAAATGAGCTCTCTGCCCGTTTTATGAGCAACATACCTTCCTAAATTAGCATCAGGGGCAAATATGATTTCCTGCTCTTTTGGGATAGATTCCACCACTTGAACCGCATTGGAAGATGTGCAAATGATGTCAGTCATGGCCTTGATCTCGGCTGAACAGTTGATGTAACTAACCACTACTGCATTAGGATGCTTGGCTTTTAACGCAGCAAATTCCTCAACAGGTACTGAATCAGCTAAGGAGCATCCCGCATTAAAATCAGGAACAACTACTTTTTTACTTGGGTTTAATATTTTGGCCGTTTCTCCCATGAAGTGTACGCCACAAAAAACGATTAAGTCGGCTGTTGTTTTTTCAGCAGCTTGTGACAATCCTAAACTGTCGCCCACAAAATCAGCTAGTTCCTGGATTTCTCCATCTACATAATAATGTGCTAAAATCACTGCATTTTTTTCAGCCTTTAATTTTTTAATGGCTTCAATTAATTCAGTGCCCTTAGGTGCAGATCTACTGATGTAACCTACTTCGGCTGCTTCTTCCGTTAAATTCATGCTTTTTTTGCTTTTAAGCTAAGATCTAAACTCTTGATTTGATGGGTTAATGCCCCCATGGATATATAATCGACACCTGTTTCACCATAAGCTCGTAAGGTGCTTTCTGTAATTCCTCCAGAAGCTTCTGTAATGAATCTTCCGTTAATTTTTCGAATGGCATCTCGAAGACGATCTGGACTGAAATTGTCTAACATAATTCGTTGAACACCTCCAATTTCCAAGACCTCATCTAATTCCGATTCATTTCTTACCTCTATTTCAATCGCTAATCCCAATTGATGGGATTGGTTATAGTTTAATGCTTTTTCTAATGCTGCTTTAATTCCACCGGCATAATCAACATGGTTATCTTTTATCAAGATCATGTCATATAGCGCAAAGCGGTGATTTACAGCGCCACCTATTTTGCATGCCCATTTTTCAGCTATTCTAAAATTAGGCGTGGTTTTACGTGTATCCAATAATTGAGAACGAGTGCCTTCTAATAAATTCACCATACGTTTGGTGTAGGTCGCTATTCCCGACATTCTTTGCATACAGTTTAATACCAAACGTTCTGCTTTTAAAATGGATTGGGCATTTCCTTGAACCTCTAATACGATTTGTCCATGTTGGATACTTGCTCCATCCGTCATGAAGGTTTGCACTTGTAAAGTTGGATCCACTTCTTCAAATATGTGCAAAGCCATTTCTACTCCGGCTAAAACACCTTCATCTTTGACAAGTAATTGCGCTTTTCCTTGGGCATCTTGATTCACTGTGGCCAGAGTTGTATAATCTCCAGGGCCAACATCCTCCTTCAAGGCAGCTTGAATAAAGGAATGAATGTGAATAGGATCCAGGTATGCCAACATGCTCACGGGTTTTGTTTGGCAAATTTACAAATTTTAATCTTATCCTGCGGGAAATGGAATTGTAAAAAAAATATCCTATTTTTGCTCCCCATCATGCAAAAGAAGGTCAACTTTTTTCAATTGTTTTTATTCCTACCTGTCCTATTCTGGTTGGTAGCGAACCCTATTTCTCTGTTTTCAGCAGGAAAAAAGGTAGTGAAAACGGAGAAAAAAATCCCATCTAGCAAAAAGAATACTAGCCAGGAGACGATTGTAAAGGCGGAACAGCCTGTATATCAGGTGAGTAGTAACCTGCAATTGGATTTCCCTACGGATTGGAGCTTTCAGCAAATTACGATTCCTAGTTTTCAGGAAACCTTACATGCTTTTAAATTACCTATTGCATTACCTCGTGCTCAAATTCTGAGCATTCTATTTACCCAATTTATTGCCACTCTGGCCCCTTGAGAATTGTCTGATATTTAGACAATTTTATTATTATTTCATTTCATTTTTAATTTACAATTATGCGTTACAAAAGTGCCATTATATGGCTGTCTACAATTATTTCAGCCTTATGTATCTTTTTCCTTTCCTTCACTTGGAAAGCGAATCAATTGCGTGATCAAGCCATTTCTTATGCGACTACCAAAGATGGTAAGTATGATCCTGCTAAGCGTTTACATTTTATTGACTCTCTGTGGAAGCAACCTGTGTATTTAGGTTATACTTTCCAAGAGGTTACTCAATATGCTTTACAAAAAGGTCTTGACTTAGAAGGTGGTTTACATGCCGTATTGGAAGTTTCACCCGATGAAATTTTGCGTGCATTATCAGGAAAGAGTAATGACCCAACTTTTGAGAAGGCCATTGCAGAGGCTGCTAAGCAACAAGTGAATTCAACATTGCCTTTCAATGAGTTGTTCTATGCTGCTTTTGCTAAAATTGCTCCTAACCAAAAGTTAGCTTCGGTATTTGCTAATTCAGTGAACCGTGGGAAAATCAGCTCAACTTCATCTGATTCACAGGTTAAGAAGGTAATCAACGCTGAAATTGATGGAGCTGTAGATCGTGTTTATAAAATTATCCAAGCACGTATCGACAAATTTGGTGTAGCTAACCCTAACATTCAACGTTTACCAGGTTCAAACCGTATTCAGGTAGAGCTTCCAGGTGTTGATAATCCAGAACGTGCTCGTAAATTATTGTCAGGAGCCGCTAAATTAGAGTTTATTGAGTGCTATGAATTGAACGAATACGGTGCCGGCTTAAATGCCTTGGGTTCTTTATTGGAGCAAGAAACAAAAGCACCTGTAGCAAGTACTGCAGCACCTGCAGCAGCTACTAAGGATACTTCAGCTAACGCTTTAGCATCTCAATTAACTTCTGCTCCTAAAGCAGATTCAGGAAAAGCCAAAGCTGATACAGCCGCTGGTAATGCTTTGACTAAACTATTTGTTCAAATGGGTAATGGTGTTGGCGTGTATCGTAAGGATACAGCTCGTGTAAATGCCTTATTCCGTCGTCCTGAAGTAAAAGGATTCTTCCCAGCTAATTTAACATTTGCTTGGTCAGCTAAAGGTACACCTGCTACCAACGGAGATGAAATTTTGAGTTTAGAAGCCTTGAAAAAAGGAGAAGGTCAATCTGCTCCATTAGAAGGTGATGTAATTACTGATGCAGCTCAAGATTTTGATCAAACAGGTCGTGCAGAAGTAACAATGTCTATGAATGGAACAGGTGCACGTGTATGGAAAAACTTAACAGGTGCTAATGTGGGCCGTCGTATTGCCATTGTGTTAGATGGTTACGTATATTCAGCTCCAGTAATTAATGGAGAAATTCCAGGCGGTCGTTCTTCTATTTCAGGAAACTTTACTGTAGAGGAGGCAAAAGACTTAGCCAATGTGTTGAAAGCAGGTAAATTGCCAGCTCCAACACGTATCGTAGAAGATGCATTTATTGGACCATCATTGGGAAATGAAGCAATTGACCAAGGGTATTTATCCATGGCGCTAGGCTTGTTATTAGTGATTATCTTCATGGTAGGTTATTACGGTACTCCAGGTTGGATGGCCAACTTATCTTTATTCTTCAACTTATTCTTTATTGCTGGAGTTTTAGTTCAGATTCAAGCTTCTTTGACTTTACCAGGTATTGCTGGGGTTGTATTAACCTTAGGTATGGCGGTCGATGCAAACGTATTGATCAACGAACGTATTCGTGAAGAATTGCATAAAGGCAAAGGTTTGTTAGAAGCCATTAACTTAGGTTATGAGAAAGCTTTAAGTGCGATTTTGGATGGTAACATTACCACTGTTTTAGTGGGTGTGATTTTGATTATTTTCGGTTCAGGTTCTGTTAAAGGATTTGGAGTAACACTTTGTATTGGTTTGGTGACTTCTGTATTTACGGCTGTTTACTTATCACACATCTTCATCGATTGGATGGCTAAACGTGCGATTAAGGCAGGTAAAGAAAAAGAAATGACTTTTGAGACCTTTATTTCTAGAGATCTTTTCAAAGGCATGAATTTTGATTTCATCGGAAAGCGTAAATATTCGTATTGGATTTCATGGGGCTTAATTACTGTTGGAGCTATTGTATTGTTCATGCAAGGTGGATTCAACTTAGGTGTTGACTTCAAAGGAGGTCGTTCTTATGTAGTAGAATTCTCTAAACCAGTAGAAGCAGGATTAGTAAAAGAGGCATTGAAAGATGATTTCAATGGGGTTGGTTCAGAAGTGAAGACCTATAATGGTCAAACTAAATTGAAAGTAACTACATCCTATTTAGTAGAAGATGAATCTATCCAAGCGAACCAAACAGTAAGAACAGCTTTGGAGAAAGGATTGAGCGAGTTTTCAGCTAGTAGTCCTAAGATTTTATCGGAATCTAAAGTGGGTGCAACTGTAGCAGATGATATTTTGACCCAATCTTTTGTGTCTATTTTCTATGCTTTGATAGCAATCTTTATCTATATCTTGATTCGTTTCCGCAAATGGCAATACTCACTTGGAGGTATCATCGCCTTGTTACACGATACTTTAGTGGTATTGGGTATGGTTGGTATCGTTCGTTTGTTTGGCTTTGAATTAGAAGTTGACCAAGTATTCATTGCAGCTATCTTAACAGTTATTGGTTATTCCATCAATGATACCGTGGTTGTATTTGACCGTATACGTGAGGAAATTGGTTTGAATCCAGATATGAACAATAAGCCATTGATGATTAAAACCATTAACGAGTCGATTAACCATACGATGTCTCGTACGGTTATGACAGCCACAACCGTATTCTTAGTAGTAACAGTCTTGTTATTCTTTGGTGGTGATGTATTAAGAGGTTTCTCTTTCGCTATGTTTATAGGCGTTGTATTTGGTGCATATTCTTCTATATTTGTAGCTGCACCTATTGTAATCGACTTGGGTTCGTCGAAAAAAGAAAAGAAATAAATTCATTAGGCCGGTGCAAAAATTGCACCGGCTTTTTAATGATTTCCATTTAAAAATTTGATGCTATGAGCAACAGTATTTGGAGAAAAAAACCGTTGGAAGCCTATGCTGCCGATGTCAAAAACAATCAATTAAAACGTGTTCTTGGAAAATGGGCTTTGACCTCTTTAGGTATTGGAGCCGTTATTGGTGGAGGTATATTTACCTTGACAGGAATTGCTGCCCATGATTGGGCAGGTCCAGCTTTAGCTTTGTCATTTGTGATGGCTGGAGTAGCTTGTACGTTTGCAGCATTATGTTATGCTGAATTTGCTTCGATTTTGCCTGTAGAAGGCTCCGCTTATGCCTATTCATATGGTACAGTGGGTGAATTTTTTGCTTGGTTCATTGGATGGAACCTTATATTGGAATATATGATGGGTGCTACTACGGTGGCTGTGGCCTGGTCTGGGTACTTTGAAAAACTATTACATCTCTTCAACATTAACTTACCGATTTATTTGACCAATGACCCTGTTACTGCCGCAGAAAAAGCAGAGAAGCTGCGTGCAGCTGGGGAAGTTGTACCTGATTTTTCCTTTGCTTTCAACTTACCCGCTTTCTTAATTGTTTGGGGTGTAACTTGGGTCTTAGTAAAAGGAATAAAAGAGGCTGCTAGTACCAATAACTTAATCGTTATTATGAAAGTAGCGGCCGTTATTTTTGTTATTGTTGTAGGGGCATTTTATGTGGATACAGCTAATTGGCATCCATTTATTCCAGATGCAGTCATTGATGATTCAGGAGCTCAGCACTATGGTTTTAATGGTGTTGTCACTGCTGCTAGTATTATTTTCTTTGCCTATATAGGTTTTGATGCAGTGTCTACACAGGCTGGAGAGGCGATTAACCCGACCAAAGATATTCCTTTTGCCATTATTGCGTCTTTATTGATTTGTACACTTTTGTATATTTTGGTATCCTTAGTTTTAACTGGGATGGTAAAATATGACACCTTGGATTTGAAAGCACCGGTTGCTTCTGCCTTTGAAGGAGCAGGTTTGCCAATCGCCATGTACATTGTGACGATCGCAGCTACGGCAGGTTTAACTTCGGTAATGCTTGTTATGATGTTATCTCAAACACGTATCTTCTTAGGTATGGCCAAAGACGGTTTATTGCCAAAAGGTTTGTTTGGAGCCATTCACCCGAAATTCAAAACACCTTGGAAAAGCACGATTTTTGTTGGAGGGATTGTATCTGTAGTTTCCGCACTTACTCCAATTGATAAAGTGTCCGAAATGTGCAGTTCAGGTACTTTGTTAGCCTTCGCCATGATTTGTGGCGCAGTATGGTTATTGCGTGTTAGGGAGCCCAATATTGAGCGTCCTTTCCGAGCACCTTGGTTGCCATTTGTAGCAACGGCAGGTATCTTATGTAATCTATATTTAATGTGGGGATTACGAACTGAAACCAAGTTGTCTTTCTTAATTTGGGGGACTTTAGGTATCATCGTTTACTTTGCTTACAGTAAAAAACATAGTAACTTGAATCAGAAGAACTAAGTTATTCAACTAGTAATATTTGGCACCCAAATTGGGTGCCATTTTTTTTTGCTGTACTTTTGCAACCTGAATTAAAATAGTCATTAAATGAGTAAGCTCGCAGCCGAAATTGCCAAAAGAAGAACCTTTGGAATTATCTCCCACCCCGATGCCGGAAAGACAACCTTAACGGAAAAATTGCTTCTTTTTGGGGGAGCAATTCAAACAGCTGGTGCGGTTAAATCCAATAAAATCAAGAAGGGGGCAACTTCCGACTTCATGGAAATTGAACGCCAAAGGGGTATCTCGGTAGCAACTTCTGTGATGACTTTTGATTACCAAGGTGTGAAAATCAACATTTTGGATACACCTGGTCACAAGGACTTTGCCGAAGATACCTATCGAACTTTAACAGCAGTAGACTCCGTTATTTTGGTCATTGATTGTGTGAAAGGGGTAGAGGAACAAACGGAACGTTTGATGGAGGTTTGTCGAATGAGAAAAACTCCCGTGATTATTTTTATCAATAAAATGGACCGTGAAGGTCAAAATCCATTTGATTTATTGGATGAGTTGGAACAAAAATTGTCCATTCGAGTGCGTCCATTGACATGGCCAATTAATATGGGTTCAAATTTCAAAGGTGTATACCATTTGTTGGATCGTTCCTTGAATTTGTTTTCAGCCAATAAAACCAAAATTGAAAAAAATGTAGTGGCAGTGGATATTCACACGCCAGAATTGGACGCAAGAGTAGGGGATAAAGACGCGGCTCAATTGCGCGAAGATGTGGAGTTGATTGAAGGTGTCTATGAGCCATTCGACAGAGCTGAATATTTATCTGGTGAAATTGCACCTGTATTTTTTGGTTCCGCTGTGAACAATTTTGGTATACAAGAACTATTAGATACGTTTACCAAGATAGCCCCGCCAACGCAAGCTCGTGGAACCGATGTTCGTGTAGTGGAGCCAGCCGAGAAGAAATTTACGGGCTTTGTATTTAAAATACATGCCAACTTAGATCCAAAACATCGGGATAGAATCGCCTTTTTACGTATTTGTTCAGGTGTATTTCAACGAAATACTTTTTATCAGCATATTCGTTTGAAAAAGAATGTCCGCTTTGCCAATCCTTATAATTTCATGGCTCAGGAGAAGGAGGTGATTGAAGAAGGATTCCCAGGTGATGTCATTGGTCTATATGATACAGGTAACTTTAAGATTGGTGATACCTTGACGGAAGGTGAAGTGTTAAACTACCAAGGTATTCCAAATTTTTCACCTGAGATATTCAAAGAATTGATCAATTTAGACCCTATGAAAGCCAAGCAATTGGAAAAGGGAATTGACCAATTGACCGATGAAGGGGTAGCCCAATTATTCCTTCAACCTCAATTAGGTAATCGTAAAATAGTAGGAACCGTTGGAGATTTGCAATACGAAGTTATTCAATATCGTTTGGAGCATGAGTATGGAGCAAAATGTCGTTTTGACGGCATGCAGGTTAGCAAAGCTTGCTGGATAACTTCCGAAGATCCTAAGAAACTACAGGAGTTTGTTCGTTTGAAAGGACAAAATATCGCTCAAGATAAGGACGGTAATTATGTGTTTTTAGCTGAATCCGACTGGATTTTACGGATGAACCAAACGAATAATCCGGAGATTGAATTCCATTTTACTTCGGAGTTTAAATTGGCCTAATATCAATTTATTGGACAATATAATTTGTTTGAAAAACGTTACAACGCTCAACGCTGTCAAGGTTTGGAACCTTGCCAGCGTTAGAAAAAAGAGCGTTGAATCCCTTTAAAACAACAAAAAACCCAGACAATTTGCCTGGGTTTTTTGTTAACATATTGGCGTATCATTTTTCAATGACAAGCAATCTTTATTTAAGTCCTAAATCCTCCTGAATGGTTTTAACTTTAGCTTGTAATGCAGTAAACGTCGCATCAAAATCAGCAGCTGAAGCTAAAGGCGCATTGACCGAAACATAGAACTTGATTTTAGGCTCCGTTCCCGATGGTCTTGCCGAAACCTTTGAACCATCAGCCAAAATCAATTGAATAACATTAGAAGCCTCAATACCTCTACCTTCTATAATCGGACTAACTTGTCCTGTTGTCAAATCAGTGGCTTGTAAGACCTCGTAATCCAATACCTTCACAGGTTTGCTTCCCGCCACGCTTGCAGGCACGTTGGAACGAAGATTAATCATCATCTGCTTGATTTCTTCAGCTCCTGCCTTACCTTTTTTAGTTAAGGATATTAAGCCTTCGTAATAGAAGTTATTCTCAATGTACATTTCTGCTAGAAAATCGAAAAGCGATTTGCCCTGATCTTTCGCATAAGCGGTTAATTCTGCAATCATGGCACATGATGCCACCGCATCTTTATCACGCACAGCATCACCAATTAAATAGCCATAGGACTCCTCTCCACCACCAATGAACTTCTCTTTGCCTTCTAATTCACGAATCACCTGGGCAATGTATTTGAATCCCGTTAGCGTATTATAGCAAGGTACCCCTTGTTGAGCACACATTTTATCGATCAAATCGGTAGTCACGATGGTTTTAGCCACAAATTCCTTCCCTGTCAATCGACCTAGGTTTTTGTCGACCTTTAGTAAATAATACAAAATCAAACTAGCCATTTGATTTCCATTCAATAACTGCCATTCACCACTTGGGCTCTTTACCGCTGCCCCAACTCGATCTGCATCTGGGTCAGTGGCTATTACTAAATCGGCATCTAATGCTTTTGCCTGATTTAATGCTAATGTCATTGCCTCTTTTTCCTCAGGATTCGGATATATGACCGTAGGGAAATTTCCATTGGGTTCAGCTTGCTCCTTAACCACATGAACGGATGTAAAACCTAATAATGCTAGTGCTTTAGGAACTAAAGTAATCCCTGTTCCATGAATGGGAGAAAATACAATTTTCAAATCTTTTTGACGCTGAATTACCTCGGGCTGACGGCAATTGGCTTGAATGGTTTTTAAATATTCCTGATCGATTTGATCATCCAAGAGATGCAATAAAGCATCATTCCCCTGAAACTTGATGTCATCCACAGAAAGAATAGCATTTACTTCAGCCACAATGTTTTTATCGTGCGGAGCTACAACCTGAGAGCCGTCTGACCAATAAGCTTTATAACCATTGTATTCTTTTGGATTATGGGAAGCTGTTATCACGATACCTGCATGGCATCCTAAATGCCGTACGGCAAAGGATAGTTGTGGCGTTGGACGAAGTGCTGGAAACAAATACACTTCAATGCCATTGGCTGTAAAAATATCGGCAGCAATCCGGCAAAATTCTGGGGAGTTGTTTCTTGAATCGTGGGTAATAGCCACTTTGATTTTTTGATTACCTAAAACCGTTAATAAATAATTTGCGAAGCCTTGCGTGGCTGCACCCACTGTATAGCGATTCATACGATTGCATCCAACGCCCATTTCGCCTCTCATTCCACCCGTTCCAAATTCCAAAGATTTATAAAAGGAATCGGTTAAAGTAACTTGATCTTCTTGATCAATTAAATGTTGGATTTGAGATTTTGTTTCTGCATCATAGGCTCCAGAAAGCCATTGATTTACATTTTGTTGAGTAGTATTGTCAAGGTGTAATGCCATAGGGTTAATTTTCAAAGAGGGCTGTCAAATTATTTGCTTACTTTTGTGGTTATACGATCACATTGCCTCTAAATTAGAAAATTTTCGCAAGAATTATAATTGGATTGATGAACTTGTTTAGCCAGCGGCATTTTTATTTTTTTCTTTCTCTGGCTCCTGCCATTTTCTTTTATTTCTTTCTTCAGAAATTTGGAATCAACGCCCCCTTTGCTGATGATTGGAGTGCCATCAATGGCTTCATCATTCGCTTTTTTCATGGAGATGATAGCTTTGGAAATAAAATAGCTTTATTGGCTTCTCAGTGCAACGAACACCGAGAGGGATATTTGTCAATCATCAGTTTAATTCAATATTCTATTTCGGGTCAAATCAATTACATGACCTTGAATTTGGTTGGTGCTGGGGCAACTCTAGGAGTTCATTTTTTATTGAATGGGTATTTACATCGTTATCAATTACCTCATTGGTGGATTATTCCCTTGGCTTTTATTTGGTATAATGCAGCCTATTTTCACAATATATTCTGGCCAGTTTGTGCCTTGCAGCATAATAGTATTGTGTTTTTCATCCTATTCGTTTTTTATGTGTTGGATGGAAAAGGAAAACAATCCGTGCAATTTTCATGGGCCATTTTCTTAGCTTTTATAGTTGTATTCACCAGTGGAAATGGCTTTTTGCTATTTGTTGCTGCATTTCCTATCCTAAAAAATTACCGTTGGACGTATTGGGTGATTTGGACAATTGCTGGAATCGCCTTTTTCAGTTTGTACATGTGGGGATATCAACATCCTTTTCAAAGGGGACATTTGACAGACAATTTACATATGGTAGCTTCTATCATTCAAATATTTTTTGTCTACCTGGGTTCATTTGTGGGGGTATTTTTCTCTACTACATCTGAGTTTAGGGTCGGGCTAAGTTTGGGTATGGGGGTCGCTGTTTTTATGACTTGGCTGATATTCGTATTTCGACATATCTATCAAATCGTCCGTCAAAAATCATCTTTGGACTTTATCCTTTCTATTCAATTGTTTATTCTGGCTACGGCACTTATTTATTCCATCGGCCGAGCTAATTTACCTATCGAATTTGTTTTTGAAAGTCGATATGCCATCAATAGTACCTTATTTTTGATGAGTTTATGTTTGATGCTTTGGCATATGTTTCCAGGCATTAAATCTTGGAGAGCGTGGACTTTTGTAGCATTTTCTATGCTATATTTTGGGATATCGTATTGGAATAATTTATTAGCTGTAGTCAATTTCACCAGCTCCCAATCTGCGGCGATAATTAAACATAGCATTCAGCATCGAGAGCATTATTATTTTAAAGATTCCTTAGGAAGAAAGGCTGATTTAGGGGCTCCTAATCTAAAAAAACTTTCACAATTGGGAGGTCCTATTGTTGATTTTACAGCTGAATTACCTGCCTCGGTGAAATATGCCAACGATGTTGTTTCTCTGACATTCAAAAATGGATTTTTTGCATTGGATAAGCATGAAGCAAAATTAGAGAAGGATTTCCAAGCCAATCCAACTTCCTTGGCAAAGGCTCCTCAGGGGAAGGATTTGTTGCGATTTAGCCTTGAAAAAAATGGGTTAAGGTATTTGGGTGAAAAGACTAGGGCAAAAATGTCCTATGGTTCAGATGGAATGTATGTGGTCTTTGAAAATGCCAAAAACGAAAATTGGGTGTTCAATTTGTATTTCATGGAGTTGGATCGTGCCCGACAAATCAAGTTTCACGATGCCATTTATGTACGAAAAGTAGAAGGCATGATACCTTTCATTTATCTTCCAGATGGAGATTACCGAGTTAAACTATTCCGCGTGGAAGACAATCAAACGAGTTTAGTGGGTATTTTGCCACATATTCCCGTTAAAGGGATGTGATTTCCCCTTCAAAGACCCGAACAGCTGGCCCAATTAAATAAACGTCGTAAAAGCCTGTTTGTGCATTTCCTTTAAATTCAATGGAAAGCTTTCCTCCGATGGTTTGAATAGCAACTGGACTTGTTAAGCCATGGATGGTATTCGCTACCAAAGCAGCAGCGGTTACACCTGTTCCGCAGGAATAAGTCTCGTCCTCAACCCCTCGTTCATAAGTACGAACAAATAGACCTTGGTTTACTAATTCTACGAAATTGACATTGGTTCCACCCCGACTTTTAAACGTATCGGAGTAACGAATTTGGGCGCCAATGTTTTTGACATCTTCGGCTTGTACGGCAGTACTAAATCGAACTAGATGAGGTGATCCAGTTTGAGCAAAATAGTCAGAAGAAACAGCTTCAATTTCTGATACGTTTTGCATATGTAAGGAGATTTTGTCTGGGTCAATGTGCGCTTGATGTTCACCATCAATGGCAATAAATGTGGTGAAATTTTGTACAATTCCTAAGTCGGAGGCAAAGCGCACTAAGCAGCGTCCACCATTTCCGCACATGCTTCCTTCGGTTCCATCCGAGTTGTAATATACCATTCGGAAATCGTAACCTTCGGCATTTTGCAGTAGCATGAGTCCATCTGCTCCAATACCAAATCGGCGGTGGCACAAATGGGCAATCTCCTTCTGACCGAGCTGGAAATTACCCTCTCTGTCATCGATGATCACAAAATCATTTCCGGTACCTTGGTATTTGTAGAATTTCATGGGGCAAAGATAAGGAAATTAGAAATCAATGAAGAATGTAGGATGGGGAATGTAAAATGAAAAATGTAGAATGTAGAATTATTGTTTTTATATAGTCACTCTCAATATAAAAAATACTCAATTATCATACGTATTTCATTGATTTACTGGTGACACTGCAATTCTACATTCTACATTTTTTATTCTACATTGAATACCGCTCCTTCATAATTCCCAAATGATGCTTTTCATGGCCAGCGATCATCCAAGAAATGGCACGGACAGATACAGAATTGCCGTTGGCTGTACCCATGGTATTCCATTGTTCGGGAGAAAAAGATTGCAATAGGGCGGTGGTGGCTTGACGGGTCAAAATATATTGTTGTAGGATTTGATCCGTGTTTTGATTTTCATAATGGGCATTTTCTAAATAAGTATTTTCATCAAAACCGGGTAGAGACTGTTGCTCTCCTCGACTGATGCATAAGGTTCGATAAGTCAAGATGCGTTCGGTATCTACTAGATGGCCTAGAAGTTGTTGCAAAGTCCATTTTCCGGGAGCATAGGCAAAAGTCCATTGCTCGGGACTCAGGTTTTGGTAGAGCGATTGAATTTTTTTTGATTGATTATCGAGTACATCAAATAAATTTTCTGTCGACTCAAAATTCAGATATTCAGCGAAGTAGCGTGTTTTCGGGTATTCGTAGGAGGCGGGAGGGAACATATTTTTTAGGTTTTTTTGCTTGGGCATTTGTTTGAAAGGATAAATTAGCTAATTTTGTGCCACATTACAAGACGGTCCGGTAGTTCAGTTGGTTAGAATACATGCCTGTCACGCATGGGGTCGCGGGTTCGAGTCCCGTCCGGACCGCCAATTATAATTTAAGTCTCTGATTTTCAGAGACTTTTTTTATGCCCGGCGCAAAATGGGGTGCAACAAATTGGATATCAACGGATTTTATTAGATTGTAACTTGAATCAACAAGGTTATTTATTTTATAAATATATCGTTGGTTTGTGTAACTTGAATTTTTCCGAAATCATACCTTAATTTTCTAAAATCATGTCTTTTATTCACAATGATGTTATTGATATTTCTTCGGAAGATCCTTTTAAAAATTGTAAATTAGGAAGAGAGGTTTATGCCCAAAATTTAACTGAAATATTAGGGGTATATTCAAGTGGATTTGTCATGTCAATTGATAACAAATGGGGGGATGGTAAAACTACATTTATTAAAATGTGGGAAGCAAAGCTAAAGCATTCAGGTTATCAAACAGCATATTTTAATTCTTGGGAAAATGATATAAATGTAGATCCATTTGTAGCTATCATGTCAGAATTGAAATCTTTGGGAATAGGAAGTAATCATTTTGAAAATTTAGTGTTGAAAGCAGGTAAATTATCAACTTCATTAATTCCTATTTTGGCAAAGGGGGTAATTTCAAAGGCTATTGGAAATGAAACAATGAAAGAGTTGGTTGAATTAGTTTCAACTGAATCATCTAATTTTCTAAGTAATCAAATTGATAAATATTCTGAACATAAAAAATCGATAGCAGAATTTAAAAAAGAACTCGAACAATATATTAAAGAAAGTAATAGTCTAAATCCACTAATATTTTTCGTAGATGAATTAGATAGGTGTAGGCCTGATTATGCTGTTCAGGTTTTAGAAAAAATTAAACACTTGTTTAGCGTCAAAGGAATAATATTCGTTTTGTCAATAGATAAAGAACAGCTTTGTAATTCAATCAAAGGATATTATGGTAGCGATAGAATTAACTCTAATGAATACCTGAGAAGATTTATTGATATAGAATTTTCACTTCCATCCCCAGCCACTGAAAACTATTGTGATTATCTATATAAATATTACAATTTTGACGATTTTTTTAAAAGTGAGGTAAGAATAAAGTCAGACTCTTTGAGATCTAGTGGTGAAGAATTTTTAATATTTTCTAAATTATTATCAAATAAATATAATTTAAATCTTAGACAGATTTCAAAATTGTATTCACATACAAATCTTGTTGTCAGACAATTTTCAAAGAATAGGTTCTTTTTTTCTACAACTATTTACTTTTTAATTTATCTAAGAGATTCAAACAACGTTAAATTTAAAAGTATATTAAATAAAGAATTTTCAATTCAAGAATTGTGTGATGAATTTGAGCCAATTTTTTGGGAATTGTTTCAAATGGGAAAGTTGATTTCTACTAAATCTAACTTTATTAAGTTTGTAGTTTCATATTTCAACTATTCAAAAAATAGATATCCTGAAATTGATTTACATGGTATACATTTTACAGAAAATGATGTTTTGGTGAGTGGTTTAACCCTTAAATTATCATTTTTTACTGGTGATGAATTTAATCAAATTTATAAGTTTATGAATAGGGAAAACAGTGAGAATATTAACTTGAAGGATTTTCTGACTAAAATTAATTTGTTTGAAAATATTAAACCCTAAATTACATTAATTCAATAACCCATTCCCAACCGCCAACATACCATCCACATCTGCCTCACTTTTGATGTATTTTTGAAGGGTCATCAACTTCTTATGACCGGTGATTTTCATCACTTGATGAAAGGGGAGACCAGCATCCACCAAAAGTGTAGCTGATCCATATTCCTCCATCGAGATAATAAATGATGATGGAAAAATATATGGTTGGGTTAAGAGCCATGAAAATAAAGATGGTACTAAAGTTCTACTTGGCCGTGGATTACCAATTGAAATTTCGTTGACTCTTATGGTTGATATATTTTCAAAAAGTATATTCGAATTCGATGATTTCGAGAATTGATTTTACTTAGATTTTTCATAAAGATGATAATCGATTAAAGAACCTTTAAGTATCGGCACTCCCTTTTTGCCATCTACTAAAAAAGTAGCATTAATATTTTCTTCGTCCAAAAGTTTAATGTCATAACTGCTAATTGAATCCAACTTAAAAATAAAACATCCATTTTCTTCTATAAGCTCAATTTCGTTTAACAAATTTATGTTGTCCGACAAATCGTATAGCTGATTTTTAGAAATTTTAAGAAATAAGATAATTTGTTTAAAAGGAGCTTCTTTATCATTTAACAAACTATTCTGTTTTGAAATTTTGAGATAGTATGATGAATTTAATAATATCAACTCCATTTGCTTTTATTGCCATTAAAGTAGAATATTTATTTAAATACTTTTCTTGAATTTGGTATGTAAAAGAAAGGGTATCCCAATTTATATCTGCATTATATTTGGCTATAATTTTAGATGAATTTAAGCTGTCTATATTAGAAAGAGTTTGTCCTGATTGTTGATTTTCAGATTGTTTTGAAGGTTTTTCATCCATGGTGTAATAGTTCAAAAAAACCACTAATCCAATTACACTAATCCAAAATATTATCGTTCTCATTATATTCTATTTAGCTGAAAATTAATTACTTTGGCCAACCGTAAAAATTATTTTTTTTGTCCACTCTATTTCATTTTCTAATATGACTCTTGTTGGTTCTTTTTTTTGGAGTTCAATTAACCCCAATAAATAAGTTTCAAATGATTTTTTTGCATCCAAATTTCTACCAATTATTGAAAGAGTTATACCTTCCTCTTTAGAAATAACTATATTTTTTGATATGTCTAATGATTTTGCTTTGTTGAGAAGAAAATCACTTCTTCCATTTTTTCTTTAGAACTAAATAACCTTCTTATTATTTTCGCTTTTATTATATAATCAGATTCGGTTGCAGTTGAGCTTTTTATGTTTTTCTCAACCAAATTTAAATCTTTCTCATACACTAAAAAAAATTAAACTATTTTTAAGTATATTCTTGTTTGATTATAATTTAAACGATTCAGTTTTATCGCATTTCTGAATTGAACTACTTTTAGTTTCGTAACTATTTTTCTATTTATTATATGTTTAGGTTATTTGAAAGTAGGTTTCTTTAGATATTATTTGTTTAAATGATTTTACTGAAAATCAATTTCTATTTTTGAAAAAATCTCAAAATTTAATACAACTCATGAAATCTAACTTAAAAGATGTTTTCTTGTTGACATTTGCATTTATTGGTTTATATCTACTTTTTGAAATTTCTCAAAATGGAAGATATGTAATTATTGGAGATGGTGATTTACTCGATACAAGAAATGGTAGAGTATATTATTCAGAACTCAAAGAGAAAATTGTTTCAGGAAAACCGAGGTTTTATTGGGTATTAAATTACGAAGATGTCAAGAAGTAGTTTTAATAATTTGAATAGTATCAGATTGTTCTTGGTTTATTTCATCTATCCAAAATAATAATGTGGTAGACACAATTTTACTTCTTAACTTGGGGTGGGTGGCGCAAAAACCGAAGCAGAACCATCTAATTTGATACAATTCCGATTCAGTTAGATTAACCAATATAATACCTATACTATTATATTTCGACGATTTTGTTCGATTTAGGTTCAGTCAGATTTAGTATATTTCCACCCTCAGGACCGCCAACACAAAAACCGCCCCAGAATCCTGGGGCCTATTAATCATATAAACAACATCAATAAAGTGAGGATGATGCCTGTCAAAGTGAAGTATAATCCTATTTTGAAATGGGCTTTTTTAAGTAAAATATCCTAAAGGTGAGAATTCTACTAAATAGTTAAACCACGGAAATTAATGCCTCGTTAGCCAGTGAAAATATTGGATTTCATCAAATTTCTTTGAATTTATACAAATAGGGAGCTTTGTTGGCAGCACCAGTAAATTGTTTTTCTAAACGGTCGAGTATGTTTAAATCCAACATCAATTTTTGGAAATTATTTCTCCGAAAGGGTTTATCAAAAATCGTTTCATATAGGTTTTGAAGGTCTTTCATGGTGAAAGTATCAGGTAAGAGATTATACCCGACCAAATGATCATCAAAGTTGGCGCGTAGTGCCTGAAGAGCTTTCGCTATAATATCCTTTCCGTCTAAAATTAAATTAGGAAGCTGATTGATATCTACCCATTCCATCTTTTCATCAATGTAGGTAGTTTGTGGTTTTACCTTGTTGATGTCCACCAATGCATAATAACCTATGGATACAAATCGACGGACAAACCAATCGTATTCTTCTTGGGAGCCTTGCAACTGAGGATTTTGTGCTAGGAGGGAACTCATGAATTCAGCATTGTTTCTGTTGGCATTACCGAAAACATAGAATTGCTCCAAATAGATATCTTTTATCTGAGTTCTGTCTTCTAATATCCGTTTGGCTGCTTGATCTACATCTTCATGCTGGTAAATAAATCCACTGGGTAAGCCCCAGAAATCACCTTGGAAATTCAATTTGGGGACCAAGACTTTTAAGGCCTCGTTTTGATATCCGAATATGACGCAATCGATGGATAATTGAGCAATGTAGTCTTGGGTACTTAATCCTTTATAGTTTTCAGACATAGGTTTATACGTTCTATTAACAAAAATAATAAATTATTGTCTAAAAAATAGACAATATAAAAATTGTTTCTATATTTGAGCACAAATTAGAAATAATTCAGGCATAATTCCTTGGTAATCAGCCATAGGATGGGGTCTAATGGATAGAGTCTAATTTCTTAAGAAGCCCCATAGTATTATAAATAATTGTTTTAACTAAATAATTCAACCATGAAAAAAGTAAGTATGTTGTTTGCCATGATCGCTTTCTTGATAAGCTTTCAAAGTTTTTCTAAATCGACTCTAGCTCCTGATTTTTTTGCAGGCAAGTGGGAATTGGTTATAGTAGGAACTCCCAATGGAGATGCGAAAATGATCAGTGAAATTAAGCGTGTAGAAGGTAAATTAACTGCCGTTTTAAAAGATCCACAAGGACAAAATCCAGATATGAATGCCAGTGTGGAAGAGAAAGAAAATCAGATTTTAGTATTTTTTCAAGCACAAGGCATGGATATCACGATGACCTTAAACAAAGTAGATGAGGATAATTTGAAAGGTGATATTTTGAGTGGGATGTTTGAAGCGAAAGCTAAGAGGATCAAAGAATAAATGTTTTGTTTTAATGGAAAAGGGGCCTTAAGCCCCTTTTTTTATGCATAAATGCAAAATCTAAATTTGATTGCTACAAAAAAAGGTAGGCAAAGACCAAACTAATTAGGGCAGGTAAGGCTTGTTTGAAAAAGATAGCTCTGCTATAAAGGGCTCCAAAAAGTCCAGCCACCGATACACAGCCTAAGAAAAACATAGCGATGTTTTTGGACCAAATAGGGTCAGAAATGCAGAATGACCAAATTAATCCCGCTGCTAAAAATCCATTGTATAAACCTTGATTGGCAGCCAATCCTTTGGTAGGTTTAAACAATTCGGGTGCTAATGCTCCTTTGAATGTTTTTTTGCCTAATGTTTCCCAGGCAAACATCTCTAAATATAAGATGTAAATATGCTCTAAGGCCACCAGTCCAATTAAAATTTTGCTGACAATTTCCATTTTCCCTTTATTTAAAAATGCTTTTCCCTTTGGCTAATTTTTCAATCTCAGCCACGGTTCTTGGTGATCCAGCTGATAAGTTGATCGGAGCATCCTGAGTGACCAAAATATCATCTTCAATTCTTACACCAATATCCCACCATTTTTTATCACAATTGCTTCCTGCTGGAATATAAATGCCGGGTTCAACCGTCAAAACAACACCTGCTTCTAATACCCTTGGTCCCATATCATGCACATCCAAACCCAAATGGTGTGACGTGCCATGAGGGAAATATTTTCTAGCTTCTTTTTCATTGGCAGCAATGCCCAACTTGATTAAGCCAGCATTAACGACGGCCCTTGAGGCGGCATCCACACCAGAAAAAGGCAAACCTGCTTTACATGCGGCAATACCTGCATCTTGGGCTTGAAGCACAATTTCATAAATCTGCTTTTGAGCCTCAGTGAATTTACCGTTGGCTGGAACCGTTCTGGTGACATCGGCACTGTATCCATGGTATTCCGCCGCGCAGTCACTCAGCAATAATTCACCCGATTGGATTACTTTTTGATTGGTGATATAATGTAATACACAAGCATTACCTGCAGCTCCATTGATACTCGGATATCCTGTATATTCAGAGCCTTGGTTTTTGAAGTGGTATTCCATTATGGCTTGAGCCTGAAACTCTTTCATGCCAGGTTTAATGGCACGCATGACATCATTGTGACCTAATGCACTAATTTCAGCCGCTTTTTTAATTAAGGCAATTTCCTCCGCTTGTTTGATTCCCCTTAATTTACTCATAATTCCCATGGTGCTTCTTTGAGCAATTGGTTTATTATGAGCTATCACAAGACTATCTAATAAATTAGCCATCTTGGTTAAAGGCTCTTCTCTTCTCTCATATTTGCCAAAAATACCTTCATTTCTGTATAGAGAATAAACGGAATCAATTTGGGCCAATGGTAGGGTAGAAGCATTCAATTTATCATTCGTAAAGACATTATCCATCTTACTTTTTTCCATATATCCTTCAACTCCCAAAATCTTACCCGTCCATAATTCTTTCAATGGATCTCTATTTTGAAGGAAAATAAATTCAGTTCCTGTTTTTCCTAACAGGGTAACTGGGTTTTTAAAGAGGAATAAAACAGCATTAGGTTCATCTAATCCTGTCAAATAGTAAAAGTTTTTGCTTTGCGCATATTGATACGTAATATCATTGTTACGCACACGAATTTGAGAAGCAAAAAAAACAGCCATACCCTTATCCGAAATTTTTTGTTTCAAGGCAGCTCTTCTGCTGGCATGAAATTCAGGACTCAAATAATCATTGGGATACAGTTGGGAAGATTGTGCAAAAGTTAAGCTGGGGCTTATGATGGCACATAGCAAGAAATAGAATAGGGATGACTTCATAAGTTGTTGATAAGTTGATGTTCTACAAATAAAAGTATCAAGTTTCCTTCAATTTTTTATTGCCTTATTCAAAATTTCCCAAATTCATTTAATTGGAGATTTCATTTACTTAGTGAATTATTTATGTTGCTAGATTGCTTTTAGCCTTAAATGTGCTGAGTAATTGTTTCAATCGTACTTGCAAATTCTCTTCATGATTGATAGCTTCATTTTCAATGGATTTTGCCCAATTCATGAAATCAGAAGGATGCTGGCTTTTTTTACCCGTTTGTGTACTAATTGGGACCAGTTTTGTTCGCATGATGGCTTTTAGATGACTTTGACTTTTATTCATCATGATGGTTTCTAAAAATAGAAGCTCCGAATCAGCATAAAGAAGACTTGATTGAATACTAACCACTTCATTATATAAAGCGGGTTTGATATAGGCAATTTCATGTCCTCCCACCACCCAACCTAGGCCATGGTTAAAGTATGAAGTCAAATCTACCTGATAAAAGTCCCTTAAATGATCTTCACGAGCATTCATGAAATAATCAAGGTATCTTGAATTATTTAAGTGCCCCAATAAATCACAATCATTAAATCGAATAATATAGCTACTGCTTGGTGTCTTGGTCATGGCAATTTTTTTAGTGTATTTTGCTTACCTTTTTCGGAGGATTTCCATCAGGTGAGTAAAAGTTTATGATTGATTTAGGCTTTTATATGGGGGTATTTTTCTTGTAGTTCTTGATATACCTTTTCATAATGAAGGAGTTTCAATGCATGCGATTCAGCTTCTTTTATGACATAGGTAAGCAAGGAGTCAATTTCTGACAAATGCCCTTTTGCCAAATCAAGTTGGAAGGAGGACTTGACTGTAGGGTTGAATTTTCCTAACAATTCAACATTGTTTTTAATGGCATTTTCATCCAAAGGAATTTGTTTGACATGGGCTAAATGGACCAATTCTGTAGTAAGTTGAATGAATAGATTTAGGTCACTTTCATTTTCTAGTATCTGGGAGAAAGTCTTTTGGGTTAATGCAGATACCATGGCTATGGGCGACACAAATAGGAATTTTTTCCAAAGAATTTCTTGAATGTTTTGTGTGAATGTGGTGTCTATTCCAGCCTCTTTAAATAGTTTTTCCAACTCTTCTCCTTGTTTACTTGCTTGATTATTCGTGCCAAAAAATAATTTTGTTGGTCCTGGTTTGTGCACAATGGTACCAGCTTGTTGGATGTTAGAAGCAATGAAAATACAGCCTTCTAGCAGCGTGATACCTTGGGGTAAAAAATCAGCTATCGTGGCTTCGCCATTGACGGTATTTTGAGTTGTGATGATGACAGCATTAGGTCGTAGACAACTAGCGTAATCTTTTAGGATTGCAGTAGTTGAATAGCTTTTGGTACAAATAACTAAGGCGTCTATTTGACCAATGATAGCAGGATCATTCGAATTGACGCTTGGGATGCAAACAAATGTTTGATCGCCAGAATGCAGGGTAAGTCCCTGCTGATCAATGACCTTTTGGTTTTCTCCTATTGAAATAAATAGGATTTCAACATAATCACTATGTTGAAAATGATGGGCTAACATTCCTCCAATGTATCCGCCAATACCACCTATTCCTGCTACGGCAATTCTTGTTTTTTGATTTATATTCATGGTTTTTTATGGTGTCTAGTGTAATAGCTGGCTTATTCTAGCTAAATGGTGGTCGTCATGATCTGCCACAAATAGTAAATGATCTTGCATGTTCATGGGTATTTTTAATCTAGGATGAAGGGCAGATTGTAACAAGTTTTCGGGTTGTAACGCTTGTAACATTTGTATGGTTTCCAATCGACATTTTTTAAAAGAGCCTAGTAATTCATCAATGGATGTGGCATTGTGATTGGCTAAATGTGTTTGAGTATTATTTAAATCGGTCAACCTTAATTCGGCCTGGCCGCTAAGAATGTCCTCGATTCGGCCTTGCCAAAGTGGTTCCAGATCAATCAAGTGGCCAATGTTTTCTTTGATACTCCAAGTGTTACCTTCCGACAGCATAAGTACATGTTCAGACACTCCAATAAGTTTATCTGTTAGGCGAATCGAGGTACCACTTAGTCGTTCAAGTATTGCGGGGAATATTTGCTGAGTATTTCCAAATTGGAATTGTCTCTCAAACCATTTTTCTTGTTGCATGGTCATTGATTTTTTAGCTCAAGTTCAAGTAAAGCAACATGCAAGTTGCGGTGTTGTTTGGGTAAATCGGGACTATTGGAAGTGGTGTAATCATCAATATGATTGAAACCGAATTTTTTATAGTATTCAACGATGTTTTTATTCGCAGCCCAAGTATCCATTCGAATGTAGCTCAACTGTTTTTCCTGTGCCATCTTTTGGGCCCAATCAATGACTTTCTCTATCTGTTTTTGACCTTTAAAAGCAGGATTAACCACAATTCGATGTAGGTAAATGGCATCTCCTTTTTCCCTTTCTCTCCAGATTAGTTCATCGGTATAACAGACACTAAAAATGCAAAGGATGGTATCCCCCTGAGTGATTTTATACTGGAGCTGATGATCAATCTCCCATTGAATAAAGTCTTTGTCGTAGGTAGTCCATCCTACATAGTTGTTTTTTTGAATGTACTGAATGGCTTCTTCAAAAAGCCAATGAATCACTTCTAGGTCCTTGCTTGTCGTATTTTCTATTTGATAATTATTCGATGCAGTAGGCTGAATGTATTCATCTGTAAAGTGAATTCGACTCTTTTCTGCGGCAAATTTTTGGGTATTATACTGCCCGGAATTTCCTTTAGGAATGGATAATGATTTCCAAGTTTCATCGCATCGCATTTTACCTATAAAAACGATTTGACCGATGTGGTAAGGATAATGCGCTAGCTGACGATTGATGGCTTCGGTCACTGTATGACCTTGATTTCTAATATATATGATTTTCGATAAATCCTCATCTTTGAGCATTTTCAAGGTGCTAAAAAGACAATCCCAACCCGCTTCCCAGCTTGCCATGAGTTGTTCTTTATTCTGAATGGAATGATCAAATTCTTTATCCCTATTTCGTCCTTCCTTTTCTCCATCAGAAGTCAAGAAGTCGGTCCAGCGAGAAAGCATATTTCCACTCAGGTGTTGAATAATGATAGCCATACTATTGCTCTCGGTATTGTATTGCCAAAATAGATCAGCTTCACTGACTTGTTCCATGGTCTTTTCAGCGAGCATTTTGTAATATTCAAATTGCTTGATTACACTAGGTAAATAGTTAGGGTCCATGATATTCTACAGTTAATTGGAGACAAAAGAAATGAGAATTAGAGAATGCCGGAGTCGATGAGGTTGAGGTAATTGAATTCTGGAGTTTTAACTCCGGCATCCAATCTGATTTGCTGGACTTCGGGTGAGTCGAAAAATGATTTGGCCTTTTCTAAATCATCCCAGTGTGAAAAATGTACAACCTTATTTGGCTCATG
Source organism: Aquirufa nivalisilvae (assembly GCF_003143535.1). Classification (GTDB taxonomy): domain Bacteria; phylum Bacteroidota; class Bacteroidia; order Cytophagales; family Spirosomataceae; genus Aquirufa; species Aquirufa nivalisilvae. The sequence continues at coordinate 813,539 of NZ_CP029346.1, forward strand.
CTGGAATTGTAATACTTGAAACGAAATTTCTCCAGCTGCTTTTCTTAAGTTGGCTGCTTGATCAAATTGCTTTTTCCATGATGAATAATCGACAACTTCATGGATAATAAGAACATAATTCATAAGGTGATAATTTTTATACCATTTGGTATATTTTTGGATAAATTTTTATTTATGCTTTTAGGTTGCGAATCATTTTTTCTAAGAAATCCATTGATTCATACAGAGCATTGAGGTTACCAGTTACTTTCGTTTGCATAAAACTCCCTTGAATTAATGAGGTCAGTACTGATATAAATTCTTGTACTGGAAGATCTGCTTTGATTTCACCCGTTGATATTCCTTTGTTAATCAAAAATTCCAATGATTTTCTCCAATAGGAAAATGCAGCAGAGGCCTTACTTCTCAACTGAGGATGTGTGTCATCAGCTTCAGTTGAAGTATTTGTAATGGGGCAGCCTGCAGCTAAGAAAGGTAATTGAAGGAAGTTTCGATAGGTTTGGGGGTAAACTAACAATTTGCCAATTACGGAGCTTTGAGTTTCCATTTGACTTTTTATGTAGAGATTAACTCGCATAAAATTATAATCAAAAGCAGCCAGAGCTACTTCGTCTTTATTGTCAAAATTCCCATAAATACTTCCCTTCGTTAAGCCAGTAGCAAATATTAAATCATTGATAGAAGTTCCAGCATATCCTTTTGTATTGAATATGGGGGCCGTTTTTTCAATAATAAATTGCTTTGTTCGTGCTGCTTTCGACATGTTTTGTTTACTAGGTGATGTAAATGTAATAAAATATACCAATTGGTATAAATATTATTTTACTTTTTTCAAAAGGTACATAGGTGCATGTACTTTGTTCATAGCTAAGATGCTTAAATGATATAGAATTCTTGAGCCTACTCAGGAGGTCCTTAAAATCATTTGAGCATCGATGTTCATTAATTTTCTCTATTTATTGCTTAGCTTCAAACTGAATTTCAAAAAATCAATTTTTTGTAAGATGAAACTAAAAAAACACCTACTGTACTTTGGATTTTGCTTCTTAGTTAGCACAACTATTTTTGCCCAAACTTCCGAAAAATTAGTAGCAGGAATGTCATTGGAGCGTTTGCAGCGTTATGATGCTTTCTTGCAAAAGGAAATCGATGATCACATAATCCCTGGAGCAGTTAGTTTGATTGTGAAAGATGGAAAAGTAATTGAGTACCGTGCGCTGGGATTTAGTAATGCTGTGGATAAAGTGCCTATGAAGCAAGATGATCTTTTTTACATGCAATCCATGACCAAGCCTATTATGACCGTAGCCTTTATGATGTTGTATGAAGAAGGGCATTTTCTTTTAACTGACCCTGTTTCTAAATACATTCCAGAGTTTAAAAACATGCGGGTAGCCAAAGATGTGAACCAAGGTGCCAATGGAGAAACAGACTCGCTAGCTAGTCAAATTACCATTGCCCAAATTCTAAGTCATACCTCAGGCATGACCCACGGATTAGCGACAACGGCATTGGATCGAGATTTTAGAATGAAATATTATGGAATGCCTTTTCCCAAGAATATTCAAGAGTTAGTTATTAAGGCGACCAAAATCCCTTTGGTAGGTCAACCTGGAAAACAATGGAACTACAGCGCAAGTCCAGATGTATTGTCGGCACTTATCGAAAAATTTTCAGGAATGAGCACCGCTGATTTTTTACAAGAAAGGCTGTTTAAGCCGCTTGGGATGATTAATACTGGTTATAATTTGACTGATGCACAAGCAGCAAGAGTGGTTAAAGTTCATCGGAATTCACCAGATGGTTCATTGATTTTAACCACCAATCAACCTAAAACTTCTGGTAATGTCATTTGGTTTGGTACGCATAGTCTATTTTCTACGGCTAAAGATTACATGGAGTTTTGTCAAATGTTATTGAATGAGGGTATGTGGAAAGGCAAACAATTCCTTAGTAGAAAGACCTTGGAACTTATGATTTCCAATCACGTTGGGGATATGTATGAAAAACGAATTCCGGATCGTAAAGGAGAAGGTTTTGGATTGGGATTTGCTGTTTTAGAAAATGTGACGGGAAGTCAAGTTTTAGGAGATAAAGGATTGTATTTTTGGTCAGGAGCTAATAATACGCACTTTTTTATCAACCCGAAAGAAAAATTAATTGCTATCATGCTAACTCAAAAGGATCCGCATACTATATATTACCATACCAAAATGCGCCAATTAATCCATCAAGCCATTGTGGATTAAATGGCTCGATTCCGTAATTTTATTAAATAATCTATAAACCGATATACCAAAGCTCACAGCCTTGGTATATTCTTTTAAACCTATTCTATGAAACGTATCATTATCCTATGGATGTTAGGAGTTATTCCTGCATGTGCCCAAAATCCCAAAATCGTTCGAGGCCCATATTTACAAAATTTTACGAGCACTTCAGGGGTCATTCGATGGAGGACAGATGTACCTACGGACAGTCGTGTTTATTATGGTAAAGAGTTACCCAAAAATGCCAAATCTGTTTATGATGCTCGTTTGACAACGGAACATGAATTGAAATTGACAGGCTTAAGTCCCAATCAAATTTATTTTTATTCCATTTCTACCCCTCAAGTCGTAGCGAATCAATATGTCAAAACATTACCTAAGTCGGGGAGTAATCAAGCGATTCGTGTTTGGGCTTTAGGGGATTTTGGGACAGGTTCAAAAAACCAGTTGATGGTTCGAGATGCAGTCAAAAACTTTGTTAAAGATAAACCCATTGATGCATGGATTTGGTTGGGAGATAATGCCTATGGGAGTGGCAAGGATATTGAATATCAAAAAAATGTGTTTGAAGTATATCAGGAAGATTTCTTTCCCAATACTAAATTATGGCCAAATCCAGGCAATCACGATTATAAAGACAATCCCGATGCTAAGAAATTAGCCTATTATCAAAACTTTACCATGCCAATGAATGGAGAAGCTGGAGGGCTTAAATCAGGGACAGAAGCATATTATTCCTTCAACATGGGAAATGTACACTTTGTATCGGTTAATTCGGAAGAAACATCAGCAGATGGAACCAGTATAATTGATAGCACTGGTCAACAAGCGCAGTGGCTCAAACGTGATTTAGCAGCGAATAAATTACCATGGACCATCGTATATTTTCATGAACCTCCTTATTCCAAAGGTTCACATGATACCGATACGGATGAGGAAATGACTAAGGTGCGACAACAAATTGTACCCATATTTGACCGATATCATGTGGATTTAGTTTTAGCGGGACATAGTCATTCTTACGAGAGAACTTGGCCGATTCGAGGACATGTAGGTCAGAATGATAGCTTTGATCCAAATAAACATGTGTTGGCTAAGGAGATTAAGCCTAATCACTATGTCGTGGATAAATCTTCACAGGGAACTATTTACATTGTGGCTGGATCAGGTGGCCAGTTGGGCAAAAGTCAGCCTAGTTTCCCCCTAAAATCATCTGCTTTTTCTACGGTAGCTTTGGGAGGTTCATTGATATTAGATATTAAGGATAGGAAATTAGTTGGTCAGTGGATTGGCTCAGATGGAAAAGTGCATGATGAATTTAGTATTCAAAAGTAGTAGGCTCTTTTTTTGTAATTATTGGGTCAATTTATGGCTGTAGATTGTCATTTTGAAAGTAAATGATTGATTTAGTGGGATTGCCCTAGGATGGACAATGATAGTTAGTTCAAAATGCTTTGGTATTTTGCCCTTACAAAACTGAATTATTCATGGTTACACATAGACAATTATTCGCCCTATTGACTCCTTTATTGATAAGCTTAGGTGTCCATGCACAAGATGCTTTGAAAGCTGAATTTCAAACACCACCTAATACAGCTAAACCACGAGTTTGGTGGCATTGGATGAATGGAAACATCACCAAGGAAGGTATTCAGAAGGATTTGGAGTGGATGGAGAAGACAGGTATTGGTGGTTTTCAGAATTTTGATGCTAGCTTAATGACACCCGTTGTAGTGAAAGATAAGCTAAGCTTTATGAACCCGGGCTGGAAAGATGCTTTTAAGTTTACCGCCGATTTAGCGAAGAAAAAGAACTTAGAAATGGCTATTGCAGGTTCGCCTGGTTGGAGTGTAACGGGTGGGCCATGGGTTAAGCCCTCCGATGCCATGAAAAAATATGTATGGTCAGAGACAAGACTTAGTGGAGGAAAAGTGTTCACAGGTAAGATTCCTGCACCTTCTTCCGTAACAGGTCCTATGCAAAATACTCCTGTGGAAGCAGGTGGATTTGGTGGCCCTGCTCCAGGTCCAGCACCCGTGGTACCCGAATATTACCAAGATTTTGCAGTAATCGCCTATCCATTATCCCAACAGGATAAAGCTATGAGTAGCATGAATGCTACTTTGACGAGCAGTGGAGGAACTTTTACCTTAGCTCAATTGACCGATGGCGATTTGCATAATTTTAGCATGTTACCTCCTAAAAATGTGGGTGATGAAACATGGATTCAATACGAGTTTCCAGAAGTTCAAGAAATTGCCGCAGCGACTATTGCAAATGAAGGATATGGGGAATTAGCTGTTTTCAGAGGTGGTCCAGAAAACAGATTTCTTCAATACAGTACAGATGGAGTTAATTTTAAGCAAATAGTAGCTATACCTGGTACAATTACGGCCCAAACTACCTTGTCGTTCAATCCAGTCAAAGCGAAATTTGTTCGATTAGTTTATAAAATATTGCCTCCTGCTCCTAATATGATGGCAATGTTTGGGGGTAATCAAGATAATAGTCTTAAGGGAACTCAAGTTTCAGAATTTGTAGTACATACAAGTCCTAAAGTTCATTTGTTTGAAGGCAAAGCAGGTTTTCAGCCTTGGGTAGAGACGCCAGGGGTGTTGACTTATAACCCTGCTGGACCTAAGACGAATCAAGTTATTGATTTGACGAGTCTAATGAAATCAGATGGTTCCATTTCATGGAATGCCCCTGCGGGAGATTGGGTCATTTATCGATTCGGTTATTCATTGACAGGTAAAAAGAATCACCCTGCATCTCCTGAAGCCACAGGTTTGGAAGTGGATAAAATAGATCGAGAAGCGGTAAGTCGTTATTTGAACAATTATTTAGACCAATACAAGGATGCTACTGGAAATGACCTAATGGGAAAGCAAGGCTTGACGCATATGGTTTTGGATAGTTATGAAGCGGGTCACATGACCTGGACACCAGCCATGTTTGATGTATTTAAGGCCAAGCGCGGCTATGATATGAAGCCTTGGTTACCCGTTTTAGTTGGCCAGATTGTCCAAGATCTTAAATCCAGTGAGAAGTTTTTATGGGATTTTCGCAAGACAATCGGAGAAATGATTGTTGAAAATCATTATGAATTGATTGGAGAAATTTTGGCTCAAAGAGGAATGAAACGCTATACGGAATCTCATGAATCGGGTCGTATCTTTTTAGCAGATGGTATGGATGTGAAGAAGAAAGCAGATATACCTATGTCAGCAATGTGGCAGCCTGGAGCTTTGGTACCTGGTGCAGATGAAGAAATTAGAAGTAGAGCAGATATTCGTGAGTCGGCTTCCGTGGCCCATATTTATGGTCAAAATATCGTGGCTGCCGAGTCGATGACAACCGTTGGTAATCCTTTTAAACCTCATCCTGGGACCTTAAAAAGAACAGCCGACGTAGAAATGGCATCTGGCTTAAATCGATTTGTTATCCATACTTCGGTGCATCAACCCTTGGATAATTTGTTCCCAGGATTCACCTTAGGGCCGTTTGGACAATGGTTTACCCGTCAGGAAACTTGGGCAGATCAAGCTCGTGTTTGGGGAGATTATTTAGGAAGAAGTTCACATATGTTGCAGCAAGGTAAATTTGTGGCAGATATCCTTTATTACTATGGGGAGAATACGAACATTACCTCCAATTTCACCAAGTCATTACCCGATTTACCAGTGGGTTATGAGTATGATTTTGTGAATTCAACAGCTTTGAAAAACGTCATTTCTTCGCAAAATAAGAAATTGACGAATCCTAATGGCGGTCAATATTCGGTATTGGTATTAGACCCTACAGCGAAACAAATGACCTTGTCGGTATTAAATAGAATCTTGCAATTAGCAATAACTGGAGTGCCCGTGGCTGGACATGCGCCAGAATATACGCCAAGTTTAGTGGATAATGAACAAGAGTTTATAGGTCAATTAGCACAATTAAAAAAATTACCTAATGTGTATTTTGGGAAGGACTTGAAAGAAGTTTTGGCACAATTAAAGGTGTCAGAAGATGTTCAGGTATCGAATCAAAAAGCAGAGATTTTGTATGTTCACCGGGCATTGGCCGATAAGCAGATTTACTGGTTGAATAGTCGTTCTAATGAACCCAATTCAGCACAAGTATCTTTCCGAGTTAGTGGAAAAGTTCCATCAATCTGGAATCCAGAGACAGGCGAGGTTACTCGAGTTGGTTATGAAATCAAAGGAGGAAGAACCCTCTTGAATTTAGAATTCACTCCTTGGGATGCTTATTTTATTGTATTTGAAGGGAAAGCTACGGCATTAAAAGTAAGCTATCCGAAGCCACAAGTGGTGAAAACTCAAGCAATAGAAGGGCCATGGAAAGTTCAATTCCAAAAAGACAGAAGTGCTCCTACTGAGATTACATTGAATTCCTTGGTATCATTGAATAAGCATGAAAATGAAGGCGTTAAGTATTTTTCTGGAGCCGCTACCTACAGTAATAAGTATGAATTGTTGAGCATTGCTCGTGGTGAAAGTATCAAGCTAGATTTAGGTGATGTGAAAAATTTAGCGGAAGTATATGTGAATGGCAACAAAGTGGCGACTTTATGGAAAAAGCCATTTATAGTAGATATAACTTCTCCATTAAAAATGGGTAAAAATACGATTGAAATAAAAGTAATAAACTCTTGGGTAAACCGCTTAGTGGGCGATGCCCAGCCAGGTGCTAATAAGATTACTTTTACTTCTTTTCCTTTGATTCGTCCCAATAGTCAAACCGAAGAATCTGGTTTGCTAGGGCCTGTTAAAGTATCGACTTACAAATAAAATGATAAATGATTGCTTAAAAATCCCCGGTCTTTCCGGGGATTTTTTTTGATCTAAACTTCTGAATTACAGTGCTATGTTCAAGGAAGTTGTTTTCTGACTTTGAACTACGATAGCACTAATCTGTTTTTCAACGGCTACTGTACCATTGGCATTTTCAGAAACTACAACTAAATCATAGCTGCCTGCAGCAAGAAAAGCTAACGTATACGCACCAGTAGAACTTACTTTGGTGCTAGAAATGGCATTGGCAAAACGAACATTTTCACCTGTTGGTTCCGCACTTTCACTCGCAGTATATTTGTCTTTCTCGTACGTATAAATCACGTATTTTTTATCAGTAGCCAAATTACTCACTAATCCCGAGATCGTTCCCGATTGATTGTTTACTGCGATTTTAATGGTTGGATTTAAAATATAGGTGCTTCCATTTCCTGTTACGACAATGGATTTTCTCAAGTCGAAGTCGGCCGTAACTTCTACCACTCCATTAATTGGTACAGAAAAGTTTCCGTTTGCTTTATAGCCTGACGATGCGCCACTTGGTACAAATAGAGGCATTTTTTCACCAGTCAATAATTCGACATAGCATCCAGGATTGCTTGGATTATTGGTGCCCTTAGCTGGAGCATCTAATTTGAAGCGTAATCCCGTATAGTTTCCAGACTTTAAGGTATAATTACCCAGTAGGGATGTTTTACCGTTTTGCAAATCTAGAATATTCACCACTTGTGGACTGGTAAAATCCGTGGCTGTTTCCCAAGAACCACCGCTATTTTGGTATTCTAATCCAGTGAAGGTTACATAAACGGCTTTGACATTGGCGGCATCAATTGGGGCATCCGTGACGCTGAGGGCTAGCTTTCCTGTACCATTGCTAAGGTCATCGTTTTTACAGGAAACAAACAAGGCAGAAATGATTAAAAGTGCTGAGAGTTGATTAGAGAATTTCATTGTTTTATATGGTTTTAAAATTTATCTATTAACGTAAGTTAGGCTGTTAAATTTCATTAAAAAATGCTAAATTGTTCCAAATAAGGCATTTTTGAAGTCCAAATTGTGTCTTTTATCACCCAAAAAGTTTCATTCAAAGTCATGATGAGTTCAATGGTCGTTTTACTACTATTCTTGGCAATAATCGCATTTCTTTATTCATCGGTCGGTCATGGCGGGGCAAGTGGTTACTTGGCTGTGATGGCTATGATGGGTGTGGCACCAGCGATTATGAAACCCTCAGCCTTAGTGATGAACTTAGCCGTGTCCTTATTTTCATTTATAGGATTCTACCGAGCGGGACATTTTAAGTTTATATTATTTTGGCCTTTTGCCATTGCTTCTGTTCCCTTGGCATATTTGGGAGGAACCATGACACTTTCGGATTCTATTTATAAGAAGATTTTGGCAATATGTATATTGATATCCATTTTTCGATTAATCTTCCAAATTCGCCAAGAACAAGAAGAAACTAAACCTATTTCCACTTTAGCCGGACTTGCTTCTGGGGGAGCCATAGGATTGATTTCAGGTATGATTGGCATCGGGGGAGGGATTGTATTGACTCCATTGATGTTATTAATGCGGTGGGCCACTTTAAAGCAAACGGCAGCCGTATCGGCTCTATTCATTTTTGTTAATTCATTGTCAGGTTTATATGGGCAACTCCAAAAGGGAGGAATTCAAGTGACAGATAATTTTCAATGGTCGGTAGCTGCTACGATCATCGGAGGACTACTAGGCTCTTATTATGGGAGCCAAAAGTTTAATGTACCTACCTTACGTTACCTATTGGCCATCGGTCTTGTTATCGCAAGTGCCAAATTAATTTTCACTTAGGTATTTTTCGACATGATTCATTTGGCTAATAAATAGCCGATTTTCAATCAGTGTATGTAGGAACTAAGCATTTTTTATTCCCATTAGGCATTCTGCGCAATCAAAAAAATCAAACATTTTTTTTGAAAATAAAATTTTCAGTATACATTTGCATAATAATCTACTAAAAAGGTAGGAAATATAGGGTAAAAGAAATTGATAAACCTATCATATAAAATCAACGGATTTTCTATGCCCTTTTAACGCCACACTATTACATGAGTTGGAGTTTTACTGTTTCTCTATAATTCCATATTTACCCTTCCTGCCAGTATTAACTGGCAGGGGGTAAAGATTGGTCGGAATGAGGAAGTGGTTATTCTTTAGACTTGTATGGGGATTATCTAGATTAGCTCTTTTGTAAGGAGGAAACATAGTTTTTAATAATGGTTGAAGGTTATAAAACCGCCTTGTTATACGAGGTGGTTTTATTTTAAACATGACAAGCAAATGAAAAAAGTATATTTAAGTGATGCGGGTCCCAAGGTTTCACCAGCTATTTATGGTTTTTGGCGATGGAAGAGTGAACACGCTCAAATGGAGCGAATCGTTAGTTTATGCCTAGACCTAGGTATTAATACCTTTGATCATGCTGATCGATATGGCGATTATTCTTGCGAAGAGGTTTTTGGCCAATTCATTCATCATAAAATTGTTAAGCGATCTGACATCGTTTTGTTCTCCAAATGTGGGTATAATGTGCCGAATCCATCGAGGCCCGAATATCGGGTACCTCATTTTCAGACTTCTTCTACTCACATCATTCAATCCGTGGAAAATTCTTTAAGAAATCTAAAAACAGATTACTTAGACGTTTTTTTATTGGATTATTTGGATCCCTTGGCCGATTTGGAATCGGCAGCATTAGCCTTAGACAAATTGAAAAATGCGGGGAAAATCAAGAGTATAGGCGTATCGAATTTTACAGTGTATCAGCATCAGCTTTTAGAAGCATATTTGTCTTGCCCAGTTGTTTCCAATCATTTACATATTAATCTATTAGATACCAGTGCATTAGCTAATGGTTCAATTGATTATGTCAAACAGAAGTATATGAGACCCTTGGCTGTTTCTCCTTTGGCGGGCGGAAGAATCCAGTTGGGAACAGATCCTGCGGCTATACGTGTCAGGTTAAAATTAGAAGAAATTGCAAAAAAGTATGAAGCTGATATAGAATCAATTGCTGTAGCCTGGATTGTAAAATTAGGAGCATTACCCGTTATAGGCACTTTAGAGGAAAAACGAATTCGGAATATTGTGGATTCCTTTAAAATCAATTTAGACCATCAAGATTGGTATGAATTATATGAAGCTAGTAAAAATGGATAAAATCGGCTAGAGCGCTAGCCAAATGATTGTTGATCATGTTTTAAAATATACGACAAGATGATACAGATCAATTATTTAGCCTTTGCTATACCCTTATTTTTAGGTTTTATTTTGTTGGAATATGCTTGGTCAAGAAAGAGGGCTAAATCTGTCCATCAATTTGCTGAATCCATCGCCAATCTGAATGTTGGTATTGCTGAAAGGCTGACAGATTTATTGACGGCCGGTTTATTTTATTGGGTTTTCGACTGGATATATCAACACGGTGCTATTTTTCATATTAGGGAAAACTTCATTACTTGGACTTTACTATTTCTACTAACTGATTTTATTTGGTATTGTTACCATCGCTGTGGACATCAAGTTAATCTGCTATGGGGTTTTCATGTAGTTCATCATCAAAGTGAAGATTTCAATTATACTACTTCCACGCGGATTACTTTATTACAATCGATTGCCCGGGGTTTATTCTGGTCGATCTTACCTTGGATTGGATTTCCTCCCCACATGATATTTACTTTTTTATTAATTCATGGGACTTATCCTTTTTTTACCCATACTACCTTGGTAGGCAAGTTGGGTTTTTTAGAATGGTTTATGGTTACACCTTCACATCATCGGGTTCACCATAGTAGCAATGACATTTATTTAGACAAAAATTTCGGGGATATATTGATCATTTGGGATCGACTGTTTGGTACGTTCGCAGAAGAAACAGAGCCGCCAGTTTATGGATTGACTAAGCCTCTAAAAAGTCATAGTTTTTTATGGCAACACTTTCATTTTTTGCTGGAAATGGCCTTAGCATTTATTTCTGCTACTAATGGGAAAGAACGTTGGAAAATTATTTTTGGTAAGCCCGACGACCTAGATCCCCAACTTAGAGAAGAAGGCGAAACGTTATTTCATATTCACCAAAGCAAGGGAGAATTGAATATCAAACTGCAGAATTATATTTTGTGGACTACAGGTTTGACCATGCTAATCTTATTTTTTACCATTTTATTGGAGCAATATTTTACGATTGGCCAATTGGTTTTTCTCTCTTTTTGGGTTTTAATCAATGTCATTAGCACGGGAGCCATGTTAGAAAAAAAGGCCTGGGTGTTTTATTTGGAATATGCCAAAGTCTATATTTTAATGGGCATTCTCGCTTTTTCTCCCATTTCCCAAGCCTTTATTTGGATCCTTTTAGCTTTTCTGGTGTGCTTAACTTGGTATATTAGACCCATCAAAGAGTGGTATGTTCACGTAGTTTTGTGTGTTTAGTCCACTTGATTTTCCATTTGTCACATTTTCATTCATATCAGATGATTTCTCCCTTGAAAAAGCTTACTTACAAGCTTTTTAAGAATGAATCAAAACATGGCAAATATTCAAATTATAAAATCCGAGGTCCTTTCAGATAATTGGTATGTACTACGAAAAATAACCTATGAGTTTACGCAGCCCAATGGAACGGTTCAAGTGCATAGTCGGGAAGCTTATGATCGTGGGAATGGAGCGACCATTTTATTGTATAATAAAGAAGCGGGGACGGTTATTTTGACTCGACAATTTCGTTTGCCTACTTATGTTAATGGAAATCCAGATGGTATGATGATAGAAGCCTGTGCAGGATTATTGGATCAGGATAATCCGGAGGATTGTATTCGTCGGGAAACAGAGGAGGAAACAGGCTACAAAATTACTGAAATACAAAAAGTATTTGAAGCTTATATGTCGCCAGGCTCTGTCACAGAAATCTTATATTTCTTTATTGCGGCTTATTCCAAATCCATGAAGGTGAGTGATGGAGGAGGCGTGGAACATGAACAAGAAAACATCGAAGTACTAGAAATACCTATTCACCAAGCAATGGAAATGGTACAGTCTGGGGAGATTAAAGACGCCAAAACCATGATGCTTTTGCAGTATATAAAACTTCATGGGATTTTGTAGAAATGATCCATTGGATAAAAAGGAGTTTACTCATTTGCCCATTAAGGTAATTTCTAGCTTAGAAACGCGTATATTGGAAGGTCGTTATGGAGTAATGACGCTCAAATATGCGCTTTTATCAAACTCGATTTTGTTTATTTTGGATATTCATCTTATTGTCGTCTGGGCTTAAAGCTCAAACAGAGTATCGTTGGTTAAGTAGGCCTCATGCCATTAAGAGTTTGGACAGTTTATTGCATCAGGCACCTAGCTTAGCCTTTAAAAGCAATTTTTATCCTCATGGTTTTCTTGATTCTTTGCTTCAGATACCAGCAAAATCTAAGTCTAGTAATGATTCCTTGGTGCTAGAAAAGCAAATTCAAAATTTGGCAACTTCCTTTTTTGAAGATTTAAGCTTTGGAAATCCAAGGCCAACATTTAAATTCCAAGGTTACTCATTTGAATTGAGGAAAAATGAAGTCGGTCTAATGCTGGATTCTTATCTGAATAAACAGTCAATTGTAAATTTAGTTAATTATCTAAATAATTCATCTCCGGAAGTTAAATCCATTTTGGCGGTACTTTCATCCAATCAAGATAGTTTAGCTTCGAATCCAGCCAGAATAGCTCAATTGACTTTATCGGCCAACCATTATCGTTGGTTACATCACATTAGGAAAAATCTATTATTGACTGTGGTGAATATTCCTGCGGCTCAATTGAAAGTGTATCAAGGGAATCAAGTTGCCTTAAAAATGAAAGTGGTATTGGGTAGACCAGCTAGGCCCACGCGTGTTTTAACAGCTCAAATTAAAAACCTAATTATCAATCCCAATTGGTTTGTACCTCGCAGTATTGCAACGGAAGAATTATTGCCAGAAATTCAAAAGAACATAAGGTATTTTTATGCGAGTCATTTAGACCTTTTGGATAAAAACAATCAGATAGTGGATGCCAAAACGGTCAATTGGAAAGCCTTGAGTAAAGATTATTTTCCTTATTCATTCCGACAAAAAACCGGTGTTTGGAATACTTTAGGGATATTGAAAATCCCATTTGATAATCCCTACCGCTTATACTTACATGACACTTCAGAGAAGAAGTTATTTGCTTCTACTAAGCGATTTTACAGCCATGGTTGTATCCGCTTGGAAGACCCAATTCGATATGGGAAATTACTTTTAGGACCTAATTCCCGCGCGATGGATACCTTAAAGATTGATGGACCTTATTATAATATTCCTTCCAAATGGATCAAAGTCAATAAAGTTGCTCCGCTAATCATTTGGTATAATCTAATTGATTTTGACGAGAAGGGAGAGGTGCTTTATTTGGAAAATATATATAAATAGAGGTTAAGAATGGGGAATGAAGAATGAAGAATGTAGAATGAAGAATGTAGAATTTTCTTTTAAAGGAATATGCTACAATTTATCAGATTTTGAGGAACAGGAAGATATATTAATTCTATTTTGAACTTAATTCTCCATTCTTCATTCTACATTCTTCATATAGGATGCTAAACCTTATAATACTGCTCCCAACCTTTTCTTGGAGCGGCGCCTTTTAATAAGGAATTGGCCAATGCATTGTTGGTAATCTGTTTGGTTTTTGGATCAAAAATCAATTTTGTATTTAATTTCTGTGCCATACAACCTAAGGAGAATACTTGACTTAAAGGACCAGCAATGGCAAATGGAGAACGAGTTTCCTCTTGTCCCATGCAGGCTTTTAAGAAATTGGCATAATGGTTCGAAGGACTTTTCGGTACTTCAGGTAATTTAGATGCCATATCCTTGGCTTGTTCTGGGGGGATAATGGATAAAGTACTTCCATGGGATCCACCTTTGAATGTTAAGTCTTTGGAATAAATGATTTTACCCGGATTCAATTTAGCAGGCTGTATTTTTCCATTACTTGCTGGCGGGATATTTGGGTCCAATTCCGTGACACCATATCCTTGAGGGACAGGAGGAATATTGTTGATACCATCATACCAAGTGATATCTACTGGAGGCATAGTACCTCTTTCTGGAAATTTAAATAATATCGTGGAAGATTGCGGATAGAAATACGGATTATGGCCATCGGCTCTCAACATATTTATTTCTGTAGGTAAGCCTAAGTCTAAAAATTGGTGAGCCGTATCAATAATATGTGCACCCCAGTCGCCCAGAGCTCCTAATCCGTAATCAAACCAGCAGCGCCATTGACCATTAACAAAATCTTTATTATAATCATGTGGCTGCGTTACACCCATCCAAATATCCCAATCTAAGCTACTTGGGATAGCTTCAGCAGGTGGGAAGCTCTTGATTTGGGTATTCCATCCATGCCAGCGACGAGCAGAATTCATGTGAGCCGTAATAGCCGTTACATCCTTGATGATTCCAGCATCTTTGTAGGCCTTAAATTGAAAGTAATTGGCTTCTGAGTGACCTTGGTTACCCATTTGTGTTACCAATTTAGAATGCTTTTTCGCCGCTTTCATCATCAACTCAACTTCGTTGAAAGTTCTAGCCATCGGTTTCTCTACATACACATGTTTCCCTAATCCTAGGGCCATCATGGTAATGGCAAAGTGAGCATGATCAGGTACTCCAATGGCTACGGCATCAATTTGGTTGCCCATCTTGTCGAACATAGTACGGAAGTCCTGAAATCTAGGAACATCAGGAAATTTTTGAAGAACCTCCAAGGTTTGAGGAGCTCCCATGTCGACATCACAAAATGCAACAAAATTGGCCAAACCTGTTTTATGAAATGACATGACATCAGAACCCCCTTGGTTTCCAATTCCGATACAGGCTAAATTAACTTTATCACCCGCTTTTTTGGTCGGGATAAAGGAAGAATGCTTTTCTGAATTGGTCCAAATGTATGGAAATGCAGAGGCTGCGGCTATTAATCCTGTATTTTTCAGGAAGGATCGACGGTCTTGGTTTTCTTTCATAATGGCTTAGTTTATCCAAATATATCATTTATTGATCAATACCCATGCGGTATTATCAGGTATTTGGATTAACTATGAAAGGAATTTTGTGCTAATATTTACTGAAAAATAAAGGGAAAAAATAGGCTATTTCTCATGTGTTTAATGCATCAAAAATAGCCTAATTCTCATTTATTTTTTTGTGATCGAAAATTGATCATGAATTTCACCATCTGAACCTAGCCAAACAGCTTCTAATTTGGTCTTGGTGATATCCAAAATCATGGATCCACCTATCTTATTGTTTGAGTAAATGGCCGACTTTAAAGGATATCCATCTCTTTGTCCACCTAGCTGGCCACCTGATCCATTGACAATATAAATAACTCCTTGGCCATCTTTTCCTACCGCATATTGATTTGGAGCAGTCGTATTTTCAACAATATGCTTAGTTGCGTCAAAAGTAGCATTGATGCCATAATGTCCTCTTAAAGGATGTGTACGTTCATACACATGGCTATGCCCAGCCATTACAATATCTACTTTATATTTTTCAAACAATGGGTTTACATTTTGTCTCATTTTCACCATGTCTTTTTCCGTATCAGAATCATGTGAGCCTTTGGAATAGGGAGGTTTATGGAAGTATACGATGGTCCAAGGTAATTTATTGGCAGCCAAATCTTTTTCTAACCACTCAAATTGAGCTCCTTTTCCATCCATTACTTGTAGGCCTGAAGGCTCCATTAATTCAGAATCGATTGATACTAAGTGAACTTGGCCATAATTGACCGAATAGTATGACTCATTTCCTGAAGGGATACCACCTAATTCACCTTGAACAGGCATGCTGAATATCTTGAAATAAGGAGGCTCTGATGGATCGTGCTTGCCGGCATAATCATGGTTACCCGGAGCAGGGTATAAGTTTAAATTTTGGAAAAATTCATCTTGATAGATAGGAAAAACTTTCTTTTGGTATTCCTCATCTAAGCCTTTACTATAGGCATTATCTCCTAACCAAATCCAAGCGTCTGGTCGGTGGTCTTTGGTATATTTTACAATCGCATCTTTAACCTCTAATTGGTTTTTTGAACCAGAGCCAAAATCGCCTAATGCCCAAATACGTACGGCCTGCGTAGAACCCAATTTAGGAGCAGTCAAAATGTATCTTTTTTCTGAAGCCGCTTCCATGGTTTTATGATCACCAATGGTATAATAATATTTTTTGTTCGGTTTTAAACCTGAAATAATGACTTCGTGGTCTACTACTGCCTGCTTTAGTCCAACTAATTTAGTTAGTTTATTAGGGCTTTCGCCATAAATAACGCGACTATCTGTTGCTTGCTCAGTTCGCCAGCGAATGATACCTTGATTAGGGCTAACACTTTGTAAATAAGGTCCACGTATGATTTGTGCCGAGACTGAACTAAATACGAGGGTGAATAATAAAAGGAAGAAGAACGAAACGATTTTTTTCATGTTGTTGAATAGGTTTTTGAAAGCGCAATATTACTGATTAATATCAAAGCCAGATGAAGGGAAGGTAAAATTTTTGGAATACCTAAACAGCCTTTCTTTCATTTGAAATCAATCGAATACAAATTTTTATTATATTAGTACAATTATTCTAAACCTAATCAAATATGCAAGCTAATTTTTTATCAGCTGTTCTACTTCCTCTTGCCTTATCCATCATCATGATGGGGCTGGGCCTTTCCTTACAATTGGAAGATTTTAAACGGGTTGTTACTTTCCCTAAAGCCGTTGTACTGGGATTGTTTTGTCAAATGATCTTACTGCCTGTAATCTGTTATTTTATTGCCATAGGTTTTGGGCTTTCACCCGAATTAGCTGTTGGACTAATGTTGTTATCAGCTTCACCAGGTGGTCCTACTGCCAACTTATATTCTCATATTTCCAAAGGTGATGTGGCATTGAATGTCACATTAACGGCTTTGAATAGCTTAATTTCCATATTTTCCATTACAATCATCGTGAATTTTGCCATGAAGCAATTCATGCAGTCTGATCAATATGTGCCACTACAATTTTCAAAAGTTTTGGAAGTGGTCATGATTGTGCTTTTACCTGTTTCTATTGGGATGATTGTTCGGTCCAAGTTTTCCAAATTAGCGGCAGCTCTAGATAAACCCGTGAAAATAGCTTCAGCCATTTTTTTAACGTTAGTGATCATTTTAACTTTATTAAAAGAGAAAAGTCATATTGTAGATGACTTTAAAGTGGTAGGATTAGCAACTTTGACTTTGAATGTGGCAAGTATGGCTATTGGTTATTTCATGCCCTTGTTTTTTCAATTGGGCAAAAAACAAGCCATTGCTATAGGGATGGAGATAGGAATTCATAATGGCACTTTAGCCATCTTCATTGCGCTTACGGTTATTGGTAATAGTACCATGAGTATTCCTCCAGTTATTTATAGTCTTTTGATGTTCTTTACAGCGGCTATTTTTGGATATTTAGTCAATATTGGCAGAAAAAATGCTTAAGATTGTCGGAATTTGCTAGAATAGTTTACTTTTTGGAAAGTTTAATTAACTTATTCCGTTGATTTATGCTATTATTTTGTGTCGTGTTCAACCAATATACACGACATGAAATTTATGCGCTCTTTTTTGCTAACAAGTAGCTTACTAATTGTTCTATTTAGTAGTGCTATTATAGCTCAAAAATCGAAAGTTACCCCAGAAACGGCTTTAACTTCCTACATTCATAATGGGGACGCATCTTATCGTTGGGAAGTGAGAGATTCTTCTAAAATTGGTTCAACTACGGCCTACCAATTGATTTTAACTTCACAAAAATGGAGAGAATATACGTGGCGTCATCAATTGACAATTTTCGTTCCTAAGGAAATTAAATTTCAAGATGCCATGTTGTTTATTTCTGGTGGATCAAATAAAAATGAACAACCTAATTTAGTTGCGGATGAGCGTCTTTGGCCAATTTTAGCCAATATTTCTGATAAAAATAAAGCAATCGTTTCTCTAATCAGACAAGTTCCTAATCAACCGCTTTACGGAGATAAGACAGAAGATGAGTTGATTTCCTATACTTTGCATCAATTCAAAGAAACCAAAGATTATACTTGGCCATTGTTATTTCCTATGGTTAAATCAGCGGTTAGAGGGATGGATGCCGTACAGGAGTTTAGTCAAAAGCGAATTAAAGCTAAGGTTGGAGGATTTGTGATTTCAGGCTTTTCTAAAAGAGGCTGGACTACCTGGCTAACGGGTGCTATTGATGATCCTCGCGTGAAGGCTATAGGGCCCATGGTGATTGATATGTTGAACATGCCAGCTACATTGGATTATCAGTTTAAAACATACGGAGAATATAGCATACAAATACAAGATTATGTGAGTTTGGGTATCCCACAAGGGAAAGATACTCCAGATGGGAAGACATTAACCGCCTTAGTAGACCCTTTTTCATATCGTGCCAAATTAAAGGTGCCTAAGACTTTATTCATTGGAACCAATGATGAGTATTGGACAGTAGATGCAATCAAGCACTATTACGATCAAATTCCAGGTAAAAATATGATCCATTATGTAGCGAATGCAGGTCATGATTTAGCTGGAGGTAAACAAGCATTTGAAGCTTTAAGTGGATTTTTTGCCAATACCATTCAAGGAAGAGAATATCCTGTATGTACTTGGAATGCTAATTCGACAAAGGAGGGAGCTGAATTAAAGGTACAAGTAGCTACGCAGGATTTGGTTGATGCCACTTTGTGGGAAACGACTTCGATGGACCGTGATTTTAGAAATAACCTTTGGCTTAGTTCTCGTGTAAAATTGGAGAACTTGCCTAATTTGAAATTGACTCAAGCTTATCCTAAGAAAGGATATCAGGCCTTTTATTTGGATTTGAAATACAAAGACGCCTCTGGCGGAAATTATACCATTAGTACTCGTGTATTTGTAACAGATACCGAAAAGATTTTATAATAAACCTCTAACCTATGAAAACCAGTCAGGGCAGATGTCGAAAGATGTTTGCCCTGATTTTTTTGTGCCTATTTGATGGTATGTAATGAAAAGAGGAATTCGGAGCAGTTGACTAGACAATGAACCAATGCAGCATAAAACACATTTTTTGTCTTGATGTAGGTATATCCATAAGCCCATCCAGCTACACTTGCTAAACCTACAAATATCACGGAACCAGCATGGAAATGTACTAGACCAAAAAACATACTGGTAATAGCCAAGGAAGTATAGGTTCCAGCTTTAGCCACATGGTTTTTCTCCAAGAAATAAGCTCCGGCAAAAAGAACGATTGAGATTAGACCAGGAAACCAGAATAAGTCTTTATACATGGCATAACCTGTATAGAAACTAAGTATCGTAAATAGTATGGCACCCCAGGTCCAATAGGCTTTCCAATTTGACAAAATAGCTATTTTCTTAGCTAATAAATTTTGAATAAGACCTCTGAAAAACAACTCCTCAAAAAGAGCTGTGCCAATATAAACCCGAATGAGTTCTCGTATGGCAGCTGGAATTAAAAGCCAAGCAAATCCTGCGAATGGTTGGGAGATGTTGAAGTTCCAGGCAATACCTGCGATGTAAACAAATCCTAAAAATGACAACCAAGAACCTAGTGCAACACCCATATGTGACCATTTCCAAGTAGGATAAAAACCAACATCAGGTAGTTTTCTAACCACGACAAAAGAATAGGCCGCACCTAAAATCAGTATGATTTTTTGCACAGAACTAAATCCATCCGTATCGAAAGGAATATCGCTATTGCCTGGAAAATGAATGATGGTCGATGGAATGAGTATTAGTAAAAGGATGATTAAATCTGACCAGGAGGCTTCTTGTTTAGGAAATGCTAAAAATGCCAAAGTAGGGAATAAGTACAAGAAAAAATACAGTCCTGAGCTTCCGATGAACGGATTGATTCCATGAAATAAATAATGACTAATGAGCAACAAAAATAAAAAGAGAGGAACTACTAGCGCCCTCTCTTTTTTTAGGTGATACATATCTTGCAGTTTTTCAACCACTGCGGGCCTTCCTAAGGTAAAGATAAAGGCATATAAAACAAGAAAATAGCCACTCGAAATCAGCAGTTCTTGGCTAGGGACATCTTTGTTTAAATAGAGAAATACAGCATATAGTAATGCTGTCATGATGCCACCTTGTTGGATTGATTTCGAATAGCTGTTCATGATTATCCGATGAATTTTTGAATGTGATGGTAACTTTTCAGGATCAATTCTTCTTCTGTGGTATAGTTTTTACGCCAAATGCAAGCAGCAGGAAGTAGTGGAGTAAAGGCCTCTACTACTAACCAACCTTTGTAGTTCATTTTATCTAAACTTTCAAATACATTGGCCCAATGTACTTGACCTTCTCCTAGGGTAGCGCGTGTATTTTCTGACAATTGAAAATGTCCAATTTCATCAGCAATACGGATCATCGCTTCACCCGTATTAAATTCTTCAATATGGGCATGGAAAGTATCGAACATAATTTTCACATGAGGATGATTGATTGATTTTACCAAACTATATAGTTGATCTGCAGAGCTAACCACGTAGTTTTCAAAACGGTTTAAATATTCTAAGCCTAGCATCACGTTCATTTTTTGAGCGTGCTCAGCTAAAGCCAGCATACTTTCTTTGGACCAGTCTAACTCTTGTTGGGTAGGCGCAGCTCCCGAAAATACACCTAAAGCTGAATGATAGGGTCCAGATAACCAGGAAGCTCCTAAATAAGCCGTGACATCTACTGCCTTTTTAAGAAAGTCAACCCCATTTTTTCGAACAGCAGGATCTGAGGAAATGGTATTGCGATCTGCCCCTAAAAAAGTCACCGTAAAAACTTCTAAACCTAGTCGGTCAATCTCTTCTTTCCACGGTTTCCAATAGGCTAAATCCGTTTCAAAAATTGGAATTTCTACGCCAGTATAACCGACTTCTTTGATGTAAGATAAGTGAGGAATGAGTGATTCATTCATGTCTGGTCCATAAACCAACATGTTCATCGCAACGGGATATTTCATAAATAATGAGTGATTTAATACTTTAAATGATTATTTCATTCCTCGGTAAGGAATGTTGATGTCTAATTTTCCAGCCCAATTTTTTGGTACTTTTTTACCTAATTCCCAATGGATTGCATTGACAATCAATCGTTGGAATGCTTCCACGGAAAAGTCTTCTGGGTGCCCCATTGTAGTGAAGAAAACGCGGCCTTTATATGGATTTACCCAAGTCCAGGCTATAGGCTGATCTTCCGCCGTTTTATCTGGATTAACAGCTTTACCCATAATTAGCCACTCAGTGCCTTTGACAGGATAATCAGGTAAAACTCGGTAAAGCCAAGAACGTACATGGAAATTAGGCGCAACCCCTGTTAAAATAGGGTGTTTACTAGCAGAAGGAATCACCGATGCATCTGTACTAGCATTATGTCCATAGTGCGTATGCTTAGATTTTCCGCCCCAACCTGGAGGCGCTCCAAAGGTAGTTTCTGCCCAAGCATTATATGATTCTAAGGGATCACCTTTGGGATAATTGAATGAGTGAGTTGTAGTACGAAATCCCATAACCGGTTTTCCAGATTTGACATAGGCATCGATCATGGCTACTTGATCAGCAGGTAATAATCTCCAACGAAGGAAAAATACCGCCAAGTCAGCTTCAGCTAAAACTTCTAATCCAGGAATATTTTTCTCGGCATTTTGATCAGGATATGACTTCAAAACCTTGGTCCGAAAACCATAATTTTTTTCTAAGATATCTGCTAAAAGAGGTAATGTACTTTCACCACTATATTCATGATCACCAGCAACAAATACGATTAGTGGTCTTTTATCTTTTGACTTTTCTTTGAGAGGAGGAATAATTCCCCAACAAGTAATGGAAAATAGGCAAATTTGTAGGAGCACAATCAGCCCAATACGATGGTTAAATTTCATAGTTCCAATTTAAAAAGTGATTAAGCTGAATAATCACTTGAATAGGTTTGTGTATTATTCAAAACTAAATGATTTTTAACAAAACAATGAATACTTTAGCTAAAATTTATCAAAGGATACATGGACTTTAGTATTTTATCATCCATTGTTTTATTACTTATTTTTCTGACCTGTACAGTCGTCATTTGGATTGCAGGAGTAAAAATAACTCGGGCTGTTGATGCAATTACGACCTATTTTAATTTGGGAGAGGCATTTGGAGGGATGGTCTTTTTAGCGATTGTGACCAATCTACCGGAGATAGCAATTACGGTAGTGGCGGCCTATCACAAAGATTATGATATTGCTGTGAGTAATTTATTGGGAGGGGTAGCTATTCAAACGGTGGTGTTGGTTTTGATAGATGTGTTTGGGGTTGGGCGTTTGGCTCCTTTAACTTTAAAGGGGCACTCTCGTGTATTGATTTTAGAAGGAGTGGCCTTGATCATGATTTTAACTTTGGTCATGATGGCCAAGCAATTTCCATCTCAAATCTTGTTTTTTAGGACCACCCCCATTGAGTTGCTCATTTTATTTATTTGGTTAGGGTCAATCTTTTCAATTTCAAGACTGGCCAAATCGGAAGGGTCTATTAAGGAAGATAAAAATAGTTTATCCCAATTGCGTCATCCTAAATCACCGTTTAGAGGAGGTATTCAATCTGCCATCTGGGTTTTAGTCATAGGAGCAGTACTGACCTTAGTGGCTGGTTGGGCCTTAGAATACTCGGGTGAAATATTGTCCAAACGTTGGCATGTCAGCGGTGTACTTTTTGGGGGAACCATATTGGCATTAGCTACTGCCTTGCCTGAAATATCCACAGGTATTGCTTCAGCCAAAATCCGAGATTATAATATGGCAGTTAGTGATATTTTCGGAGGAAATGCCTTTTTACCCGTTTTGTTTTTAGTGGCATCGATCATCAGTGGAGAAGCGGTTATTCCCACCTTGAGTAATTCAGATATGTATTTGACGGGATTGGGTATTTTACTTACCTGCATTTATATGGTGGGGATGGTGCTCCATTCTAAGCGACAAGTATTTCGAATGGGGGTGGATTCACTCTGTGTGCTGCTAACCTACCTTGTTGGATTGATTGGCTTGTGGGCCATAGCATAAAAAAAGAGGTACCTGAGCACCTCTTTTGATAGATTATTTATTGCTTAATGCTTGTATCCAAGTAGCGATTTTCTCTAAATCTTTCTGTGGTACATGACTCATAGGTGCCATGGGTGTGGCAAAGTCAGGCCAATTTTGAGGTTTAGGCTCTTTAATCAAAGCGATTAATTGAGCTACACTGTATTTTCTTTTTGCAATTTCTGTGTAGGCTGGACCTACTGCTCTCTCATTGACTTTGTGACAAGCCAAACAAGTATTTTTTGTTAATAGCGCCATAGCTTCTTTGTCTGAAACCACTTGTTTAGCAGCCGTTTTCTTAGGCCCTGCTTCTTTGGTTTGGTTATCAGGAGTATTGGCCTTGTCGCCCGCATCAATCACATCTTTGGACGGCTTACGCTTTGGAGTGACTAATGGAATGTTGGCTTTTTCTCCTGAAGGAATCTGGTTTAAGGTATAATAACCACTAGCATGAAGTAATGGAATATTTTCTTGAGCTGATAACACACCATCTGGTTTAATGGCATGAACATATCCTTCACGCATTCCATCAATCACCAATCGAACACGTAATCCATCTTCACTCAATTTGGCTCCTCGCACAGCATTATCCTTGCGGTTTACCATAGGACTACCATATACAGGATGGTATTTATATGTATAATTGAAGACTTCATAATTGTTTACGTCTTCTGCCAACTTCTTGTTAGCTGGCTGTGTAAATTCAATTTCAAAACCATCCACCATTGCACGAATAGCTTTCATTTCAAACGGAGTTTTTCCTGTGTAAACTAAGCGCTCTAATCCATAATCTTCTGAACCCACTGAACCCCAACCACGGTTGGTTCCACCAACTAGCATTTGTTGATCTTTACCCCAAGCCATACGTAAAACTCCCGAACGAAAGCCTGAGCGAAATTCAAAACTTGCTCCTTGGTATTTGCCGTTAATTTTTTCCAAGAATACACGAGCAATTTTGGACATACCTTGGTCTCCTACAAAAACTTGCCCAGCAAATGGACCAAATGCTCCTTTGGTTTCATCTGTAATTATTTCAGAGGTAGAAACTCCCATGATACCATGTGGCAACCACACAGCTGGAGATTTAATGCCCATGTTGGGATAGGTTTTTTTACCTAATTCGTAAATGGTTGTCATCGCTTCATCCTTTACGTATTCAGGTTTCACGAATGGATTGTCTTTGGGATCTACTTGAGCAAAGACCATTTCTTTTCTCATTTTTACAGGAGATTCAGGACGATCGGCCCATTTCAAAGAAGCTGGGTGACCTAAGAAATCCCCTTTTTCTACATGAGAAATGAAACCTGAGCCTTGCCAATCCCCTTGGTTATCGCCATAGAAAAATTCTCCATCGACCATACCAATTCCACATGGGGAGCGCATCCCAGCAGCGAAAGGCTCCATTTTCCCATCTGGGGAAATTTTCATAGTCCAACCTCTCCAAGGAACTAAGGATTTTCCAGCCCACCAGTCGCTATTACCAAAACCTACGTTTCCTGTAACATAAAATGATCCATCTGGTCCAATTTTTGGACCGAATGAATATTCATGATAATGGCCTGAGATGGGCCAAGAGTAAACGGTTTGGTATTTGTCTACTTTACCATCTCCATTTTGGTCAACCAATTTGGTTAATTCACCTCGTTGGGCACAATACAGGTAACCATCTTTATAAGCAAGTCCTAATATTTCATGTAAACCACTGGCAAACTTACGGTAGGTAGGTCTTGATGATAAATAGTTTTCAATGATGTACACATCACCACGACGAGTAGAAACAGCTACATCACCATTGGGAAGGCTAACTAAACCTCCCACTTCTAAGGTAATTCCTTCAGGAATTGCCATGCGTACTATTTTATAATAATCATTTTCGGTCGGAGCTTTTTGTGCTAAAACCGTTTGACAGCATAGTAAGCCTAGTACGAAGCAGGCTTTTATGCTATGTGTGAATCGTTGTATGTTCATGACGTATATTCTGAATTTTTACCAAAGAATGGAGTAAGTGATTTTTTCAGCAAGAGGAAGTACCAAAACTTGTCCGGTAGCCGTGGTGCGAATACTCGCTTGTGGGGCTTGGATATAGTAGCTTTGACCATTAATGGCATATAAATCGTTTCCTAGAGATTGGATTGATTTAGCTGAAACTACTTTAAGAGAAGCCTCGGCATTTGGGTTTTTGATGCTTAAAGTTCTCTGAAGGTATTTGTTTTCTATTACTCGAATTTGATCCCGAATTTGAGAACCAAAAATTTCATATTCAAAAGTGGGTAACTCTTGTTCATCTACTTCATATCCTCCAATTTTGAAACCAGCCGTTTCCGAGATGCTATCGCTATCTTTTTCTAAATCAGCAGTTTTCACTACCAAAGGACTAGAACCTAGACTTAATACTGGACCTCTTGGTCTGGATGAACCATCACCTCGATTGTCCCACATGGGTGTTGTATCCAAAAAGTCGCCCTTCCAGATCTGAGCAATTGCCCCATTATCCAAATCATAGGTATAATGTAAATGAGCAGGATTGCCCACGTTCACCGAGTGTACTAACCTTTTGCGGACATCATTTTGTTGTATATCGACAAATGAACGCAATAAAGTAGGTTTAGGAGCATCCAATAAAATAATATCAGAAGGGCCATTGCCTAAGATAAGGGTAGAAGAAGGATGTTGAAAATTGACCATTCGGAAATTAGGACCTTCTATGCCCAAACCTAACATCGGACTCATGTCGGCATCATTTTTATAATAAGTGATTTTGACTGAAGAGTTTCCTGCAGGTAGTTCTACTTCCACATTTTTCTTTCTTCTGTTGGAATATATTGTATCCGATGCTACCATTTGACCATTCACTTGCAAAGTATAATTACCTGCACTGACAAGCTCTAGGTTGTGCTTACCAGCTTTAGGGACGTTTAAGCTAGCTGTGAAAACAGTAGCAAATTCATCATTATTTTTGCTGGCATTCCAAGCTAATTGAGCTTGAGTACCACTAGCGTTGGGCTTTTTGTTGATAAAATCTTTGGGAGATTTGAATTTGCCATAAAAAACTTGGTAGTTAACGGGGCTTAGACTAGCGGCTTGACCATCAAAATCTTTGATTTTCAGGTTTTTGAAGGCTACTGCACCGTGGTCACCTTGAATCATGATGGGTCCACGTGCTACCTCTTTTTCAGAAATAGGACCACCAGTTGGACCACTTAATTCGACATTTTCATGTAAAGTGTAGCCGTTCAATTTGATGAAAAGTACTTTGGCATTACTGATTTTATTTCCTTGGGCATCAAATTTGGGCGCTTGGAATGAAATTTCCATATGCTGCCATAAACCAGGAGCTAAGCAGGCATTTACTCGTGGGGCGTGGCCTTCATATAAGTACTCTTGAGGGATGAATTTTCTTCTTTTGTAAATACCTCCGCAATCGCCTGTGCTTGGATTTTGAACACCCCAGCTGTCCATTAATTGAACTTCATAGCGACCTTGTAAATAAAAACCAGAGTTCGAGTGACTAGCCATCATGAAGTCAAACTCCACATCCATGTCGCCATATTCTTTGGCAGAGATTAAATTAGCTCTGTTTTGAGGTTCAGGTAAGTTGACTAAAATGCCTTGTCCAGGCTGAGTAGTCATGAATTCTTTTTTGTTTAAATCGGCAGAGACTTGACCAGCAATTTGCCAATTGTTTTTACCATTGGATTTCCAAAATCCGAGGTCTTGAAAAGAAACGGGTTCTTTTTGGGCAAGCATTCCAAATTGGATAAATAAGCTGCCTATTCCCAAGAGCCTTGAGAAAAATGTTTTTTGTTTCATAGATGTTTAATGCTAAAAAAAAGAATGGTAAAGGTACGTGTTTTGGTCAATTTTATAAAAAATCCTCTCTTGCGGGATTGAAAACATCAATGAGCTCTCCATCTTCGAGGCAGATTACTCCGTGAATTTCAAGGCTCGGCACAAAGTAGACATCACCGGCTTGAAGTATTTTTTTAACGCCTGAAATACTAACTTCAAATTTTCCTTTAGAAACATAGGAGGCTTGCGTATGAGGATGATGGTGCAAAGTACCAATGGCACCTTGTACAAAATTGACCTTGACCAACATCATTTGATCATTGTGAGCCATGATTTTTCGTTGAATTCCTGGTTCGATGTCTGACCAAGGTATATCCTGATCTTGAATAAGTGTTTGCATGTATAAATTGATAGAATGGAAAGATTTTAGGGTAATTGCTGCATAGCCAAAGCATATCTTTTGCCTAGCTCAGTTGCTGACCAACTGTCGAAATGGATATGATCGCTTTTGGCATTCAAATTTTGAGCTGAAACTAAAGCAATGTGTTTGGCAGGAACATGGAAAGAGCTTAGTAATTGGTTGAAATCCTGGTAGTTTTGATTAAAATAGCCTAATTCTCCCAATACAAATGGTAAGTTTGCTTGTTGGGTTATCTTTCTAATCTGAGCAATTAATGCATTTAATTTATCTTCATACCCAACTCTTTTACTTATTTCTGAATCACTTTCACCTTGATGCCAAAGTATCCCTTTGATAACCCCAAGTTTTTGGGCTGCTAAAATTCGTTGAATTGCATCATCCAATGGATGGGTTTTTGTGGCTTCATCGTAGCCGTTGATTACCCATGAATTGATGGATGATCCACCCACAGCACACGGAACTAATCCAATTTTTACCGTTGGAGATTGCTTAGTCATCTCGATCCCAAAGCTTAAACCAGGTCCTACGCCCACAATACTGGGTTTGTCAAAATGCATCGGATGTTTAGCTTGAATAAATTGATTTTGAGCATTGAGCATCCAAACTCTATCATGATGTTGAGATGCGTAGGGTTCTACCATTTCGCCACGTCCAGCCATATTGGATTGACCCATTAAGATATAAATATGAAAATTAGGATCAGGTGATGATTGGCTCCAGAGAGGAAAACTCAGGAAGCTAATGAGTAAAATGAAAATGTATTTCATGGTTATTTGTTTTTCCAATAATTAGCTAATGTGGAACCATTTATGTTCATCAATGGGCCAAAAATGGCTGCCGGTAAACCCAAGGTGGCCACTTTCCCCATGGCCATGGCTAGACCAGAAGCTAGTCCTGCATTTTGTAAACCGACTTCGATGGCGATGGTTCGACAATCCTTTTCGGGCAAGCCAGTGGCACGACCACCCCAATAACCCAAAACGAAACCAATGGTATTATGAAGTAAACAAGCAAGAACCAACAAAGGACCTACGGAAAGTAAAGAGTTGCGGCCATTTGCTGTAATAATGATGATGATAAATGCGATACTTATCATGGAAATAAGAGGTAATTGTTTTTGAAACCAAGTCCATCTTTTGCCAATCAATTTATTGTAAATGACACCTAAAACAATAGGAATTAAGATAAGCTTAGAAATTTCCCAAACCATGTCCCAGAAATGTATTTCAATTAACTGACCTGCTAAGGTCTTCATTAGGAAAGGAGTAAGGATAGGAGCGAGAAAAGTAGCAATGGAGGTTAAGGTCAATGACAAAGCCACATTCGCTTTGGCTAAATAAGACATCACATTGGATGCCAATCCACAAGGCATACTTCCAACTAAGATGATACCAGCGGCTATTTCTGATGGGAAATCAAAGACTTTAGTTAATCCCCAGCCCACTAGAGGCATGATACTAAAATGCAAAAAGACTCCTAATAAGACGGCTTTGGGGGATTTTAATATTTCTTGAAAATCATGAATACCCATGGTAGATCCCATCCCAAACATGATAAGTTGGAGTAGTGGAATAATGAATATTTTGAATTGAATGCCACCAGCACCAAGAAAAGGACTAGGGTAAATCAAGGTAATGATAACAGCTATGATAATCCAAAATGAAAAGGATATGCCACTGATTAATTTTTTCATAGTAGGTGTATAGACAAAGCAAATATACAATTTCCTAGAATGAATTAAAGAGGCTTTTTTTTCAACGCTGTCAAGGTTCAAAACCTTGACAGCGTTAGAACGAATGGGCATTTAATTTTATTTCAAGGGACTACCATCTTATCAACCTCTTGATATTTTTTTGCGTTTAAATTTCATCCAAATTCCTAAAAATGGAACAAAGACTTTTCAATTTAAAAGGAAAAGCTATCTTTGCTTCCTTCCAACCAACCTATTCATTATGAAATCATTCTTTTGGGGCCTTTGCGCCTTAATTCTTTGCTTTAATTTACAAGCTCAAGAATCATATCAGTTAATTCCCAAGCCAGCTAAATTGACTCCTGTACCGGGGAAATTCCTTTTTCAAAAAAACACGGTCATTACTTTAAGTACACAGGATGAAAGTTTCAATGCTGTGGCAACCATGTTGAAAGATCAAATCAGTTTATCTTCAGGTCTAAATCTTGCAATTAAGTCTAGTTCAGCTAGCTCAAAAGGTGTAGTTTTTGTTCAAAATGCAAGTTTAGGAGATGAAGCATATCGATTAAACATTTCGACAAAAAAGATTGAAATTCAAGCTAAATCGGGGAAAGGTGCATTTTATGCTTTACAAACATTATTTCAATTGATGCCTGCCCAAATTTATTCAAATGTCACTTCAAGCTATGAATTGACAGCACTTGCTTGTCAGATTGAAGATGCTCCACGTTTTTCTTATCGCGGAATGATGTTAGATGTTGGCCGTTATTATTTTCCTGTGAGCTTTATCAAACGTTTTTTGGATTTAATGGCCGTATATAAGTTAAATACTTTTCATTGGCATTTAACGGAAGATCAAGGATGGAGAATTGAAATTAAAAAATACCCCTTGTTAACGAGTGTAAGTTCTGTTCGTAAGGAGACGATGGTAGGTCATTATCGCGATCAAAAATTTGATAATAAACCTTATGGCGGTTTTTATACTCAAGATGAAATCAAGGAAGTAATTGCTTATGCCTCGAAAAAATTCATTACGATTATCCCCGAAATTGAAATGCCAGGTCATTCTCAAGCGGTATTGGCAGCATACCCTGAATTAGGTTGTAACCCTGACAAAATATATCAAGTCGCTACTAAATGGGGAATATCCGAAGATGTATTGTGCCCAAGAGAAGAGACTTTTACATTTATGGAAAATGTCTTGACGGAGGTAATGGCTTTATTTCCTGGTCAATATATCCACATTGGAGGAGACGAGTGCCCTAAGAAACAATGGAAGGAGAGTCGTTTTTGCCAAGACCTAATCAAAAAATTAGGATTGAAAGATGAGCATGAGTTGCAAAGCTATTTTATTCGTCGAATCGATAAATTCGTTACTTCCAAAGGTAAGAAATTATTAGGTTGGGATGAGATTTTAGAAGGCGGATTGTCGCCAAATGCCATGGTAATGTCATGGAGAGGAACCAAAGGAGGCATTGAAGCAGCCAAACAAAATCACGATGTAGTGATGTCGCCTAATAGTTTTTTCTATTTAGACTATTACCAAGCTGATCCTAAAACTCAGCCTTTAGCTATTGGAGGAAACTTAACTTTAGCTAAATCCTATTCTTTTGAACCCGATCTTCCAGAATTAACAGCAGAGGAAGCCAAGCATATTGTAGGTATTCAGGCAAACGTATGGACTGAATATATTAGCACTCCTGCTTATGCGGAATATATGACATTCCCAAGGGCATTGGCCTTATCGGAAATTTCTTGGTCACCAAAACAGCCAAAAGATTACGATGATTTTCTTCGCAGAGTAAAGGGGATATTACCGGGTATGGATGCGCTTAAAATCAATTATTGTCCTGTGGGATTGAAATAAACTAGAGTTGTTGGTTTTTTCCTAAACGTCGTCAAGGTTCCAAACCTTGCCGACGTTGATTTTTAATAGGTCCTGATTTTTTTCATTCAAAAAACCAACGAATGAAATCTGACATTTATTTCTCAATTAATTGATAATCTCCCAATCTGGAATTTTCGCTGAACGATGTTCGCGTTGGAGGATGGTATCCAGCTGAGGAATTAATTCAGGATGTTGATCTGCTACATTATTCTTTTCAAACGGATCTTTTTCTAAATCATAAATCTCCCATGGAGCTTGCTTATTTTTCTTCAAATTGGATTTAACCCCTTTCCATTGTTGAATTCGAATAGCTACTTGACCTGTCTTTTCTGGAAATTCAAAATAGATGAAAGGCCGTTGTTTCTGTTCTCCTTTCTTTAAAATACTGGGTAAAAATGAGAATCCATCGGTATCAGCAACTTGTTGACCTGTTAACTCTGCCAATGTAGCCATCATATCATATTGAACAGATGGGAGAGCATTAATCTGACCTCCAGGAATTACTCCTGGCCAAGAAACAATCAAAGGTTCTCGAATTCCACCTTCATATACATCTTGTTTACGCCCCCTTAAACCAGCAGTGCTTTGGAAAAATTCTGTATCCACTCCACCTACATCAAATGTGGCTCCATTGTCAGATGAGAAAAATACGATGGTCTGACTATCAATTTTATGTTTTTTCAAGGCCTCAATGAGTCGACCTACTTGAGTGTCTAAATAACTAATCATGCCAGCATAAGTGGCTCTCGGATGGGCCGTGGGCGTATATCCTTTTTTACCTAAATAGGCACTATCTGGGAAAGCTCCCAAGTATGGCTTGACGGCTTCATCAGGTGCTTGTAATGACAAATGAGGTAGAGGTAATGGTAAATAGAGAAAAAAGGGTTGGTGTTTGTTTTTTTCAACAAAGTTCAAGGCTTTGTCCATCATTTTATCCACCACATATTCTTTCCCTTGAAACTGCTTGAAATCAACATCTGCTGGAGCTCCTTTTCCTTGAAATTGGTGAACCTGGATGAATTTATTGTTCAGCGTATCCCATTTTCCATTCTCCCATAAATGAGTGGTATAATAATTGTGAGCTTGTTTTTGATCCAATAACCCATAAAAATAGTCAAAACCATGAGCGTTAGGATTCCCCGTTCCATTGGCCATACCTAATCCCCATTTACCGATAGCTGCTGTTTGATAACCCGCGTTTTTCATCAAAGTTCCTATGGTAAAAGTATTGGCTTCCAAAGGCATTTGACCTCTTTCTGTTTCATCTGTAAAACCTCCTAATTCATGATTTCCTCGAATTTGGGAATGGCCGGCATGTTTCCCCGTTAGTAACATGCATCGTGCAGGTGCACATACAGGCGCAGATGTATAATGCTGGGTAAATTTAATTCCTTGTTTGGCTAAGGCATCTAAATAAGGTGTTTTAATGATTTTTTGACCATAGGCACCTAACTCACCATATCCTAAATCATCCGCATAAATGTAAACCACATTGGGCTTTTTGATATGACCAATTTCCCGATTCTCCTTTCCTTTTTTTTGTGTTAAATCATCGCCCAACTCCTCTCTAGCCTGATCGGCTAATTCTAAAAGTTCTTTTACTTTTTCTGGATATTTTGCTTGTACATCATAGCGTTCTCCAGGATCTCTTCTTAAATCATACAGGCCTTGAAGGATAGAAGCATTTTCATTCACTTGACCCGCTAAGCCATCATTGGCAGGAAGGAAACCTTCATAAGTTCTTCCAGGATGAGGTAAAACCAATTTCCAATCCCCTTTTCTGACAGCCTCTAAGTTGTTTTTGCGATAATAATATAGAAAATCTTTTCTAGGCTCAGCTTGCTTGTCACCTTGTAATATTGGCCAAATACTCACCCCATCAATCTTCTTTTTAGGAAGTTTAGCATGTGTCACTTGAACGATTGTTGGCAGCACATCAATCGCAGCTGCCAATTTGTTGGAAATTTGACCAGCCTGAATTTTTCCTTTCCAATAGGCAATGAAAGGGACTCTTTGTCCACCTTCAAACGAAGTGCCTTTCCCTTCTCTAAGTCCATTTGTGGAACCTGCATGATTTCCATAATTTATCCAAGGACCATTGTCGCTGGTGAAAATAACTAAGGTATTTTCTTCCAAATGATTTTTTTTCAAGGTGTTGATAATTTCACCGATCGACCAATCCACTTCCATCATCATGTCTCCATAAAGTCCTTGTTTGCTTTTTCCTTGAAAAGCTGGAGATGCCGCAATAGGAACATGGGGCATGGAATGAGGTAAATAAACAAAAAATGGCTTGTTTTTATTTTTCTCAATGAATTGTACCGAACGCTGCGTCAAAACCCGAGTGATTTGTTCTTGATCTTTTAGATTTCTCAAATAGATACTAGGTTCATTTCCATCATAAATGGAAAGTATGGGCAAGTCTTGCTTATAAGCTCCTGGTTTTGTGATTGGATTTCCTTCTAAATCCACCGGCCACATATCGTTGGAATAAGGAATACCTACATATTCGTCAAAGCCTTGTTGCTTAGGTAAAAACTCTTTTTTATCTCCCAAATGCCATTTCCCAAACATCCCAGTTGCATAACCTTGATCTTTCAAAATTTCAGCAATGGTCTCTTCATCAGGATTTAGGCCAACTGGGGAGTTGGGGAATAAAGCCCCTGATATCCCCACACGATTGGGATAGCACCCTGTTAAAATACCTGCGCGAGAGGCACTACATACAGCCTGAGCAGATAGATAATTGGTAAATCGAATGCCTTGATTAGCCAATTTATCAATGTTGGGCGTTTCATATTGGAGCGCACCATAGCAACTCAAATCTCCATAGCCTAAATCATCCATCAGAACTAATATGACGTTCGGTCTTTTGAACTTAGTGGCTTGGGAAAAACTACTAAATGTGCTAAAAAGGGCTATAACAGTAAATAGCGTGATCTTCTTCATAAACTAGGTTTAGTTTCCGAATTTAAGCAATACTATTTGATTATGCATGGTGTTGATACTCCTGTAGAATCCAAAGAAATTTCTAGAGCTAATAAATCAAACATGGCTAAGCAGGAGAGAGAGCTCAAAAGCTTAGCCATGTTTGGAATGCAAATATAGAATACTAATTATTCAATGCGCCAGCATCGATCCAGGACTTAATCTGGCTGATTTCACAACTAGTGATTTTGGTGGAGGCATTTGGCATAGGAATAAACCCAGTTGAATGATTGACAGACCCATATAGCTTTCCGTTACTGACAACCTTCAGGACATTGGCATGTGTGCTTAGATCAATACCTCCTGATGCCGCAGCGCCACTATGGCAACCTAGGCAATTGGTTTTTAAGATGCTTTGAATCGTTGTAGAAAAGCTAACATTCGTTGTTACGCAAGCACTTCCGCTAGGCTCGCATGAATTATTGAGCGCACCTTGTTTAATCCAGTTGAAAATAGCCGTCTTTGTTTCTGTACTTAGCGCCGCCATGGGTGGAACAGGCATACGCTCATTATCTGTCCGAATGATGCTTTTGTACAATTTACTGTTGCTTGGGTCACCGGCTTTGATCACCTTGATGATATTTGTATAATCAGTTAATTGAACACCTTCTTTTTTACTTATGGCATCATGGCAACCACTCATGGCACAATTGGAAATAATGACAGGAAGAATTTTTTGTTGAAAATAAACCAAATTAGGATCACAGGTCACCGCTGGAGGTGTTATGGGAGGTTCGGTTGGGGTAACAGTAACCACTGGATTTATTGGATTGGTAGGATTCAAATTGACCAAAATGCTTCCAGCAGGGTAGGAGCCAATAATCCACTTTTTGATCGTGCTTACATCACATTTGGACAAAGTCGTGGAGGCATTAGGCATAGGAGAATAGCCAATAGCATGAGTAAGTGAACCATATAATTTGCCATTTTTTATATAAGGTACAATTTTGTCATAACTACTAAAGTCTGCACCTCCTGATATAATGGCTCCACTGTGGCAAGAAGTACAATTATATTGGAGTATGGGCCAAACCGATTTGTCAAAGGTGATGGTATTGGTATCGCAAGTAGAGGTAGAATTTGGTAATTCTACCCCCATATTATTCTCAGTACCTGTTGCGGCAGCAGGTAAAGGACTGTTTTTATCACTTAGGCAAGCCGCCAGAATTAAGGAGACTAAGGGTATTACAAGGAACTTAAATTTCATTTATTTCTTTTGGACAAACTGAATTTTACTTTTTACTTCTATGACTTCCGCAATTTTAGCAAATACAATTTTGGGTATATCAATCTGATAATCTTGCAAACGAATATCAAACTGGCTATTCAATTGTAATTGATTTCCATCCGAAACAATGGTTCCTTTGATCTCAATGGGTTTAGAAACACCATGGATAGTCGCAGTTCCTGAAGCTGTTACTGGATAGGTGCCAGGTTTTTTTAGGTCAACAGTTTCTTTGATTTTTCCTTTAAAGCTAGCCATGGGATATTTCTCACTTTCCAAATAATTCTCATTAAAGTGTTCTTGCATGAGTTTATTGGGGAAAACAAAAGAAGTAATCCGCATTTGAACAGCGATTTCATTGGTAGCTGAATTGATAATGCTATTGACTGTTTTAGATACGGCTTCAATGTTTTCTAAAGGTGTTTTAGAGAAAAATGAAATCTCACCATTCTGAGCTTGATACAATTGAGCTTGGGCAGTATGGAATACTGCCATGGTGCTCATGAGCAAGGTTACTATGAATAAACGTTTCATAAAGGGTTTATTTATGTGTTTTTTTTGCTTCTGGGTCAAAACTGAAAGTCCTTGCGATATTGAATCCATAAAAAATGTCACCATTGTCCCAAGTACCCGTGGTTTGGCCAATAAAATGTTTTTCAATCATGCCTCTGGAGTTAGAGAAATGCAATTGAAATACGTGTCCTCCCGTTTCAATATCAAAGCCCAAGGCAAAAGAATCATGATAAGGGTATACTTCACCTGATTTAGCTAGGTAAGCATTCTTATCCACCAAGTTTTTGTAATACTCAGCGGATAAACTTAAGCGGTTACTTAATTTAAAGCGGCCTCCAAATCCAATAGAAGCAATGTCATTGGCATGAAATGTTGACTCACTTAGATTGTTATGCAAAATGGTGGGCATAACTTGTAAAGATAGCTTTTCATTCATCTTTCGAGCTATTAATACTTGCCCCACATAACTTTGTCGCTGCTGATTATTGTAAAATCGCATCAGTGTTCCACTTGGCATAGTATAACCTGTTGGCATGGAATTGATTGTCAAGCTTCCATATGCGGCAACACTGACAGGCATTTGGTTGGACTGCCTAAGAATCTTGTATTTGGTATAAAAGTCATAGGTTTTTTCAATGGAGGATCTACCTGCCCCTAGTAGCCATTGATCTGTGATACCATATTCAAGACCTAATCGAATTCGTGCCTCATCTAATCCAAAAAAGTTTTCTAAAAATCCAGAATTGACAGCCCCAAAGCGGTGAGATATCCAAAAGTTCAGATGCTTCTTGGCAACCGTTTCAATGGTTTGACCATTAATTAAGCGCGAACCTTTGAAAGTCGCCTGAGTATATACTTTATCTTTAGACGATTCTTTGTCCAACATTTCCATCAAATCATCTTGGGCCATAGTGGTATAACCCATACCACTTAAGAAGAGCAGTAGGAAGGATATTTTCTTCATAAGTATGTTATTTTAAGAGAATACTCTCAGGTTAGTGCCCGTTAAGGCTGTTTTATAAGTAGTTAAACCTCGCGCACCTTCAGCATTCAAGCCTTTACCGTTAATGTCATACATGGCGCCATGTACGGAACAATTAAAGCCACCATTTGCATAGCTTACAGCCACATTTCCCTCATGGGAGCAAACTTGAGTCACTGCCGAAAAGGTGGTTGAGTTGACACGAACTACCACGATTTGATTGACAATGACAAAACCATCAGGATTATTCAATTTCGAATAATCAGTTTTGGTTAGGTCTAAAGTAAAGTCGACACCCGTTGCTGGAGTACCTGCTTTTACGTTAGAGGAAGGCGTAACATTTTCTTCTTTTGAACAAGAACTAAGGCCAGAAGCTGCACAGTAAACAGCTAGAAGAGAGGCTCCTTTGAAGCCCATTGACTTCAAGAATTCATTTCGGCTAAGATTGGTTTTCATATTTATTATAGAACATTAAGGGTTATTAAACGGTTAATGTTAAACAATCTTTTTGAAAATCAATATTATATCCTAGTAAAATTATAGAATTAGGAGTAAACTCTCAGCGAATTTCCAGTTAGCGTTGTTTTATAAGTAGTTAAGCCTCTGCTTCCATTGGCATTTAATCCTTTTCCGCTGGTGTCATACGTAGCACCGTGTTCAGGACAATAAAATCCACCGCCACTGTAGATGACGGCCGCTCTTCCTTCATGAGAACAAATTTGAGTTACTGCTGCAAATGCCGTACTTGAAACTCTAGCTATTACGATGTTTTGTGTAATAACGTAAGAACCGACCGTATTAAGTTTGGAATAGGCTGCTTGACTTAAATCTAGGGTGAAATCGGCTGAAGAGGAAGGGGTAATACCTGTTTCATTTTTACATGAACTCACCGCAGATGCACCGCAATACACAGCTACTAATGATGCTCCTTTTAATCCAAGGGATTTTAGGAATTCATGTCGTTTGATTTTATCAGACATATATTGTTAAGGGGTTTAATGATTTCAAAACTAATGAAACTAACGATTGTTTTAACTGATAAAAGTCATCCATTGATGTGAATTCGATGAATTAACCTAACTTGACTAGGACTACACTTATTGTGAAGATAAGATCTGAATGAATTCTCAAAAAGAATATAGATTCGGTTATATATAATTTTCTAGGCCATGTATTAATTGGTAAAAGTGTATTGTTTCTGTTAATTTCCCATTTTATAACTAGGTAAGATTCAATTGATGGTCATCTTTTTAAATACTCCCTTGAAATACTCATGCATTTTTTTGTGTCTATTCTTGTGGCCTTCTACAATCTTGGCACAATTGAGTCAGCGTCAAAAGGATTCATTAGCGGCTTGTCATGTGCCTTTGCCCTCCAAGCGTGGATTTGTTAAAACGAATTTGGTTCAAAAAAGCATTTCCAAATCATCTGCCTTTCTGGGTATGAAAAAAATCCCATCTGGAGCATTTGATATGGGAGCTCATGATGAAAAAGGTAGAACAGATGAATACCCCGTTCATCGTGTAGCAGTTAAAGCATTTTGGATTGATGAAACTGAAGTGACTAATGCTCAATTTGCGGCATTTGTGGCTGCTACAGGTTACGTAACTACGGCAGAAAAAGCCATTTCATGGGATGAATTAAAAAAACAAGTGCCTGCTGGTACGCCTCGTCCACCAGATTCACTTTTAGCCCCAAGTTCTTTGGTTTTTGTTCCTACCACAGGGCCTGTCAATTTGGTGGATTATAGTCAATGGTGGCAATTTGTGCGCGGTGCCGATTGGCGCCATCCAGAAGGACCTCATTCAACTATAGTCGGGAAAGAAAATCACCCTGTCGTGCAAGTCTCTTGGGATGATGCCCAGGCTTATGCAAGATGGGCTGGAAAACGATTACCTACTGAAGCAGAATGGGAATGGGCTGCACGTGGAGGTCTAAAGAATCTAGAATTTCCATGGGGTTCAGAACCGATCGATTCGGGAGTATTCAAAGCTAATACTTGGCAAGGTAAATTTCCATATAAAGATGAAGCCAAAGACGGATATCAGCATACTACGGCTCCCGTCAAGCAATTTACATCCAATGGTTATGGTTTATATGATATTGCTGGCAATGTCTGGGAATGGTGTTTTGATAATTACCGACATGATTATTACGCCACTTTGAAAAAGAAAGGAACCCTTGTGCTAAATCCCAAAGGTCCCTTGAATAGCTATGATCCAGATGAACCGGGTATTCCTAAAAAAGTGATGCGTGGCGGTTCATTTTTGTGCAATGATTCCTATTGTGCATCTTATCGCAGTTCAGCCCGCATGAAATCAAGTCCAGATTCTGGTCTCATGCACACGGGCTTTCGCTGCGTGAAGGATATTAATTAGTGTTTTTGACTCTTCCTTTTTCAGATTCCAAGCCCGTACTTCTCTCTCGAGCGGCTTTAATACTGGTATTGCCAAATCGATAACTGAAGTTCAAACGGACTACTCGAGTTTCTCCTCTGCTTTTTACAAATACATCTAGATCCGCATATTTAATCGTGGCATTAGGGATTTGAGTGTAGAGAATATCGCTGGCATTCAAACGAAGTGTTCCTTTTTTATTCATAATGGTTTTCTGAATACCGAGATTTAGCG
Source organism: Aquirufa nivalisilvae (assembly GCF_003143535.1). GTDB lineage: Bacteria > Bacteroidota > Bacteroidia > Cytophagales > Spirosomataceae > Aquirufa > Aquirufa nivalisilvae. Next base: position 852,920 of record NZ_CP029346.1, read on the forward strand.
CTCCCCCAGATTGGAAATTGAATGCTTGTTCCAATCCGCCTGTAAAGTATTGACCGCCGACTTCTATTTTAATATCATGTTTCAAACTGAAAGTATGATTGGAATTGAGATATAGCATATTTCCCACAGGATTGATGGAAGTTTGATCTAGTTTCCCCGTTAATTCAACATGATTTAGGTAAATATCTGTATTGCTTGTCCACCATGATTTAATCGGAATAGGAAGAGAAAATCCCAAGCTATAGGTTACTCTTTGAGCTAAATTATCCGTTGTTTGGTAGGTCACGCGCTTTTCTGTGTCTTGTTTCAACAGTTGAGTGATAACTTGATCGGTATGACTATATGCCAATGAAGTGGTATATGCCCCTGCATAAGTATGTGTAAATTCAAATGAATTGGTTAATTGGGGCAGTAAATTAGGGTTACCAACTTCATAGTTGTAATTATCAATGTAGAAAATAAAAGGGTTCATGGAACTGTATTGAGGTCGGTCAATGCGACGGCTGTATTTTAGGCCTAAGTTATTTTTTTTGTTGGCCTCAAACTGGAGAAATGCACTCGGGAAAATTTGGAAATAGGAACGTTTGAAACTAGAATCAGGAACGTTTGACTTATATGAAATGGATTTTCCTTGGGCGATTGTCCATTCCCCTCGTAAGCCCAATTGATAACTCCATTTACCTAATTTTTTATCTTGATTAATGTAAGCCGCATGGATTTGTTCATTGTATTGGAATCGATTACTTAATCCATCAAGGAACGAGTAGGAAGGGTTTTCTTTGGTCCGACTAGTAAATTGTACATCATTATCGGTACTCACCAAACTCGATTTTAAACCCATTCCCCATTTGGTTGTTTTATTGACAGGTAGTACATAATCGGACTTAAATGAATATTGATCAATATTAGATAAGGATTGAGTACGGATAAGGGAATCACTTTTTATCGGATTATTGGTTGCGCCAAACCATTGAGTTAAATAGACGCTTGTCCCTCGATCATGAAAACGAGCATAATCTAGGTCGATAGTAAGTTCTTTCCCCGTGCTATCATAACTATGTTTATAATTGAAATTAGTGGCGAGGTTAGAAAATGGATTATCTAAGGTATTATAGGTGTCTAGTTGACTTAGAAGTTGATTATTCAAATTTCTTTGCGTTGTGCGATTGATTCCATGATACAAATTAGTTTGACTTCTACCTCCAGAGACAAGAAGGCCTAGGGTAGTTTTGGGAGAATAGGTCCAGTCTACTCCAGCTTTTAATTGGGCATTTTGGGCAATGTAATTATAGAAGGAATTGGAATTCCAAACTTCACCTTGCTTAGCGAATTGACGAGTGATATCAATGGTATTCATGTTGGGTTGATGTACATAAGATCCATTACTAAACCAATTCCAATTGCTTTTACGGTAATTGAGATTGAAACCCACTCGTCCTCGCGTATAAAACCCTTGTCCTAAAGTCGCATTTACCGAGCCATTCATGCCCATTTGCGTATTTTTCTTGAGTTTGATGTTTAAGATACCCGCAGTTCCAGCGGCATCATATTTGGCAGATGGATTACTAATAATTTCTAATTGAGCAATTTGATCCGCTCCCAGATTTCGCAAATAATTGTTCAAGTCACTGCCCGTTAGATAAGAGATTTTTCCATCAATCATCACTTTGGCACCTTGTTTGCCCCGAATACTGATGTTCCCATCTTTATCGACGATCACTCCAGGAGATTTTTCAATCACTTCCATGGCCGAATTTCCTGCTGCCATGACAGAGTTTTCTACGTTGACCACCGTTTTGTCCACTAAGTTTTCTATGAATGGCTTAGTTGCTTTGATTTCAACATTGGCCAACTCGGTAGAGGATGGATCCAATTGGATGGTGCCTAGATCAATTTGACTATTGTATTTTATCTCATCCATTTTAATTACACGTGCCTGATAGCCTGTTGATTGAATTTTAAGTGTAAATAGACCTTCAGGTAAATGCTGGGCATTTAGTATTCCTTGTTCATCGGAGATAAAGCCCTTGACTAAAGTGGAATCAGCGCTTTTTCTAAGTAAAATGGAAGCATATGGGATAGCTTGTTTTTTTTCATCGACAATCTTGGCTTTTATACTCGATTGTCCAAACGTAGTTAATTGTATTAAAATAAGATACAGAGTTGTTAATAATAGGTTTTTCATTAGGTGGATTGTTTGATTGGTTTTAATTTGACACAGAAATGCTAGGGTAAAAATTACCTAGGCGTATTAAAAAATAGTGGTGGAGAATAGATAGAAGAATGAGGTTTGGGTCAAAAAATACCTAAACAATATTCTTGTTGAAATCTGGATACAAAAAAACAAGGACGAACCTAGATTCGCCCTTGTCGGAGAGTTAAAAACTGTTAAGCTTTAACATCTTTTAAGAAATTGACTATTAGTTGGTTATGGCATTAGTTGGCACCTTTAACTCGGCCTTTTTCATCATCTAAGCCAGTGTTTCTATTACGAGCACCTTTAACTGCCGTATTACCAAATCGATAAGTGAAATTGAATCGAACGACACGCGTATCATTTCTATTTTTCACAGTTATATCAATGTCACTGTATTTGATAGTTGCCATCGGATTTTGAGTATATAAAATATCGCTGGCGTTTAAGCGGATAGTTCCTTTTTTATTCAAGACTGTTTTTTGGATACCTACGTTCAAAGAACCTCCAGGGCCAAAATTAAAGGCTTGCTCTAATCCACCTGAGAAATATTGTCCACCTAATTCTAGTTTGATGTCATTTTTCAGACTAAACGTGTGGTTGGAGTTGATGTAAAACATATTTCCCACTGGGTTGATTTGTGCTTGATCTACTTTACCCGTTAATTCATTGTGATTCAATTGGATGTCGGTATTACTTGTCCACCATTTTGTTACTGGGATAGGCAAAGAGAAACTTAAGTTGTAAGATGTTCTTTGCGCTAAGTTGGCAGAAGTTTGATACGTTTTACGCGCCTCCGTATCTTGTTTTAATAATTGAGTGATCACATCATCTGTATGGCTATATCCAAAAGTAGTGTTGAATGCTCCTTTGAATGTGTGGGTTAATTCAAATGAATTGGTTAACTGTGGCATCAACATGGGATTACCCACTTGATAAGTATAATTGTCTAGGAAGAAAACGAATGGATTTAAGTCGGAATATCCTGGACGGTTAATTCTGCGGCTATAGTTCAAACCAAAAGTATGGTTTTTGTTTGCTTCATATTGAACGAAGGCACTTGGGAACAATTGTTTGTAATCGCGGTGGAACGAAGAATCTGGAGCAGAATTTCCGTAAGCCATCGATTTTCCATCGGCAATAGTCCATTCTCCACGTAAGCCAATTTGATAACTCCATTTACCCAATTTACGTTCTGTATTTAAATAAACGGCGTGGATTTGTTCCTCATACATAAAGCGGTTACTTTGTTTGTTTAGGAAAGTATAGTCCGCGTCGCTCGCTGTTTTTCCTCTAAACTGAAGGTCGTTATCCGTTTTTACATAACTGGATTTTACACCCATTCCCCATTTACTGGTTTTGCTAATTGGTAATACATAATCAGATTTGAAAGAGTATTGGTCAATGTTGGAAAATGCACCAGTACGTAAAAGGGAGTCATTTTTGATTTTATTAAACTCAGAGCCATACCACTGTGTCAAATAATCATTTTGATTTTTATCCACATAGCGAGCATAATCCAAATCGATGGTTAATTCTTTACCTGTGCTATCAAATGTATGCTTGAAGTTGATGTTGTTAGCAAAGTTATGGAATGGATTATCCATGGAATTATAAGTGTCTAACTTACTCAAGATGGCATTAGTTGCCAGATTACGTTGCGTAGATTGATTTAACCCATTGTTTAACGTAGTTTGGTTTAAGCCTCCAGAGAATAAAACACCTAAAGTTGTTTTTTTGTTGACCGTCCAGTCAGCACCTACTTTCATAGAAGTATAAGTCCCTTTGAATGGGAATTCGGTAGTGGAATTCCAAACTTCATTTTGGGCACGGAAATATCGTGTGATGTTATTATTCTGTAGGTTATTTCTTCCAAAATAGGAGGCATTTCCAAAAATATTCCAGCCATTATTGCGGTAGTTTAAATTTAAACCGGCACTGGAACGAGTATATACTCCCTGACCAATAGTCCCATTAACAGAGCCATTCATGCCCATGTTCACATTCTTCTTCATTTTAATGTTGATGATACCTGCTGTACCAGCAGCATCATATTTGGAAGAAGGATTGGTCATAATTTCTAATTGAGAAATTTGATCAGCAGAAAGATTACGTAAAAAGTTACTCAAATCGTTACCTGATAGATAAGAGATTTTACCATCAATCATTACTTTCACACCTTGCTTTCCTCTTAAACTGATATTACCATCTTTGTCAACAATAACCCCTGGAGAGCGTTCTAATACCTCCATGGCAGAGTTACCAGCGGCCATTACCGAGTTTTCTACATTGACTACAGTTTTATCTAATTGTCTCTCAATAAAAGGTTTAGTTGCTTTAACTACCACTTCATTTAGTTGAGTAGAAACGGGTTCAAGGGCAATAATGCCTAAATCCAATTGGGTGTTGGCATTAACTTCGCCCAGTTTTTTAGAGTAGGCTTTATAGCCTGTGAATTGAATTTTTAAGGTGTAATTACCTTGGGGTAAAGCGGAGGCTTTTAATTCACCATTTTCATCGGTGATAAATCCTTTTACTAAGGTTGAATCACTTGCTTTTCTTAAAAGAACAGAAGCAAAAGGAACTGGCTGATTTTTTTCATCTCGGATTTTAGCCGAAAGTCCGTTATCGGCAAAAGCGAGGAGTGGGGCAACAATGGAAAATAGTGTTGATAAAATAAAGGTTTTCATTAGGCGGATTGAATTAATTTATTGGTTGTTTAACAGAGAACGAGTCGAAGATGCAAACAAGACCTCAAGGGTTGCATGTCTCTCTTTTGACAATGCAAAGCTATACTAGGTACTTTGTTATACATAGTACTATATGACAAACAATAAAATGTTTTGGATGAGTGGTAAATAGCAAGGGCAAATTGTAAAATGCCTGCTAGGACTAGGGGAAATCGATTATCAATAAATTGGACAATAGATATAATTTCTTATTCGTTTGGCTTGTAAAAAAACAACGCTGGCAAGGTTCCAAACCTTGCCAGCGTTGTTTCAAACAAACTTAAATTTTTGAATTTATTGTGGTCTCAAGCGGAAAACCATACCAGGATTTTCAACTCCTACATATAAATAACCGTCTACACCCATTTTCACATTACGCATACGACCTAAATTAACTAGCACCTTTTCCTGGGAAACAACTTTGTTATTTTTAACGACTACACGGTTCATGTAATTAAAACGTAAAGAGCCAATCATTAGATTTCCTTTCCAAGCTGGATACTTATCACTATCCACAAAGGCTAAACCTGATGGTGCAATGGAAGGAAGATAATAGGTGATAGGTTGTTCCATTCCTTCTTTCTTCGAAATATTCGTGATTGGCTTACCATCATAATTAATTCCATATGAGATTGTTGGCCAACCATAATTCTTACCCGCTTGGATAATGTTGATCTCATCTCCTCCACGTGGACCATGTTCCGTTTCCCAGATGGCTCCGGTATATGGATTCAAGGTTAAACCTTGCGGGTTTCTTTGTCCATAGGAATAAATGCTGTGATGAAATTTAGCTTGGTCTTTTCCTACGAAAGGATTGTCTTTTGGAATACTTCCATCATCATTCAAACGGTGGATTTTACCGTTATCATTATCTGTTTCTTGAGGGAATACTTTTTCCATGCCTCTTTCACCCACACTAAAAAATAGATGTCCTTGTTTATCGAAGGCAATCCGCGATCCAAAGTGATGGAAGGTTTTGGTATAAGGAAGGGATTCGAAAATATCTTGAGATTCAACCCACTCATTATTTTTGATTTTACCTCTAACAATTCCAGTGGCTGTGACTGTTTGACCTCCTTCTGTTTTAAATTTAGAATAAGACATATAAACCCAACCGTTGGAAGCATAGTTGGGATGTAAAACCACATCTAATAATCCACCCTGACCTTTGGCCATCACCGCTGGTGTACCTTTAATGGCTGTTTTATGTTGTTTTTGGTCTACTAAGTACAAAGTACCTGCACGATCAGTAACTAAATAATCTTTGTTAGGTAATTGAGCAAAACCCCATGGACTTTCTAATCCAGTCACAATGGTGTCTAAAACCACTGTCATTCCTTCGGATTTGAAAACATTGGAAGTTGGCTTATTAGCAAATTTATATTGATCTACACTGGCTAATTTCTCCGTAATTAGGTCAGCTAATTTTTCAATGTCTTTAGCACTTAAGGCTGCTTTCCAAGAAGGCATACCTAAATCAGCATATCCATTCGTGATGGATGCGATCAATTCGGGTTTGCTTTTACCATGTTTCCAAGCGCGATCCACAAAGGCATCTACTTTTTCACCATGGCAGCTAGAACAATATTGGGTATAGGTTTTTTCCGTGGATTCATCCACTAAAGCTTTTTTAGGAGCATTGGTTAATGACATGATGCTGATGGATGCCACCGCAATTCCGCCCAAAATACTGAGTCTTTTATACATTGTAGTAAAATTAAAGGGTCAATTTTCTTTTCAATTGTTGCACTAAGCTAAAAATAATTTGTCAAAATTTTATCTAGTTCTATCCGCCTAAAAAAGAGGAACATTTCTATATTTTTTTTACATTAGACTTTCAAACCTATTAAACCATGAAAAAGTTTCTATTGATTTGCCTTGGGCTAATCTCTTGGAGTGTATCTGCGCAAGATTCTTCCAATTCTTGGAACATCATTACATCTCAACAGCCTGCTCAAAAAAGACATGAAAGCTCCATGGTGGAATGTGATGGAAAATTTTATGCTTTAGGAGGAAGAGGAAAAAGACCCATCGAGGAGTTTGATCCAAAAACTTCCAATTGGACCGTTTTGGCAGATGCTCCTATGGAGTTTCATCATTTTCAGGCCATCTCATTTCAACATGAAATCTATGTCATTGGAGCCTTAACAGGAAATTATCCGCACGAAAAACCAATTCCTCAATTTTTGATATTTAATCCCAAAACTAAAACTTGGAGAGAAGGAGCCACGATTCCTGCCAATCGATTGAGAGGTTCTGTCGGGGTGTTTACCCGTGGAAATAAAATTTATTTAGTAGCAGGAATTATGGACGGTCACTATGATGGGCATGTCAAGTGGTTTGATGAATATGATACTAAAACCAATACATGGAAAATACTGCCTGATGCTCCTAGAGCCAGAGATCATTTTCAGGCTGTCATGGTGGGGAAAGATAAGGCCTATGTGGCTGGAGGTAGAACTTCATATGCTAAGATTGGTAAAGTGCTAGATCTATGCATGAAAGAAGTGGACGTCTTTGATTTTAAAAGCAATCAATGGTCAACATTGGCTGAGGGGCTCCCTACTTTACGAGCTGGCACATCTTCCATTGCCAATGGTCCCTACTTAGTGGTTATGAATGGAGAAAGTGTGAAGCAAGTTCCTGCGCACTCGGAAGTGGAAGTGTTAGATACCAGAACAGGGACTTGGTCTAGTCTACCTAATTTATTACAAGGTAGACACGGGACAGGCGTAGTTTATTGGAAAGGAAAAATTTATGTGGTAGCGGGTAGTGCCAATCGGGGCGGAGGCCCAGAACTCAATGAAATGGAGTGTTTATCATGGAGATAATTGAACCTATACACCACTGCCATGAGAATTAAATCCATACGCTTCTTTTTATTTTCTGCTGCTTTAGGGATTTTGGCCTATACAAGTTGGCGATGTACCAGTACCTTGGCCGATGATACACGTATGCCGGATGTCATCGATTATAACTTCCACATCAGACCTATCTTGTCGGATCGATGCTTTAAATGCCACGGACCTGATGCCAATAAGCGTGAGGCAAATTTACGTTTAGATACCCCAGAAGGAGCTTATGCTGCTTTCAAAGATAATGCCAAAGCCCATGCCATCGTTCCAGGTAATCCAGAGGCTTCGGAATTAATGGCTAGAATAACGGCTAAAGATACTTCGCAGCGAATGCCTCCCATGAAATCTAACTTGACATTAAGTCCTCATGAAATTGAACTTTTAGAAAAGTGGATTGAACAAGGTGCTAAATACAAACCTCATTGGGCCTTTATTGCTCCCAAATCTCCAGAAATTCCAGAAGCAGATGCTGCATGGGTTCGAAACCCCATTGATCATTTTACTTATGCTAAAATGAAAGAGAAAGGGCTTAGCCCAAGTGATGAGGCCGACAAAGAGCGTCTTCTAAAACGGGTTTGTTTTGACTTAACTGGCCTTCCTCCTAGTTTGGAAATGCAAGACCGCTTTTTGAAAGATACTAGTCCTAAAGCCTATGAAAAGATAGTTGATGAATTATTAGCCAATAAACATTACGGTGAAAAAATGGCCACCTATTGGTTAGATGTGGCTCGTTATGCAGATTCGCATGGATATCAAGATGATGGATTAAGGACTATGTGGCCTTGGCGAGATTGGGTTATTCATGCTTTTAATTCCAATTATTCATATGCTAAATTTCTGACATGGCAACTGGCAGGGGATTTAATTCCAAATGCCACCAAGGAAATGCTATTAGCCACTGGTTTTAATCGAAACCATAAAATCACGCAAGAGGGTGGGGTTATTGATGAAGAGTATCGGGTGGAATATGTTAATGACCGAACCAGCACTTTTGGTAAAGCATTTTTGGCACTTACGTTTGAGTGTTCTAAATGTCACGACCATAAGTATGATCCCATTTCCCAAAAGGACTATTACAGTACTTTTGCCTTTTTCAACCAAGTGCCAGAAAAAGGACTTTTTGGAACGATTGATGCTTCTTTTGCCGACCCTCCCAATATCAAAATTACTAGCCAAGAAGTGTCTTCTATTTTAAAATTTATCAATAAACGAGATACGGCCGCGGTTGAAGTCATGGTGATGAAGGACTCCAGTAATTGGCGACCAACCTATGTGCTTAACCGAGGAAATTACGATGCCCATGGTGAACCTGTTGGTGTAGGTATACCCAAAAGCATTTTACCTTTTTCGCCGCAAAAATATGGAAAGAACCGTTTAGGCCTAGCCAAATGGTTGGTTGATGATCAAAACCCGCTGACTTCTCGAGTATTTGTCAATCGGGTATGGTTTCAGTTTTTTGGAAGAGGGATAGTTAAAACACTGGGAGACTTTGGTATGCAAGGGGAATTACCCACTCATCCTGAATTATTGGATTGGTTGGCCGTTGATTTTAAGTCGCACCACTGGAATATCAAGCGTTTAGTAAAGCAGATTGTGACATCCGCTACCTATCGGCAATCTTCTAGCATTACATCCGCACATTTAAAAGTGGATCCTGATAATGTTTACTTATCCCATGCGCCACGTTTACGTATTCCAGCGGAAAATGTGCGTGACCATGTATTAGCGAGTGCGGATATTTTAAATCCTGAAATCGGAGGACCAAGTATTAAGCCCTATCAACCCAAAGGGATTTGGGAAGTGGCTTCCTCGGGACGTGGTTCGTTGATGACTTATGTACAAGATCACCAACAAGATTTATACCGTAGAGGCATGTATGTTTTTATCAAACGTACCGTTCCGCCACCTTCCATGTTGATTTTTGATGCCAGTAATCGGGATCAATGTGAAGTACAACGTGGCAGGACCAATACTCCTTTGCAGGCCTTGGTGATGATGAATGATCCTCATGTTTCGGAAAGTTCGAGAGTTTTAGCGTCAACTATGGCCAAGCTGAAACTTCCAGTGGATGAAGTATTGAGTCAGGTCTTTCGGAAAATTGTTTGTAGAACGCCTCAAGCGAAAGAGTTGGCTATTTTGAAGAAATACTTGGAAGCGGAGCAATTGGAATTTCAACGGCAGCCAAAAAAAATCAGGCAATTGATGAAAGTTGGAGAATATCAAAAGAATCAAGCATTGGATAATGCATTTACTGCTGCTTTGATGCAAACGATTCAGATGATTTACAATATGGAAGAAACGTTAATGCGGGTGTAAACCTTTTCATCTATGGAAAACGAGTTTTTTAAAAATAGACTGAATATTACCAGAAGGCACTTTTTGGGGAAAGCCGCTGCGGGAATTGGAGGCCTAGCATTAGGATCACTATTAATTCCCAAAATTTGGAAGGGAGACGGAACGGATGTTTCTTCTAGCCCATTAGGCTTAGCTCAATATGCACCTAAGGCGAAGAGAATCATTTATTTATGTCAAAATGGAGCTCCATCCCAATATGAAACGTTTGATTATAAACCCTTATTGACCAAAATGATGGGTCAGGATTTACCTGAGTCCATTCGTGGAGGGCAACGCTTAACGGGTATGACGGCCAGTCAAACCAAGTTCCCTTTGATGGGTTCTTATTATAACTTCCGTCAACATGGACAATCAGGCGCCTATATCAGTGATTTATTACCCAACATAGCCAAGATTGCGGATGATATTTGCATCGTTCGGACGATGAATACCGATGCGATCAACCATGATCCTGCTCTAACTTTTCTACAAACGGGTGCTCAAGTAGGCAATAGGCCTAGTATGGGAGCTTGGATGAGCTATGGCTTAGGTAGTGAGAATAAAAATTTACCTGCTTTCTGTGTGTTACTTTCTCGAGGCAGGGGAAATGGTCAAGGGGTATATTCCAAACTTTGGACCAATGGTTTTTTGGATTCTACTCATCAGGGTGTGGTGTTTAGTTCCAGTGAAGACCCCATTTTATACTTAAATGATGCCGAAGGAATTGATAAACAAGATCGTCGGAGAATGTTGGATCATTTAGCCGAATTGAATCAATTAGGATTTGATGAAAGCGGAGATCCTGAAATTCAAGCAAAAGTCCAACAGTATGAAATGGCCTACCGAATGCAAACAGCGGTGCCCGAATTGACGGATTTATCCAAAGAGCCAGATCACATCATCAAGATGTATGGCCCAGATTGTTTGGTACCGGGTACTTATGCGGCTAATGCTTTATTGGCTAGGAAGTTATCTGAATCAGGGGTGCGTTTTGTTCAATTATACCATCAAGGTTGGGATTCACATGGAAATTTGCCGAATGAAATGGGTATGCAAGCACAGGATGTAGACCGTGCTTCGGCTGCTTTGATTACAGATTTAAAACAAAGAGGTCTTCTCGATGAAACCTTGGTGATTTGGGGCGGTGAATTTGGTCGGACTAACTATTGTCAAGGTAATTTTACTCCAGATAATTATGGTCGAGATCATCACCCTAGAGCATATAGTATTTTTATGGCAGGCGGAGGTACCAAACCAGGCACCGTATATGGTGAAACAGATGAATTTGGTTACAATGTGGCCAAAGATCCTGTGAATATCCATGATTTTCATGCCACGGTTTTGCACCTGATGGGAATAAACCATGAGCAATTAACTTATAAACATTTGGGAAGAAGATACCGATTAACCGATGTTTCGGGTAATGTTATCCCAGGACTTTTGGCATAAATGGGATGAATAAAGAACAATTATCTTCTTGGTATAGCATCTTGTTAAGTGGCTTAATTTTCCTCCATGCTTTGTTGCTTTTCCTGCTTTTTTGGCAAGACCAAGTGAATTTACCTTGGGTATTTCAAGCCACAGGTCGGCTTCACCCTTTGATTTTACACTTGCCCATAGGAATGGGGGTATTACTTCCTTTTGTTCACCTGCTGCGGAGGCCATTGGGCGAGCATGCATTTTACCTCTCTTTTCGTTTTGTCCTTTACCTAACGGCCTTTGGTTCAGCACTCACGGCCTTATTGGGCTTCTTTTTGTCTCAAGAATCCGGATTCGAACCAGAGCTTTTGGTATTTCACCAATGGGCTGGATTAGCCGTGTCTTGGTTTTATTTTCTTCAATTGGTCCTTTTTGATCGTTTGATGCTCAATCCCCAGCAAGCTTTAATAGCTTCGATATTAGGTGTGATTTTGTTGAGTTTGGCAGGTCATGGCGGAGCCAATATCACACATGGAGAAAATTATTTATCCGAATTGTTGCAAAGAGAAACGGAAGTAAAAGCGCCTACTGGAGAATCGAAATTATTCGAAGGGGCGATCCAACCTATATTGGAGAAAAAGTGTGTTTCCTGTCATAATGATCAAAAGACGAAGGGTCAACTTAATATGAGTTCGGTTGCCAAGATGCTTCAAGGCGGAAAGCACGGTGATCTTTGGAAAGCAGGAGATGTGTCGAATAGCTTATTCTTAAAGCGGGCTCATTTGCCTTTGGAACATAAAGAACATATGCCACCCAAGGGTAAAAGTCAATTGACGTCCAATGAGCTTTTGTTATTAGAAGCTTGGGTGAAGGACGGAGCCTCCATGGATAAAAAAATCAAAGCCTATGCTCCAGCTTCACAGGTTGCCAAATTGGTTTCTACCATATTTGCTTCACCTACCAAATTGGAAATTCCGAAAAGAGAATATCCTTTTTCGGCAGCCAGCGATGCTGATATTGAGGTGGTGAATAGTCCATTTTGTTCTGTTTATCCCATGTCTAGCGATGCACCTGCCTTACAAGCTGATTTTTATGTGGCGAAACGCTTTGAACTAAAGACCCTAGAGAATTTGTCTAAAGTAGCAGACCAAGTAGTAGGAATCAATTTAGCCAAAATGCCTATCAAGGATGAGAACCTGAACATTCTGGCTCAGTTTGGTAATTTAGAAAAGCTGAATTTGAATTTCACTGAGATTCAAGGAGCTAATTTGAAAGCATTGCTAGCCAATAAAAAACTGATATCATTATCGCTTTCTGGTACTAAAATATCAGCCAGTCAATTGCAGCCATTGATTACCCAATTACCTCAATTAAAAGAAGTCTTCCTCTGGAATACGAGTATCCCATTAGAACAAATAGCTAGCTGGAAAAAGACTTATCCTAAGATTCATTGGGAGCAGGGATTTGTGCAAACAGAGGAGAAGTTGATGATTAATCCCCCCATTTTAGTGAATGAGAATTTCTTTCTAGGCCCTCAAGAAAGGGTGAATTTTAAGCATACCATTAAAGGGACTACCATCCATTATACTTTGGATAAAGAGCAAGAACCTGATTCCTTGGGAACATTAATTACTCAAGGACCCATTGATATTCCAGCTTTTACGGTGGTGAAAGCTTTAGCCACTAAACCAGGTTGGTTGGCCAGTAAAGTGGTGAAAAATACGTTTTACAAATATCAATTTGTGCCAGATAGCGTCTATTTATTGACTCAAAATGAAGCTAAATGGCAAGCCAAAGGTGCTAGTACTTTGAAAGATTTGGTTCAAGGGAAAAGAGATATTAGGGGAATAGCCAATGAAACGTGGATCGGATTTCAGCAACAAGATGCCGATGCCTTATTTGAATTTAAACAAGCTAAGGCAGTGAAAGGTGTTACCGTGAGCTATTTGCGAAAACAAGATTCCAATATTTTTCCTCCACTTGAAATAGAAATTTGGGCTGGAAATTCACCCAAAGCATTGAAAAAATTGGCCTCTGTGAAACCTGAACAACCAGAAGAGAATGGAGGATATTCTCCTCAAGCGATCAATATACCATTGCCTGCTGGCAGTTATACTCATTACCGCATGCTGGCTAAACGTATTAAAAGATTCCCAGCCTATGTGAAAGACAAAACTAATCCTGCCATTATTAAGCTGGATGAGGTATTGTTTTACTAAATTGCTTTTAAACCTAAACCTATGACTAACCGAAGAAAATTTGTACAATCCCTAGGCCTGATGACCAGTGCCTTTTCTGCTTCTAGTTTATTTCAGCAAGCCCATGCGGCTGATTTTAATAAGATGTTAGAAACTAAGCAGCATTTGTCGCCAGCTCAATTGGCCGAAGATGAAGATTTTTGGGCCTTTGTACAGCAAGGTTATACCACCAGTCCTAACATCATCAATTTAAATAATGGAGGTGTGAGTCCTAGTCCTCGGATCGTGCAAGAAGCTGTTGAACGTTACAATAAGTTATCGAATGAAGGCCCTTCTTATTTCATGTGGCGGGTTTTGGATCAAGGAAGAGAGCCTTTGCGAGAGAAATTAGCCGAATTGGCTGGTTGTGATAAGGAAGAAATTGCCATCAATCGGAATGCCACGGAAGCGTTGAATACGGTCATTTTTGGTATCGATTTCAAAGCAGGAGATGAAATCATTGGAACCAAGCAAGATTATCCTAATATGATCAATGCATGGCGACAAAGAGCTTTGCGTGACGGGATAGTTTATACCCAGTTGAGCTTCGATTTCCCAATTGAAAACGATGCTCAGATTGTGGATGCATTTGAAAAGGCGATTACTCCGAAAACGAAGTTATTGCACGTTACGCATATCATTAATTGGGTTGGTCAGATTATGCCAGTGGCAAAAATCTGTGCCATGGCGAAAAAGCATGGTATAGAAGTGTTGGTCGATGGTGCCCATACCTTTGGCTTATTGGATTTTAAGATTCCAGATTTAGGTTGTGATTATTTTGGAACCTCACTTCATAAGTTTTTATCAGCTCCTATTGGTTCTGGAATGCTGTGGATTAAAAAAGATAAAATTGAGAAAATTTGGCCTTTGGTATGTAATGATAAACCACGTGGAACTGATATCCGTAAGTTTGAAACCTTAGGCACCAGAAGCTTTCCCATTGAACAAGGCATAGGGGAGGCTATTAATTTTCATAATGCGATTGGTTCTAAAAGAAAAGAAGAGCGTATCCGCTATTTGAAAAACTATTGGACTACACAGGTGAAAGATGTACCTGGAGTAAAGATTCATACCTCTTTTAAATCGGCGTATTCATGTGCCATTGCAGGAGTTAGCATTGATGGCATGACCATTGCCGAGTTAGATAGTGCCTTATTTACGAAATATAAAATCCATACGGTAGGTATTGTCTGGGAAAATATCTCTTGTGTGCGCGTTACTCCGCACGTCTATACCCGACTAAAGGATTTAGACAAAATGGTGCATGCCATTAAAGAGTTAGCAGCCCAAGCAAAAGCCAAGAAATCGTAATTAAAATGGCTTGAATTAGCCCAATATTTATTGATTTTAGCCAATTTATATACCTTTGTGAATTATCTAAACCTAATTATATGACGACCTTACCTAATTTAGATCAAAACAGTTTAAGTTCCAATCGCCTGTATTCATTAGATGCCCTGCGTGGCTTCGATATGTTTTGGATCATGGGTGCCGATGAAGTTTTTCATACCATGTTCAAGGCCACCGATTCACCCTTTTGGGGAGTCTTATCGCATCAATTCTCTCATCCAGAATGGCATGGCTTCCGATTCTATGATCTAATTTTTCCACTTTTCTTATTCATGGCTGGAGTGGCTACGCCCTTTTCATTAGGTAAAGAAATAGAGAAAGGGAAAAACCGAGAGCAACTATTAGTTAAAGTAATCAAACGCGGTCTGATTTTGGCAGCATTGGGAGTGGTTTATAATAATGGATTGGAAATTAAACCTATTGAAGAGATTCGCTTTGGGAGTGTGTTGGCACGTATTGGTCTTGGCTATATGTTTGCTAACATCATTTATTTATATACCAAAAAACCAACGATTCAAGCTATTTGGTTTGGAGGTATTTTAGTCTTTTATTACTTATTGTTGAAGTTTAATTCAGCACCAGGTTTTCCAGCAGGTGATTTAAGCCAAGAGGGGAATTTTGCATCTTATATGGACCGCATCATCATGCCAGGTCGATTATACAAGGGGAACCATGATCCAGAGGGATTAACCTCTACCATTCCAGCTATTTCTACGGGTTTGTTGGGCATCTTAACCGGGAATTATCTGAAAAACGACCCAAGTGATGGTATACAAAAGACGAAGCGTATGGCCATGTTTGGTGCTTTATTTATTGTATTAGCTTTGATTTGGAATATTGATTTCCCTATTAATAAAAACCTTTGGTCTAGTTCTTTTGTCTTAATGGTGGGTGGCATTAGCTTGTTGTTATTGTCCTTGTTTTATTACATCATCGATGTGAAAGGCTATCAAAAATGGTCTTTTTTCTTCCGAATCATTGGAATGAATTCCATCTTGATTTACATGTCAGGGGTCTTTATTGATTGGGAGTATAGCACAGATAGTGTATTCCATTGGTTGGGTCAATTATTGGGAAATCCATTTAATGCCGTAGCTATGGCCATCTGTTATACAGGTATCAAATGGTACTTCTTGTATTTTATGTACCAGAAAAAAGTATTCCTACGGGTCTAAGGTGTATATACGTATAGTTGCTGGTAGGAATTTTAATTGATTTCTGTAAATTGACCATGTATTAAAAATAATTAAATCATTTACCCTCTTCCATTAAAATGAAAAACTTTAAAACAAGTATGAGTCAAATTACCTTGGCAACCTTGGCTCTAGGTATGTTAATGTCGAATAAACCCGCAGCTAAAATGCCTGTGGAGGAGTCGGCAATCAAGGTGCCAGCAGGATTTAGTACTAAGGTTGTTGCCTCAGGTTTGGGTTCAACACGTCATTTGACCGTAGCGAATAATGGTGATATTTATGCCAAATTATCCAAATTTAAAGATGGTAAAGGCATTGTTCATTTGAGAGATACCAATAAGGATGGTGTGGCAGATGAAACGAATTATTTCGGTGATTTTGTGGGTACTGGTATCCAAATTTATAATGGGTTTTTATATGCTTCCTCCAATTCAGGAGTTAATCGTTTTAAGATGAACGATAAATTAGAAGTGGTAGATAAGGAGCATTATGAAAATATTGTCAGTGGTTTAATCGACAAAGGTCGTGACAATGCTAAGCCATTTGTTTTTGACAAACAGTCCAATATGTATGTGACCATTGGTTCTTGGAACGATGCTTGTCGTGTGCCAGGAACAGGTCAAGGCATGGTTCCATGTACTGTTTTGGATTCAGCAGGAGGTATCTGGAAATATAAAGCTGATCAATTAGGCCAGAAATTTCAAGATGGGAAACGTTATATCACGGGATTGAAAAATGCAGTAGGTATTACTTGGAACACCAAGACTAACAGCTTATTTGCTACATCGCATGGTCGTGGATTTTTCCATGATTTTTATCCTCAATATTATACACCCAAACAAAGTGCTGAGATTCCAGCAGAGTGTTTATATGAAATTCATGAAGGTGATGATGGAGGTTGGCCAATCATTTATTATGACCAATTTCAAAATAAGAAAATCTTAGCTCCTGAATATGGTGGAGATGGTAAAAAGACCGCTGGAGAAAAAGCGATAGATCCTAAAGTAGCATTTCCTGCTCACTTAGGTCCAAACGATGTTTTGTTTTATACTGGAAATCAGTTTCCTGCAAAATATAAAAATGGAGCATTTGTAGCCTTTCATGGTCAAAACTCTGAATTGAAAAAGGGTTACTTTGTAGCTTTTGTACCATTTGTGAATAATAAGCCATCAGGTAAATGGGAAATCTTTGCTGATAATTTTTCAGGTATTGATTTGGCGAAACCTACAGGCCCAATTCAACACCGTCCATGTGGCTTAGCGCAAGGTCCAGATGGTTCATTGTATGTAGCTGATGATTTAGGAGGAACAATCTTCAAAATCAGTTATAAAAAATAGTATAATCATCATGTAATTTGACAATGAAATGAGATGGACATACAATAGTTCATCTCATTTTTTTTAACTCAGAAACTATGAAAATCACGCGTTTGATTCTTTTGCTGTTGCTTAGTTTATTGGCAGGTTTTTCTTCGGATGCCCAAAACAAAACCAAGCGCTATCTCTATGTGGCTACTCCGGGGATCAGAGACTATGTCGGTTATGGTGGTCATGGAATTTTGGTATTTGATATAAACAACCAGCACCGATTTGTTAAGCGAATCAAAACCCAAGGCTTTCATCCGAATGGAAAGCCTTCCAATGTGAAAGGAATTGCTGTAAGCATTCCGCTAAACAGTATTTACGTGAGCACTTTGGAATCCTTGCAACGGATCGACCTAAGTACAGAAAAATTGATTTGGGAAATTCCTTTTGCTGGAGGTTGTGATCGCATGTCGATATCACCTGATGGGAAAACGATGTATTTACCATCCTTAGAAAAGGATTTTTGGAATGTGGTTAATTGTGAGACAGGAGCCATTGTCCAGACATTAAAAGGATTTAAAAGAGCACATAATACGCTTTATGGTTTGTCAGGACAATACGTTTATTTAGCCGATATTGGCAATCCTTGGTTGTATCAGGTGGATGCGCAAAAACATACATTGATTCAGAAAATAGGGCCATTCAGTAATTTTGTTCGCCCTTTTACAGTGAATGGAAAGGAAAGTATTGGTTTAGTGACCGTGGATAGCTTATTGGGATTTGAAGTGGGTGATTTAAAAACAGGTAAGAAGTTAGCCAGTATTGTGGTTGAAGGATGGAACAAAGGCCCTGTTCGTCGACATGGAAATCCAAGTCATGGGATCGCTTTAACACCCGATGAAAAGGAAATTTGGTTATGCGACGGTTTTAATATGCGGTTACATGTATTTCAAGGGAAAGCACCTTATCAGCAGTTGACAAGCATACCATTGAAAGATATGCCTGGTTGGATTAGTTTTTCTTTGGATGGAAAATACGCCTATCCTTCCAGCGGAGAAGTAATCGACCCGATCACCAGAAAAGTATTGTATCACTTGGAAGATGAACAACATAATTATGTCTCCAGTGAGAAACTGGTGGAAATAGAGTTTCAAGGAAATAAAGTCATTCGGGCAAGCGATCAGTTTGGGAATGGGAAGGCTCGTTAGTTTTGACGAGCCTTTTCAATCAATTCTTGGGCTTTTTTATCAGCTTCTTCCAATAAGGCATCAGCTTTTCGGTCAGCTTCTTTTTTTAGTCTTTCAGCAATCTTTTGGGCAGCAATTTTAGCAAAAGGATTCTTGGCTTCTTCCACTAATCGGTCGGCATTGGCGTAAGCTTCTTGTCTCAATTTTTGAGAAAGAGCTTCGGCTTCTTGTTTTAAAGCTTCTGCTTTTACTTTAGCGTCATCCAATTGCTTGTTGATTTGTTGTTTAGCTTCTTGCTTCACCAATTCTTTGGCTTGTGTAGTCACAGAACTATTCGAGTTGCCTTGCGCATTGACGATATTCACCTTAAACTGCGGTTTTTGCACGGTTCCTCGAACTGTAATTTGCATTTTCAAGGCTTGCTGAATTTTTTCCAGATTTAGGTTAGGATTTAATTTGGCTAATTGTTGATTCAAACTAGCCGCTACGCCAGATTGTAGTGTTTTTGCTGGAATATCTGTCAGGATATTATATTCCAAACTTTGGTCTAAACCGTTGGACCCATTTACCTGAAATTTGGTCAAATTCGTTTGAACTTCAAAAGGTTTGAATTGTAATCTGCCTTGACTTACCTGGAAATTCAAATGCGTCGGTTTTAATTCCAAATTCTTCAATTGATTCCATTGAGTTAAGCTTAGCAACTGATTAAAGCTAGCTGAATTTTTTAAACTAAAATCAACCAAATCCATATTTCCCACGGCGTTAGTACTCATGATATTGGGAGATAAATCGGGATTCAATTCCCCAGAATACGTAAAGTCAACATCAACCTTACCTTGAGCTGCAGCGGCAATAGGGGCCAGTTTTTGTACCAAACTAAAGTAATGATGGGCTTCTTGCATATTCAAATCATGAATATTGAAAGCCCATTTAACAGATGGGTTTTGATGATCTTTTTTGCTAAAAGTTCCAGTTGATTTCCAAGAGGCATTGGCCAATTGAAAAGATAAATCGTCCATGCTAATGACTTGATCTGCTAAGTGGATTTTACCCTTAGGTTGGCTAATGACTAAATCTTTGAATAGTAATTTGTCGATGTTGGATTGAATCGTGAAATCAACGTTTTTAGGGATTTGCAAATCCGCCGAAGAAGCCGAAGTACTACTTCGGCTGTTCATAGCGGCATTGCCATCACGGATCTTCATCCACGGATTTAAATCTATTAAAGGAGATTCCAGAGTTAAATTCCCCGTGATTTTATCATTTTTCAAGAAATACTGGACATAATTTTGCAAACTACCGCTGGCTGAGAATTCGGTATTAGCGGTATTGCCCACTAGGGAGCTGATCACCAGTGATTTAGGGTTTATAGTAGCTGAGGCATTCTTAATACTGATTTTTTGCTGTGTTTCCGTGTTATTGTATTGAATTTGATGCGCATTAAAATATCCACTTGCTTTCCCTTGGGCTTGCTTAAATGCTTGTACATAGCCATCCAATTGGATATCACTTTGAATGGTGCCACTCATTTGGGTATTTTTCTGTGGGATGATTTTAGCAATTTCGCCTAAGTTTAATACACCCTTCAGACTAGTTTTAATATAGGGGTTTGAAAGTGGCGTTTTTAAGAACAAATTGGCTTGTAAAGGCTGGTTGTTCATGTATAATTGGAATTTTTTTAAGTCAATTACGGTATGATCAGGGATCCCATCTGGATTGTCAATTTGTAAGTCGAGTTCCATTTGTTTAACACCAACTGGAACTTTAGCATAGCTAAATGCACCTTTTGAGATACGTAAATCCATCCCAAAGCTAGGCATGGAGCTACCATTCATTTTACCTTTGGCATAACCAGAGAGAGCAAAATCCCCCGATGCTTGAAGATCTTGGAAGGAGTTTTGGTATAAAAGAGGTATAAGCGATAAGAAATCTTTTAGGGGAGACTTTAACGCATGAAATTTGATGTCCATATTGATGGAAGTATCAGGCATAGCCACCCAAGCATCAAAATGAATGGGTAATTCATTTAGGAACAGGTCGTTGTTCTTAAAGGCAAATTCCATCTTAGAGAAATTCATCTCAATCGGAGCTTCAAGTTTTCCTTTTACTTCAGATAGGTAGGTTTTTCCGAGAAACTCGAAACTTAGTTTTTCGACTTCCGTGCTTGTATTTAAAGTAAATATATCTTTTGAAAAATCACCTGAACCTTCGTGATTGACTTGAATCAGTTGAGTAGCAAATCCTCTCATTTGGTCATTGTAATGAATTTTTGAATCAATGAGTTGATAATGATCCAAGGAAATGCTCATATTTTGATCGGACTTTTCCTGAGGAACCTCTGAGGGAGCAGCTTGATAAATGTCCCAATTCATTTTCCCATTGGGAAGAATGATTAAGTTAAATTGGGCTTGTTCGATGCTGACGTCCTGAATCTCGATTTTTTTATTGAGAAGATATGCCAAAGGGGCAATTTGAACACTGAGTTTAGGTATTTGTGCCAGCGTATCGTTTTTGAATTCGTTTTTTCCAATGATAGAACTGTTTTCTACTTCAATACTTAAACTAGGGAAATGACTTAATAAGCTGATGGAGGCATCTTCAAATTGGAAATGGGCTTGAAGCTTTTCATTAGCCATTTGAGTGATTAGCTCCTTGATGTCATTTTTATACATCATGGAAATTCCCATGGCAGCAAGGATGAAAAATAAGACGATTCCGACTATGGAGAAAAGGACTTTTTTAAACATGGTATGAATATATGCGGCGGTTAAATCTATTTTAATGGAATTTGGGATAGCTTATGAATAAATTGGGTAAATCAGGAAGCATGAGTTAAATTTACATATAATTTCTGTGTGAAAACCATTTCAATTGTCTGATAAATATGAAACGTTCTATTCAAGTATACGGTATAAGTAGCCTAGTTATTCTTTTAGGTGCATTATTTGTTATTTCATGTGCCCAAAATGCTTTGACCGGGAAAAGCCAATTATCTCTAGTGTCAGAATCAGAGATTCAGGCTCTTTCATTGACTCAATATCAAGAATTTTTAAAGACGAGTAAGGTGATTTCTCCTGCAAAAGATGCACAGGCTCAGATGGTGCAGCGGGTAGGTAAAAAGATTACGGCTTCTGTGGAAGCCTATTTTGCAGAGAAGAATAATAAGGATTTTTTGAAAGGATACCAGTGGGAATACAATTTGGTGAAAAACGATACTACGGTCAATGCATGGTGTATGCCTGGTGGTAAAATTGTTGTTTATACAGGTATTTTGCCAGTTACCAAAAATGAAACGGCCTTAGCTTTTGTGATGGGTCATGAGGTTTCACACGCTCTATTGCAGCACGGAAACAAGCGTATGAGTGAGTCTATGGTACAAGAATTGGGTGGTACTGTATTATCTGCAGCAATTTCTAGTAAGCCGAAAGAAACACAGGATTTGTTTATGAAAGCTTATGGTATTGGTACTACAGTGGGCATCATGTTGCCATTTTCAAGAGAACAAGAATTAGAAGCGGATAAGTTTGGTTTGATGTGGGCGGCTAAGTCGGGCTATGATCCTTCAGAAGCTTCTGTATTTTGGGAGCGCATGCAAAAATCAAAAACGGGTGAGCCGCAACCTGAATTTTTAAGTACTCACCCATCTGATGCCACTCGAATCCAAAAGATTAAAGAGTATTTGCCAGAGGCATTGAAATATTACAAAAAGTAAAATCCTAGATCTGTACCTGAAATCTGGATTTTTATACCAAAAATTAGCTTTAAATAGTGCATTAAAGCTTTTTAACTTGCCAACAATCAACCTACATGAAGAAAATTCTATACCTATTACTTTTAGCCCCAAGCTTACTTTGGGCTCAAAAATCTCCCAAAAACATTATTAAAGTAAACTTGAGTTCGCTTTTATTGAGGAATTATAACATTACTTATGAGCGTAGTTTAAGTAAACATATCTCATTTTCATTGGGATTTAGGACCATGCCCTATGGCAATGTTCCATTGGAAGGGACCATTACTGATATGATTGATGATAAATCAATTAATATATCTCGTATGAGATTGGGAAATATCGCTATTACGCCTGAAATAAGATACTATTTTAGTAGTAAGGGTAACCAAGGCTTTTATGCTGCTCCTTATGCCAGGTATTTAGTGTATGATCTTACTGCTCCCATCACGGTAGAAGACAAAAGCAGTGGACAATTTGTACAAGTGGATCGTGATTTTAAAGGAAAAATCACATCGATGAATGGTGGCTTAATGTTTGGGGTTCAATATCCCATTTGGAAGAATCGAATGGTATTTGATTTTTGGATTATTGGAGCACATGCTGGAACTAGTACGGGGATTTTAACGGCCGAATTCAAACCTGCATTAAGTGCAGATGAACAAGCTGTCCTACAAAGAGAAG
Source organism: Aquirufa nivalisilvae (assembly GCF_003143535.1). GTDB lineage: Bacteria > Bacteroidota > Bacteroidia > Cytophagales > Spirosomataceae > Aquirufa > Aquirufa nivalisilvae. Next base: position 876,133 of record NZ_CP029346.1, read on the forward strand.
TAGATAATTTGGACACTTCGCCCTTTAAATCAGTAGGTAAGGTGACTGCCAATACCGCTCAAATTAACACAGAAGGGCCATGGTTAGGTGTTCGTGGTTTGGGAATAAATCTTGGATTTAAATTTTAATTACAATCAGCTAACTTTAGTTTGCTGATTTTATGATAAATTTAGCTATTTAACCTATTTAATTTATATGAAACTTCCAAGATTGGGAGCTGGCTTATTTGTGTACTTGATTTTAATTTCAAGTTCACTTATAGCGCAAGTTCCAGGTGTAATCATTGCACATAGTCCTGCGTCTAGTGGCCAATACATCGGTTCTCCTAGTATTTGCATCCTATCCAATGGAGATTATTTAGCTTCTCACGATTTTTTTGGTCCAAAATCAACCGAACACACCTCAGCTGTGTCTCAGGTATATTTGTCAAAAAATAAGGGTAAATCTTGGGTGAAGATTAGCCAAATTCAAGGCCAATTTTGGTCTAAGTTAGTGGAGATTCGTGGCAAGCTTTACATCATGGGAACCAACAAACACCATGGAAATACCATTATTAGAAACTCCATAGATGGAGGTTATACTTGGTCTGAACCTATTGATGGACAGCACGGTCTTTTATTGGAGGGGGAATACCATTGTGCTCCCATGCCTTTTTTAGAGCATCGTGGCCGATTGTGGCGAGCAATGGAAGATGCCATGGGGCCAATTAAGAAGTGGGGAAAAAGATATGGGACCTTCATGATGTCCATGCCCATTGAGGCAGATCCCATGCAAGCATCCAGCTGGACGAAAACAAATGTACTGCGTTATGATTCCACTTATATGGACAATCATTTCGGTGCTTGGATTGAAGGAAATGCCGTGGTAGACCAACAAGGTCAAGTTTGGAATATATTGAGGGTAGATAATAAATCGACGATGGATGAATATGCCGCCATGGTAAAGATTAGTGAAGATGGAAAAGAATCCAGTTTTGATACTAAAACCGGATTTATTGGTTTTCCTGGTGGAGCTAAAAAGTTCACGATTCGGTATGATGCAAAAACTAAAAAATATTGGACTATTTCCAATATCATACCTGATGAAATCAAAGTAAAGAATCTAGGTAAAAATCCAGCCTCTTTTAGAAATACCTTGGCATTATGTTTCTCCACTGATTTAAAGAATTGGCAAGTAAAACAAGTGATTTTTCAACATCCTGATGAAATCAAGCATGGATTTCAATATGTAGATTGGCAATTTCAAGGGAAACATATCGTATTAGCGTGCAGAACTGCTTACGATGATGAGGAGGGAGGAGCACATAACAATCATGATGCCAATTATTTGACCTTTTATCGCATTAAACGTTTTAGAAAATAATTTACTATCAAAAGACTTCACTATGAAACAAATTGTATGCTTGGTTTTCGTTTTATTCGCTCAAGCCGAGTTTATTTTAGCTCAAAAAGCGCCTGAGAATCGGGTGATAGTTATTACGACGGATGGTTTGCGCTGGCAGGACGTATTTAAAGGAATGGACACTATTTTGGCGAAGAAGAAGGTATATCATCATGGAGATAGTTTGGCGATTTTTACGAAGTTTTGGGATAATGATTTAGCTACTCGTAGAAAGAAATTAATGCCTTTTTTGTGGGGAGAATTGTCCAAGAAAGGTCAAATTCATGGTAATAGAGCTTTAGGAAACAAAGTAGATGTCGCTAATCCACATTGGTTTTCGTATCCAGGTTACAGCGAATTGTTGACTGGTCAAGTAGACACGGCAGTGAATTCGAATGATTACAAGCCCAATCCAAACACGAATTTTTTTGAACATGTAAATCAATTGCCTGCATATAAAAATCAAGTAGTAGCTTTTGGTGCTTGGGATGCTTTTGACCGCATTTTAAATGAGAAGCGAGCAGGATTTCCGGTGATTAATGGATATGATGTGTATCCGAACTTGCATGCTGATCCTCAAATGAAATTAATTTCATCGATGATGAGTCAATCATTTCGGGTATTTGGTGATGTAGAAAGTCAGGATGTATTTATTCATTTTCAAGCTATGCAATATTTGAAGACTAAAAAACCCAAAGCGATGTACATTTCTTATGGGGAGACTGATGAGTTTGCACATGAGGGAGCCTATCAGCATTATTTACAAGCTGTTCATAATTTTGATAGTTGGCTAAAAGAGATTTGGGATTTTGTGGAATCAGATCCTTTGTATAAAGGAAGAACAACAATTTTAATTACTACGGATCACGGCAGGGGAGATGTGATTAAAGATCAATGGAAGTCGCACGGTAAAAAGGTCCAAGATTCACATGAAATTTGGTTTGCTATGATAGGAGCTCATGTTAGCCCATTGGGTGAAGTAAAGCAAGCTACACAAGTTTACCAGAAGGACTTAATCCATTTACTCGCAGATAAGCTTCAATTGAAGTTTCAAAGTGAGCGTAAAGAATAAGTAAAATAAATAACCGTTGAAGGATATTAAAAAACAGCTCTGGGTTTAAACCCAGAGCTGTTTTATTTTAAGGTTTATCCCTTTTATTATGAATACTTTCTATTTGTATTTACTATGATTGGTCAGATACTCAACGAAGCTATTAAGTCCAAAACAAGTTTATGTAAGACCGCTAAAGGCATTTATTTAGTGTTTAATTCAGGTGTATAAAAAAAGCTCAGGGTTTAAACCCTGAGCTTTTAAATATTTTGTTGATGTAGTTATTTCACTGTTGGATCGCTGGCAGGAGTGGCTACTTCTTTTTTGAAGAAGGAGAATCTCAAGGCGATTTCATGAGTTTGAGTACTTACTTTACTAATATTGGAGATTGGTAACTCATATACGTAACCTAGGTAGATTTTTTTGCTTGCTTGCATACCAAGGCGTAAGCCGTAACTATCTTTATGACGGTAACTTAAACCAATGTCTAATTTCTCTTTAATCTGAGCATTCAAATTAATATCCCAGCTTAAAGGGACATCGGCAGCTACTCTCAGCAAAGTACTAGGGAATAAGTTGATGTTATTACCCATCTTAATTTTAGTACCCATCATCGTGTAGAAGTAATCCACATCTTTATAGGCTCCACTAGCAGTACCAAAATCATATTTGAATACACGTGGTTGAGAGATGCTAACGAATAAGCCATCGCCTTTGCTAAAACGAAGACCCCAACCGGTATTGAATTTTAATCCTGTTGAGATATCTTGAGCAAAAAGGGCATCATTAGGATTAACTAAGCGAATGGATGACCAATTTAAAGCTAGATTTGAAAATCCACCGCGGATACCGCCTGACATTTTCCATTTATCATTTAAAGAAACGTGGTAAGCGAAATCAGCACCAATATTAGTCGTTTTAACTGGACCTGCTTGGTCTACCATAGCTAAAAATCCTAAACCTTTCTTCTCACCCCATTTGATATTCGCTGTTGCAGCAATTGTCTTTGGTGCTCCTTCTACACCGATCCATTGTTGTCTGTTAATGAAAACAACTTCGGAGTTTTCGGTAGAACCTGAATGAGCAGGAGTGATTATTTGTGGATTAAATCGGTACAGATTGTACATGCTTTCAATTTGAGCATGTGATGTAAAACTCCAAGAAAGTAAGCATCCTAAAAGGAGGTAAGTAAGGGCCAAGCGGCCCCAACTTTGCCTTTTTTGATCTACTCTCAGTTTAATTTGTATATAATTATAGAACATTTTATTACTTTACTTTACTGCTAATCTGTTGATAAGTACGTATGTCGATATGTTTTCCTTTTGTCCATAAAAATCTATTACATAATAATAGATTCCATCTGGAAGGAGTTTACTGTCGCTTGTAGAATCCGAAGTGAGATATTCTCCACCCCAATCATTGGCATAGTTTTCTTTTTCAAAAACTAAATTTCCCCAGCGATTAAAAATGCTTAGCTTATTCTTAAGCCCTAAGATTCCGTCAATGACCAACTTGTCATTCTTACCATCACCATTGGGTGTAATTCCTTGTGGAATAATACCTATGGATTCTATGTTTTCAGTGCGAAACTTATTTTTATCACTTGTAGGAATAACAAATTGACCTTTAAGGCTTGAATCTGCTAACATACGAGTGTTTACCATGGATAAACCTTTCGAAATACGCTCACTAGCAAGAACCTCCGTTGACATCACTCCTAATCCAAGAACAACTAAAAAAGCAGACGCTTTTTTAAGGGTTAAGGAAGGAAGTATAATCGAACTGGGGTTGAAAATTGAATTCATTTAATCTTTATTAGAACACGTTTCAAAATTTTCAAAAGCTGGTTTATTCAATAACAAGTAACAAGCACATCACATGGATGGTTTGTCAAGAGAATTGTTTTAAATATTCTTTAAAACAAGCAAGCCAGATTTTTGCGGAATTAAATTTTTCTGTAGTCTTAATACAGAGCAGCTGAACCGTGAGTTGAGCTGAGAGATAGATTTTTTCATAATTAATTTAGAACATAGTAGAACACTAAACCAGAGCGAAGTCCTATACCCCTGTTCTGATTTACTTTACAAATGTACTTCAATAGATTAATTTAAAAAATAGAACATTGTTATTATTTGTTCTTAATTTTAAATTCAAAACAAAGTTGTTGGCCTGTTGACTTTAATGTGCCTTTGTTGATTTTTGGGTCTGAAGAATGTCCGGTATTTGAAAGCTTGTATCGAATTCTTAACTGCTATTTTTACTTGTCTATTTGAGTAAAATTTAAGCTTTTCTTTACAAATTGACCGTAAAATACGCTGTTTTGCCGCTAAATAAGCTTTTCATTGATAGGGAATCGATGGTATTTTAGTTGATGATGACTGATTAGCCCTGTAAAGTTAATTTAAAATTCTAAGATAAATTTGCTTACAAGTCAGGAAATATGTGCCAGTTTTAAAATGAATAATAGTTTACACGTCTATTGTATCCGTATGATTTTATCTAATATTGAAAAATTGGCTTTAAAATGAATACCCATCTGTATTTGGAGCATAAAAAAAAGCTAGATCAAAAATTAACCTAGCTTTCTACTTTTCGTTCTCTAATCTACTGTCTTTGTTATCTATTTAGTTTCCAAGGAGCTTTTCTTGTTAAACGTAAATCGTAATGCAATTTCATGAGTTTGCGTACTTACTTTACTGATGGCAGAAATGGGTAACTCGTACACATATCCTGCATACAGATTTTTGGTTGCTTGGAAGCCTAAACGGATACCATAGCTATCTGCTCTACGGTAGCTAAATCCTAAATCAAATCGATCGCGGATATGGCTATTAACGTTCACATCATAACTTAATGGAACGTCTGTGGCTACACGTACCATCGCACTCGGATACAAGGTGATTTGTGAGCCTAGTCGAACCTTTGTACCAACCATGGTATAGTAGTAGTCTACATCTTTATATCCTCCTGACACCGCACCAAAGTCGTATTTCAAAACCCTGGGTTGAGAAATACTTAAAAATAGCCCATCGCCTTTTGAGAAGCGTAGTCCCCAGCCTGTGTTGAATTTTAAACCGCTCGAAATGTCTTCTTGAAAGTTATCATCTCCAACATGAGTTAAGCGAATTGCCGACCATTGAATGGTTAAATTGGAGAATCCTCCACGGATACCTCCAGACATTGTCCATTTGTCATTTAATGGGATATGGTAGGCAAAATCCGCACTAATGGTGGTAGTTTTAATAGGTCCAGCTTGATCCATTAAAGCTACTACACCAATCCCCTTATTTTCTCCCCATTTTTGGTTAAGACTTGCTGCAAATGTAACCGGGGCTCCTTCAAAGCCTGTCCACTGACGTCGATTTATGATAGTGATATCGGAAACTTCAGAGGAACCAACGTGGGCTGGAGTAACGATTTGAGGGTTAAAACGATATAAACTGTACATCGTTTCAATTTGTCCTTTTGATTCATATGAACAAATACCTAATAACATCGCTACTAGGGTAGCTACCAACATGCCTTTTATTGACATGTTGGATAGCTTCGTGATGTTGGAGTTACTATATTGATTCGTATTCATTTTTCTTTCTGTTTTCAGCGGTGTTTATTACTTGATTTTCAGTCTATTGATGAAGATGAATGTTGAAATGTTTGGCTTAACACCGTAGAAATCAACAATGTAGTAGTAAACTCCATCTGGAAGTAAACCATCTTTCAAGATAAACACATTATTACTTTCACCACCCCAGTCATTTTTATAGTCCTTAGTTTCGTAGACTATTTCTCCCCAACGATTGAAAATGGTAAGTGAATTCTTGAATCCTAAAATTCCAGGAATAATCAATTTGTCGTTTTTACCGTCTCCATTTGGTGAAATACCTTGAGGAACGAAAGATGGACAAACATCTGGGTCTAGGCGATTAGGAATACCATCATTATCGCAATCAGGTAATCCACCGTAATCAATATTATCTTCCATGATATCTGGGATACCATCGTTATCATCATCCGTATCTTGGAAATCAGGAATACCATCTTTATCGGTATCTACTGGATTATTTGGATTTGTTCCAGCTTCAACTTTATCCTGAATACCATCGTTATCAGCATCTAAATCACGGAAATCAGGAGTACCATCTTTATCTGAATCTACTGGAACACTTGGGTTTGTACCAGCTTCTACTTTGTCTGGAATACCATCATTATCCGTATCTAAGTCTTGGAAATCCGGAGCTCCGTCTGAATCCGTATCCACTGGGTTATTTGGGTTATTACCAGCCTCTGTTTTATCAGGGATGCTATCATTATCTGAATCTAACTCACGGAAATCAGGAATTCCATCTTTGTCTGTATCCGTAGGAGTCGTAGGATTTTTACCTGCTTCTATTTTATCTGGGATACCATCATTGTCGGAATCTAAGTCGCGGAAATCAGGAGTACCATCTTTATCTGTATCAACCGGATTGATTGGGTCTTTCCCTGCTTCTAAACTATCTGGGATACCATCGTTATCCGAATCTATATCGCGATAATCTGGCAAACCATCTTTATCGGTATCTACTGGATTATTTGGATCTACACCAGCTTCAAATACATCTGGGATACCATCATTATCTGAATCGGTATCACGGAAATCAGGAGTTCCGTCTTTATCCGTATCCACAGGGTTGTTTGGATCAGTGCCTGCTTCAATTTTATCTGGGATACCATCGTTGTCCGAATCTAAGTCACGGAAATCTGGTGTACCATCTTTATCTGTATCTACAGGATTGTTTGGATCAGAACCCGCTTCAATTTTATCTGGGATACCGTCGTTATCCGAATCTAAATCGCGGTAATCAGGAGTTCCGTCTTTATCCGTATCTACTGGATTGTTTGGATCAGCACCTGCTTCGATTTTATCTGGAATACCATCATTGTCCGAATCTAAATCACGGAAGTCAGGAGTGCCGTCTTTATCCGTATCCACTGGATTGTTTGGATCAGTGCCTGCTTCGATTTTATCTGGGATGCCATCGTTGTCCGAATCTAAATCACGGAAGTCAGGAGTACCATCTTTATCCGTATCCACAGGATTGTTTGGATCAGCACCTGCTTCGATTTTATCTGGGATGCCATCGTTGTCCGAATCTAAATCACGGAAGTCAGGAGTACCATCTTTATCCGTATCTACTGGATTGTTTGGATCAGAACCCGCTTCAATTTTGTCAGGAATACCGTCATTATCCGAATCTAAATCTTCAAAGTCTTTAGCTCCGTCTTTATCTGTATCTACTGGTGAGTTACAAGAAACAGCTTCTAAGGCATCAGGGATACCATCATTATCAGAATCTAAATCACGGAAGTTCGGTTTGTCGTCTCCGTCAATATCACCTCCTAATTCCACACGGTCAGGAATACAATCATTATCCGAATCTAAGTCAAGAAAATCAGGAGTGCCATCTTTATCTGTATCAATGACTGGAACATATTGTCCACGATCATCCCAACCATCTCCATTTCCGTCATTCAGGTTATTACATGTAGCACATTTGTTTTTGCCTTCCCATGCATCTGGAATGGTATCACCGTCAGAATCTAAATCCAAATAATTTGGAATTCCATCTCTATCATTGTCTCCATCTCTTTCGTCGCTATCTCCTAACCAATCACCATCTGAATCTAAATCACGGTAATTAGGAATGCCATCGCCATCAGGATCAGAAGTTAATTCTTTGCTATCCAGTAAAGAATCTCCATCTGAATCTAAATCCAAGAAGTCTGGAGTACCATCTCGATCTGTATCAGGAATTGGTGCAGGATTAGGTTCTAAGAAATCAGCTAAACCGTTTTTGTTATTATCAATGAATGCACCATTTTGGTCAACAAGTCCATTATAATTTGGATCAATAACACCGCGTCTTGAATCAGTTGCTTCCCATGCATCTAAGATTGAATCACCATCTGAATCAAGATCTAAATAGTTTGGAGTTCCGTCGCCATCGCGATCACTTGAACCTTCAGTTCTATCTAAAATACCATCATTATCCGAATCTAAATCTAAGTAGTTAGGGATGCCATCTCCGTCTGTATCAATGTTTTTCTCGATACTATCTGGGATACCATCATTATCTGAATCTGGATCTTGGAAGTTTGGAATACCATCAGAATCATAATCTTGGCAACTAGGACCTCCAGAAGCACATTCTACACTGTTTGGAATACCATCATTATCACAGTCATTGGCTCCGAAAATTGCAAAGCTTGGAGAACCAATGGAAGGAGGGTTGCCGCCAGCACCACCAACACAATAGTTGAGCGGTTGTGGATCTGTACCATTGTTGGTTCCATCTCCATCGCAGTCTGTATTTTTCCAAGTCAAGGTTGTATTAGCCAATATCTGACTTGCTGGATTGTACGAACATCCATCATTTGGATTTGTACCATCGATCGCTTCTTGAGCGTCAGAAACGCCATCTCCATCGGTATCGGTAGGTAAGCCAGAATTTACCTGCATGGTAAATGTATTGGAAACTGTATTTCCTGAAACGTTGGTTGCAGTTACGGTAAAGCTAGTCAACGAAGTTACAGCAGTAGGTGTACCTGTAATCTTACCATTGACTGTACTAAAAGATAAACCAGCTGGTAGTGTACCAGTAGTTAAAGCATAAGAATCAACTGTACCTGTAATGCTTGGGTCTAATGAAGTAATAGCAATTCCAACAGTATACACATTGGGAGTATTGTAGCTTAAACCAGTAGGTGCAGCATTATTAACCGTAATAGTAAATGTATTTGAAACGGTATTTCCTGATACATTGGTCGCAGTGACAGTAAAGCTTGTTAGGCCAGTTACCGCAGTAGGAGTTCCCGTAATCTTACCATTAACGGTGTTAAAAGATAAACCAGCTGGAAGTGTACCAGTCGTTAATGCGTAAGAATCAACTGTACCAGTAATGCTTGGGTCTAATGAAGTAATAGCTGTTCCAACAATATACACGTTAGGAGTATTGTAGCTTAAGCCAGTTGGAGCAGCAGTATTTACCGTAATGCGTACTACGGTTGTCGTACTACCAGTTCCATTGGAGGCAGTAACAGTATAATCAGTTGCTGGACTAGTTACCGTTGGTGTACCACTAATAACCCCAGTAGTAGGGTTAATACTTAAACCTGTTGGTAATGTAGGAGAAATAGTATAACCGGTAACAGTCCCTGTTACTGTAGGGTTTAAAGCCGTAATGGCTGAATTCACGGTATATACATTCGGTGTCGTGTAGCTTAATCCAGTTGGAGCAGCTGCATTAACTGTTATACTAATAAGATTAGAAGTAGTATTACCAAATCCATTCGTTGCTGTTACCGTATAATTGGTAGCTGAACTAGTCACAGTAGGTGTCCCATTAATGACCCCAGTTGTTGTATTGATACTTAAACCTGCTGGCAGTGTTGGTGAAATGGAGTAGGTATCTACACTACCTGTAATGGTAGGATTTAAAGCCGAAATAGCGGTTCCAACTACATAAACGTTAGGAGTGGTGTAGCTTAAATTAGAAGGAGGAGTATTATTAACCGTAATACGTACCACAGCAGTGGTATTACCTGTGCCATTGGTCGCTGTAACAGTATAATCAGTCGCTGGGCTAGTGATTGTGGGAGTCCCACTTATTACCCCAGTAGTTGTATTAAATAATAATCCAGTTGTTAATCCTGGAGAAATACTATAACTATCTACAACACCAGTGACTGTTGGATTCAAGCTAGTAATAGCTGAATTAACCGTGTAGACATTTGGTGTAGTATAGCTTAAACCGCTTGGAGCTGCATTATTAACAGTAATACGAACTACGGCAGTAGTATTACCTGCTCCATTAGAAGCAGTTACGGTGTAGTCAGTTGCCGAACTTGTTACGGTTGGAGTACCACTGATGACGCCTGTAATTGGATTGATTATTAAACCGGCTGGTAGAGTTGGAGATATAGTATATCCTGTCACTGTACCTGTTACGGTAGGATTTAGTGCAGTTATAGCACTACCTACAACGTATACATTCGGTGTAGTATAGCTTAAAGCAGAAGGAGCAACAAGTGCGGCATTAACTCTTATATTAAGTACGGCAGTTGTGCTACCTGTGCCATTTGAAGCCGTTACCGTATAGTTGGTAGCTGAACTAGTTACCGTAGGTGTTCCACTGATTACCCCAGTAGTTGGGTTAATCGATAAACCAGTTGGTAATGTAGGAGAAATGGTATAGCCAGTAACTGTTCCCACTACGGATGGATTTAGAGCTGTAATAGCTGTACCTACCGTATAAACATTGGGAGTATTATAAGTTAAATTTGTTGGAGCAGCTAATGTAGCGTTCACCGTAATGTTGACTAGAGCTGTCGTGCTACCAGTGCCATTGGAGGCCGTAACAGTATAATCAGTTGCTGGACTAGTTACCGTTGGTGTACCACTAATAACCCCAGTAGTTGGGTTAATACTTAAACCTGTTGGTAATGTAGGAGAAATAGTATAACCAGTAACAGTTCCTGTTACTGTAGGGTTTAAAGCCGTAATGGCTGAATTCACGGTATATACATTCGGTGTCGTGTAGCTTAATCCAGTTGGAGCAGCTGCATTAACTGTTATACTAATAAGATTAGAAGTAGTATTGCCAAATCCATTCGTTGCTGTTACCGTATAATTGGTAGCTGAACTAGTCACAGTAGGTGTCCCACTAATGACCCCAGTTGTTGTATTGATACTTAAACCTGCTGGCAGTGTTGGTGAAATGGAATAAGAATTCACACTTCCAGTTACTGTAGGGTTTAAATTGGTAATAGTTGTTCCGACAACGTAAACATTTGGAGTAGTGTAAGTTAACCCACTAGGAGCAACTGCATTTACTGTGATGTTGATTACCGCTGAGGTACTACCTGTTCCATTGGTGGCAGTTACGGTATAATTGGTAGCTGAACTAGTAACAGTGGGTGTACCACTAATTACTCCAGTTGTTGTATTGAAAGATAATCCAGTTGGTAATCCTGGAGAAATACTATAACTAGTAACTGTACCAGTTACTGTAGGTGAAACATTGGTAATAATGGTGTTAACACTATATACTTTAGGCGTTGGATAACTTAAAGCACTCGGGGCAGCATCATTATCTATAATGGATACGACTGTTGTATTGGTTACAATGGCGGCATTGACCGCATTGGCTATGACGATATTAAATGTTTCTGTTGATTCGGCCGTTAAATCATCCAATACAGGAACGGTGATTGTTTTACTAGATTCTCCAATTGCAAATGTCAGGGTGCCTGACGTATTAGTATAGTCTGTTCCATTGGTAGCGGTGCCTCCTGAGGTAGAATATGTAACGGTAGTTGAAACAGTTGCTGCTGCACTTAAAGTAACTGTAGCAACCGCATTCACACCACCAACAGTTTCAGTAACAGTCAGTGTGGGCGTAATGTTTAGCTTAGGTTGAGCAGCTAAATAGTCATTTAAACTGGTTAACATTTGAGATACCGTGGCAGCATTACCTGTAACGATACCTCCTGACATATTCAATATTTGTCCATTGAAAGTTAATCCTAAAGCTTTGGTAGCAGTAATGGTATAGCTTCCAGAATTTATTGTTATGGCTTCACTAGTTCCCACATTTGGAAAGAAAACCATGGTTCTAATGGTAGATCCATTTGTTTCTCGCCAGTTCATAAAACCAGGAATGGAGTGGAACACGTTGTTTTTGTCATAAAATGTGACAAATCCGGGTAAGTCATTACCCTGTAATTCAAAACCAGATACACTGGAATTTTGAGCAAAGGAAAGACGAGTAATTCCAGTAGTGGATACAGCAATACCATTGTTCGCTTTGTTATTTCCATTTTGATCAGCTATAAACCCTTCATTGAAGGAAACCGACACATAACCAGCTAATGCTGGGGTGGCAACAGAAAGAGACAAAAAGAACGAGGCTAAAAAGAATAGCTTCTTTAAGAAGGATTGCTTTTTAGTTTCTTTAGCTAAAGGGTAAAATTTTTGCATACAATATAATTTTAATGACTATTTGGTTAAAGAAATAGTGAGGTTAGAGAATGAACCCAAAGCCATGAATGAACATGGATTATAGAACGACCAAGAAATCTTTAATGAAGAGGAAGATTGCGCCAGATGGCTAATTAGACAAAATGTCAACCCAAATTATCCCTAGATAACGGAAAATTTGAATCAATTTAAGTTTATTAGAACAAGGAGTAACCCGCTTTTAATCACTAAGAATTCTTGCTTTAAGTTTTCTTCTGTGCGAAATAAGGATTATTTGTAGCCAAATTAAAATTGTAACACAGGATTCGCGTTCTCAATTTCAAATGAAGGACAAAAAAAGCTCTTTTAGTCGATTTGGAGCCAAAGTATTGAAAATTACTAGAAATGTGACCTTTTTATAAAGCTTTAAAAAATGCTATTACGATTGATTAATTGAGATAAACAAGTAAAATAAACAGTTTGTAATATATTGTTCATTTTAAAGAATACTTTACATTGATTATATTTTATTTATAATTAATTGATAATCAAATATTTGAATATATTTTTATTAAATTTTTTTAATTATTTTTTGAAAATAAGTTTACAAACTCTGTTCATACGTATATAGGTTGTAGGCTTTCCTTGTATTTAGCCGTTCATCCTATTTTTACTTAGAATTAATTGAAATTTAAATAGGTAAATTAGAATTTTACTTATATTGCTCGCTGTTCAACTTATTTTAAACCTATTTATCACAACCATGAAAGTAAACTTCACTCAACAAAAATTGAGAGGGTGGTTTTTTTCTGTGTGGCTATTAACTGTTTGCAGTCCAGTTTTGATGGCTCAAAGTCAGGTAGTTACAGGAAAAATCAGCTCTAAGCAAGATGGTACAGGAATCCCTGGTGCCAATGTCAGCCTAAAAGGTACTTCCCGAGGAAGTAGTTCCAATGAAGCTGGAAATTATTCCATTGAGGTATCAGGCCCCAATGCCGTATTAGTCTTTTCTTCAGTGGGTTTTGAACCAACAGAAGTACGCGTAGGTAATCAAAAGAAAATTGATGTTAGCTTAAATCCAGGAACCTCCATGTTAAATGAAGTGGTGGTGACGGCTCTAGGTATACGAAGAGAGGAGAAATCCTTGGGGTATTCCGTAGCCAAAGTGGATGGTAAAGAAATGAACCGTGTGGCTCAAGAAAACGTGTTAAATGCCATGGCCGGAAAAATGGCAGGTGTTACCATCAGCTCTACCGGAGGTACAGGTTCATCTGTTAGCATGGTTATCCGTGGTGCCAATTCATTAAGTACTGATAATCAGCCTCTATTTGTGATTGATGGTGTGCCATTAGCTAATACCTTGAATAATATTAGTCAGGTAGGAAATGACAATCGGGCCGACTTTGGAAACTCAATTTCTGGTTTGAATCCAGAAGATATAGAAAATGTTTCAGTCTTGAAAGGACCTAGTGCTGCAGCTCTATATGGTTCAAGAGCTGGTAATGGTGTCGTGTTAATCACGACCAAGTCAGGTTCTAAGTCCAAAAAGATGACTGTAAATATTACATCTAATACCGTTTTCGATAATCCTTATAAGTTTTTGAAGTGGCAGACTAAATTTGGTCCTGGTCAGTTTTCGGCTATCCCCGTTTCTATTACGGGTAATCCTCTTTCAAATGCCTTTGGAAAATTGATTCAAGAAGAAGTGGGCGCCACCTATGGTGCCGAATTAGACAAAGGTTATTCTGAAGTTCAATGGAATAGTCCTGTTGATGCCAATGGAAAGAAAATAGCTACTCCTTTAATTTCACACAAGGATAATGTGGCCAAATTTGTTCAAACAGGTATCACTACAACTAACGGTATTTCCATTGCGAATAGTAATGATCAATTTAATTACCGTTTGTCTTACTCAAATATGCAGAACCGAGGTATTATTCCTAATTCTGATTTGTTTAGAAATACCTTAAACTTAAATACATCGATTAAAGTCAATAAGAAATTGACCCTAAGTAATAATTTAGATATAAGTCGTTCGTCTTCCAATAACCGTCCTGCAGGAAACCGAGGAACCAATCCTTTGGAATGGGCATATAACGTATCCCCACACATTGATATCTTAGATTTAAAAGATTATTGGATGCCTGGTCAAGAGGGTTTGCAACAAAGAACTCAATATAATACCGTTTATAATAATCCTTATTTCTTAGCCTATGAGGTTAATAATGGATTTGTGCGTGATCGTTTGTTTGGAAACATCCGATTGGATTATCAAATCACTCCCGAAATAAGTTTGATGGGCCGCTATGCTTTAGATACTTATACGGAGCAGCGTGAGATGAAAATTGCGAATAGTTATACTAATGATCCAAGAGGTGCTTATGGTAATATTAATTTAGCCAACTTTGAAAGTAATGCTGACTTCTTAGCTACTTACAAAAAAGATATCAAAGACTTTAGTCTATCTTTCTCTATAGGAGGTAATGCCCGTTATCAACGTGGTTCTAATATTACCAATGCTAGTAAAAGCGGTACGGGTTTAATTGTACCAGGGGCATTTAACGTTCAAAATATTGCTCCAGCCAACTTAGACTATTATAGTACTTGGTTCCAACGTGCTATTTATAGTGGATACGGTTTAGCTAATATTGGCTATAAAGACATGATTTTCTTGGATGTTACGGCTCGTAATGACTGGTCAAGTACTTTACCAGCTGCTAACCGATCGTATTTCTACCCTTCAGCCTCTTTGAGCGTCTTGTTTAATGAAATGTTCAATATGCCAAATCAAGTGGATTTATTTAAATTCCGCGGTGGTGTAGCTCAAGTAGGTAATGATGCCAATCCTTATCAATTATTAGGAACTCTAGGTAATGCAGGAACTTGGGATGGAATTCCTCGTTTGAGTACTCCAGGAACATTATTGATTTCTGATTTGAAACCTGAAATTGTAACCTCTTATGAAACAGGCTTTGATTTAAGTTTATACCGAAATCGACTACGTTTCTCAGGAACTTATTATCAAGTAGAAAATAGGAACCAAATTTTGAGTACCAAATTGCCTCCATCATCGGGGTATTCCTTAAAAAATGTCAATGCTGGTTTATTGGTTAGCAAAGGAGTTGAATTAACGATGGGTTTTACACCAGTTAAATCTTCCAATTGGAACTGGGATGTTAATTTAAACTGGACTCGCAATAGAACCCGAATTGTTGAATTATCAGATGATCTTCCTTATTACACTTTATGGCAAGATGCCAAAGGAGGCGCATGGACTTATGTAGGAGAGGAAATTGGGGATATTTATGATGCCCAGATTGTCACAGTTAAAGATAAAGCTTCCCCTTATTTTGGCTATCCAATTTTGGATAATACAGGTAAGTGGCAGTCGGTTGATGCTATTAACACCCGAAATAAGATTGGAAACTTCAATCCTGACTTTATCTTAGGTATGCAGACTTCCATTTCTTACAAGCGTTTGAGTTTAAATATGTCATTCGATTGGCGTAGTGGCGGTCAATTCGTTTCTCAAACCTATCGTTATGGAGAAGAGAATGGTCGTTCTCAATTATTCTTAGACAAATTGATTAATCCTAACGGATTGACTGGAGATGCACTAAAGAGCTATTTAGTGGCCAATCAAGAGAATTTAATCAAGATTACAGGGAATTATTTCCCATTGGTGGGTGGACCAACGCCAGAATATGGTCCTTATGGATTTAAGTATGGCCCTTATAACTTCCCTCATGGAGGTGTATTTATTCCAGGGGTAATTGCTACAGGTTATGACACATCAGGTAATCCAACAGGATATAGAGAAAACTTGGGTAATACAGGTACAACAACACTTCCATTTGCAGGATCTACTGCTTGGTCATTTACACGTGCGTTCTTATATGATGCGGATTATTTAAAATTGCGTGAAATCTCCATTGGTATTGATTTACCACAGCAATGGTTAAAGAAAATTGGTGTTCAAAATGCCAACTTCTCGGTGTACAGTCGTAATATCATCCTTTGGACTAAAGCGAAAATTAACATTGATCCTGAAACAGCTTTCCAACAAGAGGCAGGAGTTCAGGGTGGTGGTACTCAATTCAAACAAGGAATTGAGCGTTACAACGTAACCCCTTGGGTTATTCCTGTTGGTTTCAAATTAGGTTTAACTTTTTAATGAAATTTAGACAGCAAAAGATCATGAAAAATACTTCATATAAAATAATGGCATTGGTGCTAATCCTATCGGGTAGTTTTTACTCTTGTAAGGATTTAACTGTGCTCAATCAAAATCCCAATGGGATCAATCCGGAGACTGCTAATCCTAATTTAGTGATGTCTACCGTATTAACTGAAACAGGCAAGGCTTTTGTTAACTTAGGTTATCAAGATATTGCGGGTGTCATGCAACATACTCAAAAGGATGGATGGTCCGGTGGCCATAATACCTATGAGTGGGGAGGAAGCCAATCATGGGCTTCTTACTACGATATACTTCGTAATAATCAATATGTGTATAACCGTTCGGTTACCTTGAATTTGGAATTACATCAAGGTATTGCTCTTGTGACTAAATCCATGATGTTTGGATTGATAACTGACTTGTGGGGTGATGCTCCATATACAGCTGCATTAAAGGGAGCTGAAGGTGGTGCTACTAATACTTTTCCAGCTTACGATACACAGGAAACGATTTACACAGGTATTTTAGCCGATTTAGAAACAGCTAATAATCTATTGTCGAAAGCTTCCTATCCAAGTACTCCTGGAACGGCCGACGTATTTTATCAAGGAAATGCTTCTAAATGGAGAAAATTAGCGAATTCATTGGCATTACGCTATTACATGCGTATTTCTGCCAAGAAACCTGATGTAGCTAAAGCAGGAATTGAGAAGATTTTGGCAAATGCTACGCAATATCCAATCATTACGGCTATTGCAGATGATGCAGCTATGCCATTTGCAGGAAATAGTGATAGTGATTCTTGGCCATCTAATGCGGTGTATGATGCTAGTGCTTCCAACTACCGTCGAATTAAAATGGCAGCCACTTTCGTGAATAAATTATTGGACTTAAAAGACCCTAGAATTGGTATATGGGCTAATAAAGTACAGATTCCATTAGTGGTGGATGCTAGTTTACCTAAAGGAACCGATAAAATTGAAGGAGGAAAACGCTATTTGGCACCTGATAAAGTGGTAGGTAGAGATGTAAATACACATCCTGAATATGTTGGATTACCTACTGGTATCATTGGTGGAGCATCTTATAATTTGAGTCCTACGGCTGAGCAGGGAGCCAATAATCCTCACGTTTCATGGGTTAACGATATTTACCGTCAAGCCAAAGGCCCATTATTGAAATCAAGAATGATGTCGGCTGCTGAAGTAAGATTTATTTTAGCAGAAGCTGCCTTGAAAGGTTGGGCTGTAGGTGGTACTGCCAAAGCACATTATGAAGCTGGAGTGAAAGCCTCATTAGATACTTGGGGTGTTGGTGGAACTTATGCTACTTACATCACAAATCCAGGAGTAGCATTTGATGGAACGCTGAGTCAAATCATTGAGCAAAAGTGGATTTCTAGTTGGACTGCGGCCCAAGAGGCTTGGTTTGATTACCGCAGAACAGGTTTCCCTGTTTTAACAGCAGGTCCAGCTGCCATTCGTAAGGTATTGCCAGTTCGTTTTTACTATATGCTAGATGAAAGAAATTTAAATAAAGTAAATACGGAAGCTGCTATGAATAAATTGGAAACAACTACTTATTCAGAAGCGGATGGTAAAAATAGTCCTTGGTCTAAGCCATGGGTATCTCAGGGTACTGGAAAACCTTGGTAATCAAAAGCTAAACCTTTAACCAGATTAAATATGTATCAAAGTATCAAAAAAGTAGCGTTAAGTATTAGTGCTTTTTGCCTTTTGGCATTTTCAGGAGTTGCCCAAAAGGTAACCCCTGAAACAGCCTTGAAAAGTTATTTGGCCAATGGCGACAAGTCGTATCAATGGGAGTTGAAAGACTCCGTTTCTTTAGGAACTTCCAAAGGATACCATGTCTTATTAACGTCTCAAAAGTGGCAAAATATCACTTGGAAGCACCAGTTAACCATCATTATTCCAGCTAAAGTGAATTATGAAGGGGCTATGCTTTTTATTACTGGTGGAAGTAATAAAGATGAGCAGCCTAACTGGAGTAAAGAGGATAAGTTGTGGACCTTTTTATCCATGGTCGCGGCTAAAAATCATGCCATTGTAGCGCTCATCAAACAAGTTCCTAACCAGCCTCTTTATGGTGGTAAAACAGAAGATGAGTTGATTTCTTATACCTTACATCAATTCAGAGAAACGGGAGATCACACTTGGCCATTATTATTTCCTATGGTTAAGTCGGCCGTTAGAGGAATGGATGCCATCCAAGAGTTTGCTAGTAAGAAGGCTAATATCCAAGTCAAAGATTTTGTGATTTCGGGAGCTTCTAAGCGTGGTTGGACTACTTGGTTATCTAGTGCCATTGGTGATAAGCGTGTAAAAGCCATTGGTCCTATGGTTATTGATATGCTGAACATGCCAGCAACGTTGAATTATCAAAAGGACACCTATGGTGAATATAGTGATCAAATTGAGGACTATGTCAAATTAGGTATCCCTCAAGGTACAGGAACACCAGTAGGTAAAGCTATCAATTCCATGATTGACCCTTATTCATATCGGGCAAACATGACGGTTCCAAAAATCATCTTTATCGGAACAAATGACCCCTATTGGACAGCGGATGCTATCAAGCATTATTTCGATCAAATTCCAGGTAAAAACTTAATTCATTATGTTCCTAATGCAGGCCATGATTTGGCAGGTGGAAAACAGGCGATTGAGGCATTAAGTGCTTTCTTTGGATTATCTCTTCAAAACAAGGAAGTGCCTGTTCCAACATGGAACGTGGTAAAAGGTAAAGATGGTTTTGAATTAACGGTCAATGCTAATCCGACAGATTTAGAAGATGCGGCCATTTGGGGAACAACTTCCTCTGATCGTGATTTTAGAAATAATCTATGGTTGACAAGAAGAGTTAAACCAGAAGGAAACACGGTAAAATATGTGATTCCATATGTGAAAAAGGGCTACCAAGCTTTTTATATGGATTTAAAATATAAGGATCCTAATGGAGGAAGTTATACCATTAGCACTCGAATTTTTACAACAGATACCGATAAAGTATTGTAATTTGATTTCTTCTAAAAACACCCGATAGACTCTGTCGGGTGTTTTTTTTATTTCTATTTTTTTAATTCATACACATAGTCCAATGGGAGCTCATGTCCCATTCTAGACTCTGACATTTTCCCAAAAACCTCCATGGAGTAGGGGTCAATTAAGGTGCCATTTTTTTCGATGAGGATGGTCTTAGTCATGGGTTTAAGTTTGGAAAATTGCCTTGGAGAATCAAATTCCACATTGATGATGCCTTTTAAATCAATGGCAAAAATGTCTGGTTTATTTGTCGTGAAAAGGGCTTCTTCTAATTTAAATGGTGGCGGATTACTCAATCGGTTTTCTTTGTAATAGGTCACATAGAAGCCCTCATTCCCCAATGATTGATTGATGAATGCCAAAAGAAAATGCCTGATGGATCCTTGGAAGGCATATTTTCGGTTCTTCTCCCATTTGTTTTTTTCTTTGGGTGAAACGGGGTCTAATGCTTCAAAATAACCACTTGATTTAAAGTTTAATTGCCTAGGCGCTTTTTCAAATCCGACTAAGAATCCATGGTATAGATATCCCAATTCTTTGTTCTCTATCAAAAGAGGCTCTTTTGAGCTTGCTTTAAGCGTTTTCGTACTAGGATCGTATTCAAAATCGATGACTTCCCGATTCAGAATTTTGACCAAATCACGGTCAATGTCCCTTCCTAGAAATTCATTTTCAAATTGACGGATTTGTTTTTCCCAGACTCGGTCTCTTTGGCCTTGCACTTTAATTTCCACCAAGTCCGTGATGTTTTCTATCATATCAAAGTGTAGGTTTTTGATATCCTGCTGAACGGTGATGGGAACGGAGAGCGGTTGATAACCCACCATAGAAATCAGAAATTGATAATTTCCAGATGGAACATTTTTTAAAGTAAAATGACCTTTATCATCAGCTTGCGTACCAAAAGAAGTGCCATTTAAATAGACATGCGCAAAGGAAACCCCTTCTTTTTTCTGTTTGTCTTCAATAGTGCCTGATAGCGTAAAAGTAGATTGAGCTATGCCATTGAAAAAGCAACAGATCAAAAGTAGAGACAGGCAATACAGCTTGGAGAATGATTTCATATATTTGGTTAGGTCATGAAAACATGATGGTCAAATTTACTAAATGTTTGACATTACAAAACCTATTAGAACATGATGAAAAAAGGATTCCTTATTTACTGCCTTTTATTGGCACAATTTACTTGGGCACAAGAATTTAGCACATTGATTCCAGCGGCTCAAGGGCATCCTCGATTATTATTTTTAAAGTCGGATGAGGCCATCATTCAGCGAAATATTCAGCAGGATACGCTGTGGGCCAATTTGCATCAACAAATTTTGAAAGAAGCCGATGGGTTATTGTTGAAAGAGCCTTTGATTCGTAAACAAATTGGCAGGAGGCTGTTAGGTGTATCTCGAGAGATGTTACGAAGAACCTTGTTTTGGTCCTATGCTTACCGAATGACAAAACAACTTAAATATGCGCAAAGAGCAGAGAAAGAGTTGCTTCAAATTTGTCAATTTACGGATTGGAATCCATCCCATTTTTTGGATGTGGCGGAAATGACTACGGCTGTGGCAATAGGTTACGATTGGTTATTTGAGGCTTTATCTACTGAATCAAAACAAATCATCCGAGCTGCCATTTTATCCAAAGGGATAGAACCATCTTACGATGAGCGCTATACAAGTTGGTTGAAAGCGAGTCATAATTGGAATCAAGTTTGTAATGCGGGAATGAGTTTAGGGATTTTAGCCATTCAGGAAGATTATCCTGCCAAGGCTCAGGAATTAATTCAACGGGCACAAAAATCCATTATTTTACCGATGAAAGATTATGGTCCTGATGGAGCTTATCCAGAGGGTTACGCCTATTGGGGATATGGTACTTCGTTTCAAGTGCTGTATAATGATGCCATTGAAAAGGTATATGGTTCCGACTTTGGATTGAATCAATTACCTGGTTTTTATGCCAGTGCCAACTATATGTTGCACATGGCGGGACCATCAGGTAAGAATTTTAATTACTCGGATTCAGGAGATGGGATAGGCTTTCATCCAGCCATGTTTTGGTTTGCGGCCAAGACTCAAAATAATAGTTTATTGTTTACGGAAATAAATACGTTAAAAACGGCCAAGAATTTAGTGTCGGATCGACTGCTACCTCTTGTGATGGTTTGGGGAAAAGGGGCATCATTGGTCAATCCTCAATTACCACAGGAATTAACTTATTTGGGAGGAGGTCCTAATCCAGTAGCTATGATGCGTTCTTCTTGGACAGATAAAAATGCCTTATACGTTGGTGTGAAAGGGGGATCACCATCCGTTAATCATGGGCATATGGATGTTGGATCCTTTGTTTTTGATGCTTTAGGAGAGCGTTGGGCGATGGATTTCGGGATGCAAGATTATGAATCATTGGAATCAAAAGGGGTGGCTATTTGGGGTAAAGAACAAAACGCTCAGCGTTGGGATGTTTTTCGCTATCATAATAGGTCACATAATACACTAACCTTAAACAATCAATTACAAGCTGTCAAGGGGAAGTCAGAAGTAATTGGGATACAAAATTCAAGCAAACGTAAAGCATTTGGCCTTGATTTAAGTTCATTATATCCAGAACAAGCATCAGGAGTCCATCGCCAAGTGGCACTATTGGACAATCGTTCTTTGGAAATTAGTGATCAGATTTTATCAATCAAGCAAGGAGGGGAATTAGTTTGGACGATGCTCACCACGGCTGAGTTTCATAAGGAGCAATCCGGCAAGGCTTATTTGACCCAAAATGGGAAGCGACTGAATCTTCAAATCAAAGGAGTAAAAGGAGAATGGATTACATGGTCATCAGAACCGAATCACGACTATGATGCACCTAATCCAGGGACACGTTTTGTAGGATTTAAATTAGCGACTCAAGCAGGTCAAACATGGAAATATCAAGTGTTGTTAGCACCTGAAAACTAGTTTTTACTGCCACTTGGATACACTTGGTCTAACCAGATGCCCATTTTCATGAAAACGCTAAATAGGCTTTTTCTCATTTCATGGGTTTCATTGGGGTACAATTCTAATTGTGTTTTGACGCCCAATTGATTTAGTTTGGCATACAAGTTTTTGGCCTGTTGAACGTGGACTACCTCATCATTTTCACCATGAAAAATGATGGTTGGGACGGCTGATGCAGCGCTTACTCGAAGTAATGGACTTGATTCTTTGGCCAAGGGAGCATTAGGGTCAGCAACGCCTAAAAAATTGGTAATAGTCTTGTCTGCTTCATCGTTTTTCCCTCGCACCATGGGATCGGTGAAGTCGGTAGGTCCAACAATATCAATGACCGTTTTTATTTCTTTTTGAGGATCTGCTGTGTAGGCATACATCAAAGCCAAATAGGCACCAGCGCTTGCACCTAAAAGACCGAATTCCCCTCTCTTATATCCAAGGCTATCAGCTTTAAGATTTAAGAATCGTAAAGCTTGTTGGATGTCTTCCATTTGGGCTGGATAACGATTTTTATTGTCTTTTACCAAACGGTAATTGATGGATGCAACGGCATAGCCTTTTTTACCTGCTAATAATTGAATCAAGGGTTTGGGTAATTGGTTTTTACTTCCTTTGGTCCAATATCCTCCATGAATGAATACCAACATTTTGGTATTGGAATTGACTTGATTGGGTAAAAAGATGTCCAATAAATTCCTTTCCTCTGGGGCATTTCCGTAAGCTAAATTCAATATGGACTTATAAGCAGTGGAATCCGCCCCATTTTTACCAAATGAAGAAAAAGAGAGGAAAATGAACAGAGGTAACAGGTAAATACCGGAGGCAATAACGAAGCTTTTTTTCATATCAAAAATCATTTACAATTTACCTCTTACCATTTACCTTTCACAATTTTATTCCCCTCATTCACCATTTACCACTTACCATTCACCATTTATTTCCCCTCATTCACCATTTACCATTCACCATTTACAATTCTCTTACAGGTTTTTCTTCTTCAACTCAGCAACAGCATAATTCGCAGCACGGGCAGTTAATGCCATGTAGGTTAAAGATGGGTTCTGCGTGGAATTGGAAGTCATACTTGCTCCATCCGTTACAAAAACATTTTTACAATGATGCAATTGGTTCCACTTATTCAATTGGGATGTTTTAGGGTCATTTCCCATGATAACACCGCCCATTTCATGGATATCTAAACCTGGATTCCAAGTCTTTTTTGGATTGGATTTAATGTTTTTAAAGCCTGCTAAGGTCAACATTTCCGCCATTTGGTCTTGGTAATCTTGCTCCATTTTGCGATCATTATCATCAAAATCTACATGAAGTCGAGCCAAAGGGACACCCCAGTCGTCTTTTTTACTACCATCTAATTTGACATAATTGGAATGTTTCGGGATGGTTTCTCCCATGAAGTGGGAACCTACCTGCCAATTGCCATATTTCTTTTGGAATAAATTGTCTTTCAATTCTTGACCAATCCCTTCTTGATTAGTGATGATGGGTCTGCGAGCACTAAAACCTGCTGCATAACCACGCAAGAAATCGGTTTCTTGTTTGAACACATTGCGGAAACGAGGGATATAACTTCCGTTCGGACGAATTCCTTCTGTTTTACTTTCTAACATTCCTTCATATTCGGCTGACACTCCTGTGTGGAAGTTATGGAAGTGAATGTAATGCCCCATTAAACCATTGTCATTACCTAATCCGTTAGGGAAGCGGTTCGACTTGGAATTCAACAAGATCAAGTTCGTATTGATAGTGGCGGCATTTAAGAAGATGATTTTGGCATAAAAATGAATTTCTTCTTTTGTTTTGCTATCGATCACTTTAACTCCTGAAGCCTTGCCCGATTTTTCATCGTAAATAATCGAATGTACGACCGAGTTAGGTCTTAGGGTCATGTTACCCGTATTTTGTGCCCAAGGCAGGGTAGAAGCATTACTAGAAAAATAACCTCCGAAAGGACAACCTCTTTGGCATAAGTCACGCTGCTGACATTGAGCGCGGCCTTGCTTGAAGTGGATGGGTTGAGGGTCAGTTAGGTGAGCACAGCGACCGATGATAACCGGACGGTTTCCTTTGTAATGTTTTTTCATCTCGGATGAAAAATGTTTTTCAACACAAGATTGTTCGTGAGGACGCAAAAACTCTCCGTCTGGTAATTGCTCTAATCCGTCTTTGTTTCCGCTTACACCTGCAAATATTTCTACATGGCTATACCAAGGAGCTAAATCTTGATAGGTGATTGGCCAGTGATTATCAAATCCATCTCGTGCAGGACCTTCAAAATCATATTTGGACCAGCGCTGAGTACCACGAGCCCACAGTAATGACTTACCGCCCACTTGATATCCTCGAATCCAGTCAAATGGTTTCTCTTGAATGTAAGGGTGTTCTTTGTCCTTAACAAAAAAATGGGATGAATCCTCGTTGAATGCATAGCATTTGGTAGCGATGGGATTGGCATCTTTCATTTCTTTGGTTAATGCTCCCAAATGATCAAATTCCCATGGCTCCTTTAAGGTTGTAGGGTAATCTACGATATGTTTCACATCACGACCACGCTCTAAAACCAATGTTTTTAAACCATTATCGCAAAGTTCTTTGGCAGCCCAACCACCACTAATACCAGAACCCACCACGATGGCATCAAAGGTTCTTTGTTTTTTTGAATCTATATTAAAATTAGACATGTCTTGAGAGGTAAATTCTTATTGAACAGGGACACAACCATGGTAAAACCCAGGAGCCATGGTGTAATTTCTATGCTGAGTAAGGAAATATTCTGAACTCGTATAGGATGCTAAGGTGAGGCCTTTTAGGCGTTTGAAAAACTGACTTTCTTCTGGTAAAGTAGAGTTTTGTAAACCAGTTAAAAGGCTGATTTGATCTTGACTGCTCAACTGAGGGAATCCTTTTTGGTAGTTTTTCAAGGCCAAAGAAGCCAGCTTTTGCAATCCATTTTGGAAGGCTTGTTGGTCTTCTTTGCTCATACAATCTTTCACCATCCGCTCAATGTATAAGTGAGCGCCAATCGTTTTGGCCCCTGGACTATCAGTCTCAGGTATGATGGCATTAACTATAGCTCCTAATAATTCGGTGTTAGGCCCCAGTAGAGCGGGAAATGAATCTTGGTTCCACTGGTATGCCCAGTTGGGTAAAGCGGAGGTACCTAAAACCAAACTTAGGTTTTTTAAGGCGCTTCTTCTGTTCATGTTGTAATAGGTAGAGTAAAGAAAATCTCTTCTTCAAATTGGGTAGAAAAGAGTAAACAAAAATATTGAAATAAAAAGCAATTGTCAACCTGATTTACAGGCTTATAGAGCTGCATGTTTTCCAGCAATATAACCGGTAGTCCAGGCCGCCTGGAAATTAAACCCTCCAGTAATACCATCAATATCCATCACTTCTCCTGCAAAAAACATTCCTGGTACTTGTTTGCTTTCCATGCTTTGAACATGGATTTCGTTGAGATCAATACCTCCTGCAGTAACAAATTCTTCCTTAAATGTAGTTTTTCCCATCACTTGGTAGCGATCATTTAATAGGGTATTGACCAATTTATTGATTTGTTTAGGATTAATCTCGTTCCATCGAGATGCGGGTAATACATCGTTTTTAGCTAATAGAAAGTTCCAAAGTCGGGCAGGAATAGGAAAGGGACAGTGATTGCTGATCATTTTTCCACCATGTATTTTGCGCGTGTTTTCTAAGGTATCTCGCAGTTCAGATTCTTTGGTTTCATCTAACCAATTGACTAAAATAAAGAACTGGTAATTGAATGCTGCTAGGATTCTGGCTCCCCAGGCAGAGAGTTGTAAAATTGCAGGACCACTCATTCCCCAATGGGTAATCAACAATGGTCCTTTGCCGACAAGTTTTTGACCTTCAATTCTCACAGTAGCCTTTTCCACCACGAGACCCATAAATTCCTTGATGGGTTCATTCGGCATGTTAAAAGTGAAAAGAGAGGGTACAGGAGGAATGATGGGATGACCAATTTCTTCCAGCCAGTGTAGCCCACTTAATTTGGGTTGACCACCTGTCGTCACGATTACTCGATCTGTTTTGATTGTTTTATCCTTGGAATGTAGTACAAAGCCCCCATCTTCACGCTTTTCAATCCTATCAATTCCATGATGTAAGATTAGTTCAATGTCGAGCTTTTTGGCTTCTCTTAAGAAACAATCGATGATGCTTTGCGAGGTATTGGATAAAGGAAAGACGCAACCATCGGGATAGGTTTTAAGGGCTACCAGGCGCTGCTCAAACCATTCCATGGTCGAAGTCGCATTAAACTGTTCAAAGGCTTTTTTTAGAAATTTCTCTCCTCTTGGATAATGTTCGGCTAATTTCCTGTTATGGAATTCGGCATGGCAAACATTACATCGGCCGCCTCCTGATATTTTTACTTTAGCTAAAAAATGCGATGTTTTTTCGAGGATTTGAACCTGGGCTTGGGGATTATGACTTTTTGCAGCAATCGCCGCAAAAAAACCTGCCGCCCCTCCACCAATAACACTAATATGTAAATCTTTTGACATTATTTTTTACCTATCAAGACCTCTAATAACTAAACGCTAATCTCTAACAACGAATCACTCTTAGAATTCCAAGTGCTTAATTTGGTCATTTTTTAATAATTGGCTTGCAATCATATGATGAGCTTTTTCTGAACCTTGAACTGTTA
Organism: Aquirufa nivalisilvae; assembly: GCF_003143535.1. Taxonomy (GTDB): domain Bacteria; phylum Bacteroidota; class Bacteroidia; order Cytophagales; family Spirosomataceae; genus Aquirufa; species Aquirufa nivalisilvae. The sequence goes on from NZ_CP029346.1 coordinate 903,483, forward strand.
AGTTAAAGGTGAAATCCTTGCCAGATTTAATTTTTTGAGAATACAGAATCTTCATTTTAAGCTTTTTGAATAATTGTTCCACATACTTGTAATCAAAGGTGTCAGAATATTCAAACTTTAACGTATATACACGTACGTGATTAAGCTTACTAATGAAGTTTTGAACTAAAATAAAGGCACTTAAGATTAAAATAACAATGGCTGAGGTGAAACAAGCCAATAATTCAAAACCTGCTCCGATGGTCATACCCAAGGCCGAAACAACCCAAATCGTTGTTGCCGTAGTGATTCCAGTTACTCGATCTTTTTCTCTAAAAATAACTCCAGCACCCAGAAAACCTATTCCAGTTAAAACATTGGCCGCAATTCTGTCTTGACTGCCCAATCCAATTTTATACGAGAGCAAGGTGAAAATACATGAGCCTACACATACCAAAATCATCGTTCTTAAGCCAGCGGATTTGGAACGATACTCTCTTTCCAAGCCAATGACAGCTCCAATTAAAATAGATAAAAGAATACGTTCTAAATCGATATACATCAGAAAATAGATTTTGAATTTAAACGGAAATTAACGCTAATTGTTGGATAATTGGTCAATGGTGCCATTGATCTTTATGTGTAATAGATGGGAGTGATTTTTGAACCCAAAGCTTTGACGAGGAATTTTAATATCCTGTTTAAACATAAAACGATGCTTATTTGATGAGTTAGGCTAGATTTACCTTATAAAATTGACATTTGTTCTCATTTTCAAATAATTTATTAAATGGAGTTTGCTTTATAGAATCATTTTGATAAAATTGATAAAATTATCATTTTATCTACTCCATAAAAACTAAATTAACCATCAATGAATCATCAAGAATACGATACCCATACTAGGTATTATCATTTGCATCATTTTATAATTCTCCCGCTTGCTTTTTTCTTTTTTATTTGGACTGTTAAATTGGCCTTGGAAGATCTGGCAAATGATTGGCTGTATATATTAGTGGGTTTATTATTTATTTTAATTTCGTTTGTTTCACGTATATATGCGAATAAAAATCAAGATCGAATTATTCGATTGGAAATGCGTTTGCGTTATTTTCAATTAATGAATGTGCCTTTTACTGAAAAGGAAAATATGCTTGACATCCATCAAATTGTTGCTTTGCGTTTTGCGAGTGACGATGAGTTATTAGAATTAATCGATAGAGCTATTTTACAAAACCTAAGTCCAAAGGAAATCAAGAAGTCCATTCGTGAATGGCAAGGAGATTTTATGCGGGTTTAATTTATCGCTGATCTATTTAAATACAAAAGCTCAGGGTTTAAATCCTGAGCTTTTGTATTTACATGTTCGTGTATTCAGATTTACTCTGATTAATCGTTTACTTTTTTTGTTCGGACAAGAAAGTGATTAAGGAAGCAAACTCTTCATAGGAAAGTTCATTCGTTAAACCATCAGGCATCATCGATGTTTCCATTTCTTTTCTTGATCGGATATCGGCAGTTCTGATACTTGTAATTTGACCTGTAATATCTCTCATCACAATTCGATCCGGAGATTCAGCCGTGACAAAACCCATGTGCTCCTTTTTGTCTTTTGTCGTTATTAATACCGTTACGAATCCTTGTGATATAGAAGCGTTAGGTTTGAGGATTGATTCTGCTATTTGTTCCCGACTCATGATAGCACCAATCTGACCCATAAATGGGCCTTTCAATGTTTCTCCACTTTTTAAACTGTGACAAACCACACAACCTTGCTTGGTGAATAAGGATCTACCTGTTGCTGGATTTCCTTTGATTTGAGCCATGGCTAGCATGATGTCTTCAATGGAGGCATTACCGATTTGACCTTTTTTATTACGGATAGAAGCCAAGTCAACTTTCGGTTCATCTTTGGCTAGATTATTCGCAGTTGTTCCTAATTCGGCTATTTCCATTTGATTTTTCTCATTCAAATCTACAAAATAAGCTTTGTCGGCCTCATTGGCTTTTTGGAACTCAGCTAAAATAAAGTCTTTGATGATCGGACTCGATTCCCAATCTACTGTTTTATAGTAAGGGCCATGTCCATTGGGCTTAGTGCTCCACCAATATTCTCCCTCATAATCAGCTTCCTTTTTATAAAGTCTAGCTAGATTAGCCAATAATTGCTTTTTGAAAGTAATATTGGTAGATTTTTTATAAGCGGCAATAAGACCATTGACAGCAGTGGGTTGGTGCATGTAGCGCAATGCCCACAAAGCAATGGTTGAATTGGGACCTGAAATTGCTTTTACACAGGCATTCACTGCATTTAATTTCACCAATGCCTGTACGGCAACGTGTGCAGGAATGATGGCTGAATTGGGAGTAGCATGAGGACCTTCTTGATCTTTGGGAGGTGCTACAAAAGAGTTAGGAACTTTTACTTGTAAAAGCGCAGGAATAGCTTCTTGTTTGCCTAATCTTCCCAAAGCAATAGCTGCACTTACACGTACTCTCGGAGAGGCATCTTGTAAAGCCAATATGATGGGCTGAATGGGTACTAACTTATTTTTAGTCTTTCTGTCTGCCAATGCTCTGATGGCCAGCTCTTTCACATCTTTATCAGCCAATAATTTAACCAATTGTAATATACCTTGCTCATTTGCAACTTGAGCATAAGTAAATATACCTGCCGAACGAGCATACAATGGAGCCTTTTTATCTGCCGCTAATTTCCAAGCTATGGCAGCCGTCACTTTTTGATCCCTCGTTAATAATTCTTGTTGAGCGTTTAAACGCGCTACCGCACTATTTGATTGTAAAAGCTTAGCTAATTCATCGTTCGACAATTGACTCACCTGTGGAAAGGCTTGGTAAGTCCAGCCTTTAGGTACAGCTCTAACCACGAATCCTTTGTTGGGATTTCCTGAATATCCTGCTCCATCCCAAGCAGCAAGGTATAGTCGACCAGAACCGTCTACATCTAGGTCCGTGATTTGTTTTAATTTAATGAATGTTTCATCTTTTTGCGTATAACTAGCACCGTCAGGCGTCACACGATGAATGTACAATATGCTATTTCCCCAATCGGCCATCATAGGTACTTGATTGTATTTGGCTGGCCAAGTAGGCTCATCCATAAACAAAGAACCAGTTCCAGATCCACCACCTACATCCACTAAGGCTGGCAGGATTTCTTCAGTAAAATGTTTGAACAATAGCGGGTAACCATATTCGCCTGATTGAATGTGGTGGCTAAAACGGATATTCCATCCTGCGCCATCATTGGTATTATCGCGTGTGAAAATGTTCATGTAGGGATCTATAGCTACATCATAAATATTTCTAGTACCATGGGTGTATACTTCCATTTCAGTCCCATCAGGTCTTACTCGGACAATTCCACCACCTAGCATGGTGATTTTCTTTCCGCTTCTATCAGTGGCATTATGAAAACCAAAGTCGCCCGCAGCAATGTAAATCCAGCCATCAATTCCCATTCTGATACCATTGGTGGCATGGTCAGTTCCTCTACTTTGTAAAAACTTGGGAGAACTGATATGTTGAATTAATGGACTCGAAGGGCCATCGGCTACTCCGTCTTTATTTTTGTCTTCAAAAACCACTAAATCCATTCCTGTAGCTTTCTTTGTTTCAGGCGAAAAGACGGTATGAAGCACATATAATTTGTCGCCTAATGAAATAATCCCACGGGGATTATCTACCATGGCAAATTTGCTTTGCTGATCTACGCGACCATCATTGTTGGAATCAATTAATTTTAAGATGTATCCCTTACCAGGTGTTTTTCCTAAAGATCCAATTTGGTCAATTCCTACAAATACCTCACCTGTGGCAGCTACGGCAATACAAGCAGGACTGGGAGCTAAGTCTGCTGAAGCAAAATTACTGACTTGAATGTCTTGAGTAGGCCATGCTGAAGCATTGGAAAGGGTGTCGACAGCAACGATGGATTTTGTACTATTTTCAGCGATAGGGGGTTGTAGAAATTGATATCCCCAAAAAAGTAAAAAAGAATAAATTAAACTGAGTGACAATTTTAACATATGGAATAGGTTGAGTGTTTTTTAATAATGGTTGGCAAAAATAAGATTTTTCCTCATAAAACATTCTGGACATTGTAGGGTATAGAATGTATTTATTTTTCGGTCATGGAAGAGTCTATTTTCAATTTGGTTCGTTATATCATTTGTAGATAATGACCATACGATTTGATTAAATTGTTGTTACATGATTAAAATGTTATTTTACTATTAAAATAATCTTTACAACAATTTGAATTGTTAGCTCCTTCAAAATGAGTGATTTAGTGGTATAAATGCTTTATTAGTGATATTGAGCCTGTTTTTTTTGTTTTAGGTTAATCGAAAATATTGTTAAAAATATTAGGCTGATTGAAAAATCAATATACCTTTGCGTTTACCATTCTATAATAAAGTTTGAGCTGTTCTATAATTCGTATTTCTCCAATAATCTCATTCGAGAAGCGACAGAAGAGAAATCTGTTGTCTCTCTCTGTTTTGGAGCGTATTCTATCCCAGCCATTCTAATGTCAAACCGAAATAATTGAATTAGAAAATGTTAATCTACATAGTCGCTTTCAAACTCATTATTTCATTGGTATTGGCCGTGTTTAACTTTCGTGTAAACAAAAATACGATCTATTTAACTGGTTTTTTAGTAACGATCGCCTTGTCTGGCCTTTTGCATTATTTTGCTTTTATGGGAGATAACGCGTCATTAATGGCGGTCTTTAATTACCATATTACCCCTACGTATTATCTGTTTGGTCCGTTTTTGTTTTTTTATGTTCGAGGAACATTGACTGACCGTAACAAGCTGTCTCGAAGGGATTATTTTCATTTTATTCCAGCAGTAATTTCTTTCTTGTCCATCGTTCCATTCTATTTCAAAAACTGGGATTACAAGCTTATTGTAGCTAGAAAGATTATTGATAATCCTGAAGTACTTAAAGTGTGGAATGAAGGTGTCCTTTATCCGAGTTATTTTAATGTCATTGGGCGTCCAATGTTTTTCATGATTTATCTAATTGCGACGATAGCCTTGTTCCTTCGCTATAATCGTAGTCTCGCCAAATATGGACCCGTTTCAGCACAAAAGACCTTAATTAAGCGCTGGCTTGTTTGGTTGATATCCTTATCTACCTTAGCCTGTGCTAGCTATTTTGCAGGTGCAATCATGTTTATTTTTTCTGATGTGGTTAACAAAGAATTAGTTAATTCATCTCCACTCGGTTATTTGACAGGCGTATTTTTCTTGACTATACCATTATTAATTCTGGCATTTCCTCCTATTCTTTATGGTATTCCTATTCATAAAAAAGGCAAACGGAAGAATTTTGAACACAAAGTGGATGCTAGTGATGTGTATTCTTTTGTTGGGAAGTCGGATGATCCGTTCCAGCAAGATGCCAAGTATATATTAGATAATATTCACGAAGAAAAATGGTATCTGGACCCCGAGTTCAATGTGGATTTCCTAGCCTTAAAATTGGATATTCCTAAACACCACATCTATTATTGTTTTAATTATATTATCAAATCCAAGTTCACCAAATTGCGTGCTCAATTGCGTATTTCTCATGCAAAGAAGCTTTTGGAAGAGAAAAAATCTCAAAATTTAAGTCAAGATGATATGGAATCCATAGCCTTGACCTCTGGTTTCGGTACTTTATATCGATTTATCAGTGCATTTCAAGAGGAAGAAGGTACCACTCCTATGGAATACGTGAAGAAATTGTAAATGATTAATTATAAATGATAAATGGGGGGGCTTTTTATATTCAAATCCCTAAATCCTAATAACTCTACATTCTACAATCTTCATTTTCCATTCTACATTGAATGGTTAGTTCAACGAAAGATGAGAACGTAGCATGAGCGAAGCGGAAAGGGAATTGTAAATGGTGAATTATAAAGTATAAATGGGGGTACCTTTCTATATTCAAATCCCTAAATCCTAATAATTCTACATTCTTCATTCTACATTAAACGGTTAATCCAACGAAAGATGGGAACGTAGCATGAGCGAAGCGGAAAGGGAATTGTAAATGGTGAATTATAAAGTATAAATGGGGGGCTTTCTATATTCAAATCCCTAAATCTTAATAATTCTACATTCTCCATTCTACATTCTTCGCTTACTAAAGCCTTTTTTTTAATAAATGTCATAGAATTAAATCTTCGGTTAAACGCTTTTGTAATACTCTATCTTGTTGTTTTAAAATGACACTACTTTTCAGCATATACTAAGGCCTTTCTTTTTTTGACAAAAAAAGAAACAAAAAAAGATTTTTTTGTCGTTCAGCCAAGGCGAATTCCGCTTCGCGGAACCGTGAATCACTCCGCTATCGCCTATACTTTTGACGCCGACGCACATCGCCCATGCTGAGGTCAAAACCTCGTCTACCGCTGCGTTCATCACATTTCGCAGGGCTGCACGACGATGTTTTCTATCAAAATTCTACATTCTACATTCTTCACTCTACATTTTACATTAACCGTATTTCTTCCGTTTTTTTTGTTTCTTTTTTTATGAAAAAAAAGAAATACCATATGAATTAAATCTTCGGCAAAGCTATTTTGTGGGACTTTTTCATGTTGTTTCAAAATAACAATACGTTTCAGCATATACTATTGATTTTCTTTTTTTGGACAAAAAAAGAAACAAAAAAACTTCTTTTTTGTCGTTCAGCCAAGGCGAATTCCGCTTCGCGGAACCGTGAATCACTCCGCTATCGCCTATACTTTTGACGCCGACGCACATCGCCCATGCTGAGGTCAAAACCTCGTCTACCGCTGCGTTCATCATATTTCGCAGGGCTGAACGACGATGTTTTCTATCAAAATTCTACATTCTACATTCTACATTCTTCATTCTCCATTGAACAGTAAATCCAACGAAAGATGGGAACGCAGCATGAGCGAAGCGGAAAGGGAATTGTAAATGGTGAATTATAAAGTATAAATGGGGGGCTTTCTATATTCAAATCCCTAAATCTTAATAATTCTACATTCTCCATTCTACATTCTTCGCTTACTAAAGCCTTTTTTTTAATAAATGTCATAGAATTAAATCTTCGGTTAAACGCTTTTGTAATACTCTATCTTGTTGTTTTAAAATGACACTACTTTTCAGCATATACTAAGGCCTTTCTTTTTTTGAAAAAAAAGAAACATAAAAATCTTTTTTTGTCGTTCAGCCAAGGCGAATTCCGCTTCGCGGAACCGTGAATCACTCCGCTATCGCCTATACTTTTGACGCCGACGCACATCGCCCATGCTGAGGTCAAAACCTCGTCTACCGCTGCGTTCATCACATTTCGCAGGGCTGCACGACGATGTTTTCTATCAAAAATTCTACATTCTTCATTCTCCATTGAATAGTAAATCCAACGAAAGATGGGAACGTAGCATGAGCGAAGCGGAAAGGGAATTGTAAATGATAAACGGGCCAAAGAACTTGGTCATTGTTGAATTTTATCAGTTATATTCAACAGTCTGTCTAAGATTTTGAGAAAAATCATTCTAAATTTAGACGAAATAAGGATAGAGATTTCTGATTTTTCTACTAGCTTGATTCTTTAATTTACCAATTATAATTTACCATTTTTTATGCGCTACCGTCGTCTAGGCAAAACGAATTTACAAGTATCTATTTTAGGCTTTGGTGCCTCACCTTTAGGAAATGTTTTTGAAGAGTGTGATGAAAAAGAGGGGATTTCGGCCGTTCATTATGCGATTGATCATGGGGTGAATTTTGTGGATGTAGCCCCATTTTATGGGATTACTTTGGCAGAAACTCGTTTGGGTAAAGCCTTGAAAGGTAAAAGAAATGAAGTCTATTTGGCAACCAAAGCTGGTCGATATGATTTAAGAGAATTTGATTTTTCTTATCAAAAGATTCTAAGCAGTATTGATGATTCTTTAAAAAGACTGCAAACCGATTATGTGGATTTATATCAATTGCATGATATTGAGTTTGGTTCAAAAGAACAGGTCTTAAATGAAGCTATTCCGGCCATTCAAGCAGTTAAAAAATCGGGCAAAGCCAGATTTGTAGGTATAACTGGCTTACCAGTTAATTATTTGGCTTCTATAGCAAGGGAAGTAGAAGTAGATACCGTCCTATCTTGGGCCCACTATAATTTATTGCAAGATGAAATTAATTCGGAATTAGTCCCTTTATCCAAGGAATTGGATTTTGGCTTAATGAATGCGGCTCCTTTGATGCAGCGAATTCTTTCAGATGCTACTTTGCCTGATTGGCATAATGCATCCTATGAAGTGAAATCTCTTCAACCTCGCTTATTAGCTGTTTGTGAAAAATACCAAGTGCGCCTGAGTGATGTAGCTTTACGTTTTGCTATGGATCATCCAGATATTGCCACTACCATCGTGGGGATGTGTGATATGAAAACCATTCAAGAAAATGTGGCAGCGGTAGATTTTCTCATCCCCGAAGGCTTACTTTTGGAATTAGTTGAAATCATTGCTCCGGTTAAAAATCAGATGTGGTTTGAAGGAAGACCTGAAAATAATATAGCTAGAAAGCAATAAACCTAATAGAAACTATGAAAGCATTATTTTTAACTGAAGTCGGACAAACCGAAATCAGAGAAATTGAAAAGCCAATTCCTGCCGCAGGGGAGGTTTTACTTCGAATCGGCATGGTGGGTTTTTGTGGTGGGGATTTAAATGGCTTCAAAGGACTTTTTGAATTGCAAGAATATCCCAATGTTCTTGGTCATGAAGTAGGGGCAACGATAGAAGAAATAGGAGCGGATGTACCTGCTCATTGGCAAGTTGGCCAACGAGTGACGATTTATCCATATCTAAACTGTGGCACATGTGTGTCTTGCAGAAAAGGTCGTAGGAATGCCTGTCAAGATAATAAAACCATGGGTGTTCGTAGACCTGGTGCCATGACTCGCTACATCACTATTTCTTGGCAAGATTTATATACGTCAAATTCTTTATCCTTGAAAGAATTAGCTTTGGTAGAGCCATTGACTGTGGGCTTTCATGCAGCTGCTCGTGGTCGAGTGAGTGCCTCAGACATCGTTGCTGTCATCGGTTGTGGTATCGTGGGTATGGGAGCTATCGCCTCATCGGTTCATCAGGGAGCCCAAGTTATTGCCATTGATATAGATGATTCTAAATTGGAAATTGCACGTAAAATAGGGGTGCAACATACCATCAATACCAGTCAGGAAGATTTGCATGAAGCTCTACAGAAGATTACTCAAGGAGATGGACCAGATGTCATTATTGAAGCAGTAGGCAGTCATATTACCTATCGAGCTGCTGTAGAGGAAGTAGCGTATACTGGCCGAGTGGTTTGTATAGGATATGCCAAAAAGCCCGTTGAGTTTAATACAGGTTTATTTGTACGAAAAGAAATAGAAATCTTGGGATCTAGAAATTGTACAGATGAGTTCCCAGATGTGATTGCTTATTTAGAGTCCGGTCAATTTCCTGTGGAGGCCGTGATTAGTCGAGTCGTACCCATTGAGCAAGCAGGACAAGCCTTGGCTGATTGGGCTAAAGATGCTCAAGGCATCGTGAAAATCATGGTAAATTTTGGAGAATAATATGATGCATTCTTGTGTAACTATTGCCTTAGTTCCTCAAATCAAGTCGGGCCCCTGGATTTTTTGGGAAGACTTAGAAGCGAGTATGGCCCAAGCGTCTAGGCTGGGATTTGATGCCATCGAACTTTTTACAGAAGATGCTAAAAGTCTTGATAAAGGGCTATTGGATGGACTATTGTCAAAATATTCATTAAAACTAGCGGCAGTGGGAAGTGGAGCTGGAAAAGTTATTCAGGGATTAACGCTGACTGACCCCAATCCAGAAATCCGAACGAAAGCTATCCATTTTATTCAATCCATGATGGATTTTGGTGCGCATTTTGGGGCGGTGACCATCATTGGTTCCATGCAAGGAAATGCTTTGCCTGATCGTAGAGAGGAATCTTTGATGCATTTACAAGAGGCCTTGGAATATCTCGGGAAACATGCGGAGAAACTAGGAGTACCTTTGATTTACGAACCTTTGAACCGTTATGAAACCAATTTATTTAATACCTTGGGTTCTGGTAAAGCATTTGTAGAAGGTCTATCCACGCGTCATATCAAATTACTAGCTGATTTGTTTCACATGAACATAGAAGAAATAGATATAGCTCAAAGTATCCTAGAAAATGGACCTTGGATTGGTCATGTGCATTTAGCAGATTCCAATCGAAGACCGATGGGAATGGGTCATACTTCCATGAAAGAAATAGCAGCAGCTTTACAGCAAATAAATTACCAAGGAGCCATATCTGCGGAAGCATTTCCCTGGCCTAATCCTTTGGAAGCTGCCGAGCAGACCATCAAAACATACCAACAATATTTTAAAAAATAAACCATTTGACTATGCAGCGATTTTGTTTGGCATTAGACCTTTTAGATGATCCAGCGTTAATTCAGGAATACGAACAATATCATGCACCTGGAAGTGCATGGCCTGAAGTGACTCAGCACGACATAGATGCAGGTGTGACTAACATTGAAATTTTTCGTACGGGAAATCGAATGTTCATGATTTTGGAAACAGATGATGTCTTTACTTTTGAGAAAAAAGCAGCATTTGATGCGACCAACCCGAAAATTGCTGCTTGGGAGGAGCTTATGTGGAAATACCAAAAGCCTTTGCCATGGGCCAAGCCTGGTCAGAAATGGATCTTGATGGATCGGATTTTTAAATCATAAAAAAAGGCCAGAATTCATTCTGGCCTTTTGGTTTATTTATGCTGATGGTGTTCAGCCGTCATATAATGTTCTTTCAATAAATCTGTACCAAAGTCACCTCGGAAATCTCGCCAAACGGTATGGATGTGGTTGGCATTATCTTGAGTATTATCAAATTCTACTAAAAAGGATTTTCCTTGGATGCGGTAATAATGTGCTTTTTTCCGTTCTGTATTTCCTGCCCAAGCAAATTTTACCGAGTTGAAATCTTCATTAGCAATATGTTTTAGTCGCATCTCTGCAATTTTTGGCGGCATAGCTGATAAATAATGCATGATCAATTGATTCAAGTCGGCTTTTTGTTGGGTATTCATTTCTTTAACAGAAATACCTTCATCTGGTAAAGGTCCAACATGTACTGAATTGGTGGTTACCACTTCATTGAAAGTGCTGAGGCTGAAAATGGCTTTGGTTTTTTGCTTTTCCGACATGGAGTTGATTAAATCCAAAGCCATATCTTCTTCTTCTTTCATTAATCGAGTTCCTTTTCTTTCACCACTTTCTGCTTCAGCTGGATATACGCCAAAGAAGAATGGAGCATAAGATAATTTATCATCCACTATGGTAAAGTTGAGTGCCAAATGATGTCCACCAAACTTCCAACCCCAAACTTTGTCTTTGCTTGGGTCACCATAAAATGCTACAAATTGATTTTCTGGAATTCGACTAGGGTTTTTGGGTTGGATTTCTTTTAAATAATACTCAAAATCCATGATGTCACGTGTTTTCTTGAAGCCTTTTTCGCTTAAGTATACTTGCATGAAATCATACAGTAATTGTTTCTGATTGGCATCCATATCCTTTACTACTGTTCCATGTCGAGCGACCATCGTAGGAGGCAAGAAGTGCCAGTTGAAACGAGTCACGGCATCAAAGGAATACAATGCTCTGCTTTTTTGGGCATCACTCAGTGATTGAATGAAAGCCATGGCTTTTTGCACTCCAGGACTATCCGTTTGAGCTAGACTCACCATGGGTGTGAATCCTAGCATGAAACAACTAATGAATAAATTAAAGGTTCTTTTCATGTAAATGGTTGCTATGGGTGATTTTCAATATTACTTTAAAGCTACTTTTTTTCCTGTTTTTACTGCTTCAAATATCGCTTCAATGATTTTCATGTCTTTTAGGCCTTCTTCTCCATCTACGGGTATTTTGGGAACTTTGCCATCATGTAAAATAGCGGCAAATTCATCCATTTGAGTGGTTTGATGGGTAATGTGCGGATAGCTTAATTCGCCTTTATTCGTCTTGGCTTTGATGGGCCCGTAACCCGTTGATGGCATCATTTCGGCAAATCCCTTGGTGCCATTCAGGTAAAATTTATCCAAATTATTCAGCGCATAGGTGGAAAGGCAAGAAGCCACTGCCCCACTTGGGAAACCCATTTGGAATTGGATAGTTTCATCTACGCCTTCCTTGAATTTCTCAAAATCGGTTTTGGTTTCCTGAGCAGTCACCCAGATGGGTTCTTCGCCAGTCATATAGCGAGCGCCATTGATGGAATAGATCCCAATATCCATCATAGAGCCACCTCCAGCCAATTGTTTGTTCAATCGCCATTGTTTGGGATCGCCTATGATAAAGCCAGATAAACCTTGGAAGAATAAGATTTTTCCAAATTCTCCAGCTTCTCTTTTTTTGATAATTTCTAAGGTGTTCGGTTCAAAGTGCATGCGGTAACCCACCAATAATTTTACCCCTGCTTTTTTGCAAGCATCAATCATGCGTTGAGCATCTTTGACATTGGTAGCCATTGGTTTTTCACTAATGACATGTTTACCCAGATTGGCCACTTGAATTGCAAATTCCGGATGACGAAGATTGGGAGTCATGATATACACCGCATCGATATCCGGATTGTTTTTGATTTTATTCAGTTCTTCATAAGAGAAACGATGCGTCTTTGGGACATTGTATTTCTCTCCCCATTGATCCAATTTACTCGGTGTACCACTAATTAAAGCCGTAATTTTGGCTCTCTTGCAGTTTTGCATGGCTTTAGCAACAATATTGGCATAACCTCCTAAACCCAATAAGGCAACTTTTAAGATAGGACCATCTTCTACCGAAGTGAGACTTTCTGCAGTGGATTCAGCTTGAGAAATAAATGGCATGGCCAATAAGGGAGCAGAGACCATTTGAATAAAATTTCGACGAGAACTCATGGGGTGTTCAAAATTTAAATAGGTGATTATTAATGCCTTAAAACTAAAGAAATAAAAGATAAAATGAATGTAATTTTAATTTATCCTGTGTTAATATGCTTTCTTCGCATTATGAGCTAATTTTACTTTGATTAAAAATCTAAACCTAGCTTTAAATAATGAAAACTACCTATTACTTGGGCCTATTCTTGTGCCTAATCATTTCTCCTATTCAAGCCCAAAAGAGCAGTGAATATTTCAAGAAAATTCAAAAATCCTATGTAAACACCCAAGAGCCTTTGGTCATGATTGCTGCTCACCGTGGAGCTCATTTGGATGAGCCCGAAAACTCTTTGGCAGCTTTGAGAAAAACCATAGAATTAGGGGTAGATATTATGGAGTTAGATGTACGCTTTACCAAAGACCGAAAAATGGTCTTAATGCATGATAAAAAAGTAGACAGAACTACCAATGCTAAAGGTTTGGTGTCTGATTTTACTTTTGAAGAAATAAGAAAATTGCGCTTGAAGCATCATGAGCAAGTGACTAATGAGCAAATTCCAACCTTAGAGGAGGCTTTTCAATTAGCCAAAGGCCAAGTATTGATTGATCTAGATATCAAGGATGATGCAACACTGGATTCCATCATTGTATTGGTGAATCGGATGAAGATGGAAAAGAATTGCTTCTTTTTTGTGTATGAACCGGAGGAGGTTTTGATGTTACAAAAGAAGAATAAAAACTTCCAAATTATGATCCGGACGGAAAGTGAGGAGGCAGTTAAAAAATTAGTGGCTTCCGGTGCTAAGCCCCAAGCAGTTCATATAGATCCAAGTCACTATAACTCCGAAGTGGTGAAAGCAATTAAGCAAATTCCAGCTCGTGTATGGATCAATGCCTTAGGTGCGGTAGATTTTAAAGCAGCCCAACAGCCTGCAGCATTTGAGGAAGTCTTGAAGTTGGGTGCCAATATGATTCAAACAGATCAACCAGCTAAACTGAAGGAATATTTAAAGAGTCAAGGAAAGTATAGGTAGTTGTTAGTTGTTAGGGATTAGGGATTAGTTATTAGGGGTTAGGGTTTAGTTATTAGTTATTAGGGATTGTTAAATTTAGTTTTGAATAAAAATTTCGGATTTGAAACTTTTATTCAAGTTTAGAAGTCTGTGATATCCTTCAAAAAGAATAAATAAACTCCAATAACTAATCCCTAATAACTAATCCCTAATAACTAATCCCTAATAACTAAACACTCTTTAAATCACTCCTAATTCCTTTCCCACCTTAGTAAATGCTGCAATGGCTTTGTCTAGATGTGATTTATCATGCGCTGCGGAAAGTTGTACACGAATTCTCGCTTTCCCTTGAGCTACTACAGGGTAGAAGAATCCAACTACATAGATACCTTCTTTTAACATGCGAGCTGCAAATGTCTGAGCAATTTTAGCATCATAAAGCATCACTGGTACAATAGGGTGGAAGCCCGGTTTAATATCAAAACCTGCGGCAGTCATTTGCTCGCGAAAATATACGGTGTTTTCAGCTAATTTATCTCGTAAGGCAGTTGACTCAGTTAATAAGTCTAAGACTTCAATGGATGCAGCTGTGATAGCAGGAGCTAAGGTATTGGAGAATAAATATGGTCTAGAACGTTGACGTAATAATTCAATAATCTCTTTTCTACCCGAAGTAAATCCTCCAGATGCTCCACCTAATGCCTTTCCTAAAGTACCTGTGATGATATCAATTCGTCCCATGACATTAAAATGTTCATGCGTCCCTCTCCCTGTTTTGCCAATAAAACCGCTGGCATGGCATTCGTCTATCATGACCAATGCTTGGTACTTGTCAGCTAAATCACAAATTTTATCCAATGGAGCCACCGAACCATCCATGGAAAACGCCCCGTCACTGACAATGATACGGTGACGACAGCCTTGAGCTGCGATTAATTGTTTTTCTAGGTCTTCCATATCGATATTCTTATATCGGAAGCGCTGAGCTTTGCATAATCGTACCCCATCAATGATGGAGGCGTGATTTAGTTCATCTGAAATGATGGCATCCTCTGCCGAAAATAATGGTTCAAAAACACCTCCATTGGCATCAAATGCCGCAGCGTACAAGATGGTGTCTTCTGTTCCTAAAAATTCGGAAATCTTTTGTTCTAAAGCTTTATGAATATCCTGTGTACCACAGATAAATCGAACGGAGGATAAGCCAAATCCATGAGAATCAATACCTTTTTTAGCGGCTTCAATTACTCGGGGATGTGAGGATAGTCCCAAATAATTATTAGCACAGAAATTGATGACTTCTTGTCCTGTATTTAATTGTATATCAGCTCCTTGTGGGCTGGTGATAATGCGTTCTTGTTTGAATAATCCAGCTTCTTTGATGGATTGTAGTTCTTCTTGTAGAGGTCCTTGTAATGTTTGGTACATGGTCGTTGATGTATTATTTTCTTAGGTTACTAATCATATCTTGGGTTAACTTGCTCAGATCGAATTCAGGTTTCCATGCCCAATCACGTTGTGCCATTTGGTCATCGATGGAAGCAGGCCAAGAATCCGCTATGGCTTGCCTTGGATCATGAGAAGCATAGTTGAGCTGAAAATGGGGAATATGCTTTTTGATTTCTTCAGCTAGTATTTCTGGCGTAAAACTTAAACCAGCAAAATTATAACTGGAGCGAATATGGATTTTATCAGCTGGAGCATCCATGAGTTCAATGGTTCCTCGGATGGCATCATCCATATACATCATAGGTAATTCCGTTCCTTCAGAAAGAAACGAAGAATACGAGCCTTTTTTCAACGCCTCATGAAAGATATGAATGGCGTAGTCAGTTGTACCACCGCCTGGGGCCGCTTTCCATGAAATTAAACCGGGGTAACGGATACTTCGCACATCTAATTGATACTTTTGATGGTAGTATTCACACCATCGCTCTCCTGCCAATTTACTAATTCCGTACACCGTATTGGGGTCCATGGTACAGTACTGAGGAGTTTGTTGTTTGGGGGAATTCGGGCCAAATACGGCAATGGAGCTTGGCCAATACACTTTGGCGGTTTTATAGGCTAAAGAAAAGTCTAGCACATTCAACAAGCCATTCATGTTCAAATCCCAGGCCAATTTTGGATTTTGTTCTCCTGTGGCGGAGAGTAAAGCCGCCAATAGATAAACTTGGGTAGGCTGATATTTTTGATAAATCTCTTTGAGGTTGTCTTTGTCTAAGACATTGACAAATTCAAAAGGACCAGCATGTAGTGTTTCGTAATCAGGGCGGCGGATATCACAAGCTACGACATTGTCGTTATGATAGGCCTTTCGAAGTGAGTTGACTAGTTCGGTACCAATTTGACCATTGGAACCCAAAACCAATATTTTTTCTGACATGTGCTTGTTGATGAGTAGATAGGCAAAGGTAGAAAAAATGTGAGTCCCATGTGTCGAAAATTGATTGGAAAAAGATGAAATGGTAAAAGGTGATTCAAATCGGATGGGAATATGATCACCTGTTACCTTCTGATCAAATCAATAATTTGACTTATTTTTTTTCTCTTTTTTTGCTTCCTTTTTCTCTTTCGGAGTTTTTGTAGCTTCTTTTTTCTCAGTTTTTTTGGAATTCATTCCCTTGGCCATAACAGTAAAGGTTAGATGGTTTCATATTTCCTGCAAGGAAGGTAAAATATGATGGAATGCCAAGGTTTAGCCATGGCTTTGCATGAACTATTCAGGATATTAGCTAATTTTATTTCAAATTCTAAACCTAAACAAACATCATGCTTCATTCCATTTTAGTGGTCACTATGCTCTTTGGTGGGCTACATGCTCGTTTTTTTGAATATTCCCTGCTTCAAAATAAAACAAAGAAAGAATTTCCGTCGAATCGCCCAGCTCGTATTCAACGCGATGCACCAGGTAATTATCTATTAAGTGCTGCCAAGGGGAAGGCGATTGGTCCCAATATTAAATTCATGCCAGAATACCAGGCTTTTGGCTGGTTTACTTCCAAAGATCGTGTGGAATGGGAAGTGGATGTGCAGAAAGCAGGGGATTATCAAGTAGAAATCAATTATTCAGTTGATAATGCTGAGGCAGGTAAAGAATTCATTTTGTCGAGTCCTTCAGCCCAATTAGTAGGAAAAGTTCCTCCCAGTGGAAGTTGGGAAACATATAAAATCTTAAAAGCCGGGAAAATCCATTTGAATCCAGGTGTTCAAAAATTAGTATTTAAGTCCAAGACCCAATTTAAAGCAGGTGGAGCCATATTGGATTTGAGAGCCATTGTTTTGAGATGATTTAGGTAAATAAAAAAAACAGGTAGCTGCTGCTGCCTGTTTTCATTTGGACGTGAAAACTTGAAACTACCTATCTACCATTTTCATGGCTGCTTTTGAGTATCTAGCTCCTTGTATTTGAATTTTAGCGGAGGCTTTTTCTATTTCTTCAATCTCATTTGGATTTAGATTTAAATGTATTGAAAGTAAATTTTCATGTAATCGGTGCAATTTCGTGGTGCCAGGTATAGGTGAGATCCAAGGTTTTTTGGCTATGAGCCATGCTAAACAAATTTGAGCTGGAGTAGCATTTCTCATTTGACCAATTTGTTGGAGCAATTCCACCAAAGCCTGGTTACTATTTCTTGCTTCCGCAGTAAATCGAGGCAACGTACTTCGGAAATCATTTTCTTTTAACTTGGTATTTACATCAATTTTACCAGTTAAGAAGCCTTTCCCAAGTGGGCTAAATGGAACAAAGCCAATTCCTAATTCTTCTAATAAGGGGATGATTTCCTGTTCAGGTTCTCTTGTCCAAAGGGAATATTCACTTTGGAGTGCCGTGACAGCTTGCTCCAGATGTGCCTTTCGAATGGTAGCTGCTCCTGCTTCCGATAAGCCAAAATGCTTCACCTTTCCTTCTTGAATCAAATCCTTTACTGTTCCTGCCACCTCTTCAATCGGTATTTCTGGGTCTACTCGGTGTTGGTAAAACAGGTCAATGGCATCTACTTTCAATCGTTTTAAGGATGCTTCTGCCACATGACGAATATTAGCTGGACTGCTATCTAAGCCTAGCATTTTACCATCATTAGGGTCTATTTTAAAGCCAAATTTAGTTGCAATAACCACTTGGTTTTTGAATGGAGCCAAAG
Organism: Aquirufa nivalisilvae; assembly: GCF_003143535.1. GTDB lineage: Bacteria > Bacteroidota > Bacteroidia > Cytophagales > Spirosomataceae > Aquirufa > Aquirufa nivalisilvae. The sequence goes on from NZ_CP029346.1 coordinate 921,589, forward strand.
CTTTCCCCACCAATTCTTCATTGATATAAGGACCATAAACTTCAGCGGTATCAAAAAAGGTAATACCGTGTTCGAATGCAACGTGCATGAGCTTAATCATTTCTTGATCATCCGCTTTGTCGCCATAGCCGAAGCTCATTCCCATACAACCAAGTCCCAATTCAGAGACTTCAAGATTTTTTCCAAGGATTCTTTTTTTCATGGTGTAAAAATATATTGTTAGGTATTTCTGAATTTTAAAGGGCTAATGCCTGTATTTTTCTTAAAGAAGTTGTTGAAATAACTTACCTCATTGAAGCCTAAAGCAAATGCGATTTCTGAGATATTCCAATCACTGAATTTTAACATGACTTTAGCTTCTTGAACAATGCGCTCTGCAATAATTTGTGAAGTGGTTTTTTCTGTGGTCTCCTTGATGGCTCGGTTCAAATGATTGACATGTACAGATAATTGATTGGCAAAGTCGGAAGCATTTTTTAATTGAATAAATGGATGAGATTCTTCTATGGGGAATTGTCGCTCCAATAATTCTAAAAATAGCATCGATATCCGTTGGTTGGCATTTACTGGGCTATGCTTATTCGCATTAACTGGTTCTAATTTTAACGCATTATGTATAGCTTCAAAGGTTAAATTTCTCAGAACATCATACTTGTGGATATAATCGGAGCTAATTTCAGCGAGCATTCTATTATATAATTCTTCAAAGTGATTGTAGGACTCATCACTTAATTCAAAAACAGGAATTCCTTGTGGTTGGTAAATGGAGTAGCTAGTAATATTCCCAAATTGTTTGAAAAAATCTTGGTTAAAGATGCAGAAATAACCGCTGGTAAGATTTTCAATACTTTCCCATTTGTAGGGAATCATGGGATTTGAAAAGACAATAGCCTGCTTTTTTACATCCACAAATTTATTAGCGTAATGAACTCGGCCTTGTCCTTTTACTAAGGTGATTTTGTAAAAATCTCTTCTTTTATATGGAGTTGGTTTTGCTTTGATACCAATGTATGGGTCCAATTTGAATACATTGAAATGCCCCCATTCCTTTTTTAGATTTTCTGGAACCCAATTGAATTTATTTCGGTAAAAATCCTCTAAGTTGATTAATTTTTCCATGTTCAAAATCTCTATAAAGTTTTAAATTTCTTTTGAAATTGATAAACCAAAGCAATGTTCCAAACAAAATCATTTCCTGGAATGGTAGAATTTATTTTTTGATTTAAAATAGAACTGATAGATATAGGTAAGTGGGAATTGGTTATACTCAGTGACATGGTGGCGTAAGTTCCAGCTTGATTGTCCATGATCAAATAAAATAGCTGTGGACTGAGTCTCAAAAACGTGTTTTTTACAATAGGAATAGCCGAAATGCTACTGTTTATGGTCATGAAATGCGTATTGTTGGTTGTACCCTCCGTCATCCCATGAGAATATAAATAATAGACCCCCACACTAAATCGATTTGAAAGAATTAAGCTAGGTGAAAATTCACTTGCAAGGTATTGAGTAGGATTTAATAGTTCTTTGGGATTTCCTGTTTTATCATAGAGCCATGTGCTTTTAAATGCCACCGATGGGTGCATACCCAATGTAAATCGAAATTTCTTAGTTTGAATAGCCTTGTATCGGAACCAAAATAGAAATGACCAAGGCTTACCTTCAAGAGAAAAGCGTAGTTGGGGCTCAAAAGCTAGTTTTTCGCTGCCAACAGAAAGATCAAAAATGGCAGCGGGTTTTCCAAGTGTAAAGGTCGGAATGACCGAAATACCGTTTTGTGTAACTAAAGCACTACCCGAAATATGGTAAACTGTTTTTGAGCTATCTCCCTGTGCATCTTCCGCTTTTAAGGGAGTCAAGTTGCAAGTAATGCATAAGCTAATAATCCCAATGATGGCCAATTGAAAAGAGAAATGGGGTAAACGCCAATGGTTCATATCAAACATTGTTTTGTTTTTCAAATGCAAATTTCCTTCAAATTAGGTAATTAAACAGTATGTCAATCAAATAGTAAATTATAAAAATCAAACAATTTGATGGGAAGGTGAATGTGTGGGAATCACCAATTAGTTAGATATGATAGTCTAGCTTTTTTGACCCAATTGATACCTCATTTTTGATTTTTAAAGAATTTTGTCCAATTTCAACTAGGGAGTCGGCAGTTTATCTGATTCTTTTTTGAAAACCTATCGACTATAAAACCACATGAAAAAGCTAGTACTTCTGTTCTTCTTTGTCCTACTTCATACATCTTTTACACAAAGAGAAATTACCTGGGTGGCTATTGGTGATTCCATTACCTATTTAAATGAGCATCCCGATGAAACAGGAAATAGAATTACCAAAGGATATATGACTGGCGTGGTAGAAAAGTTGCCAGCTTTTCATTATATCAATAAAGGATACAATGGCTGGACATCAATTAAAATTGCAACAGACATAGAAAAGTTGAATATTCCTTCGGCCGACGTCTATTCGATATTTTTAGGAACCAATGATTGGTGGGGCTCCAAGCCATTGGGAACATTGGCTGATTATGAAAATAATACGGGTGTGGCTACTGTTCAAGGTTCATTTCGAGTGATCATAAATAAGTTAAGAAGCCTAAATGCTCAAGCCAAAATCGTTTTGATTACCCCGATGCAGCGAGTAGATTTTGTATATATCAATAATTATAAGAACAATGCATTTGGTTCTTACAAAGAAAAAAATGGTCAGATGTTAGAACAATTTGCCGATGCCATCGTGGCGATAGCCAAAAAGGAGGACATTCCTGTAGTGGATTTATACCATAAAAAGGGAATGGATCATGCTAATTTGGTACGTTTTAAATATTTAAAAGATCCAGCAACGGGCCAATACAAGAAATTCTCATATCCTGATTTTGTGGATGTGCCATTTAATCCAGCGACAGATGAATACCCCTATCCTGTGGAGGCGTCCCATGTTACTTACGATGGACTCCATCCATCCGATGAAGGATATGAAATGATTACTAAGGAGTTAGTCAAGATTTTTAAAAAGTGGTAATTTATTAGGTCAGAAAGGGGCTTAATTGGTTAAAAAGCATTTATCTGTTTCTTGGCATTCTCCTTTTAATTCGTTGAATTGCTGGTCTTTTACAGCAGTTTTTAAGAGTTCTCTTTTCTCTAATGAAAGTTTTCGGATGATTTTTCCTTTGCAAAAACGACGAAGCTGAACTTCATTTTCTAAAATGATACCTGGTACTGTCGTTAGGTTTCCTTCCGAATCTTTAGCCGCCATGGTGAAATAGCAGGAGTTCGTATGCCGCACTATGCCATCTGTGGGTTTGAAAGATTCCACTCGCATCCCTACAATCATGGTAGTTTTGCCAACGTATATGATGGAGGCTTTGATGGTGACTAATTCGCCCACTTCTACGGCTTGTTTGAATTCAACACCCTCTACCGCTACAGTGACACAATATTGTCCACTGTGCTTAGAGGCACAAATAAACGCTACTTTGTCCATCAGTGAGAGTAGAATTCCTCCATGTATTTTTCCGCCAAAATTGGCATAGGAAGGAATCATGAGTTCTGTGTATATGGTTTCTGAATCCATTACACTTTTTTGTAATTGATCGGACATGTTTTATTGGTTAACGGTGGCTTGTATCAAAGAGTTTAACTGAGTGCGGTGAAGCTTGACAACTTCACCTACTATGATGATGGCAGGGTTACTAATTCCAGCATATTCCGCTTTAAATTGAATATCACGTGTCGTGCCAATGACCATTTTTTCATCTGGTCGGGTACCATTTTGAATGATAGCAACAGGCGTTTTGCTTTTGCCACATTGCTGAAAAATATCCATAATGGCTTCTAATTTGCTCATGGCCATGAGTATAATGACCGTAGCAGATGACTGAGCTGCCCAAAATATATCCGAAGAGATTTCTCCATTGGCCGTGGTGCCTGTAGTGACCCAAAAGCTTTCATTAATGCCACGACAAGTTAGTGGAATTCTTTGAGAGGCTGGAACGGCTAATGCACTCGATATGCCCGGGATAATGTCGACTTGCATACCCGCAGATTCAGCTGCTTCTATTTCTTCTTGCGCACGACCAAATACGAAAGGGTCACCTCCTTTTAATCGAACAATGTTGAAATATTGTTTAGAAAGTTCTACAATACGGTCATTTATCTCATGTTGGGACAATGCGTGGCAGCCAAATCTTTTGCCTACAAATTCAAGGTGGCAGTTGGGTCTTGCATGATTTAAAAGTTGGGGATTCGCCAGTGCATCATATAAAATTACATCCGCTTCTTGAAGAATGCGCACCGCCTTCAATGTCAGTAATTCAGGGTCGCCGGGTCCAGCACCGACTAGAAATAATCGTTTAGTAGACATGCTTGTTCTTGGTTTGTTCTTGGTTAAATACAATTTGTAAATGAAAAGCTAATGTTCTCAATTATAAACCTGCACGTAAATCTAGTTAGCTATGTTTAATTTTTATCTATTTATTATTATTTTTTTGCAAAATGTATAAAAATGAGTTTAAAAATTGATTCAAATTTAATCTAAAACCAAATAATCAATAAAAATAGGTTAAATATTTTCCTAAAATACTTGTTTTGTATTTTTTGATAGTCAATATTTGCAACAGATTAAAAGCATTTATATAACAACGATTGTCCTTTTTTAGCATTTTAAGGAAATTTCAAAATGTTCCAAAATAAAATAGTCACTTAGCTCACTATTTTGTTTCTCATCAACAAGGATACATACTAGTCAAGATTAAATTGGAATAATTCAATTTTATCTGATGAAAGTTTTTAGCACATTGTAACATCAAGCATCATGAAAATTATCATCATCGGCAATGGAATGGTTGGCTATAAGTTTTGCGAAAAACTGATAGCAAAAAATCCACAAGGCGTAGAACTCATTGTATTTGGAGAGGAAATTAGGCCGGCCTATGACCGTGTCCACCTCAGTGAATTTTTCTCAGGAAAGACTGCCAAAGATTTAGAAATGGCTCCAGCTTCTTGGTATGAAGAACATGGAATCAAACTGTATATGGGTGATCCTATTATGCATTTGGACTGCCAAAATAAGACAGTTAAATCCCATGCTGGAATAGTAGAAACCTACGATTACTTAGTTTTTGCAACGGGTTCATCTGCCTTTGTTCCACCCATTCCTGGCGTGGAGAAAGACGGAGTATTTATTTATCGCACCATAGAAGATTTGGAAATGATGCGCGACTGGGCCCCCAAAGCTAAGAAAGGCGCTGTGATAGGTGGTGGACTCTTAGGTTTGGAAGCAGCTAAAGCCATGATCGATTTGGGCGTTTCTGATACCCATGTGATTGAATTTGCTCCTCGCTTAATGCCAAGACAAATAGATGAAGCTGGTTCCAAGATTTTACAAGCCAAGTTAGAATCGATTGGCCTACATATATTGACATCAACAAATACCTTGGAAATTACAGGTACTGATAAAATTGAAGGTATGCGCTTTCAAAATGATGAGCTCTTGGAAGTGGATATGCTTGTTATTTCAGCTGGTATTAAACCTCGGGATGAATTAGCTAAAAGTGCTGGTTTAGCTGTAGGTCCTCGGGGTGGGATTATGGTTGACTCGCAGATGATCACTTCTGATCCTCATATTTTGGCCATTGGAGAATGTGCTTTGTATGAGGGGATGATCTATGGTTTAGTAGCCCCTGGGTATGAAATGGCTGAAGTTGCCATAGCTACCTTATTAGGTTCGGACAAGCAGTTTACCGGATTTGATATGAGTACCAAATTGAAATTGATTGGTATTGATGTGGCAAGTTTTGGAAATCCTTTTTCTACAGATGAGGATGTTCGATCGATTGTACTAGAAGATCGAAATAAAGGAATATATAAACGCGTCAATATTAGTGCTGATGGTAAAACGCTTTTAGGAGGTATTCTGATTGGAGATGCAGAGCAGTATAATATGCTATTACAAACCTGTAAAAATCAAGTAGTTCTTCCCCCTAATCCTGAAGATATCATGTTAGGTTCTCGAGGTGGCGAATCTGAAGGAGGAGCAGGCGTACTGAGTTTACCAGATGAGGCTATGATTTGCAGCTGCGAAGCTGTAAGTAAAGGAGATATTTGTTCCCACGTAATCAATGGAGCGGAAAACGTAGAGGCCATTAAAAAATGCACCAAGGCAGGCACCGGTTGTGGGGGTTGTGTTCCCATGGTCAAAGATATCGTAAATCATACGTTGAAATCACAAGGTATCTATGTACGCAATGTCATTTGTGAGCATTTTGACTATTCTCGACAAGAGCTTTTGGATTTAGTGCATTTGCACAATTTGAGATCTTATGATGAGGTACTTTCAGCGCATGGTCACGGGGATGGTTGTGAAGTTTGTAAGCCTTTAGTTGCTTCCTTAATTGCCAGTCTCTGGAATGAGATGATTTTGGATAAGGGGAATGATACGGCTCAAGATAGTAATGATCGTTTTTTAGCTAACATTCAAAAAGGAGGCACTTATTCTGTAGTACCTCGAATTCCTGGTGGAGAAATTACACCTGACAAGCTCATTGTCATTGGGGAAGTGGCTAAGGAATATAATCTGTATACCAAAATCACGGGTGGTCAGCGCATTGATTTATTCGGGGCTCACTTAACGGATTTGCCTGCTATTTGGGAAAAACTCATAGCTGCAGGTTTTGAAAGTGGACATGCTTATGGAAAAGCATTACGTACAGTAAAAAGCTGTGTGGGCAGTACTTGGTGCCGATTTGGCTTGCATGACTCTGTAAGTTTTGCCATTCAAATTGAGGAAAGGTATCGCGGAATAAGGGCGCCACATAAAATCAAAGGTGGTGTTTCAGGTTGTATTCGTGAATGTGCCGAAGCACAAAGTAAGGATTTTGGTATTATAGCGACCGAGAAAGGGTGGAACTTACATGTATGTGGAAACGGTGGTTCTAAACCCCAACATGCCTTATTGCTTGCCAGCGATATCGATTCAGAAACGTGCATTCGCTACATCGACCGCTTTTTGATGTTTTACATCAAAACAGCTGATCCTTTAACTCGTACCGCTACATGGTTGAATAAATTGGATGGAGGTATCGATTACCTACGCAATGTAGTAGTGAATGATAGCTTAGGTTTAGCCGAGGAATTGGAAAGTGAAATGCAAAAACTGGTGGATAATTATGTCTGTGAATGGAAAGCTGCGGTAGAAAACCCAGAGTTCAGAAAACGTTTCAGCCATTTTGTTAATGCGCCAGAAGAGAAAGACCCAACGGTCAATTTTGAAGTTTTACGTGATCAAAAGAAGGCAAAAGCCTGGAATTAATTAGCCTAACTAGTACAATTATGGTAGAGACAATGAATAAAACATGGTTCCTGGCTTGCCAGGTACAAGATGTGCCCGAAAATGGAGGAGTTTGTGTCAAAGTAAAAGACCAACAAATTGCCTTGTTCCATTTCGCCCGACGAGGAGAATGGTATGCTACTCAAAATGAATGTCCACATCGTCAACAAATGGCGCTTAGTCGTGGAATGATTGGCTCACAGGGGGAAGAACCTAAAGTGGCTTGTCCATTTCACAAAAAGACTTTTTCGCTTAAAACAGGAGCCTGTTTATCAGGTGATGTAGAGGCTATCAAGACCTATTCGGTCATGGTCAAGGATGAATCTGTGTACATTTTTATGGAAAGCGATGAAATATAAACTACTACTACTTCTATTGTTGATGTGTAGCCCTCTTTTGGCGCAATTATCATTTACAGGACAATTAAGAACTCGCACGGAGTATCGTGATGGAGTGGGGACTTTACGTTTAAAATCCATTGATCCAGCCTTTTTTACATCTCAAAGAACTCGACTGACTGCAGCTTACAAGAATAGTCGCGTGCAGTTTCAGGCAACTCTTCAAGATGTACGTGTTTGGGGTCAAGATGCTTCTACTATTTCAGCTAATGATGGGAGTAAATTGGGTGTTCATGAGGCTTGGGCAGAAGTTACGCTCTTAAATAAGTCTGACACCACTTTACCTAAAGGACTAGATTATTTGGCCTTGAAAATTGGTCGCCAAGAATTATTATACGATGATTCTCGATTATTGGGTAATTTGGATTGGTTGCAACAAGCGCGTCGTCATGATGCCATACTTCTTAAAATGTTGCACCATGGATGGCGGGCTGACCTAGGTTTGGCATTTAATCAAAATACCGACGCATTTCAGTATGATGGTACTTATTATACTCCAGCCAATGTGATTCCGTATATCAAAGACAGTAAGGGAAATTTGGTAGCAAGCCCAACTGGAATGATACCCACTGTCAATGCCCAAGGAATTTCCAGTAAATCAGGTTCTTTGGCTGTATTAAATCCTCCAAGCACCAATGCTTTAGGTCAAAATTATAAATCCTTACAATTTTTATATGTATCCAAAAGCTTTTCATCTAGCAAACTGACTGGACTTTTATTGAGTGATCAATTTGGGGCTTATACCCTGGACTCAACTAGAAATGTGGCTGGCCGTGATACAGGTTATGTATTTGGAAGAAAGTATCATTCTTCTCTGAATCATGCTCGATTTACTTATGGCCTCACCTTATCAAGTATGTTAGAAAAATCAAAGAAAGTCCAATTAAATGCAGGCTTTTTCTATCAGTCTGGACACGACAAAGAAGGGCTATTGCTTGATGCATTTACTTCCACTTTAGCTGTTAGTATGCAACATAAACTATGGAGCTATACCTTGGGTTGGGATTACGTTTCTGGAAATGATGCTTTTTCTAGCTCTCAAGTGAATCACCGCTTTGATCCCTTATATGGGACACCTCATAAATTTTGGGGATACATGGATTATTTCTACGTAGCCACAGGGTCACCATTAGGCGGTTTATCCAATGTTTATGCCAAAGCGAAATACCTTTCCAAGAACAAGCGATTTAGTACAGGATTTGACCTTCATTATTTTGCATTAGCCAATCAGCAAAAGCGATTGGATGGGCAGCTTCTAGATGCCTATTTGGGAATGGAGTTGGATTGGATTAGTACGTATATGCTAAATAAATCCAGTCAAATCGAAGTAGGCTTGTGTGCGCTGAATGCCAGTGACTCCATGGAATATGCTAAATCAATAACACCAGGAACAAGTCAAAAAAATGCCCAATGGGCCTATTTACAACTAAATATCCTTTTATAATCCACCTAAATATTAATCTGATGAATACGATCAAACCTCTCGAAAAATTATATGTCTTTTCATTCAAAGGCGTGCAAATGCGTACTTTTCATATTACTTGGTTGACTTTTTTTGTTTGTTTCTTTGGCTGGTTTGGCTTAGCTCCACTGATGCCAACGATCAAGGAAACATTGCATTTGAGTAAGTCTCAAATCGGCAATATCATCATTGCTTCCGTTTCAGGAACGATCATTGCACGCTTATTAATAGGCCGATTATGTGATACTTGGGGACCACGAAAAACATATACAGCTTTACTATTATTGGGTTCTATACCTGTGATGGGGGTGGGTTTGGCTAATAGCTACGAAAGCTTCTTGTTATTCCGATTAGCTATAAGTATTGTGGGGGCATCCTTTGTTATCACTCAATTTCACACTTCCATTATGTTTTCTCCTGCCATAAAGGGGACAGCCAATGCCGTTGCTGGTGGTTGGGGGAATTTAGGTGGAGGAGTAACGAATATGGTCATGCCATTGATTTTTTCTGCCATTGTTGGGTTTGGATACATCAAAGCTGATGCATGGAGATATGCGATGATCTTCCCTGGCATATTAATGTTGATCATGGCTTTTGTTTATTACCGTTATACAAAGGATACTCCTGCCGGTAATTACGATGAAATAGAAAGATCGGCCGATCAAAAAAGTAAAACAGATTATTCTGTTTTAAAAGATTGGAGAATTTGGGCTCTTTCTTTAGCCTATGCGGTATGTTTTGGTATGGAAATTACATTCGACAATGTTGCGGCCTTGCATTTTGTTCAAGAATATGGCTTGACACAAAGCACGGCAGGTATCTGCGCTGGAGCATTTGGCTTTATGAATATTTTTGCTCGTGCATTAGGGGGAATTTTTGCCGATAAAGTAGGTAAGACTTATGGTATGCGAGGTAAAGGTTTGCTTTTAGCTACAGTGTTATTGTTGGAAGGACTAGGCCTCATCATGTTTGCCAATGCAGGTAACTTAACCATGGCTATTTTATCCATGATTGGTTTTGCACTTTTCTTAAAAATGGCCAACGGTACTACATACGCTATCACACCATTTGTCAATGCCAAAAATGTAGGATTAGTCAGTGGAATTGTAGGAGCGGGTGGAAACGTTGGAGGCATGATGTTCGGTTTCTTATTTAAGAGCGAGAATATTACTTACATGCAAGCATTTGCTTACATAGGATTAATTGTCATCGCCATTTCGGTCATTATTTTCATCACGCGTTTTTCGGAGCCTAAAAAGGCAATGGAACTTAATTTGGCATAATTATCACAAAAACACCTCATGGATAAGCACTTAAAAGCTGGGTTTACGGAGCATTTGAGTACCTGCTGTTACTGTGGGGTAGGCTGCGGTGTATCTATACAAAAAGATCCCTTAGGTAGAATTTGGGTGGAAGGCGAGCAAGGTCATCCAGTAAATCAAGGGCAACTTTGTAGTAAAGGAATGAATTTGCACCATACAGTCAATGATACTTCAGACAGGCTACTTTATCCAGAGGTTCGATTTGGTAAAAGTCAGCCTCGACAAAGGGTCACTTGGGATATTGCTTTAGAGCGCACCGCGGCCGTGTTTCGTTCATTAATTGAAAAATATGGGCCTGATTCTGTGGCATTCTACGCTTCAGGTCAATGTTTAACAGAAGAATATTATGTGATTAATAAGCTCATCAAAGGTTTTATAGGTTCAAATAACATAGATACCAATTCCCGCCTTTGCATGAGTTCAGCTGTAGTAGGGTATAAAATGGCTTTAGGAGAAGACTCCGTGCCTGTTTCTTACGAGGATTTAGACCATGCAGATGTGATTTTTGTGGCTGGAGCCAATCCCGCTTGGTGTCATCCTATTTTGTGGAGAAGGGTTGAAGCTGCCAAGGAACGTAATCCAGATTTAAAGATTATCGTTAGCGATCCACGAAAAACGCAGACCTGCTCCATCGCCGATGTCCATTTACAGCTGAATCCTGGTACCGATATTATCTTGCATCATGCCATTGGTCGTGCACTCATCGAAATGGGTGCTATTGATTTGGCTTTTGTCGCGAATCATACGGAAGGGTTTGCACGTTATCAAGAGTCCGTGATGCAAAGGACCTTGGAAGAAGCAGCTCATTTATGTGGGGTTTCATGTAAAGACATACTTACAGCAGCATCTTACATTAAAAATGCTCAGGGTTTTATGACCATGTGGACCATGGGATTGAATCAAAGTGCCGTGGGAGTGAGTAAAAATCTTTCATTGATTAATTTGAATCTCATCACTGGTCAAATCGGTCGACCTGGTGCTGGTCCATTGTCTTTAACAGGTCAACCCAATGCTATGGGGGGGAGGGAAGTAGGAGGATTATCCAATTTACTTCCAGCTCATCGAGATTTATTAAATCCTGAGCATCGGGCCGAAGTTGAAGATTTTTGGTCTGTTCCTCGCGGCCGAATCGCAGCCAAACCAGGCCTTAGTGCTACCGAAATGTTTGAAGCACTGGAATCAGGCAAATTAAAGGCTGTTTGGATTATTTGTACTAATCCATTAATCAGTATGCCTGATGTTCGTCGAGTAGAACAGGCCTTTAAAAAAGCCAAATTTGTAGTCGTACAGGACATTTCCAATAAAGTGGAAACTTTGGCATATGCCGATGTGGTATTGCCTGCTGCCTCATGGGCAGAGAAAGAAGGTACCATGACCAATGCCGAAAGAAGAATAAGTTACTTACCCAAGGTATTGAATGCACCTGGAGAGGCAATTCCCGACGCTGAAATTATTTGTCGATTTGCTCAAAAAATGGGTTTCAAGGGCTTTGACTTTAAAAATTCAGCCGATATATATGCAGAACATGTGCAATTGACCCAAGGGACAAATGTGGACATGAGTGGATTGAGTCATGCTATTTTGAAGCAAAAAAGAACGGTTCAGTGGCCTTATACCCAAGGACAAAGTGGTCACGGTACGCCTCGTTTATTCACGGATAATCAGTTTTTTACGGCTTCGCAAAAAGCACAAATACATACGGTTTCAGATGAAAATACCTCGGAGAAGATATCAGAAGAATTCCCTTTTATTTTAACCACAGGTAGAATTCGAGATCAGTGGCATACGATGTCTAAGACGGGGAAAGTGAATAAATTGAAACAACATATTCATGAATCATTTCTGGAAATCCATCCTGAGGATGCCCAAAAATTAGGTATTCAGGATCAGTCGCTGGTAGAAATTGAAAATAAGCGAGGGCTAGCTCGCGTCAAAGCCAAACTTTCTCCAGACATTAAAAAGGGAGTAGTTTTTATGCCCATGCATTGGGGGAAAATGGGGAAATTAGACTTGAATCGAGCGAATAATCTGACCCAAAATTTAGTTGATCCCAAAAGTAAAGAGCCTGATTTTAAGTTTTCGGCAGTTTCTGTAAAGCTTTATACTAAATCAAAGCAAAAGATCATCGTAGTTGGTGCAGGCGCAGGTGCCTGTGGCTTTGTGAAGTCGTATCGACAATACAATACCGATGATAGCATTGAGGTATTTAGTAAAGAAAATTTGCCATTTTACAACCGAGTTTTGCTTCCTGATTATATCAATGGTACACTTCCATGGGTTAATCTAGTCAAGATGTCGGAGGAAGAGGAATTGGAACATCAATTTACCTTACATCGGGGTGTCTGGATTACTTCGGTGAATCGCGAGGAAAAGCAAGTAGTTGATAATTTGGGCCGTAGTCATAGCTACGATGTATTGATTCTAGCTACAGGAAGTAGACCTGCCCTTTTACGTGAAATCCCTTCTTTAGCAGGTATTTTCACCATGCGAAGTCGTATGGATGCGGATCGCTTTTTAGCCCATATTGACCCAAGTCGGGGTCCTGTATTGATTGTTGGTGGAGGATTGTTGGGGATAGAATTGGCTGCTTCCTTGCAAGAAATGCATGTAAAAGTGACTATTATTCATCGAAATTCGCGGTTTATGGACCGACAACTGGATCCTTTGGGTAGTCAATTGTTGCATGAGGAATTAGTAGATCGCGGAATTGGGATACATTACAACGATGAAATAGAGCGATTTGTTGGAGAAGAAAAAATAGAAGCTGTGCGTTTGAAAAGTGGATTGACTTTAACTTGTCAAGCCATGGTTATCGCCATAGGTACCATTCCAAATATTGAATTAGCCAAGGAGGCTGGATTAAAAACACAAAGAGGAATTTGTGTGGATGAATATTTACAAACCAATGATCCACATATTTATGCCATTGGTGAAATTGCTGAATGTGATGGAGCTTTATTTGGGATAACGGCTGCGGCAGAGCAACAAGCAGAAATTGTGGCTCGATATTTATCTGGTGATATTTCAGCCCAATATTCGGGTTCATTATTGATGAATATTTTGAAAATGCACGGTACGGATTTTTGTTCGATGGGTGTCATTGAACTTCCTCAGAACCCTGCATATGAAGAAGTTGTGTTTATAGATAAGACCAAGCGATATTATAAAAAATGTATTATTCATAATGACCGATTGGTAGGAGCCATATTGATTGGAGATAAACGTGAATTCTTAGAATTTAAAAATCTGATAGAAAATAAGATTGAATTAAGTGAAAAGCGCCTGCAATTACTTCGTTCAGGGGAAGCTCCCGAACCTGTAATTGGTAGGTTAATTTGTAGTTGCAATGGAGTAGGGGAAGGAAATTTGCTTAAAAAAATAGATGCGGGATGTACGGACCACTTACAATTATGTCAGTTGAGTGGAGCAGGAATGGGTTGCGGAAGTTGTCGCCCCGAAGTGAAATCGATTTTAGATCATAGCTTAAAATTGAAACATCATGAAACAGTTATTGGATAAACCTTCGATCTTTAAAGGTCAAAAAGGGCTAGAATATTTTGAATTTGAAGAGGATTTTGTAGAAGCTAATATGCGGTGTATTCCCATGGTAGTTCGCTTTAAATTGGATCAAGTAAAGATCAAGTTGAAATTACATGAATGGGCTAAGTTTTCAGCTGCCGAGAAATTGGCTTTAGCTCTTGCTCCTACAGAAAGCTTAGCGGATAAAATGAATTATAAGGATAAATTGAGGTCTTTGGTTTTTCAATATACCAAGGAGGACATGAGTGAATTAGACCCAAGTCGATTGATATTTGATTGGATGGATGGATTAGTTGTCCCTGCTCGTCTTCAAGAAAAAGCCAAAGAATTTGGTTGGAAAGTATCTGTCCAACAATGGGGACAATTGAGTCATTTACAGCGATATGCCTTGTTGAAATTAACTAATCCTGGGCATGAGAATAAGAATTTTCCCATTGCCATGCGCGAATTTAATATCGTATGAATTACGTAAAGATTAATTTTCTGGGGGGTATCATTTCGCCAGGAGATCTTTTGGAAATATTGGACTTGCTTGATCGCTTGTACATTCGCTATGTAAGTTTTGGTTTACGTCAACAGTTGATCATTCCAGTCGAAGAAGATCTAATTCCTGCTTTGCAAGCTGGATTAGAGTCTAAAGGAATAAATTATGAGTTAAATTCTGAGATTTATCCCAACATTGTTAGTTCTTATCCTGCTGAAGATATTTTCATTCAAGGTACGTGGCTAAGTGAAGGTGTATATCGTGACATTTTAGATGGAATTGATTTTTCTCCTCAATTGAAGATTAATATTTCGGATTCCAATCAAAGTTTCACCCCTTTGTTAACGGGAAATATTAATTGGGTGGCATCGGTTAATGAGGCTCATTTCTGGCATTTATTCATTCGTTTTCCCAAAACCAATGTAGTCTATCCATGGACAGAACTCGTTCATACCCAAGATGTGGCCTCTTTTTCGAAGTCCTTGGAAAGCTTGATTTTAAGTGATCTTCCCACTTTTTATGACCAAGAAAATGCCAGTGGTACGGAGTTAATGTCTCGCATGAATTTGAGACCATACATTTTACGGAGAGCTCAGGAACAAGCTAAATTACCAGATTTTAATTTGCCTTATTATGAAGGCTTAAATCGCTACAATAATCGTTATTGGTTAGGGATTTACCGGAGAGAAGAAAAATTTACGGTGGCATTTCTACGGGAGGCGTGCCAGCTCTGTATGGCTACCAAAGTGGGTCAGATGGGCTCCACACCTTGGAAGTCCTTGATTATCAAAGGTATTGTGGAGTCGGACAAAGGAGCGTGGAATTTATTGCTAGAAAAGCATCAAATTAATATGCGCCATGCAGCGAATGAACTCAATTTTCAAGTGGAAGATCATTGCCCAGAGGGATTGGCTTTAAAACAATATTTGGTACGACATTTGAATGAAGAAGATACACGGACCTTTGGCTTGAGTATTGGTATTAAAACAAGGAAAAAATCGGAAGTATTTGGTGGAATAGTGGTTAGAAGAAGACCACTTTTATTTGGGCTTTTTCATGTGTATGATATTCTATGTGCCAACGATTTTAACCCCAATCAACGAACAGGCTCTTTATATGGATCTGGACTGCCCAAATTTATTTTAGGGGAACAATTACGTCGTGCAATTTTGAGCTTTTATAAATTTCGTTCTTCTCAAGTGAAATCCTTCATGGAGCCTGTCGTTGTCCAAGAAGAGATTAAGTTGAGTTTATGCCAATGTCCAGCTTGCTTGACGATTTATAATCCTGAGTTTGGAGATGATTCCCAGCAAATTCCAGCAGGAACACTTTTTGAGGACTTACCCGATGATTATGTCTGCGAAATGTGTGAAGCGCCTAAACTTACTTTTGTTTCAATTAGTTAATTTCCTCAGGAGTATTACAATTGATAAAGTTCTTCGTATTTTCTGCCGAAACTGGTTTTATAGCCGCCTGCAGTCTATTCAAAATAGATATTAAGCTTGTAGGAATGAGTTCTTTTTTTTCTAACAAAGCAGTGAGTTTTTCTAAGCCATTGGCTGAATAAATAGCACACATTGGCTCAATTTGATCACCATTTTGATATACCCAAGCTAAGGCATTAGGCTGGGAATTTCGGAATTCCATTAAATCTTGTAGACAAGAAATTTCCATGTTGGGCATGTCACAGGCTAACACCAGAATATCTTCCTTTGGATAGGATAGATGAGCAGATAATATACCCTGGATTGGGCCAGGTGCCACAATATCTGGATGGTCAAGAATGATATTAGCTGGAGGAATATGTGGGGAATAGCTAGGAGTTTGTAAGGGATTTATTCCTACATAACTCTTGATTCCGCAGGATTGTAGCTTGTTCCAAGCAGATTTAGCCCATATTTCCCCCGTTTTTGTTACTAAAAGGCCTTTGTCAGACCCCATACGAAGGCTTTTTCCTCCCGCCATGACTAGTCCTATCATCGGTCAGAATGTCCCAAGGACTTTTCTGGGCAGATTTTATCTCGTAGTATTTGCTTTAATTCCTTAATCTCCATAAAACCACCATTCGTTTTTCGGTCAAACAAGAGTTCATGGTTGATATATAAAGCAAACTCTCCTGAGGTTTCACTGGGTTGTAATGTTACAGCTCCCAATTCTGCTTCGAAAGTACTCAACATCTCTTGGGCCACATAGGCTGCACGAAGAAGCCAATGGCATTTAGGACAATATGAAATCGTTAAGGTTGGTTTCATGTCAGTATATCTTCTAAAAAGCTTTATTAAAATGGTGGATCATTCAAATAAATTTACCTAATTTATTGAAAAATTACCCCTTATATATCATTATCCTTAAAGACCTATTTCATTTATGAAAATCATTTCTTGTCTCGCATTCCTTGTATTATTAAGTTTTGCAAGTCCCTTATTTGCTCAGGGCCCCAAAGTTTTGGTAGTAACGGCGCATCCAGATGATGAAACAGGTTTTTCTGTCAGTCTATTTAAAATCACGCATGAACTCAAAGGAATAGTTGATATGGCCGTGATGACAGATGGAGGAGGAGGCTTTGCCGATTCTCAATTAGGCGCCATGTACTATGGACTCAATTTAACCGATTCTTTGGTTGCTCGTACACATTTACCACTGATTAGGAAACAAGAGATTTTGGATGCTGCTAAAATTATGGGCTTGCGAAATATCTATTTTATGGAGCAACCCGACGACTGGTATACCTTGGATCCAACCCCTTATATATCGGGTAAAAATTGGGATATACCATTCATTGAGAAGCGTTTGGATTTGATTTTGGCTGAGCGTCAATACGATTATGTCATTACCATGTTGCCACATGCAGGTCAGCATGGCCACCATAAGACAGCCGTTTTAATGGCACTTCGCGCAGTTCAGCGATTCAAAGGACCTCATAAACCAATCATTATAGCGGGCAGTCCATTGTCTGCCAATGCCAAACCCATTGAATTTGCTATGTTAGAAGGATTTCCAGAAACGAAGATTAAATCGAATGCTCCTACTTTTACGTTGAATCGGGCATTTCGATTTAAGGAAAATGATAAAGTAAGTTATAAAATTGTAGCTGATTGGGTTATTGCAGCCTATAAGTCACAAGGAGCCATACAAGAAAATGGTATCCATAAGACTGACTTTGAAGTATATCGCTATTTTGATATCAATGACCCTAAAGGTATTAAGCAGGTTCAGGACTTATTTCAACAATTGGCCAACAGTGGCTTTGCGGCTCCTAAATAGATTTAATTAGCTTTTGATCTTCTTTTTCTCCTATTCGCAGGGATTTAAATAATCCTTGTCCGACAATTCTATTGGCTTTTTATTCGTTAGGTATGCACCTAATTGATTCAGGAAATTGCTCCTCGGTTGATTGGCCATTTTCATCCATGTAAATCAAGCTTTAGACTCGGAATGAGCCGTTTATACTAATTTTTATTTATTCGAAAATTTTATGACTTATTTAGTCAGTATTGTTCCTTTTCCACTAATTCAATCAACCTAACATTTTTAAAGAGCAAACCATTATGGGAATTTGGAATTATTTTTTTGGAGGGAATAAGTCTGAGGAAAAGACTAATCCTGATGTGGCATTGCAGGAAGAAGCGAATCGGATCGACCAGCGATTGAACCCTAGTTTAGATGTTCGAAAGCCGCATTTTGATGGAAGGTCGGAATCAACCTGGCAACGAATTTTTGATCGAATTCGGCATGATTATGAAATGGAAGGTTACCAAGATGCCTTGACTACTGCCGATAATAAATACCGAGACGATAATATTTCTATTATTAAATTGGACTTACAGGCAGATATTCATGAGGCTGAAATTGCCATCAAAGAATACCTGAAGGAAATAGATTTTCATATTAATTCTAGAAGAAAGGCAGATTTGCATGATTTAGTCGAAGAATTGGAATCCCGACGAGACATCTGTTTAGATCGATTAAAAATCATGGAAGAAATAAAAGTGGATGTTACCAATGAAACAGGAACTTCCATCCGCATTATATTGGCATACAAACGTGGTTTTAATAAGGGTTTAGCGGCTCTTTCCATGGCGAACATCATCAATCGTAACATCTAAACTTATGGAAAAGACCTTCATCCCCAAAGACTTATGGCTTCGTTTTGGATGTTTCCTATCGGGACACAATTACCAGATTTTGTCGGAATGCTCAGAAGCAAGTAAACGAGATCAAAAGAAAATCACTTCTGCCTTAGTTATTATTACGCTCATTTGGTCCATAATAGGCTATATTTTCTCTAATAAATACCTCAATTTTGGACCATGGTTATCTTTACTAGGTTCTGCATTTATGGCGGTTCTGATTGTTCAGATAGAGCGACAAATTATACTTTCTGCCAAATTGAATAGCTGGGCAAAGTTCTTTCGTGTGTTATTGGGAATTATTGTTGCTGTCATTGGAGCTAGTATCATCGATCAATATCTATTTGCCAATGATATTCAGAAAATTGCCCAAGCATCCGTTGAGGCAAAGGCATTAAAAGAAAGTAATATTGCCCGAAATGCTTACCAAACAGCTATTGCACAATTGGATAGCACGATTATGGTAGAGAAATTCAATTACCAAAAAATACAAACTCAGGTGTTGAAATTACCCGCAACGCTCGCTGGGGGTGGCGGTGGAAGAAAATACGATTCCGCAGGGAATTTGATTAGTGAGCAGCAAAGTAGTCGGATTCCAAATCCAGAGATTTCCAATTTACGCGCCTTTCAAGCTTCAATTGCTTCCAAGATTAGTGTGTTGGAAAATGAGAAAATTCAGAAAGGGCAGCAATATGCAGCGGAAGTTAAGAATAAGGCCAAAGAGATTTTGAACCGCAAACCTGGCTTTTTGGATGAGCTGAATGCCTTAATCAATTATTTGTTGGAGTTTGATCCTTATCCTACCGCATTAATCTTTTATTTGATCTGGTTCTTCTTTTTCTTGTTAATAGAATCTTTAGTCTTAATTATTAAAAGCAATCATCATGAGAATGACTATGAGAAGGTGGTAGACTACCAACAAAATATTCGTATTCGTCGATTAATGGCATTGGAGGATAAACGTAATGCTGCTTTGGGTTCAGAATCCATGATTAGTTCATCATCTAATTTAATCGATCATTTACCCAGATAGTCAATTTGGATGTAAAAAAAAGCCTCCGGAAATCTCAGGAGGCTTTTTTTATTGAAATGAAATCAATTATTTCTTAGGATCTAATGCTTTATCAATTCGAGCAATCAAATCCAATACATGTAATTTACTTAATCGATCATTGGTGCCAGCAGAAGCAACTTTTAAACTGTCTTTCAAGCTCAATAATTGTCCTCTCGCAATAGAGGGTAAATCTGTTTGGTTTAGATTGACCACTCTCGTTTTAAAGCCATAAGTAACACCCACAGGAATGGATCTAACTTGAGCTGTGCCAGGATTTAATAAGGCAGCTACTTTATCAATGAATAGTTTCTGAAGGTTTCTTCTGAAAATATCGATGGAAGCTTGGCTTTTCAATTCAGCAAAAATACCCAAACGTAAATCGGTCATTAATTCATCCACCGAATAATTGTTTTTATTGATCGACGAACCTTCCATTAAACGGACCATTCGGTCACCTACCAATAGATTACTTAAGGTGGCATCTTGCATGGATTTAATCGACTCTACTCCATTTTCAGGATTGATTTTGGCTAATATGTTTTGATCTAACAACCAAGTTGGGGTAGCAAATAATTGCTTATTTAAGAAGTTGACGGCATCTTTTTGTAAACTTTTTGGAACTATTTCAAATTGATTTCCAGTCATATCATAGGTTTTAGGATTGTCGTAAATACCTCCGACATTTTTGGTAACATGACCTAAATACCTTCTAAATTGCCCTGTAACATTGCTATATAATTCATCAAGTTCGGAATAGCTTTCGCCATTTTCCTTGGTCCAATCGATTAAATTCGGCAAGATTCTTTGTAAGTTTTTAATTCCATAAGTGGAAGCCACCATGGCATTATCGCCAATATCTTCTGTTTGATAACGAGGGTCATAAGGGCTAATCTCTGTTCCAAACCAAAGTCTGCGGTTCTTATATGCTTCCTTAGTTAATTCATTTAGAATAGTCTTTTCTTCTTTTTCACTTTTGGCTTCGTCAAAATACGAATAACCCCATTTGATCGCCCATTTGTCGTAATCTCCAATTTTAGGGAATAAATGAGTTACGCCATCTTCTGGTTGAGCCACATAGTTGAAACGTGCATAATCCATGATAGAAGAAGTATGTCCGTTTTTCTCTTGAAAGTCTTTATCTCTTAATTTCTCTACTGGTGTAGCGGAACTTGCTCCCATATTGTGACGTAAACCTAGGGTATGGCCAACTTCATGAGAAGAAACAAAGCGGATCAATTCACCCATCAAAACATCATCAAATTGTTTTTTGCGAGCATTAGGGTCAACTGCCCCTGCTTGAACCATGTACCAATTTCTTAAAAGAGACATGATGTTATGGTACCAACCAATATGGCTTTCTAATATTTCACCCGTTCTAGGATCATGTACATTGGGACCATAAGCATTTTGAATATCGGCAGCAAAATACCGTACCACGGAGAATCGAGCATCTTCTAAGCTCATGCTTGGGTCATTTTCTGGCCAGTATTCCCCACGAATAGCATTTTTCCATCCAGCATGTTCAAAGGCCACTTGCCAATCATCAATACCTGCTTTGATGAATTTTTTCCATTTGTCTGGAGTAGCAGGGTCAATGTAGTAAACGATAGGTTTGATGGGTTCAATCAATTGTCCTTTTTTCTGTTTTTCAGCATCCTCTTTCGACTTAGGTTCAAGGCGCCATCTAACCGCAAAAACATCGGTGTCTGCCTTTTGAGATTCCTCTTCAAATACGCCATATTGATTGGCAAAATAACCTACACGCGCATCAAAACTTCTTTTGCGCATGGGCTTCTTAGGTAAGGCAATCATTGATGTATTTAATTCCAACGTCAATAGTCCAGCATCAGCTCCAGCAGGCAAAATGGCTCCAATTCGAGGCACAGGGCTTAGTGAAAGCAGTGCAGGAACCGTTGAAAAGGTTTTTACAGTTCTGATTTCTGTATTGATTGGAAAGCTACTGATTTTTTGAATGAATGATTTGTCCTTTTGAAAAGCCTGAATACTCAACGTTTGTTTTTTTACAGGGTCTAGAGAAAATGTCTGAATATCGGAATCGAAGGTACTCGTCATATCAATGACGAAAGCCATATCCTTTTTACCTGTTGAGTCTTTTTTGACCGCCAAAATTTCATATATACCAATAATGGGATTCGCTGAAGAATTTTTAACTGCTTGAGCTAAAGGCTTTCCTTCATCTGGAGACATGATAACGTAGCTGATGGAACGAAGCAATAAGTTATTATTATTTCCTTTCTCAAATTGAATCACTTGTCGGTTGACTTCTTCACCACCAAAAATACCTCCACCAGCAGGTGTTTTGGAAAAACGAGTGATGGTCATAATTTCTTGGTCGATGAGCGACGCTGGGATTTCAAATAGGTACTTCTGATCCATTTTGTGGACATCGATTAAACCTTTTTGTGTGACTGCAGTACTATCAACCACCTTATTATAAGGTTTAGGCCCTTTTTTGGCATCAGGTTTCGGAGCATCGCTACTTGGCGCAGCTGCCACAGGTGTTTTAGGCGGTTCCACTTTTTTATTGCTTTGAGCGAATGCGGAAGGAGTTTGACTCAACAACGCAGCAGCTAATAGCAAATTCAGCTGTAATTTTTTCATGTATTTTTTAGTGTGTTTACAAGGAAATTCGTTTGAAACGACCGTTTCCTAAATGGAAGTTATCTTGTAATTTAAACAGGGTCATTTTACTTACCAAACCAGTGGTCATTTTTCCAGAGAATATTTTTCAAGTTCTGAATTGATCCCATGCCTATAAAAATAAAAAGCCTCTCCTGTGAAAGAGAGGCCGGTAAAACACGGAAAATATTTTTAGCAATGTATCATTAGTAGAAACCTACAACTCCTACATTTAATCGTCCACCTGTACTGGTTTTACCACTTAGTGATGGCGTTGCTATGGTGTTATTAATAATGGCTTTTTTGATTACTTGAGATGCCGCTTGATTAGTGCTCGTTGGGTAATTTTTAGCAGCATAAAGTGCCACAGCCGCAGTCACGTGCGGTGTTGCCATGGATGTTCCGCTGTAGGCAGCATAACCTACTCCATTAGGTCCAGGAACAGTGGAAATGATGTTATCACCAGGTGCGCCTAAAGCCACGGTTTTTACGCCATAGTTAGACCAAGATGTTAATAATCCATTCACGTCGATGGCAGAAACAGCAATGACATTCTGGCTTATATAACTAGCTGGATAGTTAGGACTTGCATCGATATTACTTCCAGCGTTTCCTGCCGCAGCAATGAAAAGTATACCAGCTTTATCTGCACGCTGAATGGCAGCTAATAATAATTTAGAATAACTTCCGCCACCCCATGAATTATTGGAAGCTACAATATTGATTTTTTTGTTCTTCTTTAAATTAGTTAAATAATCAATGGCTTTAATCGCATTAGAAGTAGAACCTCCGCCAATACCTAAAAACTTGGTTGGGATAATTTTGACATTCCAATTCATTCCCACCACTCCAATTGAATTATTGCCTAAACCACCAATGGTCCCAGAGACGTGAGTACCATGGGCATCAACATTGTTTGTTGAAAGGCCATCGTAAACCGAAGCGTCATTGTTGGCAAAATCCCAACCACGTACATCATCAATGTATCCGTTTCTGTCATTATCTATTCCATCAACGATTTCATTAGGGTTGGTCCAAATATTATTGACCAAATCAGGGTGATTATACATGACCCCTTCGTCCACAATACCTACATAAACTGTTGAACGTCCCGTATTATTATTTGCCCAAGCTACATTGGCATTGCTACCATAGGTGCCATTTAAGCCCCATAATTGACCTGTACCGTAGAAATAGTCGTCTGGAGTCGTGGTAGTTTGTTGGTGTGTATATAGTTGATTGGGTTCTACAATTTCAATTAATGAATTTCCAGAAGCTCGGTTGATGGCTTCAATGGCATTAATATTGGTTTTTACCACGTAGAAACCTTCATCTCCCTCATCCTTCATTTCTTGAGTGATGATTTGTTCTTGTATGGTTCCAGAAATGGCTTTTAATGCAGTTAATTTCCCAGATTCAGGAATCCCGCTTTTGAATTTGATTAATACTTCGTTTGAGATAATACCTCCAGAATTGGAATTTTGACTTAGGCCTGGAGCAGATGAATTGCCATTGTTTCCATTAGGAGAAAGGGCTAATTCATCCAATTGCATCTGGCAAGAAAAGGTAACTGCTGCCAAAAGAAAGATTGCAATTTTCAATTTCATTATTCGATTTTTTAAGGTTAGAAAGTTTCATCTTTAATCTAGAACACATCTTAATAAAATTCGAACACGTGGTAAATGTAATAATACATTTGGATTTATTTGAAATACAAATCTATTTTATCTTATTTTTTTACAATTTTTTAATTGAAATGGGGTTAAAATTGACATTTATCATAAAATTAATTCAAAGATTAAGGGGTCAGCAAGCATGTTCTTAATTTTAATTTAGATTCATAACTAATTATCTAAGCTATTTTTTCTTGATTTCGTTTTTAAATTTAGAACATGTAAGAAATGAATACTTAAAATGATTCATGGTGTTTTTCAAAATTAAAGCCTCTCATGTCGGACATAAGAGGCTTTAATTTTGATTATATAATTGTACTGTTTATTTACCTTTTTTCTGAGTAGCCATCCATTCCATAATACTTACAGGCTTTCCATTTACTTTTACTAAGGAGCTATCAAAATCAGTTTTCGGTAAGTTCTCATGTAAATACACCCATGACCAATGACCATTGTATTGAAACCCTTTTCCTCCGTAGAAATTGGTAATGTCATTCACATGGTCATAGTAGGTAAAGTGTACATTTTTAGCACCTGCGGCCTGTAACCTTTTATAAACAGGTACTACTGTTAAATCTGGGATGGTGGTTGCATCATCTTTGGAATGAACAAACCAAATGGGAACCTGTTTGATTTTTTGAATGTCCGTATCTGAAATATATTCTGAGCGGTAAGCTAGAGCACTGATATAACCTGCAGCAAAATAGTCAGGGTAAAGTAATATCAACTTTAAGGCCATATATCCTCCATTAGAGCAGCCTCCTACATAAATTCTAGTTGGGTCAATATTGGGATTGGATTTAACGTAATCTTTAATCAAGGCCATTAAACCTTCATTATAGACATCATTTTCTTTTCCATGTGTGCTTATTTTTTGCGCATTATGCATCCAAGCACCAGGACACTGTGGAGATAAAACATAAGCTCCTTCAAAAATGGATTGAATCGGTTCAGCAGCATAATTCGCAGCTTTATTCCCTAATAATGGAATAGTGGGGTCAAATCCTCCTTCTCCACCTCCGTGTAACCAAATGATCAATGGAGCTTTATCTTTTTTAATTTTCGGACTAAAGCTGGCATAAGACATGGTCAGTTGATCATTGAATTTGTATTTTCCTGTCAAATCAAATTGATCAATCAATGGCATTATTTTTCCAGTATTTGTATCCCATACTTGTTGTGATTTCGCATGAACAATCGTCAATTGGTAATCTACCCAGACATTTCCTTTGCTACGAAAATATTGAATGGGAGAACTGATGGGCAATTGAGGGCCTACCATCAAGACCAACGTGATATTTTTACCTGTTTTCACTCGATTGCCATTTTCATCAGAGACGTAGGCTCCTATGACATCTCTTTTACCAGATGATTGATCATCAGCTATGGCACCAGCAGTCGATTTCCTTGATGCAAAAACGGAATATTCCATTCCATTGACGATTGATGTAGTATCGGATAAAGAAAGTATGACTTTGTTGACACCTGCACCCCAGTCAAAGCCCTCTACAACGAGTTTATATGATCCAGTAGGTTTGGCCAAAGCCACAAAAGAGAATAATGCTATTAAAAGCGTAATGAGGTAAGCTGTTTTTTTCATGGTGTGAGGTATTTTTTTTTCAATGTAGTTAAAAATTGGAGATTTCATTCAGGTAAATTCAATAAAATAGAAAGCAAAGATCTTTCATTTAGAACTGGAAGGTGTTTCGTAATGGTCAGGTTTTCAATTCGTTATGACGACTTAATATATTCCTTACTTGTTGGGAAAACCAATATTTAAAAGAACATTTGATTTCAAAAATTTAATCAGATGAAAAAAGCCATTTTAATTTTGATTACTGCCATTATTTTTTGTCCCCAATATTCAAATGCTCAAAATAATACGGCAGCCACCCTAGGTTTTTTTTGAAAGCGACTGCAAGCTTGGTGCAAATTCGTAGGGCAGACTTAATTAAAACTCATGAATTCTTTTTTGATGGAAATTAACATTGGAATAGATGTCAGTAAGAATTAAATGCTAATTACTTTTAAACTCCGTCGATTATAGAAAGGGTTTTCAATAAATTACACAACATTTCTATTTAAGGAATGCAGCTAGAAAAGATTAGAATACATCATTTATGAGAAATGGCTTTTACTTAAGTTTACTATTTATACTGTTGGGATTGTCCGATTTGCATGCTCAAACTCCATTGGATAGCTTACATCAGCCTATCATTCGATTTTTTGATGGTTTTTCTCAATTGAATACTGCTTTATTTCGACAGAATACCACTCCTGATTTTATACTCTTAGAAGCTGGGATGATTTGGAACATTGATACTTTAGTCAATAAAGTAAAGCCTAATCCCACTATTGCCTATGAGCGGAAAAATAGTTTTACTTTTTTAACGAGCGAGCAAAAGGGAGATGTGGCTTGGGTTACGTATTGGAACCAAGCGGAGATTCATCGGGGTGATCAAATCAGAAATGTGCGTTGGTTGGAAAGTGTAGTTTTAGTCCGACAATCAGGTAGATGGAAAATTCGTTTGATGCATTCTACGCCAATGCCAAAGTAAATGTTGACTTTGTCGCATGTTAAAAGAATAATTTGTTGAAAATTCAAACCTTTTATCCTTGATCTAGTTTGAACATTGATTCATTTAATGAATGTCTCAATGAATTAATCCTAGTATATGCAAGGAGTTAAAAAGCAACATTTACCGGTTAAAATGTGCCCCATATGCTTCAGGCCATTTTCCTGGCGCAAAAAATGGGAGCGAGATTGGGATAAAATCGTGTATTGCAGTGAAAAGTGTAGAAGAAATAAATAAGTTAACAGAAGAAGATACTGACAGAATCATTCAGATGGCCTGGGAAGATCGTACCCCATTTGAAGCCATTGAATTTCAGTTTGGATTGAAAGAAAAGGATGTCATTGAATTCATGCGACTACATAGCCAGAGGTCAAGTTTTCAGATGTGGCGTAAAAGGATGTCGGGTCGCATCACCAAGCATGTACAAAAAAGAGTAAGTGTAGATCCTCGATTTAAATGTAGCCTACAAAGAAGTATTAGCCTCAATAAAATCAGTAAACGTTGATTGATTTCCCCAGGAGTTTAGCTGCAGTACATCATCGAATTGACACATTTGATCCTATTCACTATGCGCGTACAAGAAATTTCATTGATGGTGGAGTTTCTTACCTTTCGCCTTATTTGTCTCGTGGATTTATCACTATAACTGAAATATATCGGCGATTGAAAATTCGGGGATTTAGCTTTTCTGAATTGGAGAAATTCATTCAAGAATTGGCATGGCGAGAGTATTATACGAAAACCTGGTTTCGATTGGGGGATGGTATTTTTCAAGATATCCGACATCCACAGGAGGGGGTGTTACACCACGGAATTCCTGCGGCATTGGTTCAAGCTCAAACGGGGATACAAGCCGTAGATTCAGAACTGGCATATTTCGCTCAATCGGGTTATTTGCATAACCACATTCGGATGTATATAGCGTCGTTGACTTGCAATGTGGCACATTATCATTGGTCTGCCCCAGCTACTTGGATGTACTATCATTTACTGGATGGTGATTTAGCGAGTAATGCGCTTAGTTGGCAATGGTGCGCAGCTACTTTTAGCAACAAGCCCTATTATGCCAATCAAGAAAATGTCAATCATTTCACCCGCAGTGAACAAAGAAATACGGTGATTGATTGTAGTTACGAAGATTTACCACAATTACCTGTGCCTGACATATTGAAAAACGGGGTAGATTTTAAACCCCAAATGCCTCATATTCCCTTTCAAATTCCGCATATCAATACAGCACTTCCTACATTCGTGTATACCCATTATACCCTTAATCCCAATTTTCATACGGGGGAGGAGGGGAATCGGATTTTGGTCATGGAGCCTTCTCATTTCAGGCGTTTTCCTATGTCACCCAATTCGATACAATTTATCATGGATTTGGCTGCCCAGATTCCCAACTTACAGGTTTATTATGGAGAATATGCAGATTTGGGTATCGAGGGAATATTTAGAGACCATCCTATCAATGCTCATTTTCGAGGGCAAAGGGAAGCTTATCCTTTTCTAGCACCAGATTTGATGGGAGATTTCCCTAGTTTTTTTTCTTATTGGAATCCTCTGAAGAAGCTTCTGGAAAAAGAGTAAATAGATAGCTTTCTGCCTGTTGTAAATGCGACTCTTTCTTTTCGAGAGGCATTTTGTCCCAAGTACTAATGAGCATCGCCCATCTAGGATTCTTGGAGAAAGTTGCTCTTTGTTTATCTAAAAAACGCCAAAATAGTCCATCCCAAATAGCTTGCCATGGACCTTTTTTATAATCACTCATTTTTAAAATGTAGTTGGATCCACATATATAGGGCTTTGTGGTCATCATGCCGCCATCGCTAAATTGCGACATGCCATAGACATTGGGTACCATGACCCAATCGTAGGCATCTATGTACATTTCCATAAACCACTGATATACAGCATCTGGTTTAATTTCACAGAGTAACATGAAATTGCCTAGTACCATCAATCGTTCAATATGGTGGTTATAACCTGTTTTCAAAAGCTTTCGAATGGTCGTATCCACAGGTTCTATGCCTGTAGAGGCTGAGTAAAATGCTTCTGGCATTTCATGCGTAAAATGCCAATAATTGGAAGTTCTTTGTTGCGTACCTATTTTTTGATACAGCAATTGAACAAATTCTCGCCAACCAATGATTTGTCGGATAAACCCTTCCAAACTATTCAATGGTGCTTGAGCCTGAGCGATTTGACATATAATCTTGGCAGGGTTCAAAAGCCCGACATTAATTAGTGGGCTTAGTACGCTGTGAAATAAGGTAGATTCTTGAGCCAATATGGCATCTTCATAAATTCCGAACAGGGAGAGTCGTTCTTGAATAAAAAGTTCCAACGCATTTTGAGCTTCCGCATGCGTACATGGATAGTAAGCATTCAGAAATGGTTTCTCTATTGTTCCTTGATTGGTAGAAAAATGTGTTTGAATATATTGAATAGCCTCTTGAATATATGGATTGCTTGAAAGGAGAGGAAAAGGCTGTGGGATAAAAGTGTTTTTGGGTATTTTTTTTCTGTTTTCGGCATCAAAAGACCATTGGCCACCCAAGGGATTTTGTTGCTCATCTATTAGTATTTGAAGATTTTTTCTTTGTTGGATATAAAATGGCGTTTGGAAATAGGTTTTTTTATTCCCCAAAACTTGAGCATCCTGATTCAAAAAATTGGGACTAGGTATTCTGTTTTTGGGTACTCGACAAATACGATGTATCCTTC
Source organism: Aquirufa nivalisilvae (assembly GCF_003143535.1). Taxonomy (GTDB): domain Bacteria; phylum Bacteroidota; class Bacteroidia; order Cytophagales; family Spirosomataceae; genus Aquirufa; species Aquirufa nivalisilvae. The sequence goes on from NZ_CP029346.1 coordinate 950,927, forward strand.
TTTCCAGCAAATAATCATGGGTGTCAAAATAGCTCAACTCAGTTAATCCATCATTTTGTAAAGATGAGAGAAGCTCAATAATGTCTGATTTAGAATCGTTCGCTTCGATATATACAACCTGAAATCCATGTTGCGTTAATAAATCAGCAAAATAGCGCAGGCTAGCACGGTGAAATAGGAGCTTCTGTTGGTGAAAATTATATTGTTTGAAAAATAGATCGGATTCAATCAAATAAAATGTTTGATCACGAGGCAATACCAATGCTTCTTCAAATAACTGATGGGGGAAAATTAGAAAAGCTTTCATAGCAGGGTATTCGATGGCCAGCTATGTGAACTATTGAAATTAAGAAGATGTTTTGAAAGCTATTGGAGAATCTTGAAACTTAACCTGAGCAGTTATTCTATACCAAGACCGAGATGTTCATCTTGTCTCTAGTAGATTTCTATATCTATTGCTGTAAATATTCCTCAATTTGGTGCCCTTTATTTTAAAGGGTTGAAATATTATTTTCTTTTTATTTCTTCAATTAATTCCCCATAAGCACCTTTTCTTTGATAAGCTTCGTCAAAAAGCAAGGGATATTCCTTGGGTCTTTTGAAATAGCCTCTTAACCAAGAATCCTTATCTCCTACATTCCAAAATGTAATGCCGTATTGTTGAGATGCAGGAATGTTGGCAAAAGAAGTAAACAATAACTGAAATTTATCAGATTGGGCTTTCTGGACAATGCTATCAAGCACAAAATCTGGATTGTTTTTCGGATTTACAGCCACATCTACTTCTGATAAATGGATGCTTAAGCCGGTAGCTGTTGACTGTTCTATCACTTTTTTGATTTCTTCGTTTTTAGATTGGATGGAAATATGCATTTGCAATCCTAAGCCATGAATGGGGATTTGGCGTTTTTTGAAATCTTGAACCATATTCAATATGGCCTCCATCTTTTTAGGTTTTCCATCTTGCCCGTAATCATTATAAAAAAGTAAAGCCTTCGGGTCAGCCTCATGTGCCCAAATAAAACTTTTGGCTAGGTAATCGGGTATATGATTTGCCCAAAGGCTTGGTCGCAAACTCCCATCGTCCAAAAAAGCTTCATTCACAACATCCCAACCTGCTATTTGACCTTGATAATGTTTGACAATCGTTTGAATATGGTTTTTTAACAGGTTTTCCCAAGCCTGCTGATCTCCTTGGAATTCTTTCATCCATGTGGCTGTTTGATTATGCCAAACTAAGGTATGTCCATGAACACGACTTTTATTATTTTTAGCAAATGCAAGAATCTCATCACCTTTAGAGAAATCAAATCGATTTGCCTCTGGGTGAATGAGAGCCATTTTCATGTGATTCTCAGCTGTTAAACTCGTAAATTCACTAGAAGCTAATGCACGATAACTTGCGTTTTCTTCCAATAATCGAGGATTCACCGAAGCTCCCAATGGGTATGAGAGTATTTGTTTTAAATATGTCGCAGAACCTGAATTTTGTGCTTGGAGAAAAGGAGTGAAGCCTAGTAAAAGCAGAAGGAGTATTCTTTTCATGGTCAAAAGGTTTTGCACAAGGTAATCATTTCAAAGATAATTAATCTATCACTTATCATGATTCATTATGGTAGTTCAAATTTGATCTGTCGAATCTATGACCAATCCAAGTTGATGATAATTGAAACATAAATGTCTGATCTTTCAGATATTATGGCTAAATTATTTTCGCTTAGACCTATTCTTGATGAAAAAAATAGTCCCCATACTATGGTTTGTATTAGTGGCTTTTAACCTAATAGCCCAAAATACATCCAAGCCCAATATCATCACTTTTATTGTCGATGATATGGGTTGGACAGATGCATTTAATCCTAATTATCATACACCTAATATGGCCAAATTGGCGAAGCAAGGAGTGAAATTTTCCCAAGCTTATGCTACACCTGTGTGCACTCCTACTCGAACTAGTTTTTTATCAGGCATGAATGCTGCACATCACGGAGTGACCAATTGGACATCACCCGTAAAGGATAAAAATAGTGATGCAGACGATCAACAATTTAGTCCGAGTCCATGGAAAATCAACGGTTTGAGTCCCAATGAGTATACTTCTTATCCTCAATTGCTGAAGCAAGCGGGTTATTTAACTATTCATGATGGTAAAGCTCATTGGGGGGTAGCGGGCACTCCACAAGCAAACCCTTATAATGTAGGCTTTCAAGTCAATATTTCTGGTCATGCGGCTGGACATCCACAGAGTTATTATGGGAAAGACAATTATGGCAATTTGCCTGGTAAAGTTAGTCTTCAAGCTGTACCTGATTTGGAAGAGTACCATGGGTCTTCTGTATTTTTAACCGAGGCTTTAACTTTGGAAGCATTAAAGACCTTAGATACTCCAATACAAAACAAGCAGCCATTTTATTTAAATTTAGCCCATTATGGGGTGCATACTCCTATTCAGTCGGACGACCGTTTCTTCCAAAAGTATTTAGCTGCCGGCTTGGATTCTGCAGAAGCAAAATATGCGAGTTTGGTAGAAGGGGTTGATAAAAGTTTGGGGGATATCATGAATTACTTAGATGAAAAGAAAGTAGCCGGGAACACGATTATTCTATTCATGAGTGATAATGGAGGTTTGAGTTTAGCGCCAGCTAGAGGGAAGAAAGCGCATGTACAGAACTTGCCCTTGAGGGCAGGGAAGGGCTCTGTTTATGAAGGAGGAATTCGGATTCCTGTGATGGTCAAATGGCCAGGAGTGGCCAAGGTAAATCAAGTAGCTAATCAATACGTGATGGCAGAAGATTTATTTCCAACGATACTTGAAATGGCTAAATTGTCGCGAGTGAAGACTTTACAAACTTTGGATGGTCAAAGCATGGTTCCTTATTTGAAAAACCCAAGTTTAAAGAATGAAAACAGGATTTTAGTTTGGCATTATCCCAACAAATGGATAGAGCAAGACGGCCCTGGTATCAATTATAAATCGGCAATTCGCCGAGGGGATTATAAATTAGTTTATGATTTACGCACGGGCCAAAAGGAACTATATAATCTTTCACAAGATATGGCGGAACAGTTCGATTTAGCAAGCAAGTTACCTGAACAATGCCTTCAGCTCACTCAATTATTAAAATCTTACATGATGAAACATCATGCACCTATGCCAGTTGATAAGAAAACAGGGAAGGTGGTGGAGATACATTGATGGGAGTTTACTAAATAGTGTTATACCAATATATTCGATAGCAATATTTATTCTGTTGAACTATTTCTGCGAATCTCCCTAAAACACAAAAACCCCATCTTTCGATGAGGTTTTTGAAGGGTGTGGTCCCACTAGGATTCGAACCTAGGACCCCCTGCTTGTAAGGCAGGTGCTCTGAACCAGCTGAGCTATAAGACCCTTTCCGTTGAATTGGTCTGCAAATATCCATCTTTTTTTGGCTTTTTGCAAGTACAGTCTAGAAAAAAATGTAGAAATTTTTCAGCTCTTTTATTAATTGTTGGCTATCTCGCAGAAAGCCAGCATCTTTGCATTCATAAAAATTTTAACATGGATCACCTTTTTTCAATCAACGGACTACTTAGCTTATTAACCTTGACTTTTTTAGAAGTGGTATTAGGCATAGACAATATCATCTTTATCTCTTTAACCGCTCACAAATTACCGGAAGACCAGCAGGCCAAAGCACGTAACCTCGGACTTATCCTTGCCATGGGTTTCCGCGTCATGCTGTTACTCGGTCTTTCCTATTTAATCTCACTACAAAAACCTTTTTGGCACTTTAGTTCTGATTGGCTTTCTGTTGCACCAACAGGTCAAGCCCTCATTCTGTTCGTAGGTGGGCTCTTTCTTTTATATAAAGCCACCAATGAAATATTCCAAAAACTGGAAGGGGAAGAACATCATGCCGATGGGAAACCTAAAAGTGTGAAAGCTAAGTTTGCCCAAGTTGTCACTCAAATCGCACTGATTGATTTGGTCTTTTCTATCGACTCGGTATTAACCGCCATTGGTTTAACCAATGAAATTGTCATTATGATTACTGCAGTGATTATTTCCATCTTCATCATGATGGGCTTCTCAGGCCCTGTCGGTCGTTTCGTGAACCAACACCCTTCCTTACAGGTCTTAGGCCTTTCATTCCTCATTATGATAGGTTTTATGCTCATTGCCGAGGCTAGTCACGACTCGGAATTCGTTATTTTGGGAAATAGCATCGGTCAAATCCCGAAAGGCTATTTATATTTTGCCATTGCATTCTCCTTATTTGTAGAATTCATCAACATCAAAATGCGGAAGAAATCCACCAAAGCCGTAGAGATTCGTGATGTGAAAAATGAGGCGGGGGAGAAGGGGATCATTTAATTAATTGTAAATGGTAAATTATAAATTATAAATGTGGTGGAAGCCTTTCATTCTAATAACTAAACCCTAATAACTAACAACTAATATGGTTAATCCTTACGAAAGATGGAAACGTAGCTTCAGCGAAGCGGCAAGAAAGAAATTGTAAATAATGAATTATAAATGGTAGAAGCCTTTCATTCTAATAACTAGACCCTAATAAATTAAAGGGGAATTCCGTATTTCGTGGAATGTAGAATGAAGAATGAAGAATGTAGAATGAAGAATGTTGGGGCGGGTGACGCTTTTTGTTTGTTAAGAATAAATTTTGTCAGAGAATCTGCCAATAGAATTTACATCTAATTCTTCATTCTACATTCTTCATTATTATTTAACCGTTTTAGCCACAGTCAATAACTCCTTCGCACCACCTCTAGGTAATCCTAATACCTTCTTTTTAACTTTACCAGAAGCATCCATAAACATCAAAGTAGGATAGCCTTCCACAGGATACATATTCGCCAATTGTGGGCCTTCACCCGCCTCCATATCCACACCAATGGAAATGAATTTGGCATTCATGTATTCGCCTAACTCCTTATCTGGAAATACTTTGGTTTTCAACACCTTGCAAGGGCCACACCAAGAAGTATACGCATCAAAAAAGATTAATTTATTCTCTTTCTTAGCCTTCGCTAATGCTTGCTTGAAGGAACCATGAAAAAACTCAATTCCATCTCCTTCTCCCGTTTTGGCAAAAGAAGTGAGCGAAATAAATAATAGACCTGTTAAAAATATAGATTTCATTGTTTTTGATTAAAATGTTGATTTCTAAACGAAATAGTATTGTTTAAATTATCTAATCACTAATCCCTAAACACGTATAAATTAGTTATACGAGTTTAGCATCACCGGCATCACCAATAACAACACATCTTCGTTTTCATCTTGATCAGAAGGAATAATTAAACCTGCCTTATTCGGTTCGCTTAATTTAATGTCCACATATTTGGCACTTAAATTGCCCAATAACTCCGAAATCAATTTGGCATTAAATCCAATCTCCATATCTTTTCCTGCATACTCACAAGCTAATACTTCATTGGCTTCATTCGAATAATCTAAATCTTCCGCTGAAAGCGTTAATTTATTGGCATTAAGTTTCAAACGAATCTGGTGAGTCGTCTTATTGGAATAAATGGAGATACGTTTCACCGAACTCAAAAACTCCATTCTGTTGATCGTCAAAATCTCATTGTTCTCCTTAGGAATTGCATTTTCATACTCAGGAAAACGCTCGTCGATAATGCGACAAATCAAAGAAAAGCTTTGGAAGGTAAAGAAAGCATTCGATTGGCTAAACTCTACTTTCACCGTAGTATCGTCCATCGGTAGGGTAGATTTTAACAAAGACAAGGCTTTTTTCGGTAAAATCAAGCTGCTTTGTGCCTCTGGACGGATGTCTGTTCTACGGTAACGTACCAAACGGTGCCCATCTGTTGCCACAAAATTTGTATGATCACCCATCATTTGAATCAAAACACCTGTCATAGCAGGACGCATATCATCATTTGAAACCGCTAATAAGGTATTCGCAATGGCTTCGCCTAAAACTGATGAGGAAAGGCTAATGGATTGGTTTTTAGCAACTTCTGGAATACGAGGAAAGTCGATTGGATTTTCTCCGCTCAATTTAAAGCGACCATTCTGTGTTGAAATTTCAGCACCAAAAGTTCCTTGATCAGCTGAAATAGTCACTGGTTGCTCAGGTAAACTACGAAGTGTTTCTAACAATAATCGAGCTGGAAGAGCAATAGATCCATTTTCTGCACCTTCTACATCCAAAGTTGTGGTCATCACCGTCTGTAAATCTGAAGCTGTTAAGGTCAATTGGTTGCCCTCCAATTCCACTAAAATATTCTCTAAAATAGGAATGATTGGATTGCTCGCAACAACACCATTAATGGCTGAGATTTGTTTGAGAAGAACACTAGAAGCTACAAGAAATTTCATGTATTTGATGGTTTTAAGAGTATTTGTGATAAAGACACCTGCAGGTGCATTCAAACCTTGAAGTTAAAATAATTTAGGTATTCTACCAAAGGTTTCAAGCATTGTATTTTTTCTTTCGGTACAGTATGACTAAAAGACTGACAATTCCCGCAAATGAGATTGGAATAGCCAAATTTATACCTTGCCAAAAGCTTTTTTCTTCCTTCACCTTCACTTTATCCAATGGTCGTAAACGAACATTTTTATTTCTGGCCAATAAGGCTTGCTGATCATCCAATAAGTAATGAAAAGCATTCAAAATAAAGTCTTTATTGGCAAAGGTATGTTTCGCAAAAGTATCAAATCCCAAAGGCAATGGAGCTTTCGTGCTGGGGTCAATTCCATTCAAAGGAATGTCGCCATCTGCCACCACGATTAAAGTCCCAGGCTGGTCTGTTTTAGCCTGAAACGGTTTAGCTAATTTTTCTGTTGGTAAAATTCGATTGGTAAATGCTGATTGGAATTTACCTTCCAACATATACGCAATAACCTGTGATCCACCTTGGTATTTAGCTGGGTCAAATTCTTTGCCTGAAGCCGAAAAGGGTAGGGTGGCAGGTGTCTTTTGAACTTGCGTATAAGGACTTGTTTTCAATAAAGCAGTTCTTTTTAGATTTTGACCGCTTTGAATCGTATCTAAACTAGAAACAAAATGCCCATAGATGGCATCTAAGTTTTTCGTAATGACTGAATTAGGGTTTCCATTCAATAAAGGGAATGCAGGCCATGGCATTAATTCTAAATTGGCCTGATTACCAAAATTGCCTACTGCCAAAGGTATCGCTCCACTCATTTGGGCATCTTTTACCAAATTGGAATTTAAGCGAACTCCATATTGAAATAATAAATTCTGTAATCCTAGATCTTGAGGAGTCACGATCAAGCCCTGTTTCTCTAATGTATCAATTCGAACTCCATCCAAGAAGAAAATCCCTTTGCCTCCTTGAACCAAAAATTGATCTATCTTATATTGATCTTCCATAGAGAATTTGATAGAAGGTTGTATCACACAAATCGCATCAAGTCCATCCAAAGTGAGGGATTGCGATAAATCAACAGGATATAAATCATAGGACTTTTTTAGCTGGGCGATCAAATCCAATTGCTTGATAGCCGGCACTTTACTGTGATCTAAAAAGAAACCGATTTTCTTCCGTTCTCGATTATCTTGAACTTGCCTAATCCCTTGCATCAATTCATATTCCAAACCCTCAATGGACTGGTTCAATACTTCTTGGGGACTAGTAAGCTTATTGCCTTTCAATAAGAGAATGGCTGCTTGACGGTCCGACTTCTCAATGACAATTCCAGGGAAAATTAATTGCTGAACTTGTTGTCCATCTTCCTGATTCACCACATTAGTAGGAGGGATGCCTAAGGAATCCAAATAAAAGATAAGTGCTTGTCGATCTTTTTCTTTGGGATAGGTTTTATACACATCTATTTGCTCGATATCAATGCGCTGTGGGCTTTGTGCTCGTACATCATCAAGTAGTTCCAATAAAGCTTTTTCAAGTCTTCTAAAGCCACCCGGAAGGTTTTTTCCACCTAAATACACTTTAATGGAAATGGGGCCATCCAAAGACTGCAATACCTGCGTAGAAGATTCACTCAAAGTAAACTTCTTTTCTTCGCTTAAATCCCAACGTAAACGCAGCTGCGGGCTTAGCACGATGAGTAAAATACCCACACCTATTAAGATTACCCACAAGCCGTTTTTTGTCAGTTTCATTTTGGATCTAATACGTTTCAAACAAGAAAAGCATTCCTTGCAGAATGCTTTTCAAAGATAAAGGATATTTTGATTAATAGAATTTGTAGCGTTTATCTACAATTTTCGCATTGTCTTTAATGGCCTCATTGATGTAGTAAGAAGCACGTTGAATTCCCATGGATTGAATCTGAGATTTGTAAGTCGTGTAATCCGCTAAAGCAGGAGCTGCTACTGCAGCTGTTTTTTCTGCAATAAATACACCATTATCACCTGTGAATACTTGGCTTCTCTTACCAGTTTTCAAACCAGCAATTTTACCCAAAGCAACAGCATCAGGACCAGCCGTGTTTAACATACCAGTTGATAAAGTGACATCTGATACATTTTCAACTAAGGCACCAGCACCATATTTTTGAGCAATTTGCTCTAAGCTTCCTTTGATAGCACTTAATTTAGCCGTGATTTTTTCACCTTTCAATTCAGCACGAACTAAGTTGGTAATACCTTCACGGTAATCATCCACTTTGACATTGTCTTTATCTGTTTTACCAGTTAAGTAAGCTACAATGTATTGATTATCTTGTTCAAATACTTTTTTAGAACCGTCTCCAATAGAAGTGCTTTCATCAAATGCCCAACGAACAATTTCACGAGCATTGGTTAAATTGTTGATGCTTGTTGCATTTTCTAATAAACGATCGGCACGCATCATGATGATGTTTTTATCCTTTTTCAATGCAGCTTCGAAAGCACCTAAGGTACCATTGGCATTGGCAAATGCATCCGCTTGTGTATAAACACGATCTAACGTAGCTTGTGAAGGAGCAATCGTTTTATTGATAGCAGCTAAACGGTAAGCTGTATTAGTTTTGGCATCCGTGATTTTTACGATGTGATAACCAAATTCAGTTTCAACTACCCCTGGCATTAAACCTGCACCATTAAATCCGAAAATAGCTTTTTCGAAGG